>CACNLH010000023.1 GCA_902621205.1 uncultured Alphaproteobacteria bacterium | reverse complement strand
GAATATTTGGAAGTTAAAGCAATTAGTGGTTGGAAATAGATGATAGGATTTGTCATGGTTGGAACAAACGATCTTGATAAAGCTACTGGGTTTTATGATACCCTTCTTGATATTATTGATTTAAAGAGAATTGAAAAAACTGATACTTATGGCTCCTACGCCCCTAAATCAAATCCCGAAGCAGTAGAATTTTATGTTACAACTCCTTTCAATGAAGAAAAAGCAACAGTTGGTAACGGAACTCAAATTTCTTTTTATATAAGTAATAAAGAAGCTGTCGATTTATTTCATTCTACTGCAATAAGTTTAGGTGCAAAAGATGAAGGTGCCCCAGGTGAGAGATATGAAGGTGAGTATTATTCTTATATCAGAGATTTAGATGGCAACAAAATTTGTGGTTACACTTACCTTAATAAATAGAGATTAATTTTATTTTTATGTCTTATTCTGATATTGAAAATAAATTGAACTCAGGAAAAATTATTATTCTTGATGGTGGGATGGGTGCTGAACTAGAAAAACTCGGAGCATCAATGGATAATAATCTTTGGTCTGGCAGATGTTCTGTAGATAATCCTGAAATCGTATACAAAGCCCATCAAAATTTTATTCAATCAGGCTCAGATATAATTACGACTAATACTTACGCTAGTACTCCAATTTCAATGAAAGAATATGGCTATGAAAACCATATCGAAGAATGGAATAAAGCGAGTGTAAAAATAGCTAAAAATGTTATTAATAATTCTAATTCCAATGTATGTATAGCTGGTTCGGTTTCTACATATGGTAGTTGGGATAGAATTGAACCAAAATTCTTAAAACCAGGTTTTTTAAAACAATTAAGTATTTTATCTGAAGCAGGTGTTGATTTAATTATCCTTGAAGCGATGACTTCATCGACAAGAACCATAGAGGCATTATTAGATTGTTCTAATAAATTTGATATATCAATATGGCTTTCAATATCGTGTGCATTGAACAGAGATAGAAATCAACTTATGCTTGGATATCAAGAAAGTATAAGTAATTCTGAAGCATTTTTTTACGATGATTTTGAAAATTCTATTAATGAATTTAAAAAAATTCATGATGGTCCTATATTAATAGCTCATTCCGATATAAAGGTGATAAATCAAGGAATTCAAATAATCAAAAGTAATTATAATGGTGTTGTTGGGGCATATCCGAATAACGGTTTTTTCAAAAAACCACATTGGAATGTGATAGAGAGTATTTCTCCACAAGAGTATTATGAAGAAGCTAAATTATGGGTTGAAAGTGGAGCACAAATTATAGGTGGTTGCTGTGGAGTCAGCCCTAGTCATATTAAAGCATTATCAGTTTTAAAGAATTAATTTTTAAGTTAATTCTGTTTCTCTGTAAGAAGATGTATCTTCCATTAACAATTTAGTATCAATATTTATACCTAAACCTTCATTGTCCTCTATTTTGACAAATCCATCTTTTATTTCATAGTTTTGATTACTAAATTTTAATGAGTATGGAATATATTCAGGAAAAAATTCTGCCATTTCTGTATTTGTAAAACTCATACATACATGTACCATCGCAGATGCTGCAATTGACATAGAATTCCAACAATGAGGAGAAACTGTAACTTTTTTTGCATGAGATAATTTGATTATTTTTATCATATCAATAATTCCACCAACACCTGAAATATCTGGATTGAAAATATCAACTGCATCCAAAGCTAAAGTTTCAATAAAATGATTTAATCCACATTGCTTTTCACCTGAAACAATTCTCAAACTTGTTTTCTCTCTAATATCTTTAAGTGATCTTGTTGCTTCACCATCAACTGGTTCTTCAAACCAATAAGGTCTAAATTCCTCAACAAGTGAAGCTAGTTTTAATGATATATTTGTATCTTTAGGGCAGGCTAGATCTAACATAAGAGGTATTTTATAGCCTAAAACATCTCTAATTTTTGAAACACATGTTGCTGCTTGTTCAACAGTTCTATTTTGAAGTGGATATATTTTAATTCCTCCATAACCATCGCTTAGTGTTTCTATACATCTTGATGATAAATTTTCATCATTTTTAAAATCCTTACTCCATATTGTTGCATAAACAGGAACTTTTTCTCTATAATCCTTTGATAATATTTTATAAAGAGGTTTTTTTTCTTTCTTCCCCTCTATATCCCAAAGACTCATTTCTATAGCACTTGTTGCAGCGGAAAAGTCAATTCCACGATGTCCATCAGCTATTAAATTTGACTCTGTATAAAATC
>CACNLH010000022.1 GCA_902621205.1 uncultured Alphaproteobacteria bacterium | reverse complement strand
CACGATAGATTTTACAAAAAAAAGATTTTCGAATAACTTTCTTAATAAATTATATCTTTTCTTAGATAAATTTTCCTCAGAAAATTCTGACTATGTTATTAATTTATCAAATAGAATAGGTCATATGAGATTAAAAAATAATTTTAAAATTAAAAAAGATCAACTTACTATTCCAGTTGGTACAGATTCAATAAATTTTCAATATACAATTCAGGATCGTTTTCAAAAAAGAGAAGTTATCTGTTTGGCAACTATATATAAAAGACAAGGTTTACAATTACTTGTTAAAACAGCATCTGTTTTAAAGAAAAAAAAATTTAAGATTAAATTCAAAATTATTGGCGATGGTCCTTATATGAAAAATTTAAAAAAATATATAAAAATTTTAAATGTTGATGATTACTTTTATTTTTATGGATTGATAAAAGATAGAAATAAAATTAATAAAATATTAATTAGTTCTTCACTAGGAATAGCTCCTTACGTTGCTGATAAATCAAAATCTTCAATTACATATTTTGCCGATGTTACCAAGCCTAAAGACTATGCAACTTTTCATTTACCAATTTTTGTAACGAATGCGGTTGAGGTTTCTCAACTAATAAATGATTATAATGCAGGGAAAATAATCAAATTTAATCATAATTCATTATCTAAGGATCTAATTAATATATTTGACGACTATAACCTTTATAAAAAAAATACTTTGAGTTCTAAAAAATTATGTGAGGATTATAATCAAAATAAGATCTTTAATAAATTTTTCAAAATATGCTGATAAAAAATAATAATAATTACTATGAGTATTTATTGATTTCAATAATTACTCTAATAATTTTTTATTTTTTTATTGGAAAAAATACTGGTTCAATTGCTCAGGGAGATCCATCAAATTATCAATTATTTTCAAGGTATTATTTTGATAAATATATTTTTTCGTGGACTTTCAACGATTTGGGAAATTCAAATTTTAGATATGTTTTAATACCTTTTTATACAATATCAAAAATTTTGAGTTTTATAATCGTCGATGATGAATTTCTAAATAAAACACTTCTCTACCTTTTTCAATATTTGTTACCTGCACTATCTATTAATTTTTTTTTAAAAAAAATAACTAAAATTTATTTCCCTTACAGATTAATTGGCTCTTTTTTCTATATTTACTCGATTAACTCATCAATTTATTATTTTATGGATATATATAATCCCTGTTTTATTTTTTTGCCTTTATCTTTATCATGGTTCCTTTTTAGCTTATTAAAATTTAATGAGAAATTTCAAAAAAGAGTTTTTTACATTTTATTATCTTCTATCTTTGCATTCTTGTCCCAGAGTAGCATAGGACATATTGCATTTATAAATTTTTTTATTCTTTCTTTTTTAATTTCCACATTAACAATCATATTTATTAAACCTAAGTTTACTAAATTACCAAAATTCTATCATTTAAAAATTTTGTTATTGATAATAATATTTTTATTATCATCATTAATAATCAATTTTAATTGGATTTTTATCGACTTCTTTAAATATTTTACTTTATTAGGTGACTATCAAGAAGCAGGAACATTTTCTTTGATGCCCACTCAAAGTTTAAGCGATACTTTTAGGCTTATTACGTTTTGGGCTTGGAGACAAGCACCAACAATAGATGAGTTCGGTGATTTATACTTTTATTATCCTGCATCAATTTTTTATGACAACTTTATTGTTATCTTATTAAATATTTTCATTATATTTATTTCTTTTTTCTATTTTATTAAGAAATCTAATACTACTTCAATAAAATTTATATTAATTTTATACATAGTTATTTTAATGTTCTTAATGACTGGAAAAAATTTTCCTGGTTCTATAATTAACAATTTTTTATCTGATAATTTATATTTTTCTCTATTTAGAGACAGAGGTAAATTTAGTTTAGATCTTACTTTCTTGTACTCATTATTAATAAGTTTAGGTCTATGGAAATTTAATATTTTTCTAAAGCAAAATTTTAGTATAAGACTTTCATATTTTAATTATATTTTTTTTATAATTACCATTGCATATCTATTACCAGGAATTACAGCAATGCAATTAAACCATAAGCCTGTTCATCCCTTTAAAGGTTGGTATTACGAAATTCCTGATTATTATAATTCAATTGAAAAGTACGCTGAAACAGAATTAAAAAATTCGGATCATATACTAATATTTCCTTTTCATTCATATGGAATTCCAAATTTATGGACTGGCAGCTCAGGTTTAGTAGACTATGTTCCAAAAAGTATTTTAAATAATCAAATAATTACGACACTTAGTAACTCTTTTAATAAAGAAAAATATGATTATTTTTTTACAACAGATAATTCCATTAAATTTAATAAATTAAAACAATATGGTATCAATCATATTTTATTAATTAGAGATAAAGATTGTCTGACATTTTGTTCAAA
>CACNLH010000021.1 GCA_902621205.1 uncultured Alphaproteobacteria bacterium | reverse complement strand
TAATGAATGATAAACACATACTTTTAGTAGAGGATGATGAAACACTTCAGGCTCTTATTGAAAAATTATTAGTTACTAATAATTATGTGGTATCTAAAGCTAATAATATTGTAGACGCAAAAAAATTAATAAAATTATTTTTATTTGATTTAATAGTATTAGATGTAATGCTACCTGACAGCACAGGTTTAGATTTTTATCAAAATACAATAAAAAATAGAGTCAACACACCTGTTATTTTTCTCTCTGCATTAAGCAATGTAGATGACAGAGTAATTGGATTAGAACTTGGTGCTGATGACTATATAGGTAAACCATTCGACACGAGAGAATTATTACTAAAAATAAAAAAAAATATCTCAAAAAAACAGACACTTGATTTAATCAATTTTGGAAATGAAACAGTATTTGATTTGAAAAAAGAACAATTACTTTTTAAAAAGCAAAATATAAGTCTATCTAGCAATGAAGTGAAAATATTAAAATTATTAATAAATAATTCCCATCAGTATTTAACAAGAGATTTACTAAATAAAGAATTAGGACTTGATTTTTTATCAAGAAGTGGGGACATGCAAATATCAAGATTAAGATTAAAACTCAAAAAAGAATGTAATTTAAATGACATAATTAGATCAGTTCACGGAAAAGGTTATAAAATTTTCATATAATGTTTAAATGGAAAAGTTTTACAGAAAGTCTTTTAGTTAGATCAGTGTATCTAATAACAATACCAATAGTATTGGTTCAAATCATAGGAATTATAATATTTTTTGAATTACACTGGGATTTAGTATTAAAAAGAAGTGCTCAATCTATTTCTAATGAAATAAAAATTTTAGAAATGCAGAAAGATTCGCCTTCAATTGATAGTTATGCAAATACATTGCAAATCATAAGAACCGATTCCTTTGATATAAGTAAAGCAGATGTGTTATCAAATTGGATATTTAAAAAAAGGATAAAAAACTCTTTAAGCCAAATATCTAGAAATTTTAAAATCTTACAAAATCAAAGTCATTTTGTTATTTTTGATAAAAATAAGTTAGAGTACTTTTACTTAGTTCCTAAGAAACGAGTAGTAACAAAAACTGTTGGTGGGTTTTTTATTTGGACAATTGCAGTAAGCATTATTTTATCTGTAATTTCATATTTATTCATAAAAAAGCAAATTCAGCCTCTAAAAAGACTAGGTATAATTACAAGAAGTTTTGGAAGGGGTATAAATACTCCAAATTTGAAACCGACAGGATCATCAGAAGTTAGAGGTTTAATTAAAGACTTCAATAACATGCATAATAACATCAATAGCACCTTAGATAATCAACGGAACATGTTAGCTGGTATAAGTCATGATTTAAAAACACCCCTTACAAGAATTAATTTAATGATTGAGGAAATCAATAATGAGCCATTGAAAAACTCAATATCTCAAAATATCTCAGAAATGAACATCATGCTAAATCATTATTTAGATTTTATTAAAAATGAAAAAAACGAAAATCTAGATGAAATTAACACTGCTAATTTTATATCTGATATAGCGCAAAATTATGCAAAATTAGAAGTTTTGAGTAATTATGAAAGTTATACATTTATCAGAAAAAATCAAATTACTAGAGCTATCATGAACATACTCGATAATGCTGATAAATTTGGTGAAAAAATATTTATTAGTTCTAATTTTTTAAATAATAAATGGGAAATAAATATTGAAGACAATGGCCCAGGCACGACATTATCCCAAGAACAACTAATAAGGCCATTTGTTAAAGGATCAGACCAATTAAATCAGGGCACAGGTTTAGGGCTTTCAATTGTTCAAAAATTGATAAAGTTGAATAATGGTGAATTAAATTTCCAACAATCTTCGTATGGTGGTTTAAAAGTGACAATTATATTGTAACTTCAATTCTAAAAAAGCTTCCCTCCATTTGAAATTTTCATTGTAGGCATAACTAAAACTGGATTATCATCATCATCAGGAAAACCTAGGACTAATACCTCTGAAATCATTTTACCAATTTGTTTAGGGGGGAAGTTTATAACCGCAGCAACCTGTTTACCTAATAATTCATTTGGAAGATAATATTTGGTAAGCTGTGCTGAAGTTTTTTTTTGGCCAATCTTCTTACCAAAATCAATCAGTAAATATAAACTAGGATTAATTGATTTTTTATTGAGTTTTGCCTCAATTACAGTACCAACTCTGATATCAACTTTTTCAAAGTCAGAATAATTAATCATCTTTTACTAATAAATGACTTTAAATTATTAATATTATCAAATGCATTTCCTATAGATGCCATAGTTCTATCCATACTACTATTATCCTCAATCCATACATTAAAAGCATAAAGGTATATAATGTTACTTATTATTTTTTCAACATTAGAATTTAAAAATGAATTAAAATAATTATTAATATTTTTGGATAAATTTAAAAAATATTTTGGTTTTTTCTGTGACTCCAAATAGATTCTTAATGTTATATTTTTGTAATCATTAAGAAAATCTAATCTATTAATTATTCCTTCAAAAATTTTGTCTTGTGAGGAAAGTTCTTTAGAAGGAATTTTTAATTCAGTTGAGATAAAATTTTCGAAATCTTTAATAAAAATATTGAGGTCTTGGTACTCTGAACTAATTGATTTAATTTTAATGGGAAAGCTCTTTAAATGGGCAATTGTATTTAGTTTTTTTAAATTTGTCTTATTTAGATTTTGTATTTTTTTTCTCACTATCTATTTCCTTGGCTCTTTTGTAAGCCTTTAGAAATGTAGTATATATTATTTTCTCTATATTTTGTGATTTAATATAATTAACACCAGCTTGTGTAGTTCCTTTATTACTGGATATAGAACTTACAAAATCATTTAGCATTTTAGATGAATAATTAGTTTCTAATACATTTTTGAATAATTCTATAACTTCTTTTTCATTCATGTTATGAGGCTTAGCAAGTTTTTTTGAAGCTTTTACAAAAATATTAACTATATATGCAATAAATGCTGGTCCACTACCAAAAACTGATGTAGCAAAATTAATTTGATCTTCGTTTTTAACATTAATAATT
>CACNLH010000020.1 GCA_902621205.1 uncultured Alphaproteobacteria bacterium | reverse complement strand
CACACACGACTCTATTGGATTAGGTGAAGATGGTCCTACTCATCAACCTATTGAACAAATTAATATGTTAAGACTCATACCTAATAGTTATGTTTTTAGACCCTGCGATCTTAAAGAAACAATAGTATGTTGGAGAGAGGCTTTAAAAATTAAAGATGCGCCTTCATTTATCTGTCTTTCAAGGCAAAATCTGCCACAAATTTCAAATAAAAAATTAGACTCAAAAAAATTTAAGGGTGCTTACGTTATATATGGTCCAAAAATTAATAATGATATTACTATTATAGCTACTGGTTCAGAAGTGTCTTTAGCTGTCAATGTTGCTGTAAGAATTAGAGATGATGGTATTGTTGCAAAAGTGATTTCAATGCCATCAACTTCTGTTTTTGAAAAACAATCAAAAACTTTAAAAAACAATTTATTAAAATCAAAATCACGTGAAACTTTTGTAATTGAGGCTGGATCAACAATGTATTGGAATAAGTACACAAAATATGAAAATATATTTGGATTAGATAATTTTGGTGCTAGTGCACCCGGGAATGAAGTTTTTAGAAAATTTGGTTTAACAACAGAAACTGTATCTAGTAAAATAATAAGGAAAATTAAAACAAAATGAAAAAAAAAGTAGCGATTAATGGTTTTGGTAGAATAGGTAGGCTTATTTATCGAGCATTTTTGGAAAGATTAAATGAATTTAGCAATCAATATGAGATAAATTATATAAACGACTTGGCTGATATTGACTCAAATATTCACTTACTTAAATATGATAGTATTCACGGACCTCTCAATAAGGAGGTAAAAAAAATTTCCAATGAACAATTTTCAATAGAGGAAAATACAGTAACTGTAACATCTGAGAGAAACCCTATTGATTTGAAATGGAAAGAGAAGAAAGTCGACATTGTTTTAGAGTGCACGGGTGTTTTTGCATCTAAAGAAAAGGCTATGTCTCATATCGAAAGCGGAGCAAGTAAAGTTATAGTTTCTGCTCCATGTTCTGGTGCTGATATAACGGTTGTGCAAGGAGTTAATGACAAAAATATTAATATAGATCATCAAATTATCTCTAATGCCTCGTGTACAACTAATTGTCTGGCTCCTGTGGCTTTTGTCATAGATCAAGAGTTCGGAATTGAAAATGGATACATGACAACTATTCACTCTTTTACAGGTGATCAAAATACAGTAGACACATTTCATAAAGATCTTAGAAGAGCAAGAGCAGCATCAACTAACATTATACCAACAAGCACAGGTGCAGCTAAAGCAGTCGGTCTCGTCCTTCCTCATTTAAATGGAAAATTAGATGGCACAGCTATAAGAGTTCCAACGCCAAATGTATCTCTTGTAGATTTTAAATTTAACACTAAAAAAAATATCACAATTGAAAATTTAAATAATAAATTCCAAGAATATGCAAATGGCTCTCTTAAAGGTATTTTAGGAGTAGATACAGACCCTAAAGTATCGAGTGATTATAATCATGACGCAAGGAGTTCTATTTTAGATTTAAGTGAAACAACAACAGTGTCAGACAATTTTGGTAGAGTATTGACTTGGTATGATAATGAGTGGGGATTTTCAAATAGAATGCTTGAGACAACGGCTCAAGTGTGTAATTTATAGGAGCTATAATGAAAGTAACAAATACTACAAGAAAAATTATATCAAACTACACTCACGAAAATATTGGAGTTAGATCTAATCTAATGAAAATTTTGGGACATGGAAAGTTAGGCGGAACTGGAAGAATGATAATTTTACCTGTCGATCAAGGTTTTGAACACGGGCCCGATAGAAGTTTTGCTGTGAATTCCCCAGCTTACGATCCAAACTATCATCACCAACTTGCAATAGATGCTGGTTTATCAGCTTATGCTGCTCCTCTTGGTTTACTTCAAACAAGTTCTGGAAATTATAATGGACAAATTCCTACTATATTGAAAATTAATAGCTCTAATACTCTTGCAACATCTCTTGATCAAGCTGTTACTGGGAGTGTAAATGATGCATTAAAATTAGGATGTACTGCAATAGGTTTTACGATTTATCCTGGGTCTGATCATAATTTTGAATTAATGGAAGAATTTAAAAGACTTAGTTTCGAGGCTAAAGAAAATGGGCTAGCTGTTGTTTTATGGGCTTATGCGAGAGGTTCAAAGATTAGCAAAAAAGGTGAAACAGCAATGAACATAATTTCATATGCAGCACACATGTCTGCTCTATTGGGGGCAAATATTATTAAAGTAAAACTTCCTAGTGATTTTTTAGAGGAAGACCCAACTAAAAAAGCATTTGAAGATAATAATATACCTATAAGCACTTTAAAAGATCGTGTGGCTCATATCAAAAAAGTTGCATTTGATGGAAAACGCTTAGTAGTATTTTCGGGTGGGGATGCAAAAGATGATCAAGCTTTAATGGATGAGGTGCTTGCAATTCACCAGGGAGATGGAAACGGCTCAATTATTGGAAGAAATTGTTTTCAAAGATCGAGAGTAGATGCCTTGGCTTTATTAGAGCGAATGATACAAATTTATAAATCTAAATGAAAATTAATGCTAACGACTTAAAGATAGGAAATATAATTCAACATAATAATTCGCTTTGGAAAGTCGCTAAATTATCCCATACACAACCTGGAAAAGGTGGGGCATATATTCAAGCTGAGTTGAAAAATATTTCAAACCATTCAAAATTAAATGAGAGATTTAGAAGCTCAGAGTCTCTTGAAAAAATTCGCGCTGAAGAGATAGATCATCAATTTTTATTTCGTAGTGGAGAGGATTTTACTTTTATGAATAACCAAACCTATGAGCAAATAGTTATGAATATTAGTCAAGTAAATGAAAATACAGCAAAATTTCTTGAAGATGGAATGGGAGTCTCTATTGAGTTTTATGATGAAAAACCAATGAATGTTAATCCTCCTGAAAGTCTTACTGTACAAATAGCCGAAACAGAGGCAGTTGTTAAAGGACAAACAGCATCTTCATCATATAAACCAGCATTGTTAACTAACGGTGTAAGAGTTACTGTTCCACCTCATATTGAAACCGGTGACAAAATTAGAATTAACACGTCTGAATTAACTTACATAGAAAAAGCAAAATAATTTTTTCTATGGCTATTGTCCCACCAGTAATTGTAGTTATGGAAAAGGCATGTAGGAATGCAGCTAAATCTTTAATAAGAGATTTTGGAGAGCTTGAGAAACTTCAAATTTCTAAAAAAGATAAAAATGATTTTGTATCCTCTGCAGATATTAGAGCATCTGAAACTATCAGTTATACTTTGGGAAAAGATAGACCTGATTTTCTTCAAATTGACGAGGAGACTTTTAGTGCTGAAGATTTAGATAAGCTTAAAGGTGATACTCCTGTGTTTATCTCAGACCCACTTGACGGAACAAAAAATTTCATACATGGAAATGGTTACTTTGCAGTAACCATTGGATTGATGCAAAAAGGAGAGATTATTGCTGGTGTTACATATAACCCAATTTTGAATGAATTGTTTTGGGCTCATAAGGGTTCTGGATCTTGGATTAACAACCAAAGACTCAGGGTTTCCCAAAGAGATAAGTTAGATGGATGTATGTTTACGTCTGGTGTGCAAATCAAGCATGAAGATATTCTTGAAAAAGGAATTGCTCAAATAGGATCGCTTCAAAGAAAAACTAGTGTAAGAATACTGGGTTCTTCAGCTCTTGATTTAGCGAATGTGGCATCAGGAAAATTTGATGGATTTTGGTCATTAAGATTAAATCTTTGGGATATCGTAGCAGGTATTATTTTAGTAAATGAGGCTGGTGGTATATGCCTAAATGAAAAAGGTAATGTTTTTG
>CACNLH010000019.1 GCA_902621205.1 uncultured Alphaproteobacteria bacterium | reverse complement strand
TGATGCTAAGATAATAATTGCTATCTGTGCTATTTCTACACCAATGTTAAATGAGATTAAACTTAAAACAAGTTGACTAGTATTTAACCCAATATCTCCCAGCACAAACGCAAAACCTAAACCATGAATTAATCCAAAAATAAAAATTATTAAATACCGAAGTAAAGTTGAACGTCTTTGAAATATATTCTCAATTGCAACATAGCTTATAGACAATGCTATTAACGGTTCAACAATAGTAGCAGGTATAAAAATTAAATTAAAACTAGCTAGAATAAGTGTGATCGAATGCGCAACTGTAAACATTGTGACTTGAAGTAATAAAGGTTTAAATTTGATGGCGTAAAAAAAGATACCTATTATGAATAAGATATGGTCAAGTCCCTTAGGAACAATATGCTCTATCCCTAAAACTAAATATTCAATTGTTGTACTTAAAGCTGAAGACCGTGTCTGTTGGGATATGAGTGATGATCTTTCAGCAGGTTGTAAATAAGTTGTAAATAAAACAGACTCTTTTGATAAATCCTCAAAATGTCTAATTACCACGGGACCCAATTCTTTTTCAAATTGAATGGTAAAAGACTCATCTTTTATTTCAAAACCTATGTTTAAAGTTGTATCTCTGGGAAATTCATCGTTTATTTCTTGAAAAGTATCTACATTTATTAAAGAAAGCGGAATAGTTTCATCTCCAATATTGATTTTAATCTTATCTGTAAATTTATTTTCATTTTCTATGACCATTTTCTCTACTTCTTCAGTGGAAAGGGCCCGTAACGCATCATATTTTTGAGATTGAGGTGAGTCGTTGGTATCCTGATATAAAGAGGCATCAATTTCAGAGAGAACAGTTTCTGCATTTAATTTAAATTCGATTGATGCATTTCCTTCAATAATGGTAATATCCATCACCGCGGGTTTAATTTCGTGTGAATGCAGAGGAGAGCTCAATATTAAAATTAGAAAAAATAAGTACTTAATCATTCGGTCATGTTTACCAAAATTCATCTAAAAATTCTTTATATTTTTTTGCTCCTTATTGCTTATTCTATTAGAGCAAACGCTCATGAATTTTGGATCGAGCCTACGCAATATCAACTTAATGATGACTTAATAAATGCTCACTTGAGGGTAGGACAAGAATTTCAAGGTATGGTTTTAATGTATAATCCACAAGATTTTAAAACATTTAAAATAGTATCTGGATCCAAAAATAAAAAAGAAAAAATAAAGGGCATACTAGGTGATGTGCCTGCAATTAATATAACGACTAATTTAGACAATTTATTAATTATTTATCATGAAACTAAAGATAAATATGTTGATTATAAAAAGTTTCAAAAATTCGAGGATTTTGTTAATGAAAAAGGTTACCAGCAACTAATCAATACTCATTTTGAGAAAGGATTTCCCGAAAGTAATTTTATTGAGAGTTATCGTCGTTATGCAAAATCTCTTATTACACTAAATGGCAGTGAGGGGAAGGATAAAAAAACAGGACTTCTATTTGAATTTGTTTTAGACCAAAATCCTTACAAAGAATTGAATTCAAAGCAAATGAGTGGAACTTTATATTACAAAAAAAAACCACTAAAAAAAAATCTTGTTACAATTTTTTCGAAATATAAAAATACAAAGTTATCAATTGTAAATACCATAACGGATGATAAAGGAAAACTCACTTTTGATATTGAACCAGGAAGGGAATATCTTTTAGACTCAGTTGTGATTTATCCATTAAAAGCAGACCCAGAAAAAAATGAGCCAATCTGGCATAGTGATTGGGCATCAACAACTTTCTTAATACCTGAAAATAATCTTTAATTATTATTAATTAGTATAAAATAGATAATTATGATTTTTGCTTTAAAAGTTTTATTAGCTGCTCTTGTGATTGCATTTGCAAGTTGGCTTTCCGGTAAAAAACCTGAGCTATCTGGATTTATTATTGCTCTTCCAATAGCAAGTATAATAGCCATAGCCTTCTCTTTCTTAGAGCATAAAAATACTGAAAATACTGTAATATTTGCAAAAAGCATTCTTATTGGAGTACCTGTCTCATATTTATTTTTCTTACCTTTTTTCTTTGCAAAAAATCTCAATATGAATTTTTGGTTAATTTATTTGATCGGATTGACTTTACTCGTAATAGGATATTTTGTTCATAAATATATTATGAGTTTAATTTGAATGTTTGAGTTATTTGCAGACTCAACTCCAAATGCAAGAAAAATTTCAATAATGTTAGAGGAGATTAATGAGAGTTATGATTTGACTTTAATTAATTTAAATAAGGGTGAACAATTTAGCGAGGAGTTTAAAAAAATTTCTCCATTTTCAAAAATTCCTGTTTTAAGACATAATAACAAGACCATATTTGAGTCTGGTGCTATCTTAATTTACTTGGCAAATTTATCAGGGGAGTTTTATGGCTCAAATCAAATTTTAACAACTCAGTGGTTGATGGCTCAAATGGGCTATATTGGCCCAATGTTAGGTCAGCATCATCAATTTCATCATTATAACCCCGGTAAAAGTGATTTTGGTGAAGATAGATATTTTAAAATTGCAGAGACGATATACAAAAATTTAGACGATCATTTATCTATGAATGAATATTTAGCAAAAGAATACTCTATTGCAGATATTGCAACATTTCCTTGGATTGCTAGACATCCAATTCATGATATAGGTCTGAATAAATATAACAATTTATTACGTTGGTATAATCAAATATCACTAAGACCTGCTGTCATACAGGGGTATGATCTATTTAAGGATGGCTCAATACCTCCTCCTGCGTTATCAAAATGAAAGTATACTTTAACGGTTCATGTAATATTTGTAATGCAGAAATAAGTCATTATAAAAAGAAAACCTGTAATATAAATTATGTTGATATTTCAAAAAATAAAGATGAGCATATAAACCATCTCTCCAAAAAAGATTTATTTAGAAGAATGCATGTATATCATGATGGAAAAATTTTTTCTGGATCAGAGTCCTTTTTAGTTTTATGGGATACAATTCCAAGATGGAGATACCTGTCTTTATTGTTGAAGCTACCATTATTTAGACAATTATGGAAAATTGCATATGAAGGATTAGCTTTACTACTTTATTTGAAAAACAAAAAGAAAATTGAGTAGAACCATTCTTGAAGAAAACCACAAGAATGGTTCTGGAGGATTAAGGTTAGTTATTAATACCTACTTTTTTGAGAATATTTAGATCAATCAATATATCTTTATAAATGTGGATATTTTTGCTATTTGGCAATATATGGGGAGAAAATCTAATTTTTTAAACGATTTAATTTTATCAATTCACCAATAAAATATAATGATCCTCCAAAATAAATTGTGGTCTGATTTGATGAGAGTTTATTAATCATTTTAAATGAATTTGTTAAGGAATTTGCAAAATAGAGCTTAAGGTATTTGGGTAGCAGATCCTCAGTAATAGAGTTTTCCTCGTTCATTTTAACAACAATTATTTTATTAAAATGATTTGATAAGCTAGAAAGCATCTGAATATATTTTTTATTATTTAAAAAAGAGCATATGAGAACTTTCCTATTTTTTGGTAATGATTTAATTAATGCTTTCATGCCATCAATATTGTGAAAGCCATCTAAATAAATATTCTTATATTTCTTTATTTTTTTATTTAAAAGTCCACTCTTAATTTGCTGCAATCTCCCAGGCCACTCACAATTCATCAACGCTTTTTCTGTTTTTTCTATTACAAATTTTTCTTTCAATATATTCCTCGCTAAATGTATTGCTAATCCGGCATTAATTAATTGATGTGATCCTAATAAACTTAATTTCGATAAATTAACTCTAATATCATTCGATAAATAAAAATTAGATTTTATTTTCCAATGATTATTAAATAGATTTGCAGTTAATTTTCTTTTTTTTAATTGTGACTTAATATATTTCATAACATTTGTTTTCTGTCGATTAATAAAAATCGTACTTTTTGGATTTAATATTCCTAATTTCTCAAAAGCAATTTGATACAATGAATTTCCTAAATAATCTTGATGATCTAAAGAAATTGGAGTAATTGCTGCATACTTTGATTTTTTTAAAATATTTGTAGCATCAAATCTTCCTCCAAGCCCAACTTCTAATATCAGATAGTCAGCTTTATGATCTTGAAAAGCTTTAAACGCTGCCGCGGTAGTAATTTCAAAAAATGTTATCAAGTTTCCCTCATTTTTAACTTCGCAATACTTCAAATATTCTAATAATTTTTGATTGGAAATTTCTTTTGATCTTAATTGAATTCTTTCATTAAATTTTACTAGGTGAGGTGTGGAGTATACGTGTGTTGAATAATCATGATGATTGAGAATTGATTTCAAAATAGCTGCTGTTGAGCCTTTACCATTAGTACCGGCTATATGAATGACTTTAGGAAGTAAATTCTCATCAAAATTTATTTTCTTTAAGAGTTTTTTAATTCTCCCTAATGATAAATCTGAAAATTTTGGATGTAGATTTAGTAGCCTTTGAAAAATTGGATCTTTCAAGAATTTATTTTTTTACGAATGATAATACTTTTGAAAGTGTTTTACTTAATTCTTTTCGATGGACAACCATGTCAACCATTCCGTGTTCAAGAA
>CACNLH010000018.1 GCA_902621205.1 uncultured Alphaproteobacteria bacterium | reverse complement strand
AAAGTATGAGTGATCATTGGTTTGACATCAATTTTTCCACTACCCAATAATCTAATAGAGGGCTCATATTGATGTGAATATCTATGAACGGTTTGATACTCTAATCCTTTGGCAAATAAAATAGCCCAATTCATTGGCACAGGTTCTGCGTTATTACCTATGAGTACGACATGAGCCCCTGGTGAGCAACATGAAAAAATTGACTCATATGCTTTGACTGCACCACTACATTCAAAAAAGCGGTCAACACCCCACCCATTTGTATCATCCATGACTCTTTCAGATAAACTCTCTTTTGTTAAGTCCACAGGAATTAAATCAGGGTAATGTTCACACATTTTTAATTTTTCTGCCAAAACATCAGCAATATAAACTTTGGAACAACCTCCGGCTAATGCAGCTAAGCCAGTAACTAACCCAATAGGGCCACAACCCATGACTAACCCTATTTGACCTGGTTTTACCTTTGCTTTGGTGACCCCTTGCATACCAACAGCTAAAGGCTCAACCATAGCACCCTCTGCATAAGAGAGATTATCAGGAATTTTGAAAACCATATCACCAGGAAATACAACTTCTGGTGCTAGACACCCATGAATAGGAGGTGTAGCCCAAAATTTAACTTTTTGATCATAATTATAAAGTCCTAATTTATATTCCTTTGATTTTTTACTGACCACTTGGGGTTCGATGCAAACCCTATCACCAGCTTTCAATATTTTTTCATTTTCTCCTACAGCAATAATTGTACCAGATCCTTCATGGCCCAAAACCATTGGGGCATTGACATGCCATTGACCGATTTTACCATGCTCATAATAATGAATATCTGAACCACAGATACCCACTGTATGCATTTTTATTTTAACATCATCAGGGCCTACCTCTGTTGGCAAATCAATATCACGCAATTGTAATTCTAATCGCTTTTCTAATACTAGAGCTTTCATATTACTTTATCCTTTCCAAATAACAAAAATTATCCACAATATACCTATTCCTATTGCAAAATTTAATGACACGAAGCTTTCCAGAAATCTCATCCAAAATAACTGTAATGCAACGTAACTTATTACTCCAATAAACAACCTATCAAACCAATTTGTATTTATGGGAATAAAACCTCTTTTTTTCATATTAACCCTTCACTGCTCCAAATGTTAATCCTGCTACTATATGTTTTTGAACTGCAAATAAAAATAATAATGCGGGCAACATCGACACCAAAGCTACTGCAGCCATAGTTCCCCAGTTTGTTCCAGTGGTAGTAACAAATTCTGATAATCCGGTAGGAATAGTTCTCGCATAAACACTTGTTAGAGTTGATGCTAATAAATATTCATTCCAAGCAAATAGAAAACTAAGTAAAGATGTTACAGCTATGCCTGGAGCTGCTAATGGTAATATTAGCTTTCTAAATATAGTAAATAGATTAGCACCATCAACAATCATTGCTTCATCTAACTCTCTGGGTATCCCATCAATTATTCCTTTTAAAAGCCATATAGCAAAGGGCAAATTAAAAACACAGTACAATAAAATTAGTCCAATTTTTGTATCAAATAAAGTAAAGTCGCCAAATTTAAACACAGTCGAAAACAGTAAAAATAGTGGCAATAAAAAAGCTGCAGGAGGTGCCATTCTGTTGGTCATAGTCCAAAAAAATATACTTTCTGATCCAGGCAACTTAAATCTGGAGAGGGCATAAGTAGCCATTAATGCTAGCACTGTCACTAAAGCTGCATTTGAGGTTGCAACGATAATTGAATTGAAAAGATAATCAGAATAAATTCCATCAATAAATGGTTTTGTAAAATTTTTCCAGTGAACTTTCTCAAAAAATGTTGGACTTAAATCTGGTTTGCCAAATAATTCAACCGGAGTTCTTGTTGAGACTAAAATCATCCAGTAAATAGGAAATAACGTGATAATTGTAAGTAAACTCCATAAAAAAGTAGTCCCAATTTTAGCAAAAGTTTTTTTAGTCTTCATTTTTCCCCCTTGCAACCATCACACTGTACAAGACCCAACAAATAACAATTGTGATATATAAATATAAAATCGACATTGCCGAACCTAGTCCATAATATCTTTTTTCAAATACTTCTTTCCAAATATGAATTCCAGTGAATCGTGTAGCGTATCCTGGACCTCCACCTGTTAACATCCAAACCTCATCAACAATTTTTAAAGAGTCCATTAATCTTATAAAAATAACAACAATTAAAACAGGAACCATCATAGGAATAGTTATGTAAGTAAAAATTTGAAAATTATTTGCACCATCTATTTTTGCAGACTCATAGGGATCTTGAGGAAGTGCACTTAACCCTGCAAGTAATGTCAAAGTTACAAATGGTGTCCAATGCCATACATCCATTATTACAATCATCCAAAAAGCTTGTTCAGCATTTAATCCATAATTTAAGGTATAACCAAAATAATCTTTTAAAATATGGGGCAGTGGCCCTAATCCTTGTACTGTAAATAATTTGAAAATTGATCCCACTACAATAGGAGCAATAACTAAGGGAAGGGTATGCACACTTCTAAAAAATGATTTTAAAGGAAATGAGCTTAATAAAGAGAGTGCAAGTAAAAAACCAAGAGTTAGTTCTATTGATAATGTTACAACTGAAAATTTAATTGAACGCCATATAGACTCTAAAAAAATTTCATCAAAAATAAGTCTTCTATAATTTGAAGCAAATCCATCGAATTGAAGAGAGGGGTCAACTGCGAGAGGGTTCCATTGAAAAAAACCAACATACAAAACGTAAAAGAAAGGAACCAAGCCTGCTAAAACTAAAATTAATATTGTTGGAGATAAAAGTAGCCAGCCAGTTTTATTTTTAGACAGCATTGAGAGTGGAACGGGAGGTTTTACACCTCCCGTTTTGAAGTATTATTAGTTTTGGTAACCGAGGTCAGCCATTACTGTGTCTAATGCTTGACACGCACCATCGAGAGCTTCTTCAGGAGTCATTTCACCTGCTAAAGCACTGTAAATGAATGGGTCAATAGCACCTCTTCCCGCACCATGGAATGGGAACGGAGGAGCACCAGCGTATAAAAAGCCAGTATCTCTCATAAGAGTAAAGTAACCGTCTGCTTGCTCGTCAACAGCCATAACTTTAGGGTCAGCATATGTATCCTTGTGTGTGATACGTCCGCCTGCGATTGCCCAATCAGCTTGGTGCTCGTTCATTGCAACAAATTGCAACCAAAGCATAGTTGCCTCTTTGTTCTTAGATGAGTGAGGAATACCATAAGCACCTCCATCATAGTAACCAATGTAACCATTACCAGCTGCAGCTTGTGTCATAACACCAGGCGCTGTAGGAGGTAGCATTACACCGACGTTACCGACAACTGCAGATTTTTCAGCATCTGTAGCAATCCATGCAGCATTTTCACCATATACCCATCCTTGCGCAGCTCTTCCTGCAGCAAAAGATGATCCAACTTCACTCCAAGTACTTTGAAGAGCTTCAGGTGGAGCAAATGGTAATAATTGTGTCCAGAAGTTTAGAGCAGCTTTTGCTCTACCACCGTTTAACTGTCCACCATTTTCAACACATGATTGATATGTATCCATATTTACACCCCAGTTATAAAGACCAAAAGAAGGTGCAATTGACTCTAGGAACTCATAAGTTGATGCTGGGTGACCAGTGTGTCCTTGAACAGTTGTTCCCCAACATTCCATTCCTTGCTCTGCACAGAAGTGAGTAAAGAACTCAGCATTGTCTCTGTACTGATCAAAAGAAGTTGCTGGAGAAAGACCATATCCGTACTGAGCTCTAAATGCTGCTTTTGCATCGGCTCTTTCAAAAAGATCTTTTCTGTATAAGTACACCTTAATGAATGCTTCCATTGGTACACCAAAAACATCACCAGTATCATCTTTAAAATAATCGATGAATGTTGTGAAGTCATCTAGACTGACACCGGGTGCTTGAAGACTTGGATTACTCGCTAGACCTTCTGTGATGTTAACCAAGAAGTCTCTGTTTAGGTAGTCATATACAATGTCCTGCTCGATATAAACAAAGTCGTAGATACCTGAGTTAGCTTCCATATCTTTAATTGCTTTATCATACATCTGATCCCATGATGTATTCTCTAATTGTACTTTGATGCCAGTGAGCTTTTCAAATTCCTTTGCTAAAACCTCACCTGCAAACTGTCCTGGAGGTGTATTTTCAGCTACACCCTGTAGAACTGTTCCTTTGTATGGAGCACCGGCTTCCTTAAACCAATCAGCATGACCGCCAGCCATTGCTGAAAAGGAGAAGATGGATGCCACCAAGGCAAATAGTAGTTTTTTCATTATTTTCCTCCTATAAAGAAATGCTTAACTTTGAAATAAATTTCAATGAGTTAAACATATTTCATTTTAGATAAATATTGAATAAAAGGAAACTTGTATTTTATTTTATTTCAGAGTTGTTTTGCTGTTTCTTCATCTGTAATTAATCCAGTAAATAAGCCACTTTTTAAGACTGATTTTATTTGTGAGATTTTTTGCTTGCCGCCAGCAACTAATACAGTTGTTGATTTCTTGAAAGACTTAATATCTGCACTAGTTATTTTCTGCGTCTCTTTAATAGAGATATATTTCCCATTTTTGTCAAAAAAATTACCCGCAACCTCTCCAACAGCTCCAGCCTTCTTAATTTTTTCTATTGACTCTTTGCTAAAAATTTTAGACTTAACTATCTGCGAGGTGTCAAACAGTCCACCTACACCTACTATTTTTATTTTAGTATTATTTGCTCTATTCATTATTTCTTTTATAAATTTTATTTTTTCTAAAATCTTTTTTTGATCAATCGACTCAACCATCAATGGAATACCAACATTATAACATTCACCATTGGTTTTATGAGCTATTAGATTAATCCCTGTTTCAGTTTGTATTGAATTATGAGAAGTTAAAGATCCATTAACTGTTATAAAATCTATTCTTTTATTTATCTTGGGTAGCCATTTAGCTATCTTGTTCAGAGTATTGCCTGTTCCTATTCCAAATTCATTTATATTTTTTTCATTGATTTGATTCATTATAAATCTAGCACCAGCAGCACCTATCATTTCATTTGGATCTTTATTTATATCTTCAATTGGAATAACTTCACTAATTTTTAAGTGATATTTTTCTCTTAAAATATTTTCATATTTTGAGGTTTCATCAAAACCGCCTTCAACAAAAGTCTTTACGAAGCCTTTTTTTTCTGCAAAAGCAATTAACCTATGCACTCGCATCTTGCTAAGACCTACTTTCTTAGCTATCTGATTTTGATTTAGTTTTCCTACATAATAAAGCCATGCACATTTTTTAGAAATAAGTGCTTCATCAAGTACTTTTGTATCATCACTTTTCATTTAGGTAATCAAACACATA
>CACNLH010000017.1 GCA_902621205.1 uncultured Alphaproteobacteria bacterium | reverse complement strand
TTAAGTGAAAACTCATTTTGATATTGCCAGTAACTAAATAATAAAAAAATTCAAGTAAAAAGATAAATAGATAATAAGGCGTTATAACACAAAGAGATAGTAAACTATAATTTTTAATCATATTACATATAGCATTTTTCTCTGCATTGTATCTTCTACTAAATGGTATCAAAAAATCTGATTTATAATCGTGACCTAAACTCGTAGCTCCTGCCTCATGGTGTAAATAAATATCTTTATCAAGAATTATTTCACCACCTAAAAGATGAACCTTCCAACATAAATCTACATCTTCTCCATAAAGGAAATATCTTTCATCTAATTTACCAATTTCATTAAAAAAATTTTTATTTATCATAAAAGCACAACCATCTATGTAAAAATGATTTTTCAAAGATTGTGCTGGAGAAGCTAAAACATCAATGGTCATTAATCCATTTTTATAAACTTTTTCTCCCTGATAAATAATATTTGGCCCAAGAACAATTTTTGTATCAGAGTTAGTATATGTTCTATACATTTTGCTAAGAAAATCTTTATCTTCAATATAGCAATCACTTGTTATGTAAAAAATGCAATCTGTATTACTTTCTTCATATCCTAAATTACAAGAGTATGAGTAACCTAAATTATTATTTGTATTTACAATTTTGTAATCATAATAATTTTCTCCTAAAAAAATTGGCTTATCATTGTTAATGACGCATAATTCAAAAGAGTTATTATTTTGATTTTTAAGACAATCTAATAAATTAAAAAGATTATTTTGATCTCCGTAATGAAGTACAATTATTGAAAATTCTTTTTTGTTCATTAAAAAGCTTTAAATATATTTTTCACTATCTTGACAGTAAAATTACTTTTAAAAAGAGTTGGTAACGTATTTCTAAAAAATTTGTAAGAATATAAATATCTGTATGCTTTTCTTCCTAAAATTCTCATAGGATTGCCTTTATATTTATTAGACCTTTTATAAGGATTAAATATCATTTTAGGTATATCGTTGTACCTTGAGGAAAGTGTATTAACTTCAGAATAGGGATTAAATCTCAATATATGTCCTTTTGAATTGTAATATCGTGAAATTTCGTAGTCCTCCGCTTCATTCCAGAAAAGAAAGTTATTCCATCCTCTATTTAGAAAAATTGATTTTTTAAAAATATGTAACTGACCTCCAATAAATGCATGGTTACTCCAATCTTGATAGTCTAGTAAACTAGCAAAACCAAAATAAATATCAAAATATCTCTCATTTATTAACCAATCGTTTGTTCTTTTGTTCAAATATTTTTGTGTACAACCTAGATGTTCAAAATGATTTCCCCATTTTATCATTCCTTTATACCAGTTTTTATCAAATATAATTCTATCGTGGACAATACAACAATTTTCATATTGAAAATTTTGAACCAATTTATTTTTCTTTTTAGTTATCCAACCTTTGTCATCAAATTTTTGAAGTCTAATTATTTTTACTTTATTTTTAAATTTACCTCTATACTCTCCACATACTTTTATTTCGAATTGTGGAACTTTCATATTCAAAATAGAATTTATTATTTTGTCTACTTGATTATCATTTTTACCATTTGAGATAATACCAAAAGACCATTGTGTAATTTTTGATTGGAGATGCTCAAACGATTTAATTTTATTTATATAAATATAAAATCCAGAGTTACGGTTTTTTAAATTTATGGAATTTGAGTCAAATTTGGAATAGTCAAAATTTTCTAATTGACCAGAGTCAATTAAATTAAAAAATTTTTTTAAATTTATTAATAAAAGCTTTGGTTTTTAAAAAATTATTAAATTTAGTTGTGGAAAATGTTATTAATAAATTACCCTTCAAAGCCAAAATTGATATTGCCTCTTTAATTATAATTTTATCAAATTTTGAGTTTCCAAGAACATCATCTAATATTAATTTATTTACACTCTCTAATTTTATTCTTGATGAAGGATGGAACAGCTGACTGTATTTGATTGAAATTTTTTTAAAACCTTTAAAATTAAAATCGCTTTCGGTTATTATTATATTGGATACATTCATGAATTGATTATTATTAATACTATGAAAAAAAGGCAGATCAAGGAATTTGAAATTGAATTATTTGAAAAAAACATTGATAATTATGAAGAAAAAATAGATGAGGTGTATTTTAACAAAATTCTAAATTTTCTAGACAAAAATCAAAAATATGGTGTTGTATTAGAGGCTGGTTGTGGCACAGGTTCTTATGGACTTAAATTTATGGAGTATTTAAATTTTGAATATTTATTTGGAGTGGATATATCGAAAAAAATGATTGAAAAATTTAATTCAAAAAATGTAAAAAACACAAAGGGAATAGCTGGAGATATCGAAGAAGAAGAATTATTTACAAATGAGAAATTTGATACGATAATTTTTCATAATATACTTCATCATTTTCCTGACTTAAACCAAGTAATAAAAAGTTCAAATAAATGGTTAAAGAAAAAAGGGAAGATTATTATAATTGAACCAAATGGTGACTCTTTACAATTAATTATATCTTCAAGTATAAGAAAAATTATGACATTATTTATGGGTAAAAATTATTTAATAAAAAATCAAATAGCTACTCCAAATGAAATTAATCATAAGTATAGTAAGTATAAAAATATTTTTTTCAAACATGATTTAAAAATTATAAAAATTAAAATCATAGAAAATATTACTAAAAACAAACTTTATAATTTTAAGGAAAATAAATTATTTTCACTAACTATTTTTACCTATGGATTTTTATGGAGATTATTTTATAAGTTATTATGTTTATTTTTACCAAATAAATATACCCATAACATAATTATGATGGAACTCAATAAAATTTAATTATTATGTTTTTTATAATACTTAATTCTGTCAGAACAAATACCCAATAAATTTTTAAACTTTCTCTTTTTTGTATAAGCTTCTGGTAAAACACAAATAGATTTTTTTGATAGCTGTTTGCTTGGATAAGTCCAAAAATAACCCTTATTTGTTATAGTAAAATCGTCATTTTGATGCCAAAAAAAATTTGCTTTCTTAAAAAAAAATGTTTTTTCTAATGCCTCAAAATTTTTAGCATGAAACCAAAATTTTTTTTTATCAAAAGTTCTCTTTAGATAGGATCTATCAATTAAATATTTTGGTTCATCATGACCAAAATAAAAATTATTTTTATAAAACCATATATCTATTTCGACATCATAATTTTCTGATGCAGTCAAAATGTAATCTATTGAATTTTCAAATTGAGTTATTTTTCCATCAATATTTCCACGATGAGATATAAAAAACATTATAAAATTTTTATAATTTCTCTCTCTAAATCCTCTTTATCTCTGGTTGTATCGACTGGTCTCCAATATCCTTTGTGTTTAAATGATACTAACTGATTAGATTTTGCTAATTGCTCTAAAGGTTCTCTCTCCCATATTGGATTTTTATATTTATCAAGATATTTGAATATTTGTTTATTAAGTACAAAGAAACCGGCATTTATGTATCCTTTAGGGTTAATTTTTTCTTTAAAACTATTTACTATATTATTGCTTTTAATATCTAAAACACCAAATCTACCTGGAGGTCTTGCAGCAGTTAAAGTAGCCAGTTTTTTGTGTTTTATATGGAAATTTAAAAGTTTTTTTATGTTTACATCTCCTACTCCGTCTCCGTAAGTAAGCATAAAATTATCTTCTTTAATATATTTTTTAATCCTCTTAATTCTTTCACCTGTATTTGAATTTATACCAGTGTCAACAAATGTAATTTTCCAATTAAGTTTTTTTTTGTTATGAAAAAAAATTGATGAGTCTTTAAAGTCAATTGTGAAATCTGTATTATTTATAAAAAAATTATAAAAATAGTTTTTGATATATTCACCTTTATAACCGAGACACAAAATAAAATCATCAAACCCAAATTGGGAATAAATATTCATAATATGAACTAGTATAGGTACATTTCTTATTTTAATCATTGGTTTGGGTTTATCTATGGTTTCAGAGCTGATTCTAGAACCCATGCCACCTGATAATATTACTGTTTTCATATTAGTATTTCGATTTAATCTTGTACTTTATAACATCCTCGATTTTAGTAAATTTAAATTTACCTATTATTTTTAAAAGTTTGTTATTGTTTCCAACAGTCTTTTCATACTTGTTATTTTTTCTTAATTTAATATTTCTTATATTTATAATTTGGTGCTTCTTGATTAAATTATATAATTTAATTATTGAATGACCTCTTCCTGAACAAATGTTTATAGAAGGATAGTGACTAATATCATTTTTTAAAAAGATTAAATATAAAATTTTCACAATATCATTTATATAAGTAAAATCTCTGATAGTTTTTGGATATTTTATTATAATTTCTTCTTCAAAATTATCTATCATTTTAGAGATGATATCTTTTTTATAAAAGTCATCTCCAACTATATTGTAAAAAATTAAGTTAGTGTATTTAACTTTATTTTGTAAACTCCAATCTAAATACATTATATGACTTATAAATTTTGTTAAGGCGTAAATTGAAGATGGCACTCGTTTAGAAATTTCAAGAATTTTATTTTTTGAGCTTGGAAACTCTAGAGATGTGCTGCAACCATACAAAGTATATTTTTTATATTTAGCGTTCTGTAATTTTAATAAAATTTTAGTCAAAGAATTAATATTTGAGCTCACATGATTTTTGAGATTATTATCATTATTGTTTGAATTACCAATAAAATTAATGATTGTATCTGGTTGAAAGTTATTAATAAATTTTGTAAGTGAATTATTACTCAGATCTAATTTACGGATATTTTTAATTCCTTTAAGTCTAGTTTTTTTATTATTGTAAAATCCAACAAAATTGATGTTATTTTTCTTAAAAAACTTTACCAAATTAGAGCCAATAAAACTGTTTACACCAAGAATTACAATTTTTTTTTTAGGATTGGATAGCAAATTATTTGGAAATAAACTTTTCAAATTGATCATTAGAAAAGTTGTAAATATTTTTATTATTATGGTAAAAATTTTTGTACCAATCAACAGTATAATTCAAACAATCAAGTTGAGTAAGTTTACTTTTCCAGTTTAGTTCTCTTTTCGATTTATCACAGTTAAGGTGTAAATAATTGGTTTCTTTAAAATTTTTTTTCGCAACATGAATTTTTATATTTGATCCCCATATCTTTATAAAATTTTTTGTAAGTGATCGAACATTTAATTTACTATGATTATCTGGACCAAAATTCCAACTTGCCAGACTTGTCTTTAAGTTCTTATTTATCATTCGCTCTCCAAGTGTTAAATATCCATTTGATATATCAAAAACATGTTGCCAAGGTCTGACTGATTGTGGATTTCTTAAAATAATATTTTTTTTTGATATAATACATTTTACTAAATCGGGGATTATTCTGTCTTTTTTGGTATCGCCACCTCCAATTACATTGCCACCCCGTGCAGAAGCTAATCTTATTTTTTTAGAATTTATATTGTAACTTTTAATATAACTATTCAGAATTAGATCTGCACACGATTTTGAACAAGAGTAAGGATCAGAACCCATTAAATTATCGGTTTCCCTATAGCCCCAAACCCACTCCTTATTCTCATAAGATTTGTCTGAAGTTACGTAAACCATTCCTTCTATTTTTGATTTATAAAAAGATTCTAAAATATTAGCACTACCAATAATATTAGTTTTAAAAGTATCCAATGGCTCATTATAGCTTTCAGAAACAATACTCTGTGCAGCTAAATGAAATATAAAATCTGGTTTTAAATGTTTTATATATTGATTAACTTTATCAAAATTATTTATATCAATTATACTGAAGTTAATGTTTTTATTTAATCTAAGTGCATTAAATAAATATGAGTCTTTTTCATTTTTAATTCCCAAACCATAAACTTTAGCACCATACTTATTTAAAATAAAAGAAAGCCAAGATCCTTTAAAACCATTAGCTCCAGTGATAAGTATTTTTTTATTTTTATAAACAGTATAGTTCATTTCTCAATTATAAAATTTACTTCTACAGAAGTTATAAAA
>CACNLH010000016.1 GCA_902621205.1 uncultured Alphaproteobacteria bacterium | reverse complement strand
AAAGTTTCTTTCAAAGTATATTTTTGATCCCAACTTGGATATTTTTTTTTAAATTTTGAATAATCTGTTATATACCAGATATGGTCTCCAATTCTGTTATTTTTTAAAATTTTATATTTCATTTTAATATTTGTTATACTTTCTATGATATTTATTGCTTCAATTATTGAACAATTATTCTTTATGCCACCCCCACAATTAAAAATTTCACCTTTTGATGGGTTTTTATAATAAAAGTTAAACATAGATATAAGGTCTGAGGAATGAATATTATCTCTAACTTGTTTTCCTTTATAACCAAAAATTTTGTATTTTTCTTTTTGTAAATTACATTTTACAAGGTACGACAAAAAACCATGAAGTTCAGCACCAGAATGCATAGGGCCTGTTAAGCATCCACCCCTAAAAACTCCTGTATTCATATTAAAATATTTTCCATATTCTTGAACATAAATATCTGCACTTAATTTAGAACAACCGAAAACTGAGTGCTTGGAATTATCAATGGATAACTCTTCGTCAAAACCTGATAAATATTTTTTCTCTACTATATCATACCTAGTTTTAGTTTCTTTAAAATTAAACTGATTTGGTCTATCACCATAAACTTTATTTGTTGAAGTGAATATAAAAACTGCATTTTTAGAATATTCTCTTGTTGCCTCTAAAAGGTTTAAAGTACCATATGTATTGACTTCAAAATCTAATATTGGATTTTTTGCAGCCCAATCATGGCTTGGCTGAGCTGCAGTATGAATTATTAACTTTGTGTCCTTATTATATTTTGAAAAAATTCTTTTGATCGATTTTTTATCACAAATATCAACATCAAAATGCTCATAATTTGCAACATTATTAAGTAAATGTTTCTTTAACCAATTTGTAGATGCTGTCTTACCAAAAAAAAATTTCCTGTAATCATTATCTATTCCGATTATTTTGTCGAATGACTTTGAAAAATATTTAACAGACTCAGATCCAACTAAACCATTACTACCAGTAATTATTGCAACTTTCATTAAGGCAAAATTCTAGAATAGATTGATCATACTATAGTTATAGAAAACATAATTAAGCTGATTTATGAGTTAAATTAAATATATGTTGTTTTACTCTTCTGATGGCCCTTATGCTATATGTAAATAAAAATTGCCAATCTCTTTTTTTGAAATTAAATAAAAAAATTATTTGTCTAAAAATAAATTTTGGATGAAATGCAATTGAGTACATGTCTTTTATGGCTTTGTAATAATGCGAGTGTTCTATAGGAGTTTTTACAATTACTTTACTCATATCAAAGTCATCATAATTGTCCACTAGTAACCTATCATTTTCAAGACAATCAATATGATAAGGTGTATAATCCACTGGTGTACATATAGTAACTTGGAGTGTTCTAGCTAAACCCTTAAACATAATATCTTTGACAGCATTTACCGTGTCCATTAACATTTCCTTTGTTTCCCAATAATATCCTACCATTATTGTCAAATGTGGGTGAAGACCATACTTAGTCATTAAGTTTAAGTTTTTTCTAATTTCTTTCATTGAATAACCCTTATTTAATTTATTTAAAGTATAGTTTGAACCTGACTCTAATCCAATAAGGATAAACCTAAAATTAGCTCTTGAGAGCCATTTTATAGTTTCCTCATCAAGATACTCAAATCTCGTATTAAAACCAAAATAACAACCTTTTTTATGTAAGCCCCTTTTTATAATTTCTTTAGCAAAATCTATTGCATCTTTTCCTCGATACCACACCCCAGAGTCATCAAAAATTTCTTTTACTCCGTGATTGAGAATTAAATTTTCATATTCATCTACACTTTTTTTAATTGACATTTTAGAAAATGATAAATCTGGTCCGTTATATCTACAAAAAGTACATTTACCAAACATACAATCTCGTATAACACTTGATGAATAAGTACCGGGCGTCTGTAAAAAATTTCCATTTTCAAAGGCGTAGTTTTCCCATTTTACTAAATCTCTGTTAATGATGTCAGAGGAGTCTAGATTTTCCACCATTTTGAAACCTCCATTATCTATAATATCTCCAGAGAGAGTGCTTTTATATGTAATGCCTTTAGTATTCAAACTATCAATAGATAAGTTTTTATTATCTATTTCTTTAACTAACTCTAACAAAACAAAATCTAAATTTGTGCTTTTTATTACAATGTCAAAGCTAGATTTTAGTAAAGTTTCCTGTGGTTGTCTCATTGCGTGATAACCACCAATTGTTAATATAGTATTTGGCAAATCAGATTTAATTTTATTTGATAATTCCCATAAAAAATTCATAACTGGTGTTGTGCCTTCCATAAATATTAAATCAGGTTTTAATTCAATCAGAGTTTTATACCATTGATCAAAAGATTTTAAATCGGCGTTGCCATCATCCCAAATTACATTGAAGCCATTATTTTTTAATTTTGTTGCAGCTTGTGCCTGAATAACTGGGAGAAGATAAGTGGGTTTTTTAAAATATTGAACATTTCTATTTTGTGACACCATTGCTTTCTGTCCGTATTCGTTTGTAATTGGTGGATAAGAAATACTAATTTTCATCAAAAAAAAGACTCAGTTATAACTAAGTTTGGATCAATATTTTTTTCATTAACTAATATATCATAAGCATCACTTATCATATAAGAATTTCCACATATCATGTAAATGGAGTTCTCATAATCATTTATATATTCGATTTTTTGAAGTTGCTCTGTTAATCTTCCTTTGTAGTAATTGTTTTGAATCAGATTGGACTCTCTAGAAATACTATAGAAACAATTACTTTGCTCGAATTTATCAGCATCGGGAATATCGCTAGCATATCTTATCCCTAAAAAAAGTTTGTATTTTTTTAGATTATATGACTCCTTGATTGATACGAATGGTGCTAAGCCAGTTCCTGAAGCTATAAATATAATTTGTTTTTCTGAAATTTGCTCTTCGTTTAATATAAAAGATCCATAGGGTCCATAAATATTAAGGGAGTCACCTACTGACATTTCATTCAAAATATTTGTCATAATACCACCTTCTACTCTTTTTACCAAAAAACCTATTTCTTTATCATTTACAGAAGTATAAGAAGAGTACTCTCTATTGATAGACTTATCTGGTATTGAGAGACTAAAATGTTGACCTGGTATAAAATTTAAATCACTTTTATCGAAGAAAATCTTAAAAAGATTTTCATTAATATATTCTTTTCTTTTAAGTTGGTACATAAATAACTTTTAAATCAATTTATTTTTCCATGTTTTTGGAGTTCGTTTATTATTTATCTCTAAATCAAAGTTGTAATCAAAATCCATAGTTCCTTTTGTTTTTATAAATTGTATTATCTTATCAATACTCTTCGATAGCGGTATTTTTGTTTTATAATTTAGAAGTTTTCTTGCCTTGTCTGATGAACAATAAGCGTGTTTTACCTCTAAAGGTCGATCAGTTACATAAATAGGTGGTTGGTTGAATTTAAGTTTATTTGATATTAAGTTTGAGAGTTCATTAATAGTTACAAACTCTTCATCAGGTCCAATGTTGATAACTTGATTTTTTACATTTTTGTCTAAGATCATCTTATCAATACAGGTTATACAATCGTCTATATCTGAAAAACATCTTTTTTGTTCACCATCTCCATAAATTATTGGTCTTTCATTTTTTAAAATTTTATTGATCATTATAGAGGCAACATTTCTATACGGATCATTATATTTTTGATTAGGTCCAATAACATTATGAGGTACAACAATATTGTATTCAACGTCAAAGGCTTTACACAAACTAATTAATATATTTTCTGATGCAAGTTTAGCTATACCATAGGGATCAATCGGTTTTGGTATAGACTGATCCTCGTAAAAAGGTGTTTCTATATCACCATATCTAGCCATCGAAGAAAAATGAATAATTCTCTTAACTTTGCTATTAACAGCAGCTGAAAAAATAGAGACAGAAGAAGAAATAATATTTGTACATATTAAGTGGGGAGCAAAAACAGAAAGACCTTCATAAGCGTGGGCTGCACAGTGTGCAACATAATCAAACTTATTTTTTTTGAAAATATCAAAAATCTTTTTACGATCTTCACATGAAACGTTGTGGTATTCGATTCCCTCGGGTATATTTGATTCGTAGCCTCCGCTTAAGTTGTCTATGCCAAATACTTCAAAATTTTTTTTTTTATAATACTCAGCTAAATTTGAACCAATTAATCCAGCAACTCCAGTGATCAGAATTTTCATGTTTATTTTGTTACATTAAATAAATCATGTTTACAAATAAAAATAATGATTTATTAATCTTTTAGTGAAAAAAATTGCGACAAAGTTAGTAATATTTGATTTAGATGGAGTTTTGGTTGAGTCAAAAGAGACTCACTACATAGCACTCAATAAAGCGCTTAAAAATATAAATTCTAAATTCATGATTACCAAAAGTGAACAGGAAATTTCTTATGAAGCATTATCAACTATGCAAAAATTAAAAAAACTCACCGATGAAAAAAAATTGCCAGAGAAATTATATAATAAAATATGGCAAGATAAGCAAAAGCTAACTTTTAAACACCTTTCAAAAATCAAGAAAGATCAGAATTTGATAAAATTTTTTAAAAAAATTAAAAACAAAAATATAAATATTGCAGTCGCTAGTAACTCAATAAGAGAGACATGTGAGCTGGTAATCGAATTACTTGGTTTGACGAAGTATGTAGATTTAATTACATCAAATGAAGATGTTATATCACCAAAACCCCATCCAGAAATGTACTGGAAATCAATGATACATTTTAAAGTCGAGCCTGATCAAACAATAATAATTGAAGATAGTGAAATAGGAAAGAGGGCTGCAAAGAAAAGCGGTGCTACACTTATAGATGTCAAGAATAGAGACGATATAGACTCTAAGTTTATCGATAATTTAATTAATTTTAAAACAGAGTCTCAAGATAGTGATTTTTATGAGTCTAAAAATATGAATCTTTTGATACCTATGGCAGGATTAGGTTCTCGTTTTCAAACAGCAGGCTACACATTTCCTAAACCCTTAATAGATGTAAATGGCAAGCCAATGATACAGTTAGTCTTAGAGTCTCTAAAAATTAAGTGTAATACTATTTTTATAGTTCAAGAAGAACATTACCAAAAATATAATTTAAAATATTTTTTAGAGGCCATATGTCCAAAGTGTAAAATCGTTAAAATAAACGGTCTTACCGAAGGTGCAGCATGTACAAGTCTACTAGCAAAAAAATATATTAATAATAATTTACCTTTAATTATAGCCAATAGTGATCAGTATATAGAATGGGATGCTTCTAAAACAATAGAGTCATGGCAAAGAAATAAAAAAATAGATGGGGCTATTTTAACTTTTAAGTCAAATCATCCAAAATGGAGTTATGCGAAGTTGAATAAGTTAAACAAAGTTATAAAAGTCGCAGAAAAAAAACCAATTAGTAATAACGCAACAGTTGGTGTTTATTATTGGAAAAAAGGGACTGAATATGTAAAATTTGCTGAAAAAATGATAGAGAAAGATATCAGAACTAATAATGAATTTTATATTTGCCCCTCATACAACGAAGCTATTTTAGATAAAAAAAATATTGTAATAAGTGAGGTTAATAAAATGTTGGGCTTAGGGACACCTGAAGATTTAAGTTATTTTTTATCAAAAATTAAGTAAAGTTTTCTTTGAAAATATATAATGAACTGTTGCTATAATTAACATTATAATTGAAGTGGATAGGTGAATATATACAAAAAAATCACCTAAGTTTAAAATCTTTAAAAAAATAAAGTACATTAGACCTCCAACAAAAAATATCAAAGAGGGAAGTATGTTATTTTCTGATAGTAAATACAATAAATAAAAATTGAAAATGCAAATAATAAAAAATGATAAAGTTAATATAAATAAAAAATTTATTTCAGAGTTATAAGCTAAACCAAAAGTAATGGATAAAATTAAATTTGGATAAAGATAAGTTGCAATCAAAAGAAAAAAACATCCAAATGAGAGACCTGATAAAGAAATTAGTAAATAGGATTTAGAGCGTTTATTTGGATCTCTACTAAGTAATTCTGGTAATAAAATAGGT
>CACNLH010000015.1 GCA_902621205.1 uncultured Alphaproteobacteria bacterium | reverse complement strand
TCCACTTTTCTTATGAATGTCATTATTTAAAATTTTTCAATTAATTTCTTTAAATGATTGTCACTTACACCACAGCATCCACCAATGATTTGTATTTGATCATCAATAAATTCTAGGCAAGAATTTGCAAATTCATCTTCATTACATGTAGCAATAGCTTCATGTGTGCTTGTATCAAATTTATGTATTTCTGGATAAAACATCATAGGGCCACTCCAATGATCTTTTATAATTTTCAAGCCACCATAGCTATCTTGAAACCACGTGTGCATAATACCATAAACATCTCCACCAATATTTGTTAATGTTTTTATAATATCTTCAAATAAAATTATATCATCTTCAGGTAAAAATTTTGGTTGTTCTTGATATATCTTTTCATCATAAAGTAGTGATTTTTCTTTTTCAGCTCTAAAATTTCTTCCAATTATCGTGTTATCATATTTACTTACACAACAACTTAATCCAACCCATACAGGTAAACCAGTTTGTAAAGCAGCATTTAATAATAATTGTGAATGGTCTATGTCTAATAACATTTCTAATATTAAAATATCTACACCAGAATTTTTTAATGTGTTAGCTGCCTCTATATAATTCTCTTCTTCTTGTTTAAATGACGGAATAAACCTTGGATCAGGTACAAATTCATTTTCCTTTAAAGCAAAAAAATTGGAGAGACTTCCAGCTATAGCAACCTGATTTTCCTTATTACAGTTTTTTAATGCTTTTCTAGCTAATTCGACAGATCCAGTTAAAAATTCTATAGTTTCATTTTCACGATTTAAACTTTGTAAAACGTGTCTACTAGTTGCAAAAGTGTTAGCGGTAATGATATCACATCCAGCATTGATGAAGTTTTCATGAACTTTTACAACAATATCAGGAGATGTAATTGTTGATAATGCTGCAAAAGCAGGGCTCATATCACCACCTAATTTAGCAATCTCAGAACCATTTCCACCATCGAGGAAAATTTTTGAATTGTTATTTAATTTTTCTTTATAAATCATGATTTTTTTGTGTTTGGCGCTAGTACTACTGCTAAAATTCCACCAAGCACAATCATTGAACTTCCTATTATTTCACGCCAGCCAAAAGGCTCATCTGTCAAAATACTAGAACTGGTCACACCAACAAGTATTTCTGATAAAAAAAGAATGGAACACAAACCTGCACCTAATTTGCTAGGAGACCAGAATATTACTATACCTGTGGGTATAAAATAAAAAACAGATATAAAGAAAAGAAATGAAGACATTGCAACGAAAGAGTCCATTGTGGGCATAGGTCCTAAATAATCTTTTAAAAAGTAGCCAGCGACAATGTTAAATAAAGTTCCATAAAAAAAGAAAGAAAAAATTGTTGGGAATACACCATCTGTCTTTGCGATTTCTAATTTTATCATCCCACCAGCAAATAAAGCCCCTCCAGCAAAAGCTAACCAATCACCAGCGTTCTCTGGTAAAGGGATTATCGTTTGCTTACTAAATACTACCCATAGCCCCCCTAAAGCTAAACTAAGTGTTATAGCTCTTTCTATCCCAGGTCTTTTTTTTAAAAATAAAATTTCAAAAATAGTAGTCCATATCGGTGTCATATAAAAAAGTATTAATGCTCGAACTACATCCGTTAAAAGAAAACTCAACGCATAACAAATAAAGCCACCCCCACAAAGTAAGCCTGTTATTGGTAGCTCTAAACCAAAAGTTCTTCCATTAATTTTACGCCACACTGCAATTGGAGATAAAATTAAAACTCCAATAATCATTTGTGCGATGGTTCCCCAACCACCAGTAAGACCACCATCCTCTAATATTCTTTGTGGTAACCAATATATTCCCCATGATCCAGCTGATATAGCAAGTGCAGCTGCTATTTTATAATGATGAGGGTGCCTCATTATTATTAATCTAACAGAGGTTTAAACTTACTAAAGTTAAATATTTCCTCATATTTTTTTGCAAAAGCAAATAATTGTAAATCATTTTTCCTTTTTCCAATTAGCTGCATACCCATTGGCATACCAAGTTCATCAAATCCGACAGGGATAGTAAATGTCGGTAATTCAAGAAGACTAGATAATATAAAAATTTCTAACCAACGGTGGTAAGTATCTAACTCAAAAGAATTTATTTTTTTAGGAAACTGTTGATTTTTATCAAACGGAAATAGTTGTGCAGAGGGTAACGCTAGAAAATCAAAGTTTTTAAAAATATTTTCAATTTGTTCTGCACATCTTTTTTTTTGTTTATAAGCGCTATCTAAGTCTTCATCTGTTATATTTTTTCCTTGATTGTACTCCCATATAGCTTGGTAAGTCATTGTATTAAGATCTTTTATGTTCATTGCTAAAGTATCTTCGTAAATACTTTTTGATCTAAACGTAATCCAGCTATTCCATAGACCTTCATTATCAAAATCTGGTTTTAATCTTTCAATTTTTACATTCAAGTTTTCTAATTTTTTAAGTTGAGACTCACACATATCTAAAATTTTTGTTTCAATTTTATAATTGTTATTCATATTAGATAACCAACCTATTTTGATATTGGTTAAATCTTCATCTTTTATTTTTTGATTTTTAAAAAGTTCTTTTAAATCAAAAGAGTAGTTATCCCTTGTATCACTTCCAATCATTTCATCTAATAAAAATGCCATATCATTTGGTGATTTTGCTAAACAACCAGGTGTTGTGAGTATGGGAATTTTTGATAATTGATTCCCTCTATCTACTGAAATTAACCCAGGTGTAGGTCTGTATCCATATATATTTGCATATGCTGCTGGTCCTCTGCATGACCCCATTTGATCCGTGCCGTCTGCAAATGGTATCAGTCCTGCTGCTACAGCAGTGCTGGCTCCTCCACTTGATCCTGCTGCAGATTTTGTATTATCATAATAATTAGAAGTTGGGCCAAACAATCTGTTTATTGTATGTCCACCAACACCTAATTCTGCTGTGTTAGTTTTCCCAATTATAATAGCTCCGCTTTTAATTAGACGTTCTACAAATAATGAATTTTTTTTGGGAAAATAATCTTTTGTTCCAGGATAGCCATATGTTGTTTTAATACCAACTACATCACTCAAATCTTTAATAGCTATGGGAATTCCATTTAAAGTCTTCTCAGATTGAGTTGAATTATCTTTATTTATAGCCTCTTTTATAAGATCTCCTCTATCCTTGAGTAGCACTATAGCATTTAAATCTGGATTAAATTTTTCAATCCTATCTAAATAGTATTCCATTACCTCTTTGATAGATATTTGTCGCTGATTAATACTGTGTAATATTTTTTCAACAGATTGATCCTCAAGCATAGAGGCTTAGCGAGCTTGTTTTATACTTTGAGTAACAATTTCTTTCATTTGCAACAATGATGCTTCTTTTGGATTTGTTGCATAGGCTTGATCCTGCATTGCTTTTTTTGCAATCCTTTCAGCACAGTCTTCAGGAACATCAATTTCACTTAAACTTTTAGGGATATTTAATCTATCAAGTAACAACTCGATATTTTGTGTAAATTCATTTACTGTATGATTTTCAAATTGCATGGCTTCTGACATTCTCTGAACTTTCTCGTCCATTCCTGGTAAATTGAAATGAAGAACAGGTGGTAAGACAATAGCATTCGTTAAACCATGATGAGTATTAAATTCCGCTCCAACCATGTGAGATATTGAATGAACATTACCTAATCCTTTTAAAAAGGATATTCCTCCCAAATATGATCCTATAATCATTGCACCTCTTGCCAATAAATTATTTGGCTCTTCTACAGCTAAAACAAGAGATTTTGAAATTAAATTAAGACTTTCTAAAGCAGCTCCATCACAAAGTGGATGAAAACCTGGCACACAGTATCCCTCGATACTATGTACAAGTGCATCGACACCTGTCCAAGCTGTTAATTTTGGAGGAAGTTCTAATGTTAACTCTGGATCTACTAGTGTAAATATAGGCCTTACATCTGGATGCCATATGCAAAATTTCATTCCTTTTTCTAAATGTGTAACCATTGCTGTTATTTCTGTTTCTGCCCCAGTTCCTGCAGTTGTTGGGATAGTAATTATTTTTGGAAACGCATTTTCTTTTGTTATCTTTGGAACAGGTTGTTCAAACTCAAAATCCCATAAAGGGGTTTCACTATTAACAGTTAAGCATATGGATTTGCCACCATCCATCGCGCTTCCACCACCTATAGCTATGATTGAGTCGTGACTTCCATTTTTAAATTGGTCACATCCTTTGGATATCTCGTCATCTCGTGGGTTAGGAGATATATTATAAAATAAATCTGATTTAATATTATTTTTAGACAATAATGCTATTAATTTTTTAATAAAAGAAAGATCCTTACTACCACTATCTGTTACAATAAGAGGATTTTTAATATCAAATTCCTCACAAAATTTTCCAATTTCATTAAATCTTCCTGGTCCGTAATACGTGGTTGTCGGAAACGTCCAGTCTTGATTAGAGAGAATATCTTTTTCGTTCAGTTTAAAGTTTTTCATTTAAGATAATAAAGTTTATAACAAGTTAATAGTGATATGAAATGATTAATTTTATTAATAATCAAAAAAATACATTTCTTGCAATCTCTGCAATGGTTACTGGAGTAATATTTATAGATATACACGGATTGATTGTAAAATATTTAGGAGGAGAGTACTCAACAATTCAACTAGCCCTTTTTAGAAATACTTTTGCAATAATTCCTCTAATACTTTTACTAATTTATAAAAATGAAAGTTCTGATCTTTTTAAAAATTTAAATAAAAAATTTATTTTATTTTGTTTTATCAGAGGTTCTTGTTTTTTGGCTATTAATATTTTGTATTACATTGCTATAAATAATATGGAATTTGCTACAGCTTCTACACTAACTTTTTCCTCTACATTTTTTATAGTAATTTTATCAATCTTCTTTTTAGGAGACAGAGTGGGTATATATAGATGGTCAGCTGTTATAATAGGCTTTGTTGGAGTTGTAATGATTATGAAACCTAATAGTAGTATTTTTTCCTATTATTCTATTCTACCAATACTGGTTGCTTTCTTATGGGCTGTCCAAGTTATAGTACTAAAATTTATACCAGATAATTTTACTACAGGAAAAATTCAATTTTATTCTCTGTTTTCATCTTTTCTTGGTTCATTAATATTTATTTTTTTTACAACTGGTCATACACATATCGAGACTAATACTGACTTTTTAATTTTATCATTAATTGGTATTTTTGGAGGAACTGCTGCAATTCTATTTATTTACTCATATAGGTTAATAGCAGCTAGTAAAATCGCAGTTTTTGAATATTTAGCAATACCCTCATCTTTTATTTTAGCTTGGATATTTTTTGGTGAAGCACCTTTTGATCAACTTTTCCCTGGAGTTTTATTAATAGTTTTTGCAGGAATGATTATTATTTGGAGAGATAAAAATAAGAAAATCAATAAACCAAATTAAATGATAGTTCACTTAGATTTCATAGACTTCATAACAATGGTTCGATCTATTTCTCCAACTAGCTCTCCAGATTGGGAATTTATTATAGGGTAGGCCGTATCATCTTCACATATCTGGTCAATTAATGTTTCAATTTTAGCATTTTCATCTATGCATTTTGTTTTATCTGAAAATAATTTTTTCGACTCATCAGAACATTCCGCACGCATAACTTTTCCTGCGCTTAATACTTTATATTTTGGAACATCTTCACAAAAATCTTTAACGTATTTATCAACTGGATTTGCCACAATTTCTTCAGGTGTTCCAACTTGAGAAATCTCTCCATCTTTCATAATAGCAATATGATCTCCCATTTTTATTGCCTCTAAAAAATCATGAGTAATAAAAACCATAGTTCGTTGTAATTTTTTTTGAATGTCTAAGAGTTCATCTTGCATTTCTCTTCTAATCAATGGGTCTAAAGCAGAAAATGGCTCATCAAATATTAAGATTTCTGGCTCAACTGCCATCGCACGAGCTAAACCAACTCTTTGTTGCATTCCACCTGATAGCTCTCTTGGATAATTATTATGCCAACCTTTTAAACCAACAAGATTTAAAGACTCTGTAGCCTTGTCTAATCTTTCTTGTTTTTTTTCTCCCCTAATTTCTAAGCCATAAGAAATATTTTCAAGAACTGTCCGATGTGGAAAAAGTCCAAAGTGTTGAAATACCATGCTCATTTTATTTCTTCTAAGATCAAGAAGGCTATTTCTACTTATTTTTGTAATATCAATATCATCAATAATTACCGATCCAGATGTAGGTTCAATTAATCTAGTTAAACATCTTACTAAAGTTGATTTCCCACTACCTGATAATCCCATTACAACAAATGTTTCACCTTTTTGAATGGAAAAGCTGACATCTTTTACAGCTACTACATGTCCAGTTTTTTCTTGGACTTCGTCTCTACTTAAATTTGGATCTAAATTGTCTAAAATTCTTTTTTCATCATTGCCAAAAATTTTCCATATATTTGAGCAAACAATTTTATCCATATTATTCAGGTTTAAAGCTATTATAATTGTGAATTAATACTATTAAAATAAAATTATTTTTATAAATTCTTATATAGTTGAATAAATATGTCTTTAGATCAAAATATAGCTACTAAAAATAAATTAAATAAAAATATAATTTTTTACTTAAGTATTTTTATCATTGGGGCAGTAGCTTATTATCTGTCGATTATTAATGAGGACCCTACTGTATTTCCTAAATCTATTACTGATGAATTTAAATTTACTGCATGGATAAATGCTGGAGAGGATTATTTAAAAGATAACTATAGATGGATAACGAGATTATTTGCCTCTTTTTTACAAGCTGGTTACATGGCATTGGAAAATTTCTTTGTTGAGTCTCCATGGATTTTAATAATGTCTTTAATGGCTCTTCCAGCTTTAGCATATGGAGGTATTAAACTAGCTCTATTTTGTATGTTTACAGTTTATTTCTGGGGTGCTGTTGATATGTGGGAAGTCTCAATGCAAACATTAGCATTAATGGGCTTATCAGTAATTTTATCTGTAATTTTTGGAGTTATCCTAGGGATACTCAGTTCTCAAAGTGATAGATTTGAAAATTTTCTAAAACCTATTTTAGACACCATGCAAGTCATGCCTGCCTTTGTATATTTATTCCCTGCTATGTTCTTTTTTGGAATTGGTGGTGCTCCAGCAATACTTGCCACACTAATTTATGCTATGCCTCCAATAATTAGGTTAACAAATTTAGGAATAAGACAAGTATCTAAAGAAACAATAGAGTCAGCTGAGTCTTTTGGATCTAATAAATTTCAGCTTTTATTTAAAATTAAAATTCCAATGGCCTTACCAAGTATCATGATGGGTGTTAATCAAACAATTATGATGGCATTAGCTTTAGTTGTTCTTGCAACTTTTATTGGTGCTGAAGGTTTAGGTGGTCAAGTATGGCAAGCAATTAGAAAATTAGATGTTGGTTGGGCAATGGAAGGGGGCTTGTGTATTTTATTTATGGCAATAATGTTTGATAGAATAAGTAGTGCTATTAGTAAAGAAAAAGAAACCTTACCTGATGATGTAAAAAAATTTTATTTATTGCCGCAAAATCTGCACAGAAACCCTGTAGCAAACTTAATTGAATTACCTTTGAGAATATCTGTAAAGCTCATAAATATATTTTTTACAACTATTGTTAATGTTTTTGCTAGTTTAATTGCTAGCTTCATTTCTTTTTTTAATAAGTCTCAAAAAGGTTCAATTAAAAATTTCATAAATCAACGATATTTTTTATTTTCATCATTCCTAATTTTTATCTTTATTTATATTTTTGATGCATACATTTATAGTATAGGAACTTTTCCTGAAACTTGGGCAATTGATATTCAAAAACCAATAGAAGATGCTGTCAAGGCAATGACTCTTGATCCTGGTTTTATATCATTTGCAAAAGGTATGAAGTATTTTGTTTACTTATATTTGCTAAACCCATTAAATTTATTTCTAACTCAGATACCTTGGTGGTATACAATGATTGTTTTTATACTTATAGGATATGTGACAGTTGGAATAAAGTTTGCCACTATTACCGCAATATTATTAGCCTTTATTGGAGCTACAGGTATGTGGGTGCATTCAATGATTACACTATCTTCAGTATTAGTTTCAGTTTTAATCTGTTTTGTAATAGGAGTACCACTTGGAGTAATAGCATCCTACAATAAATGGTACAGAGATATCCAAAATGTTGTTTTAGATGCAATGCAAACTTTGCCTTATTTTTGCTATTTAATTCCTGTTTTAATGTTTTTCGGAGGAAATATAGTATCCGCAGTTATTGCAACAGTTATATACTCTGTGCCACCAATAATAAGATTAACAGCTCTTGGTTTATCACAAGTTTCCGGGAGCTATTCAGAGGTATCTAAATCTTTTGGAGGAACAGGAATTCAAACTTTAAATAAAGTAAAATTTCCACTAGCTGTTCCCAGTCTCGTTATGGGTTTTAATCAAACTGTAATAATGGCTTTTGCAATGCAAATTGTTACACCATTGATTGGAGGAAAAGGTCTAGGACTCCAAGTATTTAATGCACTTCAAAGATCAGATACAGGAAGAGGTCTATCAGCTGGTTTGGCTATCGTTCTTCTTGCTATTATCATAGATAGAATAACCCACGCCTGGACTAAGAAACAAAGACAAGCCCTTGGATTAGATAAATCCTAATGGGTTTTAAGAAAGATCTTCCCTTAACTAGTTCGCATTGGGGAACTTATAGAGCAAAAGTAAATAATGGGAAAGTTACAGAATTAATTGGATGGGAAAATGATAAAGATCCATCACCAATAGGTCCGGGCATTGTAGGAATTCACGATAATCAAACGCGAATTGATAAGCCTATGATAAGAAAAAGTTGGATTGATAATGGACCAGGAACAAACAATAACTTAAGAGGGATAGATCCTTTTGTAGCTTTATCTTGGGATGAAGCTGAAAATATAGTGGCCAAAGAATTAAACAGAGTAAGAGAAAACTTTGGTAATTCCTCAATATTTGGTGGATCTTATGGCTGGGCTAGTGCTGGAAGATTTCATCACGCTCAAAGCCAACTACATCGTTTTTTAAATTGTATTGGTGGCTACACAAGATCAAAGTTTACATACAGTTTTGCTGCAGCAGAAGCAATGGTTCCCCATATACTTGGAAGTTATAGAGCCTATCTTGATACCTGCACTAGTTGGGACTCAATCGAAGATAACACAGAACTATTTGTATGTTTTGGAGGGGTTCCTTTAAAAAATGGTCAAATAGCTCAAGGTGGAACTGGAAGTCATAATCAAAAAGAAAAACTTATTAGTTCTGCTAAAGCTGGCATAAGATTTATAAATTTGAGTCCACTTAAAAGTGACTTGTTAGATGAGGTTAAAGGAAAGTGGTTACCTTTAAGACCTAATACTGATGTAGCCATTATGCTTGGTCTAGCACACACTCTATACAAAGAAAATTTATATGATGAAATATTTATTGAAAAATACACAGAAGGTTTTGATATTTTCTTACCATATCTTTTAGGAGATTTAGATGGAGTTGTAAAAGATGCTAATTGGGCCTCAGAAATAAGTGAAATCTCATCAGAAGAAATCATATCTCTAGCGAGGGACATGTCCTCAAAGCGAACTATGATATCTGTTAGTTGGTCTTTAACTCGCCAAGATCATGGTGAACAGCCTTTTTGGGCAGCAATTATGCTGGCATCAATGTTGGGTCAAATAGGTTTGCCAGGCGGTGGTTTTGGATTTGGTTATAGTGCAACTAATCACATCGGTGGGCAGTTCTCTATTATTCCTGGTGCTGCTTTTCCACAATCTGACAATAAAATTGATAATTTTATTCCAGTTGCAAGGATAAGTGATTTACTTTTAAATCCGGGTGAAACTTTTCATTTTGATGGCAAGGAGTATGAATATCCTGATATTAAATTAATTTATTGGGCAGGTGGAAACCCATTTCATCATCATCAGGATATTAATAAACTTTTACTAGCTTGGCAAAAACCTGAAACCATTATTTCTAATGAATGGTGCTGGAATTCTTTAGCTAAATATTCAGATATTATCTTACCTTGTACCACTCCACTTGAAAGACAAGATATAATGCTTACCCCAAGAGATCCTTATGTAATTTCAATGTCAAAATTAGTTGAACCATTTGAAGAGGCTAAAAGTGATTTTGATATTTTTAAAGGAATTGCAAAAAAAATGGATATTGAAAATCTTTTTACTGAAGGAAGAGATGAAGAAGATTGGCAAAAATGGATTTATCAAGAAACATCAGTCAAATCAAAGTCATTAAAAAATATTGATTTTCCTAGCTATCAGGATTTTAGAAAAATAGGGTGGTTTAAAGTTCCACCACCAAAAGAAAATACAATAATGTTAAAAGATTTTAGAGAAGATCCTACTAAATTCCCACTCTCAACTCCAAGTGGAAAAATAGAAATATATTCTAAAACAGTAGATAGTTTTAATTATGATGATTGTCCTGGTCATCCAACCTGGTTAGAACCCTGTGAATGGCTTGGAAGTAAAAATAAAAACTATCCTTTACATTTAATATCTAATCAACCAAAAAATAAATTACATAGTCAAATGGATCACGGAAGTTATAGTAAATCTTTTAAAATTAAAGATCGTGAACCAATTGAAATGAATAGTGTTGATGCGAGTAATCGAGGTATAAATGAGGGAGATATAGTAAAACTTTTCAATGACAGAGGTGCCTGTTTAGCTGGTGTAAACATTAATGATAATATACGCCCTGGAGTTGTTCAAATTAGTACAGGTGCATGGTACGATCCTGAGGATACTAAAAATTTAAAAACTATCTGTAAACATGGTAATCCTAATGTCCTTACAAAAGACAAAGGAACTTCGAAATTAGGTCAAGGTCCTATAGCACACTCATGTCTCATTGAAGTAGAATTAGTCAAAGATAAAATTTCACCTGTGACCGCATTTGACCCTCCTGTTATTATTCGTGACTATAAATCTAATAGAGTCATTGATAAATAAATGGGAAATTTACAAGAAGACGCTGATCTAAATCAAACAATTCAAATTAGTGCACGTAGATTTGAAGAGTCTCCATTCATTCAACGTACTAATTCTTCGAATATGGTTAGAGGCGTCTATGCAGGAAGATACTTTCCTATGAAAATTGATGAAGATCCTTTAGAAAAATATTGGCTTTTAAGACAAAAAGCTCTTTTATTCGATGTTCCAGAAAAACCGATAGAAATATCAGGAAAAGACTCAGTTTCTTTTTTGAATAGAGTGCTGACAAGAGAAATTTCAAAAACAAAAATTGGCAGAGGTTATTATGCACTTGCCTGCACACCAAAAGGTGGAATTTTCATGGATGGAGTTTTATTTAGGTTTGATGAAGAAAAGTTTTGGTACGTTCAAGCGGATGGCCCATTTGAAGATTGGCTTATTGCTCATAGTTCAAATTATGATATTCAAATAAAAGACCCTAAATCCAGAGTTCTTCAAATTCAAGGTCCGGCATCAATCGATATTATGAAGTTAGCTTCTAATGGAAAGATTGATGAAAATATGCCTTATTTTACATCTAATTTTTTTGATCTAGGAGGGCAAACTTTATATGTTTCAAGAACAGGTTTTACAAATGAATTAGGATTTGAAATTTTTTGTGATGGTTTTAACACAGACCATTTGGCTCTATGGGACTATCTTATTGAATGTGGTAAACCATATGGTATGCAATTTTCTGCCTCTAGAGCTATGACCATTAGAAGAATTGAGGGTGGTATTTTTGGAAACTTAACTGATATAGATACAACAATTACTCCTTTCGAAGCAGGCCTGGGGTATTTTGTGAATATGGATAAAGATTTTATCGGTAAAGATGCATTAATTAAAAAAGATAAAAGGACTTGTTTATTTGGAATAACATGTAAAACAGCAGTTCCTAAAGCCGGAAGTAAAATAAAAATTAATGATAAACAAGTCGGCTATATAACAGCAGGTGTACCGTCTCCAACTCTCCAACAAGGAATTGGTTATGTAAGATTTTATGAACCAAATGATTATATAAATAAAGAGATAGAAATAATTCTTCCAGATAATACTTCACACACCGGAGTCGTTGTGGATTTACCTTTTTATGATAAAGAAAAAAAAATTGTAAAGGGTATAGATAGATCTATTCCCATTAAACCGGATAGTAATTCTTTTGATGCAAAATAATTTACTTAAAAATAAAAAAATTATTTTATCTGCTGGTGCTTCTGGGATAGGTCTAGCTATTGTAAAATTATTACTATTACAAGGTGCTATTGTTTATACTTGTGATATTGATAAAAAAAATATTAATAAACTGAAAAAAAATTCATACTTTAATAAAAAACTTTTTATATCAGAATGCGATGCTTCAAAAGAAGATGAGGTGAAAAAATTTTATAAAGAAATATCAAATAAAACAAAAAAAATACATGGACTTATAAATAATATTGGAATAGCTGGACCCACATCTCCTTTAGAGAAAATTAAATCTGATGATTGGGAAAAGACCTTACATGTAAATGTTAACAGTCATTTTTATTTTACTAAATATGCAATACCCATGATTAAGAAATCTAAAAATGGCTCAATCATCAATATTTCCTCTACAGCTGGTATTGATGGTTTTCCTAATAGATCACCTTATGCGGCAAGCAAATGGGCCTCAATTGGTATTACTAAAACTTTAGCAATGGAATTAGGTAAATTTAATATACGAGTAAATGCAATATGCCCGGGTTCTGTTAAAGGTGCGAGAATGATGAGAGTCATAAAAGCGAAAGCAAAAATGTTAAAGCAATCTGTAAGATCAATTGAAAAAGATTTTGTTTCTATGAGTTCTTTAAAACAATGGGTTTATGAAGATGATATAGCAAAAATGTGTTCCTTTTTAATTTCTCAAGACTCCCTTAGAGTCTCTGGTCAAGTAATTTCTATTGATGGAAATACTGAGAGAATGGATTAAGTTTTTTTTAGCTTTAAATAATCTCTAGTCTCTTGGGGACTCATAATAGATGAGCCCAACTCATGAACTATTTTTATTGCCTTTTCAACTAATTGTGGATTAGTTGCAAGTTTTCCCTTTGATAAATATAAATTATCTTCAAGCCCAACTCTAGGATTACCTCCAAGTAAAACTGTTTGTGCAACAAAGGGCATTTCATTTCTTGAAATTGCAAAGCCTGACCAAATAGCATTTTTAGGCATGACATCTAACATTGCAATCATAGCTGTAGTTTTTGCTGGAGCTCCCCACGGAATTCCTAAACACATTTGATATAAGGGCGGGTCACTAAGTAGTCCTTCTTCATAAAGCTGAGCACCAAACCACATGTTACCTAAATCAAATGCTTCAACTTCAGGTTTAACCCCAATTTCTTTTAATCGTTTTGCTGCTTTTCTTAAATCATTTGGAGTATTGACTGCCAACACAGAACTATCACCAAAATTTAAAGTTCCAGCATCAAGTGTACATATTTCTGGAAGTAATTCCTCTACATGAGATATTCTTTCCATAATACTAGCCATATCAGTATATGGACCAAAATCCATTGGGTTATCTCCTTCACCTATATCCAGATCACCTCCCATACCGGTTGTTAAATTAATAATTACATCAGTGTCACTCGATCTAATTATTTCAACTACTTCCTTATAAAATTCAAATTTTCGACTAGGTGTTCCATCTTCCTCTCTGACATGAATATGGACTATAGAAGCACCTGCTTGAGCAGACTCTATTGCGGATTTAGCTATTTGTTTTGGAGTCTTTGGAAGATCAGGATGTTTTGAAGCAGTGTCACCGGATCCATTAACAGCACATGTAAGAAATACTTTAGTTTTCATCATTTTTGATAGTATTACACTTAATTAATTAATAAAAAACATATTTTATAGGGTTTTGTTACCTATTAATGAATAAATAACATATGTACTTTGACTATTTTTTGCTAATATAAACACTTTATGGGAGGGATAATCTATGCGAATATCTAAAACAATTATAACTTTTATTCTATCCTCTATTCTTTTTACCGCAACATTCAGTAAAGCTAATGCTGAAAAATTATTAGCAGCAATCGCTGACTGGACTGGTGGAGAGATTTCATGTCAAGTAGCTGTAAGCATACTTGAGGATGAGTTAGGATACGAAATTGATAGAATCGTATTTGCTTCAGGAACTGGCTTGTGGGAAGCCATTGCTGCAGGCGATATTGATTTTGCTTGCGAGTCATGGCCTAGTTACGCTGAAGCTGATGACGTTATGTTAAATGGCGACTTAATTCATGGTGGGGAAGTTAAAATGACTTACTCAGGTGATGGAAGTGTAAAATTACTTGGAACTGTTGGTATTACTGGTATGTCAGATTATTATGTTCCAAAATATTGGGCTGATGCAAATCCAGATTTTTCTAGCTTTGCTGATTTAAATAAATTCAAAGAAGATTTTGCGACTATGGAGTCTGGTGGTAAAGGTCGATTAATTGGTTGTCCAGTTGCTGGTTGGAACTGCCATGATCAAAAAAGATTAGATTTACTTGGTCTAGACTTTGTAGCTGATGAATTAGGAACTGAAACTGCTGCTCTTGCTGAAGCACAAGGTATGTACGATAGAGGTGAACCTTTCTTAATGTATCTTTGGGAGCCTCATTGGTTCTTTGGTGTTAACGAATTAGTAGGTGTTAAATTAGCTCCAAACAAAACATGTGATACCTTTACAGAGGCTAACAACTGGGAAACTTGTGGTGCTGACTATTGGCCAGCAACAGGTTGGGCTGTTGACTATCCAATGAACTACGGTAATCCTGATACATTTGCTAAACCAGAAAACCAAAAAGCACTTGAGTTCTTTGGTAAAATGGCTTTATCAAATGCAGATCAAGCAGCGATGCTCGTTAAAGTTCGTGAAGGTGGAGAGCTTAATGATGTTGTTGCTGAATGGAAAGCAAACAATAAATCTACTTGGGAGAAGTGGTTACCATAATCCTAGAATAATCTAGATTTTTTATTTTATTTATTAGGCCCTGTATATTGCAGGGCCAACCTAATTACTCCGTTGATATACTTTGATAGACTCACTTTATTCAAATCTTATTGAAACTAATTTAGACAATAATAAAACTTTTTTAATATTAGATGATGGATCCGAAATTACTTATAAAAATTTCATAATTCTTGCATCAAAAATTTCTCACAAATTATCAAAATTAGGGTTAAAAGCAGGAAGTCATATTCTTGTAAAGTCTGCCAAATGTAAAGAAACTTTAGCTCTTTATTTGTCATCTATTCTTACTGGATCAGTTTTTTTTCCACTTAATACAAGTTATACAGTTAACGAAACAATCTATTTTATAAAAGACTCAAAACCTTCTTTTCTTATCTGTGATAAATCAGAAATTGATAGCTTGAAACCAATTTGCGACGAAATTGGCTGTAAAATTTTATCTTTAAGTGCAAACGGAATAGGTGAGATTACTGATGGTATAGAAAACCTTGATAGTTTTTTTGAACCATCAAAAAGAAGCCACAATGATCTAGCAGCACTTTTGTATACTTCTGGAACTACAGGAAAACCTAAAGGAGCTATGTTAACTGAACAAAATTTAGTTTCAAACGCACAAGAGCTAATAAATTTATGGAATATAAATCGCAATGATACTTTAATCCATTCACTTCCAATTTACCATACTCATGGATTGTTTGTTGCTATTAATACTTCTATGATAAGTGGGGCTACTATTAGATTTATAAAAAATTTTAATACAGACTCAATTATTGAGGCATTTAATTATTCAACTCTGATGATGGGTGTTCCAACTTTTTATACGAGATTGTTGAATGACAAAAGGCTAGATAAGAAATTAACACAAAATATGAGATTATTTATATCTGGAAGTGCTCCATTATTAAATCAAACTTTTAAAAATTTTTATAGAGTAACCGGCCATCAAATACTAGAGAGATATGGTATGACTGAAACTAATATGAATGCTTCTAATCCTTGTGATGGGGAAAGAAAGGCAGGATCAGTTGGTAAACCCTTAAAAGGTATTAAAATAAGAATAAATAATATTCAAAGTGATAATACAAAATCAGAAAATGATATTGGAACAATAGAAATAAGTGGTCCTAATGTATTTAAAGGTTATCTAAATAATCCAAAAAAGACACAAGAGGCATTTACTAAAGATGGTTTTTTTATAACCGGTGATATTGGATATTTTGATATTGATGGATATCTATTCATATCTGGAAGAAATAAAGATTTAATTATAAGTGGTGGATATAATGTTTATCCTAAAGAAATTGAAGATATTATTAATCAACATGAATTAGTTTTAGAGTCTGCTGTTTTTGGTATCCCTAATGACGATTTAGGTGAAGTACCTATTGCAGCAATAGTTATGAAGAATAAATTTACGGATTTAAATGATCTTAAAGATTTTTTAAATAAACACTTAGTGAAATATAAAATTCCATATAAATATATATTGTTGGATGAACTTCCAAAAAACGTCATGGGAAAAGTTCAAAAAAATACTTTAAAAGAAAAATATTCCTAAATCCCAAAAATATTCTTTTTTTTAATAATTTTAATGTATAAGTTTTATATGTCTTCGGCAGTTATATTTGGTGCTACTGGTTTAGTTGGCAGTTATTTATTAAAAAATTTAATAAATGATGAATATTATACTAGCATTAAAATTTTTACACGTTCAGAAGTTAATATAAAACATCCAAAATTAGAAATTATTAATACAGATTTAAATAATGTTGAGAATATTAAAGATCAGATTATTGCTGATTGTTGTTTTTTTTGTATTGGTACAACAAAGAAAAACTCTCCTGAAAGAAGTGAATATCAAAGGGTAGAGCTAGATTTACCCAAGGAAATAGCCCATATATGTAAATCTAACTCAATCAAGTCCTTCGTCTATATCTCATCTGGTTTTGCTGATCCTAATAATAAAGGTGAATATTTAAGGTTTAAGGGCCTAGTTGAAGAGGAGTTGAAAAGATTAAACTTTGATAACCTTGGTATTTTAAGACCATCTTTTTTACTTGGAAAAAGAAAACAGTTTAGACTTGCTGAGAAAATTGGAATACCCATTTTTAAGCTATTAACACCATTATTTTTAGGCCCGCTTAAAAAAATGAGACCAATTCATGCAAATAAAGTAGCTAATGCAATGTCAAATATTGTAAAGAAGAGCTTAGATCAAACTACATACGAGTCTGATGAAATAGTTACGATTAGCGAATATTAAAGAAAATTTATATTGATGAAAAAACTAAATGTTGTTTACAATGATAACTATGACATTCCTCTACCAGAGGGCCATAGATTTGTTGGTACTAAATTTTCTGATTTATATAATTTTATCAAAAACTCAAATTTATATACGAATTTAACAATTCACCAAAGTAACTCAGCTCCTATAAATGATGTACAAGTAGTACACAACAGTGATTATGTTTTGAATGTTAAAGAAGGTAATCTATCAAGAGATCAGGAGAGAAGAATAAATTTACCATGGAGTGCTAGATTAGCTAAAAGATCTTTTTTAGCTATACAAGGCACACTACAAACATCACAATTGGCGTTGGATTATGGTATTGCATGTCATTTAGCAGGTGGGACTCACCATGCTTTTAAAGATTGTGGATCTGGTTTTTGTGTATTTAACGATTTAGCCTATGCCTCGATAACTTTACTTAATCAAAAAAAAATAAATAAAATTTTAATATTAGATTTAGATGTTCATCAAGGTGATGGAACTGCTTCTATTTGTGAAAATATTGATAATATTTTTACATGTTCAATTCATTGTAAAAATAATTTTCCATTTGACAAAAAAAATAGCAATTTAGATGTACCAATAGATGATGAAGTAGATGATGTTAAATATATAAATATCCTCACAAAAACGCTTGATCAAATAGAGTCTAATTTTACACCTGATATTGTTTTTTACGATGCAGGAGTGGACGTTCACTCAAACGATGATCTCGGTAATCTAAACCTTTCTGATGATGGCATCAAAAAAAGAGATGAAATTGTTTGTGAGTATTTCAAAGAAAAAAAAGTACCTCTATGTACTGTTATAGGTGGAGGATACAGCAAGAACAAACAAGAATTGGCATCACGTCACTTTTCAATATTTGAAACTGTAAGTAAAACTTATTTATGAATTTTTTTGATTAACTCTATGAATCAACCCAAAAATTATAGCTATAGCTAATACAATCTTAAGAAATTCACTATACAAAAATGGCAATAAACCAAGGTTTACAGCTTGTTCAAGACCTACAAAAAACGAAAGGTGACTAATACCACATAGAAATATTACAAATGCACCAGCAAAAATAGTAGCCGATAACTTGATCAAACCTGTGTTTATTTCAGATTTGAGAATATATGCAATCATAAATGCAGAAATTACCATTCCGTATAAAAAACCAAATGTTGGGGAAAAAATGTAGCCAATTCCTCCACCATTAGCAAATAAAGGCAGTCCTAGCACACCTAAAACCACATAAATTAACGTTGAATAAAACCCAATCATGCCCATTGATGCAGCAATAAAGAAAACAACCAATGTTTGTAATGTCATTGGGACAGGGTAAAAGGGAATAGAAATTTTAGAGGATACTGTCAGTAAAATCACTCCTAGTATAGTTAAATAGTACTTAGAAAAGAAGTGTGTACCAAAAAGATTTTCAGTGATTGTTCTACTCATCGTATGCTTATCTTACTTTATCTTCGTCCTTATAAAATCTTGGATCAAATTCATCTAATTTTATACCTCTAAATGTCTTATAAAATGAGCCAAATTTATAGCTACCAAGTTGCTCTAATGGTGTATTTGTAAACTTTGCTTTAGCTGCTTCCTCCGACTCAGCCTCTATAGTTACCTGAAAGTCATATGACATAGTCATATCTATTATGAATTTTCTCATATCTAACCTCCTATTAATAATTATCTAAATATCATAAATATAGTGATTTTAATCAAAAAAATATAAAAATATTTAAAATTATACCCATTGGGAATGATAAAATCTTTGATATAAGTTCAATAAATATGGACAATAAAATTTTAATAATTAATGGCCCTAATCTTGAAATGTTAGGAAAACGCAAAGAGAGTGTTTATGGAAATTTCACATTAAAAGATTTGGAAAACGAGTTACTTAAGGAGTCTGAAACATTAGGATGTACTCTTGATTTTTTCCAAAGCAATATAGAAGGAGAGATCATCAATAAAATAAATGGCTTAGATGAGTCGTACGCTGGTATCATAATTAATCCTGGTGGTTTGACTCATACCTCGGTTTCATTACACGACTCCCTTGAAATTAAATCAATATTTAAAATAGAAGTTCATTTATCCAATATATACTCTAGAGAGGACTTTCGAAGAAAGTCTCTCATAGCACCAGCTTGTGATTGTTCAATTATAGGTATGGGTAAAGATGGATTTATTTACGCATTAAGATATTTAATAAAAAACATATAAATCAAAGCTTATTTTAAATTTCATAAATATTTAATATTTTTATATTAAGTTATACACAGCCAATCTGTTCCTGAGACTATTAAATAGTTATATAATGGCAACAGGAACGTTCTAATAGGAGGACATAATGAAAAAACTAATTAGTATTTTTGTACTTTTAGTTTCTTTTGCATTTACTTCAAACAGTTACAGTAAAACCGAAATTCATTGGTGGTATGGTAACAGTGGTTTTTTAGGTGATGTAATCATAGAAATAGCTAATCGATTTAATGAATCACAAGATGAGTATATGGTTATCCCTACTGGTAAAGGAAGCTATGAGGACAACATGGCAGCTACAATAGCTGCTTTTAGAGCAGGTGATCAACCTCATTATTCACAAGTCTATGATGCAGGTGCAGCTATCATGGTAGCACAAGTTAAAAATGGAGTTGTGATCGGCTTTGAAGAGATGGCCGAAAAATATGGTATTGATGTTGATGCTGATAACTACATTCCTGGTATAAAAAACTTTTATGCTGATGGTGATGGAAAAATGATCGGTGTTCCATTTAATAGTTCTACATGTCTCATGTATGCCAATATGGATATATTAAATGAAGTTGGCATTGAAGAGGTTCCAAAAACTTACGAAGAATTTGAAGGTATGGCTCAAAAGATACTCGATGCCGGATATATTCCTCTTCTTCAAAGTCACAGTCCTTGGATTTGGACTGAAAATTTCTTCTCAAGGCATAATTTATTGATGACAGATGGCAATAATGGCTATGATGCCGTTCCTACAAAAACACTTTTTGCTGAAACAGAAGCTTTTGTTTATCACTGGACTAAAGTTAAAGAATGGTATGAAAAGGGTTACTATGGCTATAAGGGAAGAGCATGGGGAGATAACCAAGCACCATTTACTAATGGTGAAGCTGCATTTTGGTTCGGATCTGCTGCGTCTTTTGGGGGTATGAAAGGTGTACTTCCAAACTTTACAACTAACCCAATACCATATTGGGATTCAGTAACAGGCGGAAAAGAGTATCCTACATTTATTGGTGGTGCTGCTAATTGGATTTTAAACGGTCATACAGAAGAAGAGTATAAAGGACTTGCAAAATTTATTGAATTTATGGGTTCACCAGAAATGGATTTATACTATCATAACATGACAGGTTATGCCGCTGTAACAAAAGGTGGTATCGAATTAGCTGAAACTATAAATTTTTATAGAGCTTCTCCTTATCATAAAGCTGTTGGTGATCAATTAGGTCTTGAAGGTTCAACTATCCCTGGTGGATACAGAGCAGGTAACTGGCCTCAAATTCGTGAAGTAATATACGAAAATGTTGAGCCAATGCTTAATGGTGATATCACTGTTGAAAAAGCTCTAAGCAATATGGATAAGGGTGCAGCAAAACTATTAAAACAGTTTGCTAAAACTCTATAATTTATATTATTTTAAAAAGGAGGGTATTTATAATATCCTCCTTTTAAATTAATGAAAAAAGTTCAATTTAAATCAAATTATTCTCAATATTTTTTCTTAGCTCCTCAGCTTTTAATTTTATTAATTTTTTTATATTGGCCGATTATTCAAACGTTTAAAGATGCCTTTACTATGCAAGATGCTTTTGGTTTTGGTTCTCAGTTTGCTGGCTTTGATAATTTTTTATTTATTTTTTCTGATCCCTCCTATTTTACTGCTTTCAAGTTTACAATTATCTATAGTTTCGTAATTACTCTTATTACAGGTTCAATTGGTTTATTGCTTGCCGTGCAAGCAAATAAAGTCATGCATGGAAAAAGTGCATATAAAACACTATTAATTTGGCCTTATGCTATAGCACCGGCTGTCGTTGGTGTTATGGCTAATTATTTCTTCAGTGAAAGATATGGTTTACTTCATCATTTATTTAATAATTTATGGGGTTTTAATTGGTATGAAAATGTATTTGATGCATATATTTATGTAATTATTGCTGGTTCCTGGAAACAAATAAGTGCAAATTTTATTTTCTTTTTAGCAGGACTTCAGGCTATTCAAAAAACAGTTATTGAAGCTTCTATTATTGATTGTAAAAGCAACATTCGAAGATTTTGGACAATTACTTTTCCTTTATTAATGCCGACTACTTTTTTCTTAATTATTATTAATATTACTTATGCCTTCTTTGACACATTTGGAATTATAGATACAACTACTATTGGAGCTCCTGGTAGCGAAACTAAAACTTTAGTTTATAAAGCCTACATTGATGGCTTCAAAGGTTTAGATCTTGGAAGTGCTGGTGCCCAATCAATTATGATGATGATAATAGTTCTTGTTATCACAATTTTTCAATTCAGATACATAGAGGGAAAAATTCACTACAATTAATGACAAAATATATATCTTCAACTATTAATCATTTTATTCTTTCAATTGGTTTACTTTTTATGATTGTTCCAATATGGATAATTTTTGCAAGCTCAACACATTCAAGCCTATTTATAAATACTAATGGTTTACAATTTTTTTTAGGAGATAATTTTATTGAAAATTATTCTAGGGTTTTATTTAAACAATCTGGTTTTTTTAATGAAATAACAGCTCTTAAAATGTTTTTTAATAGTTTTGTTATGGCAACAGGTATAGCGACTTTATCTGTAGTTACATCACTTATGGCTGCTTACGGTTTAGTTTATTTTAAGGTCAAATATGCAACTGTTATATTTTGGTTAATTTTTATTACATTATTAGTACCTTTGGAGCTTAGAATAATGCCCTCATACATAGTCATGTCAAAACTAAATCTTGTAAATACATTTGCTGGTTTAATTCTCCCCATTTCTGCCTCTGCAATAGCAACATTCTTTTTTAGACAATTTTATAAATCAATTCCTGATGAACTATTAGAAGCGGCTAAATTAGATGGAACCAATAGTTTGAGATTTTTTATAGATTTTTTAATTCCTTTGTCTAAAACGATGATTGCTGCTGTTTTTATATTTATGTTTGTATTTGGCTATAATCAATATTTTTGGCCATTAATAATGACTACTAGTGAGCAATATTGGACTGTTGTAATGGGTCTTAAGACAATGTACGGATCTATATCTGACCGTTTTGCTTTTGTAATTATGTCAATGATCCCACCAGTAATTATAATTATTTTTTTACAAAAATTATTTATTCAAGGAATATTTCAAAATAAATGAAGTTCAAACCATTAGAAATATTAACACACGTAATTCTTATACTTGGAGTTTTATTAATGGTATTACCAATTTGGTTTTCTTTTGCCACTTCAACTCATGATAATGTTTCAATAATGACTGAGGGAATGAAATTTTTTTTAGGTGAGAGTTTTACTTATAATTACAATGAAGTTTTAAATGAAAAAGGTGGATGGTCTGAGGAAGTTACTGCTGCAAGAATGTTTGTGAATAGCTTTATTATGGCTCTTGGTATCGCAACGTTGAAAGTAGTCATCTCAGCTATGTCAGCTTATGCATTAGTCTATTTTAGATTTAAATTAGCTGTTCCAATATTTTGGTTAATCTTTATTACTCTATTAGTTCCACTAGAAGTAAGAATTTTTCCAAGTTATAAAATTGTATCTGATCTTGGTCTCACAAATACTTATACAGGTCTTATACTTCCATTGGTTGCTTCTGCCACTGCAACATTTTTCTTTAGACAATTTTATAAAACAATTCCCGATGAATTGTTAGAGTCCGCAAAATTGGATGGTGCAAATAGTTGGAGATTTTTTATTGACTTCTTATTACCTCTCTCAAAAACAATGTTAGCAGCTATGTTTATTTTTATGTTTGTCTATGGCTATAGCCAATATTTATGGCCTTTAATAATGACTACTGACGAAAAATATTGGACAGTAGTGATGGGAATGAAGATTATTTTTACAGAAAATTATGAGGGTGTTGCTTTACCTAGAACAGGTGAGAGATTTGCCTATATTATATTGTCAATGCTTCCACCTGTGTTAGTTGTTGTAATTCTTCAAAGATGGTTTATCAAAGGATTAATTCAAACAGAAAAATAAAAATGAGTTTTTTAGAATTACAAAATATTACTAAAATATATCCCAATGGCACTAAAGCTGTTAATGAGACTTCTTTAAATATTGAAAATGGAGAATTTGTTGTATTTGTTGGTCCTAGTGGGTGTGGTAAATCAACTTTATTAAGAATGATAGCCGGATTAGAGGATATTACAAATGGGGAAATATCGCTAGATGGTAATGTTATTAATAATATTGATCCGTCTGAAAGAGATGTAGCAATGGTTTTTCAAAATTATGCACTTTATCCTCACATGTCAGTATTTAATAATATGGCTTATGGTCTTAAAAATAGAGGAATATCTAAAGAAGAGATCAATAATAAAGTCAATGATGTAGCTAAACTTTTGGAAATAGATCAATTACTCACAAGAAAACCAAGTATGCTTTCAGGAGGGCAAAGACAACGAGTTGCAATGGGAAGAGCTATAGTTAGAAATCCAAAAATATTTTTATTTGATGAACCATTATCTAACTTAGATGCAAAATTAAGAAATCAAATGCGTTTGGAAATCAAACGTCTTCAAAGACAAATGGGTGTAACAAGTATTTTTGTTACACATGATCAAACAGAAGCAATGACACTAGGGGATAGGATAGTAGTAATTAACAATGGTGTTGTTGAACAAGTTGGTACACCAAAAGAGATATATTCTAAACCAAACACTAAATTTGTTGCTGAATTTATAGGGTCCCCACAGATGAATTTATTTAATTGCATAATCGAAAATGGCATAGCTCATATAGCTGATATGAGAATTAACCTTAATAATTCTACAAACATCGATGATGCTAGTTTAGGTATAAGGCCAGACGATATCCTAATTTCAGATAATGGACAGCATACTTGTGTAGCAAACCTAGTGGAATATTTAGGTTCAGATATGATCATTTATTCAAAAATTGGTGATCAAGAGTTTAGTTGTAAATTGTCTTCGAAAATAAATCTAAATGCAGGAGATACATTTAAATTTGATATATCTAGTACATTAGTGCACCTTTTTGATAACACAAATGGTTCAAGAGTATAAGTTTTAAAAAGTCTATTTTGGTAAAATACAAACAGGGATAGGGTTCATTTTATGAACATTATTATTTCTAATCTCAAGATACTTTTGTCTATTTGATGATTTCTCATTAAGCATTGCCTCTTCAATTTCAGAGTAACTTAAACCAACTTGATCTTCATCAGATCTTCCATCAGTCCATAAACCATCTGTTGGGGCTGCATCTATTATGTCTTGGTTTATATTTAATTCCTTCCCCATATCCCATACTTCTGTTTTGAGACAATCTGCGATTGGAGAAATATCAACACCTCCATCACCGTATTTTGTATAGAAACCAATTCCAAAGTCTTCAACTTTATTTCCTGTGCCAACAACAATACCGTTATTGCTAGCTGCTATTTGATACAAAGTCATCATCCTTAATCGAGCCTGTGAATTTGCATAACCGTGTTCTGAGTCATTTTTATCAAGAGCTGACTTAAAACTTTCAAATACGAGAGAGAGGTCTATTTTAAAGTCCGTTACATTACTAAAATTCTTTTTTAACCAGTCTATGTGATTTATACCTCTTTCATTAGTTGTTTTGTGATCAAGTATAGGCATGTTCGCAACAAAAGTTTTTAAGCCTGTTTTTGCTGATAAAG
>CACNLH010000014.1 GCA_902621205.1 uncultured Alphaproteobacteria bacterium | reverse complement strand
GGGTCTGTTCTATTGACTAAAACTAATTTAGCGCCAGCCTCACCAAGTGCGTGAGCGATTGAAAGACCTATGCCCCTTGTACCTCCAGTGATGAGAGCAATTTTATCCTCTAATTTAAATTTGTCTAAAAACATCAATCCCCTTTATCAATTACTAATACATTTAAATTATTTAAAAGCTTGTCCAGAGCTATTAAAGATATGGCAACGAGATGAAGAAAAGCCGACTTTGACAGTATCCCCAACTTTAATGTTGGAGTCTCCCTCTGTTTGAACAACTAAAGGTTCTCCCTCTTTTTCAAGGTAAAGAAAAGTTCCAGATCCAAGTTTTTCTACAACAAACACCTTACTCTCCCAACTGCCATCACTATCTTCATTGACTGTTAGATGTTCAGGTCGAATTCCTAACATAACTGAGTCACCCTCTGTTGCGCTAGATAAACTTTTTGGTACATTTATTTTGGATGAACCTAACAAGTCAAGTTCTGTATTGCTATTACTTGCACTGAGTATTTTTGAAGAAATAAAATTCATCTTAGGAGATCCAATGAAGCCTCCTACAAACAAATTATCCGGATCATTGTAAAGCTCTAATGGTGATCCCTTTTGTGATATGACACCATTATTAAGAACAACAATGTCATCAGCCATCGTCATTGCTTCAGTTTGATCATGCGTTACATATATCATGGTCGCATTTAGCCTGTCATGTAGCTTAGCTAACTCAACACGCATTTGAACTCTAAGAGCTGCATCCAGGTTTGATAATGGCTCATCAAATAAAAATACTTGAGGCTTTCTTGTAATAGCTCTTCCTATAGCAACCCTTTGTCTTTGACCACCAGATAATTGCTTCGGTTTACGAGATAAGTACTCTTCAATTTGCAATATTTTTGCAGCTTCTTGAACACGTTCATCTATTTCTTCTTTAGATCTCTTCTCTAATTTTAATCCAAATGCCATGTTATCAAATACAGTCATGTGAGGGTACAAGGCATAAGATTGAAATACCATTGCGATATTTCTTTCTTTTGGCGGTAAGTCATTTACGACTGTGCCATCAATTGAAATTGTACCTGAGTTTATATCCTCTAAACCTGCAATCATTCTCAGCATTGTAGATTTTCCACAACCAGAGGGACCTACTAATACTGTAAAGGATTGACTTTTAATCTCTAAAGAAACATCTTCGATAACTTGGACGTCACCATAAAACTTATTTATGTTATCAATTTTTATATCTGCCACTTCATCCTCCTTTGAGCGATCTTTCAAGTGAACTTAAAATGTATTATTTCAACTTACAATTTGCAATAACTTAATAATCCAATTGAAATCAAGTTATAAACAACTTTAATACTTTTTAGAGCATGTATTTCCAAAGTATATTTTATTTATGATAGTAATAGTTATGGGTTGGTGGAATGGTAAAGAGGAGTTATTTGAAAATAATGAAATTCCTTATAATAAGTGTACTGAATGTGGTGAATTCAAAGAGGTCTCAAAGAAATATATCAATAAAATAAACGATGAAATGATTACGATTTGCTACGATTGTAGCAAAAAGCGCTATATTGAGTCGTTAATGGTGGTTTCTGCAATTGATGGTGTTGACGACCTTTGATGGTCGTAGGTTAAGAAAAAAAATAAGACTATAAACGAATATAATAAGACACCTACTATTACCACTAGAGGGATGAAACCGCTTTGATAAGACATTAATGAAACAAAGACTAGAACACTCATAGAACTTTTTTTAAAAATACAAATACAGATAATCTTGAGCGATAATTTTTGAAGCAATAAAAACCTTTTCTGGTGGAAGCTCATCATAGCTGCTCCAACCGATGTATTTCAGAGAACCATCTAGTCCAACGAGTTGGCGGATTTCATCTAAAGACTGAAGAGGGTGACCCTCTAAAGATAGATCGAGAAGATATGAATGGTTTTCATTTCCTTGGACGTGCAAACTCACAACCTGCCATTGATTTTGATTTTGATAGGGAAACACATATATGTTCGACTGTGTTTCTATACTAATTGTTTGAGCGTAATTGTGTATTTGGTCATAAATTGTTTCTTTAAATAATTGCTTTGTTTCTTTATCTAAACTACCTAGCACAAAAATCGTTGACTGATTAATTTCCGCTTTAATTTGTAAAGAAGAGGTTAGGAACATGACCACAAATAATAATTTTTTAATCATGTCCATCCCTGGCACGTATCCAAAGCACTGTTAAGAGCAGAACTGAGCCCGTTAGCTTTCATTGCTATCTCTTGTTTTTCAAACCTGTTGAGAGGATCATTAATAGAAAATGAAATTTGTCCTCTTTTGGATAATAGCTCTTCCAGCTTGGAGAAGTGATGTTTATAAAAACTCATTAACTCCCAACGAACGTATCCATCGGCATTCAATCGGCTTGCATCTTCGCCTTCATAAGATTGACCTGAGAGCTTCCAATCAAATGTCTCACCACTCATGATGTCAAAATCTTTGGGCTTAAATTCTCGATTGGTGTAAACTAAACGAGCATCGCAACTTAAGTTTGGATCGACAATAAAAATAATCATTTGATCTTGGTTTTCCAAACTAAAGACTAAGTCTAAGTTTTCTTCTTGAGCCTCCATATGTATCCAATTATCAAATTCATGATGCATAGGACTGCTCTCTGCTTTCAAAGAACAATTAGTTAAAAAAACACTGATAAATAACAATAATAATGTTCTCATTACTTCTTTTCTCCTGGTTTGAAATGGCTCATTAAAAATTGCTGAGGAAAGGGCACTTTAAGATAAGAAGCATATTGCCTAGTGAAAAAGTAATTTAGGGGATACTGAATAAATTCTAGATTACCATTCTCTAGAGCATCAAGAGTGCTACGAGAATAATTCAAATGCTGCATTACATCCTCAACAGAAATATTATTTTCTTGCCTGATTTGCGCTAAACAACGCAAATACTCTTCAATATCTCTTAAGGATTGTGGTTCATTTTTTTTATTAGAGGATAACCTTCTACCTAAAGTAGGAGTAATATAATTAGACTTCATGATAACAATAATGAGGAATAATATTTCTACAAATAGTCCAAAGCTTTTTTACTTTTGGACATAGATTATTGATTACCCGCTTAACATAAATTGCTATAGTGAGGTATGTCTAAAACAAAAGAAATTATCACCATTGAACATACTCTAAAAGAGGTTCTTAAAAATTTAAGTGATCAAGACATTCAAGATATCACTGGGAAGTCTAAGTCTTATATATACAAATGTGCTGATCCTGACGATAGTGATAGGAATATACAATTTAGAACTGTCATACGTTTAGAGCATGCTATGCATAAAATTTACCAAAAAACTCCCTTTAGCAATTTTTTGAAAGATTATCTAGCAACCGCTCAACCTGAAAAACCTGCTAGCGAAAGCGAAGTACAATCAGAGATATTAGCAATAGGCGGGAGATTGGGAGATTTAATGGATGCTGTACGTGAGTCAATGGATGAGAAAAGTTCAGGGGGATCAAAAATAGTCCCTCATGAAAAAGAAAAAATTTACCAAGACATTCAAAAACTAGATGATCAGTTGAGTAAAATTAAGAGTGTGTTAAAATCACTCTAATTTGTTTTTAAGGGGGTTACTTTTAGGATTTTGGGTTTTCTTTTCCAGTGTTAGCTGGGGAGCAGAAATTTGTGAACGACTCCTAAAAAAAGACTTCAGGGAAACTTCCAACATTAGACTAGCTTATAACGACAGCGGTGTAGTTCTTGAGCAAAATCAACCTATTATCAACAAAAAACGCTTTGGCTCTTATGCTTTTAATACCCCTCTCGAGTCGGGAGACCGCATCTTAGCTGTTGATCAAAAACCTGTTGCTTCCGATGATACTGATGCCTACTTGTATTTATCCAACTTACTAGAGACATCAGCAATGAGAGATCTCTCATTAACTGTTCAACATTTAGATGGGGAAGAGGAGATTGTTAACCTTAAAAGAATTCCTTATCTAGGTCACCCTATAGTTGAGGCAGATATAATATTAAATGATTTTGAGGTCATTCAACAAAGTAGTAAATCAAATTTGAATTTAGAGGTGAATTTGCAGTGGCAAAATGAAGACTTAATTCATAATTTTTTCAATTTAACAGAGCTTGATAAATCACCTATTAAATGCATTTTTAGAAAGTCAGCAGAGCTTGAAAATATTTTACAAAAAATTTGGTATCCTACATTTGAAACTACTCAAACAGGATCTTTTATAAATGATATAACCTTTAAAAGTTTACTTATCACAAACGATAAATCTGATCCTTTTAATTTTGTTCTCAAACAACAAATTAATTATCAGGTAACTAACTCCTCCGACTTTAGAAAATTCCCTTTCGATAATATTTCAACATCAGCCGATTTTATATTTCAAGATGTTGACTTAAGCACATCTTCGTTATACGACCCAGAAATTATTATGAAGGGTGGTAATGAAATTTTGTATGAATGGGAAATTAATGACCACCGTTTAAGCTGTTGTGATACTCAACTTTATGGGCAAGGAGTGCTTCAAACACTCGAATACAGTTTTGATCTGAATCGCAAATCTTTTTACTATATTTTAAAGATCATCCTTCCAGTGATCTTCTTAGTCTACCTATCCTTTAGTGTTTTTTACATCAGGGCAAGAGAGTTAGAGTCGAAACTGGCAGTTTCAATGGGTAGTTTGTTAACTTTGGTTGCCTACAACTTTGTATTTGGAGACGATGTTCCAAAATTAAACTATATCACTATTTTAGATGCTTGGATTTTACTTTCATATTTATTTGCTGGCTTATCTACCATGATAACTATATGGAGTTATTGGGACTATCATAGGGATAAACAGACTGGTCTCTATAATACAATCGATACTAAACTTCGGTGGGTTGTTCCAATAACCTACCATCTTTTTTTGGTTATTTTATGGTGGGGGATTTCAAAAAATTGGAATTTTTACGGGACAACTATTCCTGTCTAAAATTAATTAATTTATCCCCAATCTTTATTTTTAAAAATTAATATTTTTGTCTTCAGTGCAAAGACCTCTCTCTTCCTTTCTGTTTTCTAGTTACTCCTTCTCTAAGTCATTTCCTACCAGGTTAATAAATGACAAACAAAAAAAAGAGAGAGGAAAAATTGAGGTGGTTTTTTCATGGTTCCTTTCTGTGCTGCGGCTAATCCCATCCTCCTGTACATTAGCCGTGGTACAAAGAGGAAAATATTTAATATTAATAACTATCTCTATATTTTTTTTCTCCTCAAGCTCAGCGATGACTTTAGAAAAATTTCACGGTTGGAATATTCAATTATTGGAAGAGGAAATGATTGCAATCGAACGTAGTGGTGATGTTGAAGTCTCAGAAAATATTATATTTGTTATGACTAAAAATAATTGTGATCGTGTTCTTCAATTCTTTGAATTATTTACTTTATCAACTCACCCTGATCTCACAAAGTTATTAGATAAAGAAATTGAACTCCAGGAAAATGGTCATTCAACCACCGGAACGGTGCATGAAATATATCCGTATAAGAATGGGCACATGATTTTAATAGGCATGGGTTCATATAATCATGAAACGATTAAAGAATATTATACTTTTCATAAACGCTCTCGCTTAACAGTCACTGATGTCCCATTCGAGGAACCAGTAGCCTTAAGAACTTTCATAGACCTGCCTACAATTCAGTGGGCCATGCCTCAAGTAGAGGAAGCGATGGACAGAGCTCACAGGCATTGCAAAAAAATACCTGACCCCATTTCAGCTAGCCTAAACAATTCTCAGAAAGGACTAAAAACATGACTTTTTTACATTTTTTAGCTGCAGTTATATTCTTGTATGTTGCAGATGAGCAAAATCACAGTCAACTTCATTTTGGTAAGAAGTGCTTTCAAAATGAAAACGGGGATATTATTTTTTCACACATCTGGGTAACACGCCCTTTTGATGAATTACCTGCTAACAAAGAGCAATGTACATTGCCAGAGGAGCCCGAGCCCCCGGTAGTTCCTAAATATGGAAAATAATATTTTCGATGAAACTAAAATTTACTTATGCGGCCTTAGCTTAAATGGAAAAGCGTCCCACACTGAGATTTCTTGCGGGAAGGGAAGATGCAGGTTCGACTCCTGATCCGGCTGCACCAAAACTATTTGGGGAGTTTTCAAAAAAACTTATAATACCTCTTATGGGTCATAGCTATTTTATTGAATGTCAAAAATGTGAGTACAAATCTGAAGAGATCACAATGGGAGTTGGCTTTTTATTTGGAAACATTGATGACATACTGCATGCACTTAGAGGTAATGATAAAAAAACAGTACAACTCCTAAAGCACCGTAAACAAATTCATACCCACTATTCACGAGGTTACTCTCTTTATCAGTGTAGAAACTGCAAATCACTAGAAAATAAATGTCACCTTACATTGTACAACCAACAAGGAGATCTAATATTTCAAACAGAGTCCTATTGTCGTTCATGTCAAAAGGCAAGAGAGTATATGCCAGAGGATAGTGACAATGAAACTATTCCAGATCTGTGCTGTCCTAAATGTCATCAGCAGGATCTTAAAGTCTTGCTAGGTATACTGTGGGATTAATTTATAATTTAAAGATGATACTTAAATATATTTTTATTTTTTTTATTTTGCTTACACCAACTTTTCTTCTAGCTGATCCATGGCTTATAGACCAAGATGACAATTTTATCACTTTAAAAAAAAATGGTGAAATTCAGCATGGAAATAACATTCATTTTAATTTTGATAGGAACAATGGTTGCAAGTTTAATGTTTTTTTCTTCATTTATACTATGCAGGATATTCAAAAACCATTATGGAAAATTTATGAAGAACGCAGTATTGACCTAATCCTTGGTGGGACACCTATTTCGGGTCTTCTTAGTTACTCCTCAGAGTTTGGATTAGGACAGATTGCAGGGATATATGTTTCTAGAGACGTGCCTTTGTCAGAACATTTCATCGATATAACAGAGGAAATGTTAGAGGGCAATTTTATGAAGATGAGAATAACCCTAGAACACCATCAGTATTTTGATATTCCAGATGAGCAATGGGATTTTACAAATATTAAAACTCACCTTAACAAGGCACATAGCATTTGTGTGGCACAATTGATTTAATCACTTAACACTTTTACTAACAAGTTACCCACAAAATCCTCTTTCAAATAGAGTATTCATTTCTTAAAACTTTTGACGGTATTGTATCATAGGCATTTTAGAGGCTAAGATGTTTGGTATATTTAAAACTAAAAATTTAATAAATTTTTTATTTATATTTATCTTATTTTATCTCGTGTACCACACATTACATGGAAAATACAATCTTCAAAACTATCTAATCTATGAATTTGAAGAAAGAATGTACCAAGACTTCCATTACAATTTAAATAAAAAAATTATAGCGATTAATATGGATTTACATGCCTTAAGAGAAAATAAAAAAGATTTTATAGATGAAATAGATAAAAGGATAAATCCTAAACCTCGTCAGGGTGAAACAGTTATTAAGCTGGACTAATTTTTTGGAACAAAAATAAAATCACCTCCATCATGTCCGCTCTTATGAATGGGTGCAAATTCAGGAGTTTGATCAGAATTAGTTATCACATATGGGATCACTTTCTGTGTTATTTCAGTTAAGGTGATTTCTTTTGTATTTTCTTCTAAAACATTGATTAAAGATTTGGCAAAAATTGAGTGATTACCTCCACCTCCATCTTGAACTGGCTCCTTACCGCCTGATGTAAAAACCAATCTTGATTTTTTATTTGAAAGTCTTTGCAGTAATATTTCTCTGTTATCAAAAGTATTTTGTAAAACACTATTCCCACTTCTTGTTAGTAACCCGGAATAACAACTATCAGCAATAATTAATACATGTTTTGCTTTCATTGAGGCAATGATGGATGTAATAGTGTTATTATCTATCCATTCGGTAGGCAGCTCTGGAAGAGCATCGACTGGCTGCCAATAACCTTCATTTATCTGACGATCAATTTCGCCGTGTCCTGCATAATATATGAATAAGTTATCTTTGAATGAAAGCTTTTTTCTCAAATCATACATTGCTACAAGTATCTCTTTACGAGTAGCGTTTTCTAAAAGTATAACCTCTTTAAAACTATAGTTTGAACTCAATATAGAAGAGATTTTATTAGCATCATTAATTGCTGTCTCTAGTTTAGGTAAATAATCATAATCGTTATTTCCTATGATTAAAGCGTAATAGTCGCCATAATTAATATTTAAAGACTCAACTACTTTATTTAATTGAATATTCTCTGAATTTCTATTGCCCCATTTGTCATAAGCTTCAATTAGAATTTCTTTATTTTCACTCCCAACAAATATTGTTTGTTCAACATTTATCATTCCGCCATTATCTGAGTCAATGATAATAGGAACACCATCAACATAAAGACCTGCAATATTGTATTCATCTTTTACGGTTAAATTAATATTTGCAACTAGACCTTCAATTTTTATATCCTTATCAATAATTATCTGAGGAGGGCGGTCATCATCTACTTTAGAAGAGATTTTCTTTTCAATTTTCGATTTTTTTTCAATAATATCTTTTTGAAAATCAGAGATTTGACTTGTATTAGAATTATTATTTTCCAATTTTTTTACTATAAGTCTCTCATTTGAAATAGATGAAGTATTACCGTATATGTATTTGAAAATTTCAGTGTAATCCTTATTAATTTCTGCCAAAGCAATATTAGCCTCTTTCAGTTCCGTCAAACTTAGAGATTTTTTTAATTTATCAGCTTCTTTCTGATCAAAATCGCTACCTGAAAGTGTTTCATATGTATTTTCAGCTCTATAAGCGTGGAGAATATAGGCAATATAAGGATTCTTATCTACACCATATCCCTCTCTATATATATCAGCAATTAAAGCAACGGGTGAAGACCCCCCCTTATTTTTGACTTCATTTATTAATATTTCTAGAGCTTTTTGGTAGTTTTTATATTCTTCATTATAAAGATATGAATATGCTAAATTAGTTCCTGCTACACCTCCGCATTTATTTTTGTAGGCCAATTCAACATAATTATACTTTTCTTCATCTGTAAATAAGCTTTCATCAAGAGAACTATCAGCAAAAATTAATGCGTTTATGGCATAACACACCTCTTCTGTAATTGGATTGCTTGAATTAATAAAATTATCAATTATTTCCTTCGAAAATTTTATTAATTCAAAATATTCTTCTTCTCGACTTAATTTATTCATTTCAGTTGCATTTTCCAAACCTTTGTAACCATAATTTATGTATTGTTCTCTTTCGTATTGATAAAAAAAAGTTGATTTGATTGTTCTATTTTTTTTATCTAAGAAATTTTTTCCATAAAGAATATTTAGTGTTTCTTCTGATACGATGTAATCAATAGTTTCCTCAAGAAGTGTAACACCTTTTTCAATGTCTTGTTTTGTTCCTCTGCCAAGTAAATAATGCTTTGCAAGTAAATTTTTTCCAAAGTCATCTAGAGTACTTTCAAAGGTAGAGAGCAATTCAAAGGATTTGTTATAATTGATTTCAGTTCCTATACCATAGTAATAGTATTGAGCTAAACTTATTCTAGAGTCAGGGTAATTTTGGACATAGGATTTTTCATAATATTCAAATGAACTTTTATCGTCAATTTTGAGATCCATTTCTGTAATACCATGTGAATAAATAAAACCCATGTACCATGATGCATAGCCACTCCCTCTGTCTGAGGCAATTTTAAAATATTTATAAGCGCTCTCTAAATCAACTTCAGTTCCTTGGCCATAATAGTAAAAATAGGCTAACCAGCCTTGATAATATGAATCGTTCAGTGAAGCACCTAATTCTGAGCAAATGTAAGATTCTTTATAGTTTGCCTCTTCAAAATATAACCTTTTAAATTTAGTATCTAAGATTTCAATGGGATCTTCAGATTTACAATATTCGTCAGCATAACTTTTAGAGATTAACGAAAAGAAAAAAAAAGTTGAAAGCAACAGGAATACTTTAACAACTTTCAAAAGATACATTAAATTTTATTTTATTAAATTGCTCCTTAGTTTAAAAGGAGCAATTTATGAGAGATTTTATGATTTCTTACCAAATCTCGAAAAAGTTGTATCCTCCAAGACCATTAGGTGATGATTGCCAAAAAGAACCACTTCCTAAATCATGGTAATTATAACCACCTAAGCCATTAGGATAAGATTGTATCATCCAGGCATTTGAGACATTAGATAGAGTAAGGCCTATTAGGGCAATTGAAGCGATTTTTAATATTTTTTTCATGGTATTTCTCCTTATACCATTCAAGACGTTTATAAATTAATTTTATTCCACATTAATTTTTATTATTTTGTCAGTATAATAAATCTTATTAAACATGAAATTAATTCTATTATCATTTTATCTAATATTTTTATTTCAATTCAATTCTTTCAGCAATGAAATAGATGATTGTAAAAAACTAGCTTCATATCCAGTGAATAATAATTTCAAATATGGAGTAATAAATATTAACTCAGAAGAGCAGGCATTAGAAATTATTGAAGTTTGCAATAAATCAATAAGTAATAATCCAGAAAATGGTGAATACTATCTAAATTTATCTCGAGCATATGACTTTTTAGATGATCATCAAAAAGAAATTGAATTATTATATCTTGCCATAGAGAATAATTTTTTTGATCATGTATACTCTAATTTAAGTTATGTTTACCTGTATGGTTATCATGATGAAATTAATCAAATACCAGATGAAGAAAAGTCCATAGAAATTTTATATGAAGGCGATCGCAATGGTGACCACGTATCGCAATACTTATTAGGTTTCTATTATTTGTGGGGTGATTTCGAGAACATATTGGGCCCAGCCGATGTTGAAAAAGCCTTAAATTATTTCGAAAAATCAAAAAATGATAATGTCTTTTCTTTTTTAGAATACACACTAAATGCAATGCCCTCGGATCAACAAATAGAAATGCTTAAGGCAAGAGCATTATTGTATAATGAAAACAAAGAATTGCATCATAAGCCATTAGGTTGGATTTACTATCATCTTTCTACAATTTACTCCAAAAATTTTAAATATGTTGAACAAATTAATTCGGCAAAAAAAACGATTGAGTTCATATCTTCTGCTAACGGGGAGGATTACATTGGACTTTCAAGCGATTATCATCTTTTAGCAGAGGCATATATGAGGCAAGGCATCTTAGGTGAAGCAGATAATTTTTTAAACAAAGCTTTTTATATATTAAATAGTAATGATTACACAAATTTTGAGTATGAGTATTTCGAATTGGTTTATACATTTGCTGAATTGGCAATAGCCGAACAGCAAGATAAAAAAGCATTAGACGCTTTCAATGAAATTTCTAATTATTTTGAAAATAATGATAGGGGGTTTCCATATTTAGAGGGGCAAACTTATTTTTATTTAGCAGATTATTATCTAACACAAAAAGACTTTATTTCAGCAGAGACATTTATTAATAAAGCTGAAAAAGTATTAGAGCCATATCAAAGTCTGTCATTTTATTATGATGGGTTCACAGAAATAAAAATAGACCAGTTATTTTTGTCTGGAAAAAATGACGAATTAAAGAACTTTCTTAATTCTTACAAGAAGTATTTTGAAAGTACAAATTCTAGAGAAAATATAAATACTACTTCATTACTAAACTATAATTACTTAATTTCAAAATATGATTATTTAAAAAATAATCCAAAAAAATGTATTAAAGAAATTACAAATAATCTTAACATACTTAAACAAAACAATATAAAGCAAACAACTTTTGAGTTTGATAATTTAATAGTTTTAGGTAATTGTTATAGATCTTTAAATAATAAGTTTGATGCTTACAATACATTTATTCAAGCTATTAAATTAAAAAATAACTCACATACAATTAGAGATCGTTTTTATCCAAAACATAATATCGAAAATGTATTTGAATTTGTATTTCAATACTCAATAGACAATAAAATTTATAGTGATGACTTATTTGAGATAATTCAAATTTCAAATTTAGAGGAGACCTCTTCAGCAATAGATGAGATGTTTATTAGAGAAAATATTAATGATGCTGTGCTCAAAGAAAAACTAAATAATAAGAAGATACTTCAATCATCATTAGAAAAGATTAACTCAGAAATAATAAAACTTAGATCATTGGATAGTGAAGATACTTCAAATCAAGAAGAATTCTTTCAGAGAAAAATTGATATTCAAAAAGAAATAAATTTAATCGATTTTGATCTTAATAAAAATTATCCTGATCTCATAAACTATGTAAATACTAAGTATTTAAAATTAAATGTTCTCCAAGATGAAATCCAGAAAGATGAAGCAATCATTAAATTTATAGGTATTAACGATAAGATATATTTAGCATTTATTGACAATAATAATTTTAAGCTAGATTTAATAGATAGAAAAAAACAAGAAGTTATAAGAGAAATTAAAAAATATAGATCATCTTTGGAGAATCCAAAATCACTTACAACTTCATTTTTTAAAGGAAACGACATCTATAAAGATTTGTTCAAAACCATCTTAAATAAAATAGAAAAAAAAGAAAATCTCTATGTAATAATGTCTCCAATAATAAATAATTTGCCTCTGGAAACCCTAGTCAAAGTTCAACCACAAAAAAATACAAACTTTTCTGAGATCGATTGGTTGATTAATTATTATAATTTTAAGTATTTACCAACTTTTAAATCATTTAATTCTTTAAAATTACTTCAAAACGATAAAAAAACAGGATTAGAATTTTTGGGAGTAGGAGATCCAGTTATAGCAAGTTTAAAAAAAGATATATTTAATTTCAAATCATTTTCTTTGAGGGGTTTAAACGAAGAAACTTTGAGTTTTTTAAAAGAATTAGATGAACTACCAAACACATCAAATGAAATTATTCGTATCGGTGAAAATTTTGAAAGAAAAAAAATTCTTCTTAGAGAAAATGCTTCAGAATCAAATATTATTTATAAAGATAACAGTGCAAAATTCATAGTCTTTGCAACTCATGCACTTATGCCAAACGAATTGGGCAATAAATCTTTACCAGGACTAGTTTTAACAATACCAGATACAGTAAATGAAAACATAGATGGATTACTAACAACTTCTGAAATAATAAACACAAATTTTACTTCTGAGCTCATCATACTATCTGCTTGTAATACAGCAGCGGGAGATATTGAGAATGTAAACTCCCTCTCAGGTTTAACAAAATCATTTTTCTTTTCTGGGGCTAAAAATATTATTGCTTCGCACTGGTCTGTAGAAACATACTCTGCTGAAAAAACAACCATTAACTTATTTGAAAAATCTGATGAAAGTTACTCAAGACGGTTGAGAAAATCAAAACTAGATTTAATTAAAGAAGATGATACAGGACACCCCTTTTTTTGGGCGCCATTTATATTTATAGGTACAAATTAAAATAATTTAAAAAAAGGGAATAAATTCATTAATTTTTCGTCCTAATAGGAGAGATCATTAATGAAATTATTAAAATATTTATATTTTATATTAGCATTTAAAATATTCGTTTTATTTACACATAGATATTTAAACGCAAGGTTTATCGATTATGCTTTATTTACTGATGAAGTCGTATTGGGGTTGAAATACATTGTTAGTTCATAGTTATAACTATATTTGCTATACTTATCATCAGGAGTTTAAAAATATTTTGAGCAAGCTTAATAAATTAATTGAACAATTCCAATTAAGACTTAAGAGATACGCTTATATTTTAACAAGAAACATAGAGGACGCTGAGGATCTATTTTCACAGGTTTGTATTAAGATAGTTGAAAAATATGACAACTCTGTTGTACATTTTTACTCCTGGGCAAAAACAATCACGTACAATACCCACTTAGATAATATAAGAAAGAAATACATTAAAAATTCAAAAGGAGAAAAATTTAGGATATCAGAGCTAGATTATGACAATTTTTACGACTATGACGAGGAAGGTAAGAAATTAAAGTCATCTGAAAAAAAAGCACAGTCAGCTGAGGATTTAAAAAGATTATCAAGAGTAATTAGCGATGAGGACAGATATTATATGGACAGATATCAAATCACGATGAATCTAATACTAGAATTACCACTAATTCAAAGAGAAGTTTTAATGCTTCATGTAGATGGTGATAGCTATAACCAGATAGCTGAAAAGTTAAAAATGGCAAAAGGAACAGTAATGAGCACATTATGCCGAGCTCGAGAAAAGCTTACTAAGTTGTTAACGGAGATTGATGAAAATGAGTAATTGGACTAAAGAAGAAATAATGGCTTATGCTGATGGTCAGTTAGATGAGTCATCTATCAAAAGAATTCAAGACGCAATTTCATCAGATCCTGAGGCAAAAGATTTTTATGAGTCTATGATCTTCAGTGATGACGTGATCAAAGATACGATGCAACAACTCGAGACTAGCTTTAAAAAAAATATTAATAATAAAAATCAAAGCCATTATGAAAAACAAAATGAACACCAAAGAAAACCCAATAAAATAAAATCTGCTGTTCGTTCAATTAGTATCAAATCTATTTTTATACCAGCACTTATAGGTTTGAGTTTATTTGCATCTATAGGCTATTTTATTGGCCAAAATACCCAACAGCAACTCCTGATGAGAGGTGGAGAAACTGAGGAATTTGATCAGTATAGAAATGAAATTGAAAATTTTTTAAATTTGGGCTCCGATGGAGAAAAGTACGTTATCAATGAAAATCAACAAAATGAAATGTCTTTTTCTATAATTTCTACAAATTTCACTCCAGATATATGTAGAAAAGTAGAATTCGAAAATTTAAAATATATTCAGCTTTTTAAGGCATGTAAAAGGGGGGAGACATGGTCATTTCAGCTTTTAGAGTAGTTATTTTATTACTTATTACTTGTAGCGCATATGCATCTAATATTGACTTTGACCTTTATTTGACTACTCCAGATCAATCAAAATCAATACACGTCTCTAATAATGAAATTATTCCTTTGGAGGGCAATCTTCAAATCAAAGTCTATTCTAAAGAAGATGGATTAATAAATATTTTCTATGAGTCGCAAGAAACATCAAGAGACTCAATTCTCCTAAATCCTATAGAAATTAAAGCTGGCCAAGTAATTACAATCCCCTCCGATGAAAAATCATTTAAACTAGATTTATCACCTGGTGAAGTAAATTTTGAATTAGCTTTTAAAGGAGAAAGTGAGTCTACTATAAAAAAAACTACAGTAACTGCATTTGACACTAATAATCTAGTAAAAAGTTCAATCCGAGAATTAATAAATTTTACCTCATCTACCTCTAGCGCTGCTGAATTACCAGTTTATGAGATAGACAAAATGAATACCGACTATTCAGCGCTTGTTGAAATAAACAATAGAGTCTCAAATATAGTTAATAATGACTTAGTATTAAGAGGCTCTAGTATTTTCTCTAAAATTGCTAAAGGCACTGTCTATATTGAAAATTATCAAAATGAAGAGTGGGTAAGTTATGGTTCTGGAATTTTACTAAATGATTATCAAATAATAACAAACCTCCATGTTATAAAAGATGCTGATACAATTTATGTTGCACCGTATGGAGAGGCAAAAAAAGGTGATGTATTAGATTTCACTGTTCATCGAGCAGAAATTTTAAAAATTGCAGAGGATAAAGATCTTGCGTTGATTCAAACATCAAATATTTCTGACGACATTAACATTTTAGAATTCATCTCACTCAATGAATTAGAAGTCGGAATGAATACTCATGCAGTAGGGCATCCAGACCCTCAAGAAACATGGTCTTACGCAAAAGGTTATATCAGCGGTATTAGAAAGAATTATAAAACGGAATATGATTTCATATCTTTGAAAGCTGACGTAATTCAAAATTCAACAGATATAGTTCCTGGTTTTTCTGGAGGGCCACTGACAAATGATGAGGGAAAGATAATAGGCATCAACTCGTTTGGAATTGATGATGGCTTTGAATATGCAGTAACCACAGATGAAATTTTAGACTTCCTAAAAAACCCTAATAATTTTGGTGGTTGGCAAGTCGACGATGCCTCAAAAGAAAGTAAAGTTATTGATTACGATTTTAAGAACCAAAAAAATTATAAATGTTCGGATACCAATGAAGACGGTAAAGATGACTATTGTGGTTTTGATAAAGATAAATCGAATTATTATGAAGTATTATATGTAGACAGAGACTATGATGGCACATTCGATGAACTGAGATTAGATATGAATGAAAATAAATGTGATGAAATCGTTGTAGCTATCGGTGGAACTAGTCAATACCCTGATACTTATGATAAATACTATTTTGATTTGGAAGATGATCAAAGTGGATTCGATAAAGTTGGACACGATTATAACAACGACCGTATTGTAGACGAATATCAAACGATATAATCAAGTCGTTCAACAATTTTTTTTAAACTTTAGGGAATATATTTTACCATTTTTACGTCTAAGTATTCATAAGGAGTTTATTATGAAACAAAAAATAATTAATTTTATTATTATAAATTTTACAATTTTTCTTTTGCCCATCTACCAGCTCACTGCGGCTGTTGATAAAACACCTATCACCCAAGAAGAAATGATAGATAAAGTCTATGAATTTGATTGGGTAACTTCAGATACTAAATCACAAGTTAATGTTTTAAGTTCAAATGCATTTTTATATTTAAATCAATTTTATTATGCAGACATTTTAACTAATTACAATCAAGTCCAACAACTTATGTTCTGGGCCAACGGTGTAGAATATCCAAGCACAACTCATTACATTGATATTTTTATAGATAATGAAAAGTCTTACACAATAAATATAGAAAAATTTACTAATGATGGATACATCAAAGGGGATGATTGGGATAATGTTGACGCTGAGTCCTTTATCAAAGAATTAAAATCAGGATCTGATAAGGCAAATAAAGAAAGAGTCAAAAATGGATATGCTACTGTTGAAGACATCACATGGCATATTAAACCAAGCTATAACAAAGAGTTGGGTTATGTATTTTATTCTCTTTTAGTAAAATTTAATGATGGAAGTGAGACTTTTAATTCTACTGCTATGGTATTAGGACGTAAGGGTTATACTGATATCACCTTTTTGTTTAAAGAGTCTATTGCTGATGTCATGCCGACAGAAATTGATAAAGTTGTAAAAAACTTTAAATATAATCAAGGCTCTCAATATACCGACTTCAAATCAGGAGATAAAATTGCTGCTTATGGAGTAGGTGCCTTGGTAGCAGGGTCTTTAGGTATAAAAGGACTAGCTAAGACAGGTGCTTTAGCTGCTGTACTTGCATTCGCTAAAAAAGCTTGGTTCATAGTTTTATTTCCATTTATCTTTTTGTTCAGAAAGCTTTCATCAAAAAGAGAAAAATAATTAGTTAAATGTTTGGATCGCAAACCTCACTGGCCCTACACAGCCTGGCCTCAATTATACCGGTAATAATAATTTTATTTTATGTGTATAAAAGAGACCTCTTCCCTGAGCCACCAAGAATTGTCATATCTACATTTTTTCTTGGCGTAGCCAGTATCTTGCCGATCCAATTGCTGATTCCTGTAGTTGAGGGAATTGGAGAAAATTTGAATTTACAAGGAGAGGATTATTATTATTACCTCTCCTTTATTAGAGCAAGCTTTCTAGAAGAGCTTTTTAAATGGCTTATATTGGTTCTATATTGCTCAAAACTCAATGAGTTTGATGAACCTATGGATGCATTAGTTTATGGTGTTGCTGTGTCTCTCGGTTTTGCTGCTTTTGAAAATTATCAATATGTATCAAGTTACTTCATAAATGATGGGGCCGAAGCAGCTAAAAGTGTTCTTATTCATCGCTCTTATACAGCTATTTTATTGCATTCTTTATGTGGAGTCTTTATGGGCTTTTACATTAGGGAGGCTATTTTTCGTAAGGAAAATTATAAATTAAATTTGTTTTTATCATTATTTTACCCCGTTTGCCTTCACGGTTTTTATGATGAGATAATCTTTTCCCCATCTTTTTCATCGTATTGGATTTATATTTTGTTGGGCTTGCTATTAATAAGAGCCATATATTTATTCCAAAAAGAAAGAAAATTACAAATTTCAGGTTTATTTGAAGGAAATATTAAGAAACATAACTCTATAAGAAATTCAGAGGTCATTCTTATGTCTTGTTTGACTTTATTATTTCTTGTTTTAGGTCTTCAAATATTCAAATTTTTCTAATATTTAAGGAATAAAAAAATTTTTTAATCGTCTAGGTCTATATGAAAGAAATAATTTGTAGTTTAACGTGCTTATGCAAATTAAATATTTCATATTTTATATCAGTCATCTTTTTATTACCTTTCTTTCTAACAAAAGCACGAATAGCTAGATATCCTGTTGAAAAAGGTTTTATTCCTCCTACCTTTCTCAACAGGCTTCTAGTTAGATAAAATTTGAGGATAGGATAAAATAGAAAATGAAATTATTTAATTACAATGATTGGAAATATAACTATTACGACCATTTATTAGGATATTTATTTGAAGTTTGTAAATATGAAGGTCTTAAAAATTTTTATAAAAAAAAGATTGATGAACTTGCTTATATTACAGAGGGTGAGTTGAATATAATATTAGAAAAATTTGGAGAAATGAGCATCTTTCGATCCCAATTAGATATTGAAATCATGAAAGACAAAATGTGGTGTGAGTACTGTCCATTAGAGAATTTAAAGGAAATTATAAAAGATAAATATTTTATTAAAACTTTTAACAAGGCTCCCTCTAATGAAACGCTTGAAGAAGCTTTAGAACTATTAATTATCAACGAGGTGATTAAGATTCATGAAGATGAAAGGTATAAAGATATAGTCAAAAAATTCTTAAATTAATTATATCAGCTGAAAAATTAATTTTTTTGAAAATATAAGGAATATTCTTGCCAAAAATCCGTCTGTATATGTATAAGGAGATAAATTATGAAAAACTTAATTAAAATTGTAACTTTGGGTTTAGTTATATCAACATTATCAAGTAAATCCTTTTCAGGTAGTAGCTGTAAATATGATTTTTTTGGTAACCTCACTTGTAATAGCACTGGTAACACAGGTAATTGGAATTCCAATACAAGAACAGATTTTTTTGGAAATGACAATCATACTATTTATGACCGCGATACCAATCAAACTTATAACTACTCTTGTAGAACAGATTTTTTTGGAAATTACGTTTGTAATTAATGAGAATTAGATTTTTAAATAATAAATTATTAATGCCCATTTAGTTGGGCATTAATTTAATGCTTGATGAAAGGTATAAAGAAATAGTCAAAATTTTTTAACAAAAACAAGATGCAATAATTTTGATCTATTTTAATGAACACTGTATATTTTGCTCATGAACTTAAATTCTCAAAGTTTCTTATTAATCATAATTTCTCTTTTAATAGTATGTATAATTTTTCTTTGGTTTAGAAATTCTAAAAGTAACATTAGTGACCCCAGCAAAGAAAGTGCTATTGAAGATTTAAAACTTGAAAATAACTCACTAAAAAAAGATATTGAAAATAAGGATAATCTTTTTCAGCAAGAAATCAGTAATAAAGAAAACCTTATGCAAGAAAAAGAAAAGAATTTTAATTCTTTGTTAAAAGAAAAAGACGAACAAATTAGTCAAGCATTAAAAGAAAAACAAGAACAAATAGAAAATCTTAAAATTGAAAGAGATAATATTGTTGAGCAATTAAAAGAATATCTAGGCACACAGTTTCAAAATACCTCAAATAAAACACTCGATAATGTCAGTAATAGTTTTAGGGAGCAATTTGAAAATTTTTTTGAAAACAAAAATCAATTAGCAACTAAAAATCTAGAGGAAATGATCAATCCAATTGAACAGTTAATGACTGATTTAAAAAGTACTAATCTAAATTTTGTTAAGACTTATAAAGAGGACTTTACTAATTTTGGATCGGTATTATCTGATGTTAAATCCACCCATGAAAAGGCAATATCAGAGACTTCAAAATTAACAAATGCTTTAAAAGGATCTTCACAATCAGCTGGTAGATGGGGGGAAGAAAAATTAAAAAATATTTTAGATATGATGAATATGTCAGAAGGTGTTGATTATGATATGCAGGCAACCACTGATGAAGAGAGTTTAAGACCTGACTGTATTGTAAATATTCCTGGTGACTTAAAATTAGCAGTAGACTCAAAAGTTTCTATTCAGGACTACTTGAGTGCAATGGAAACAAACGATGAAGCTGCAAGGAATATCTACTTACAAAAAAATGCAGCAAAGATTAGAAATCATATGCAAGCACTCTCAAAAAAAGAGTATTTTAAGAAAATTAAAGGAAGTTTACCTGAGGTTTTGATGTTTATACCTGAGGAAAGTATTTTTTATTCATCTCTTCAAAATGATAAGAAGTTGTATCAGGACTCTTTAAAGTCAAATATTATAATTGTAGGCCCAACTGGCTTATTAATGATGGTGACTATGATAAAAAAAATGTGGGCCTCTCATAAACAGTCTAAAGAAGTTTCAAAGATAGTTGATATAGGTTCTGAGTTATATAAAAGGTTTCAAACTATGTCATCACATATAGCCAGTTTAGGTGACAGCATTGAAAAAACTTCAAGCAACTATAATAAATTTATAGGAAGTATGGACTCCAAAGTTTTGCCTAAATTTGAAGAGATCTCAAAATTTTACCCCTCAGCAATAGGTGATAAAAATAAAAAACCTAAAATTATTAGTGATAGTGTCCGCAAATCATCGAAACTTATAAAAGATGCATAAATAAAAAAGAAAACCTTACTTATATTACTGATGATGAATTAGATATTATTTTATGGTGTGTATGGGTTCTAGAAGTCATAGGCGACTAATACAGTCTTACTTTATTATTAGAAAAAAATTTGGAATTTGAAAGTTTTTGAATAATTTTAGCACACGCTATTGCATCAGACTCAGCTTCATGATGGTTAAAATTAAATTTGATTTTTTTTGCAATTGTTGATAGTTGATGATTGTTTACATCAATTCCTTTTTTCCAATAAATCCGAGAAATTTGAAGTGTACAAATAAATTTTATTAAATTTTTTTTAAATTTAGATTTATATAAGCAGTTATCTAATACTCTTTTATCAAAAGGTGCATTGTGAGCTACAAAATAATCAATTCCCTTAAATTCTTTTTGAATTTTTGGCCATACCTTGTGAAAGTCTAATTTATTTTTAACCATACTAGCTGTAATTCCATGCATATAAGTATATTTAAAATCATTTGTTTTTGGTTTTATATAAAAAGACCCTATTTTGTAGATTTTGTTTTTTTTAATAATGACATATCCTACCTGACACGCTGAGGAAGGGTCATCATTTGCAGTCTCAAAGTCAATGACTGCTAAGTTTTTTGATTTTATGTTTTTTATATAAATATCGTTTGATTTAGTTGTGCTTTTTCTTTTATAGGTGGGTTTGAATGTAGCTTTAGGACGATAATCTCTGTAAGTTTTAGTTTCATTTTGGGCTCTTTGCTCATAATCTTCATTCACTTCTCTATCCATTCTTTTATTGTCAGTTAAATAGAAATAGATAAAAGCAAGAATTGCCAAAATTATAATTATGTCCATTAATCTAAATCACTTGTATTCCCACAGTTAAAACACTTCCTAAATTTACCGTATTTCCCATTCAAAATAACCGTATCACCCTCACTACAAACAAAGCATTTTTCAGGTACATATTGGCATTTTTCATTACTGCAAACTTTTAAATTCTCATCTTTGTCTATCAAATATCCTTTTTCACATTCGCCGCATAAATTATAGCTGTTTTTACAAACGGGAAAATTAGTGCATGAGTAAAATGGTTTAAACTTATTTTCTTTACTCTCAACGTACCTCATAATTCCATTATTACATTTCTTACATCCATAAATTTTTTTCATTGTATTAACTTGTTTTATCGAGGGGTTAAAATCATTAATGACTTCAATGGTAAAACTAGAGGGTTCTTGATCACTATCTATTAAAAATATTTGTTTTTTAGCTCTAGTTAATGCAACATAAAACAACCTTCTTTCTTCAGCAAAGGGGTAAGTTTCATTATCTTCAATTACTAAATTTAATAGTGGATCATCCATAATTTCACTTGGAAATTTATAAGAAGGTGAGTTAATCAAATTAATAATAACATAATCTGCTTCCTCTCCTTTTGATGAATGAATAGTTTTAAATTGAATATTTTGATTTGAATATTTTTCTAAAATTTGAGGCTTGCTATTTTTATATCTTCCTAAAACTAAAATAGAAGATGGGTTTTTTTTTGATATAATTTTTTTTAGAATTTGCTCTAACAAAAATTCTTCTTCATCAAAAAATACACCAATGGGACTGAGTTTATTATTAATAGAAGAGGTTATTTCTTTTTTAATCTGACTTGGGTTTTTTAAAATAAAATTTTGTGATATTTCTGCTATTGATTGAGAAAAACGATATGTTTCTGGAATAATAACTTTCTCTAATTTTTTATCTTTTTCACCAAAGTTTGAAAATAAATCTATTCTACTTCCAGCAAACTTGAAGATTGACTGCCAGTCATCTCCCACAGTATAGCAGGACGTGTTCTCATTATTATTAATTAGCGATTTTACTAACTTGAGCCTCAGTGAGGAAATATCTTGAAATTCATCAATGATAATTTCATCAAAATGAATATTTTCATTCTTAGCTATATTTTGAGTTGCAAGATTAATCATATCGTTAAAATCTATTTCATTTTCCTCTTTTAATTTCTTTTCATAGTTATAAAAGATTATTTTAAAAATTTTTAAAAATGCCTGATATCTAGGTGAGTCTTCATATTTTAAAGATTTATTCTTGAGTTCATCAAAAGAACTTTCCGAAGACTTATAATGATTAAGGAAACTTACACAAAGTTGACTAAATTTTCTAATTTCCGAGTTAAACTTTAATTTTTTTAATATTTCTTTTTCAGAGTTCTTTTTGAATTTTACACCAAATGATTTTAATTGTCTTTCAAGCTCAATTGTCAATATCCCTTTTCTTTTTTGGTATGAGTATGTTGAAATTAATAGTGTTCCATATTGACTATGAATAACTTTTTTCCATTCTGCCTCTGTTGCATAATTTTTATTCTTAAACCATAAGGGAGCTTGACCATTTTCATCTAGTGCAAAATGTTCAATATAAAGTGCATATTCAGGTAAATAGAAATCCGGCTTGTATTGCCTCTTTTTTTCACTGCTTAAATCATGTTCATATTTTTTTTCATAGACATAATCCACCCCATTCAAATATAAAAAGTTTGCAATTTCACATTCCTCAATACTTTTTAACTTTTCTCCTTTCAAAGAATAGTTCGATCTAAATTGTCTTAAAAATGTTGTGTATTCATCAAGACTGTTGAAATCGAAAATGCTTTTGTATGGTCTTAAATAGTGAGCAAAATAATCATAAATTAGTTTTTTATTTTTATCGTTAGAGCAAATTTTGCTTATCTCATTTTCAATAAATTTATCAAATTTAATAATATCTTGAGTTAGTTCTGAAACATCAGGTTTCTTTGAAAAACCTAAGTTTTTATAGCCAAAAGAGTGAAATGTCTCTATTTGAATGCCTTTATACTCTGAGAGGCGATCATCAATTTCCTCTTGAGCGTTTCTAGCAAAAACTAAGATTAAAATTTTATGAGGATCGGTTTCTAAAATGTCTAAAAGATATCGCACTCTACCAACTATAGTTGATGTTTTTCCAGACCCCGCGCTGGCCACAACTTGAATAATCGGTTCTCTATTTATGCAGGCAAAAACTTGAGAGTGCGAGTAATGTCCTTTAGAGTTTGAAAATATTTTTTGATACTTTTTTTGAGCTCTTAAGGTAAATTTTTTATTATTTTCTAACCTTTTTTCAGAAATACCAGATAAGTAATTTTTGTTTTCTAAAATTATATTGAATAAATTTTTATCTTTTTCTTTCAATTTCTCTGGAATATCTAGTGCATTGATACTTTGGTATTTATCAGATAAAGAACAAATGTCTTTTTCAGTTACAAATTTTTTTTTATCAAATACATTCTTCAAATGATGATTCATTTGAAGAAATGTTTCTTTCTGGATAAGAATTAATTCTATTTTCTTATCAATACTTTTAATTTTTGAAAAAATTTTGACTATTCCTGCTAGTGCAGCAAAACCGATAAAATAAGCAGAAAAGCCATCAAACATAAATAAAATATATGAAAGATTAAAGTATTTTCCTAATATAAGTTTTTATTGAATATAAATTATAGATTATATTAAATTAAAACATAAATCGGATAGTATTTTTATGATCGATTATGACTTAGTATCGAAGGTTGAAATACTGACATAGTTATAAATCTTTCAATCCTTTTTATAGATTAAATACATATTATACCGAAAATCATCCTCTTTATCGTAAAGGTTCAAAACACAGCAAGTAAAATCATCTGAAAAATATCTAGAGTAATGTTCTATAGAAGTTGTGTTTCCTAATTTCTCTCCATAGCGAAAAGGATCAAGGTCTATACCGCTATTATCATTTGACATCAGAATTAAATGCTCACACTCTTCTATTTCAAGCCTGTCATCAACAATCTCATTTGAGTAAAAATACATAGTTCGAGCACTGCAAAAAGGACAGTGAAATTCTGGTATTTGATGATTGAAGATATGATGTTCAGTTTTCATTATTAATATTTGTATTTTTTAGCCAGTCTCGGCACTCCTTCCATTTTGGAAAGTACTTGCTGACATGTGACCAGTACCTGGGAGAGTGGTTGTGCTCAATGAGATGACAGAGCTCGTGAACAATAACGTAATCTATAATGTTTATCGGGGCTTGAATTATTCGCCAGTTGTAGGATAGGTCGCCCGTACTTGAGCAGGAACCCCATCGAGAGCGATAATTTTTTATAGATATTTGTCTTGGATATACATCAATTACTTTTGCGAGTTGGATTGTTTTTTTTGTTAGTAGCTCCTCGGCTCTTTCCCTATACCAGCCCTCAAGGATTAATCTAATTGTGGTCTGTGTATTTTGATCTTTCAAAGTGACAACTAAAAAATTTTTAGAAATTTTTACCTGATCATTTTTTCCCATAAGAATTTTTAATTGATAGGACTTACCAAGATAAAAAAAGTCTTCTCCATCAACATACTGCTTTTTTGGAGGTTGGGGCTTGAGTGCTTGCTGCTGAAGCTTAGTTTCTATCCAAACTCTTCTTTTCTCAATTAGCTCCTCTACTTTGCGATCTGACAAAGACTTGGGGACATTTATTCTAACCTTGCTTCCATCTAGCTTAATGGTCGCTGATTTTTTGCGATTGGTTCGTACAACCTCAACGGGGAAATTAAAATTTTGCATTACCTAAATTTCACTCGTGCCAATTCCATGAAACGCTCAACGATGGGTGGTACTAAAGACTCATCGAAGTGCTGGATGATGGTTCTTCTAATCTCTTTTTTAACTCGTTTCTGCTCGTCCCACTTTTGAAAGAAGTCGACTATTTGGGTGGCTTTTTCCAGCATCCGAACTAGACTCTGGACTACCTGCTTTGCCTCATTTACCTTGTTTTTATTGACTTTTTCCTCTCCCCCTAGCTCTGCCAGAAGAATATTATAAAAAGACAGCTCGGTGGAGCTTAGCCCGAGATCGCTGGCCTTTTGTTGGCGATCCGTCTCAATATTATCTCTTAAATTTAAAAGGAGTTGCACCAACTCATCCCACTTCTCCTCATTTTGTCGAATAAGCTCCTCCAGACGCTCGGAGAGTTTTTGGTAGTACTCTGGGTCATCGTCATAGCGAAGCTTGATGTGATGCTTGATAGCATTCTCAATTTCTGAGGCTTTGGATTGGGGAGACTTGTGCCGATTAAGTACCTCCTTATAGTTACCAGCGAGTAGATCGACTGGTGGTATTTTAGGGTCTACCCCCAGTGAGTAGACATGATCCTCAATGAGCTCTCGCACCTTTTCCCCGGCACTGCTTATGTCGAGCTGCTCGTCTCGATAGAGGTTTCTCGCCCCTATGGCAATCTTTCCTAAATGCTTCAAATCTTTCAGGAAGGGGGTGGCGGCGGGATCAGGAAGGATGACATCCATTTGCTTGGAGAAATTTCGAAAGTCTGTGTGGAAGGTTTGTCTTTTAATTTCATCTTTAAGAGCAAGAATACAGGCATCCAAGTCTTCGAGATCAAGATTATGAAAGTGTTGAATAGCTCGAGTGTGAGCTGCCTTTAATTTTGGAATTTCTTCCTTGAGTTCGACTAGGGCCCCCTGCACATCATCAGCTGTAAACATATCGAGTGCCTCTGTTAGGTAATCGGATAGACCGTAGTAATCGACGATGTACCCACGAAACTTATTTTTATTGGTTCTATTCACTCGAGCGATTGCCTGTAAGAGTGTGTGATCGGTAAGTTTACGGTCAAGATACATGACCTGCGCAATGGGAGCATCAAATCCAGTTAATAACATATCCTTAACAATAAGAATGGAGAGGTTCGATTTTCCCTCTCCCGCACCCAAGGGCTTTTTAAAATCCTCAATTTGTTTTTTATGTTTGGTCCCATCTGTAAACTCATGAAACCTTTTCTCATCGTTGTGATCTCCCGAGATAATAACGGCAGACTCGGGCGCCTGTAGCTTATCGAGCTGCTCTTTATAAATAAGGGCGGCGTGACGAGAGGCAGTGACGATCATCGCCTTGAAGCCATTGGGGAGTATGTGGTTTTTATAGTGCTTAATGATATCCATGCACACCCTTTGAATTCTCTTGGGTGCCGCCAAGACTGCCTGGCTAGTGCCGTATTTTCTTTTAATTTCAGCCTTTTCCTCTTCTGATTTGTCCTCAAAATATTCATTAAATAAGCTATCCAAGCTATCTCCGGTTACTCGCAACGAAGGCTCTCTTCCCTCATAGAGAATTTGAATAGTAGACCCATCCTTGACAGCCTGCTCAATGGTATAGGTATCGATGTAGTCACCAAAGGTATTGGTTGTTTGCTGCGTTCGAATTAAGGGCGTTCCCGTAAAGGCAATACGAGGAGCGTTAGGAAGAGCGATATTGAGAGCTGCGCCCAGGGTTCCGTACTGGGTGCGGTGCGCCTCATCAGCTAGAACAATTATTTTCTCCGACTCATTGAGGACTGGAAACTCAAAGTCTTTGGATTTCTCTTGAAACTTTTGAACCATGGCAGTGACGATATCCGAGGAGTCTTTAGAGAGAAGATCTTTTAATTCTTGAACAGATTTGGCATGATGAACTGTTTCTTGTTGGGCATTGGAGAATGTTGAGGTTAATTGGGTATCGAGTTGTTTTCGATCAGTTAAAAAAACTAATTTATAATCTCGAAGATCCTCGTCCCTTCGCATTTTAATACTTAAAAATACCATCGTAAGAGATTTTCCTGATCCCTGGGTATGCCAAATAACACCTGACTTATCTTTGCTTGTATTTCCTTTTTTAAGTCGCTCGATCGTTTTGTGTACCGCGCGGAATTGTTGATACCTTGCAATCTTCTTGATTACTCGCCCGTCCATGGGTTCGAAGACGGTAAAGTTTTGAACAATATCTAAAAAGTTATTTTTACTAAACAGTCCTGCTAGCAAAGTAGTCTGACTTTCTTCACTTGATCCTAATTGGTCAATTGTTTGAGGGTAGGGATCTTTCCACTCTAAGTAGTGCTCCATTTGAGATGTAATTGTTCCCAAACGGGCCTTGTCTCGGTGAGTCGAGACCATTAATTGGTTGTAGTAAAAAAGCTTCTCCGCACCCTCCTCATTTTCAGGTTGACGTCTGTTAGCGTAACGCAGAAGCTGATTAATCCCTGCCTCCATCGGATTGGTGACATAGGGTGACTTACATTCAATAACGGCAAGTGGCAGGCCATTTACGAAACACAAAATATCGGGGATAATATTTTGACTAACTCCCGAGACCTTAAACTGATTAGTACATAGAAACTCATTATTTTCAGGGTTTTCGAAGTCAATTATGCGAACAGTTTGACCTTTATTACCTTTGCCCAAGTCCTGCATGACAGAGACGCATTCATTTAGAACAGTCCAGATTGATTGGTTAGCTTCAATTAAATTGATGTATTGAGTTTTAGTCAGGTCTCTAACAATCTTTTGAAGATTTTGTTCATTAATCCAGGGATTAATTTTTTTGATGTTTGCATAAAGTCGATCTTCTAGAACTACTTCTTTGAATGATGCTCGCTCGGTTGAATTATCAGGAGATAGGTCTTCACCTTTTACATAAGACCAACCCATGGATTGAAGTTGCTCAATAGCAGGAAGTTCAACTTTATCTAACTCATCTGCTGCCATCAGTTTACCTTCACTCTGACTTTGCCCGTTAGAAGATTTTGCATCAGGGATTTTTTAAGATACTGAATTTGAGAGAGTTTAGAATTTAAATTAATGATTCTATCATCAATTGACCCAAAAATTTCTGTAATGTTTTCTTGTTCTGTAATTGGTGGTATTCTCAATTTTAATGGTTTTAGCACAGAGGCACTAAGGACACCCATAGTGCCTCCCTGTTGAGTCTGTTGTAGTTGTTCCTGAACAGTTTTTGAAGATAAAAGATATTGAAGAAACTTTGATGTGCAAAGTTTATTTAACCTCATCAAAATAAGTCTCGGATTAATAATTCCCATCTCATATCCTTTAGGTATTATCAGACACTTTCCAATTGTACCAACAAGACTTATCAAGACATCATCTGCTTGAACAGAAAATGCTGATAATTCTAAATATTTGTTTTTATCAATGAAGTAGTTGCCAAAAAATGCATCACCGGAAATAACCTGTTCTTGTCCATAAACTTTATATCCTTTTTCTACATACATCGATTTCGTAATCGATGATCCAAAGGGCCCAGGTTTAAGTTTAGAACAAACCTCTTCTAATTTCTTAACCTCCCAACTCTTCGGAATTCTTCCTAACTCACTGTCTTTGAACTCTATGTGACCAATGCCTTTGGTCAGTAGCTCATTCATCGTTGCTATTTTGAGGTCTTGGAGTTTGTCGATTTGTCTCTGAGTGGTTTCAATAACCTCATCCACAGAGGTTAGAATAGACGCGATTTTCTTTTGTTCAGATAGAGGGGGAAGAAAAAACAAAAATTTTTTAACAAATCCTTTATCAAGATGTTTAATCCCAGATCCTTGGAAACCAGCATAGTTTATTTTTTTTAGATTTAATTCAAGTACACGAAAAACATACTCATTACAAATTTCACCAGTAAATTCAGTCGCCCAAACATCAGTAGAATAAGAGTAATGTCCGCTTGCAAAATGAACTGAAGCCTCACCACCTGTAGAAAAAAGCACTGCTGGTGAAGACATCACTTTATGAAAAGATTTCATAATTTTATCACTGCATACGTAAAAATTGTAGTAACCAGACTCATCTGATGCGCCTGATGGAAGTGTAGATTTTGGAAGCGAGTTCATAAAATCTCCAAGACTTTTAATACTCCACCCCTCAGGAACTATGTTACTCATATCCAAGTTCCTTTAAATAACCTCGCATTACCTCTTCGGATTGTTTTGCTTTTGTGTCAATCTCATTTAGAGATACCCGATATTTATTCCACCAGTGCTCAAATTGGTTAATGATGGATTGCTCTTCGGTTCCAAGATAATCTCTAATCTGTTCCTTGGACTCAATCTCAGGCTTGAAGTCGTAATATTCATTATCTCTTTTTATAAAGATACAGGAGACATCCATACCATTGAGAGTTTCTTGTATGTATTCATCTTCGACTTCTGAAATGGGTATGCCTCCATTGAGAATTGCTTTTACATCAAATTGCTCTGGTGGTGGTGAGGTGTCCGCGTATCTGCGAATATTTAGGTTGTAATCGTTTTTACGGATTTCTTCTATAGGCACAACTTTGGAGTAGCGTTTTGTATCTGCATAGCTGTCATAGACATCGATGATGTGTTGGATATCAATATCTCTTAGTTTGTTTTGATTTTTACCTTCCTGATATTCTAGCTCCCCGTTGATGAAAAGGACCTTGTTTTCTCTTTCCTTTGGTTTCTTTTTATTAATGATCAGAAGTGCGGCTGGAATGCCTGTGCCGTAAAAGAGAGCGGATGGAAGACCGATTACTGCCTCCAATAAATCATCTTCTAAGATGCCTTTTCGAATATCCTTCTCACTGGAGCCTCTGAAAAGTACACCATGGGGAACCACAACGCCCATTTTTCCCTCTGCGTTCAGTGATGCGATCATGTGCTGAATAAATGCTAAATCCCCTGCATCCTTTGGAGGAGTTCCATAGGGATACCTACCATATGGATCTGCATCAGCCGCATCCTTACCCCATTTTTTTAGAGAGAAGGGTGGATTGGCAATCACGCGATCGAAGGTCATTAATTCACCACCAGAGATATGTTGGGGATCGCCTAGTGTATCGCCTTTGCGAATATCTGCATTGAACACCCCATGGAGGAACATATTCATTTTGGAAATCGCCCAGGTATTCAAGTTCATCTCCTGTCCGTACAAAGACAAGTTCTGCGCATTATCACCTTTTTCAATTAGATAGTTACGAGTCTGTATCAACATACCACCAGAACCTGCGGTGGGATCATAGATTTTCATACCCGATGTGGGTTTAAGAAGAGAGACTAAAAGCCATACCACCTCGCCTGGCGTGTAGAATTCTCCGCCTTTTTTTCCAGCAGAGTCTGCAAATTGTTTTATTAAATATTCATAAGCGCTTCCGAGTAAGTCTGGAGACTCGAAGTCATCGTTGCGAAGTCGGTGTTTTGAAAAATGCGAGAGTAAGTCTTGGAGTTTTTTATCTGATACTTTATTTTTAATATTAAAATCAATCGATACCAAAACACCCTCTAGGGAGGGGTTATGTTTTTCAATGGCATCTGTTGCCTTATTGAGTTCTGTTCCAATATCGTGTTTTAAATCTTTCAGGCTTGACCATCGTGATACCTCAGGGACAAAAAATGTTTTGTCGTATTCATCTTCATCAGCCGCAAGCCTTTCTGCATCTTTTTGAGATTTTCCTGTGGAGAGGTAGTGCTCTACTACTTTTTCTTGAGCCTCTTCAAAAGCATCAGAAAGACGCTTCAAGAATAACATTCCAAAGATATAATCTTTAAATTCTGAGGCATCCATATTACCGCGGAGGATGTCGGCTGTTTCCCAAAGGAAAGACTCCATTTGCGGTAGAGTAATTTTATTGCTCATTTTTTTAACATTAATCTTATATCATTATAAAATCATTCAATTTATTGACATTTTTATCAACAAACAGAGTGTTTTATTATTTCAATTCTGCTACCCATGGGGGTTTTTTTTGCTATTATCTCGACCTTAGCAATGACTGGATTTAAAAAAATTATAGTAATTGGCGCAGGGACGATGGGCTCAGGAATAGCTGCTCATCTAGCCAACTCCAAACGCGATGTGGTGTTATTAGATTTAAAGGGTAAGAGCGCTCCCAATGAAATTAGTGAGCGTGCTCTTAATATAATCAAAAAGTCAGATCCACCTCTTTTAGTGGAAAGGTCTCGTATTGAGCATATCAAACCCGGTAATCTTGAAGATGACTTTGATGAAATCAAAGATGCAGACTGGGTTATAGAAGCTGTTGTTGAGCGTATTGATATCAAACACAAACTTTACTCCCAAATTGATAAAGTTCGTAGTCCCAACTCTATTATTTCATCAAACACTTCTACCATCCCTCTTTCTATTTTAACTCAAGAGATGTCTGATAGCATGAAAGCAGATTTTTGTATTACTCACTTTTTTAATCCTGTTCGATTTATGAGATTATTAGAGATCGTTGAAACACCAACGATGAATAAAGATAAGATGGGCGGACTTCGTGATTTTTGTAAAAATGAGCTAGGCAAAGGAATTGTCAATTGTAATGATACCCCTGGTTTTATTGGTAATCGTATTGGTGTGTACGCAATGCAAGTGGCAATGTATGAAGCATTAGAGCGAGGTCTTCCAGTAGAAATTGCAGATGCCTTATTTGGCCGACCATTAGGAATTCCTAAAACAGGTGTTTTTGGTCTCTATGATCTCATCGGCATTGATTTGATGAAAGATGTCCTTGCAAGTTTTAAAAAAGAATTACAAGAGGATGACCCTTTTATGGATGTAGTAAAACCTCATCCCTTAGTCGAGCAGTTACTTGATAAAGGTTATAATGGAAATAAGGGCCCTGGTGGTTTTTATCAAACAACAATTGTTGAGGGTGATGAACATATTAAAGCCATGAATACTTCAGACATGAGTTATTATGATTTTGATAAAGTAGATTTAGAAATCGCTAGAAGAGTTGAGAAAGAGGGTATCAAAGCACTTCTGGATGATGATAGTGAGTACGGTCGATATGCTTTTGCAGTTTTAGCTAAAATCATTAATTATAGCGCTTTTTGTATTCCTGAAGTTTCATCAAAAGTGACAGACATTGATGATGCTCTTCGTATGGGATTTAACTGGAATGAAGGGCCATTTGAATTATTAAATGAATACGGGCTCACCAAATTTGTTCAACGACTTCAAGATGAAAAACAAGAAATACCAGAATTACTTACAACTATGATTAGATTAAAACAAGAACCTTATGACTCTACTTCTTCACGCGCCTATAATCATGAAGCAGGCATGAAGTTTATCTCTAGAGGAGCGGGAGTTCGCAGATTAGGTGACCACAAAAAATATGCAAATCCATTATCTCGAAATTTTGCTGCAACTATTTGGCAATTTAATGATGAACCTCGAGAACAGAAGATACTGTGTTGTGAATTTCACACTAAGGCAAATGCTTTAAACGCAGATGCAATGAAAATTCTAGAGGAGTCAGTTAACCGTCTTGAACAAGATAATTATCAAGGACTAGTTGTTTATAATGAGGCTATGAATTTTTCTGCAGGAGCTGATTTAAATACCATGATTGGTTTAGCTGACGTAAAAGATTGGAAAGGTATCGATAAATACCTATCTGATTTTCAATCTGCATGTATGAAAATGAAATATGCATCGAAACCAACTGTTAGTGCTGTTGCTGGATTAGCTATTGGTGGTGGTTTTGAAGTAGCGTGTCAAACTTCTAAGATGGTTGCACACATGAATAGTACTTTAGGTTTAGTAGAAACAGGTGTCGGCCTTGTTCCAGGTGGCGGTGGGTGTAAAGAATTATTATGGAGATGGGTACAAGACAAAAAATATATAAATGACCATGATCAAGCAGCTCTTCAAGTATTTGATATTATAGGATATGGCTTAATGGCTCATTCCCCATTGCAAGCTAAAAAGCATAAATTTTTTCTAGATGATGATATTTTTGTTTTAAATAGAGATAATCTTCTTGTGGAAGCCTTTAATCAAGTATCATTATTAAAGAATGGATATTCAGCTCCTGAAAAGCCAAAGTTCTCATTAAGCGGACCTGAGGTAAAAGAGAAAATGCACCAAGTTTTATTAAATTTAGAGCAAAAAAAGATCATTTTTGGCTATGATGTTGATATTGGTCTTCATTTAGCAACCGTACTTAGCGGGGGTGATACAACTAAATCAAAAGAATTGTCGGAAGCTGATCTTTATAATTTAGAGCGACAGTCTTTGATAAATTTAATACAATCCAATAAGACGAGGGATAGGATCCATGCAATGTTGTCTACGGGGAGAAGGCTAAAAAACTAATGAATAATTTTGAACAGGGAATGCATAAAAATGATGCAAACTTTGTTCCTTTAACTCCCATCAGTTTCCTTGATCGAATAAAAGATGTTTACCCCGACTATGAAGCCATAGTTTATAAAGAGAGAAAATATTCTTGGAGAGAAGTTTACGATCGATGTACTCGATTTGCTAGCGCCTTAACTAAGGTTGGAATTGGCAAAGGTGATGTTGTTTCTATTATGGCAGCAAACACACCTGAATTATTTGAAGCACATTATTCTGTTCCTATGACAGGAGGTGTTGTTAATACAATTAATACTCGTTTAGACACCAGAACTGTTACCTACATACTAGATCATAGTGATTGTAAAGTTTTTATTGTGGATCGACAATTTCACAATGTAGCAATAGAGGCCATTGCTCAAGTTAATCGAGAGATCATCGTTATTGATATTGATGACAAACAAGCAGGTTTAGGTGATATTCCAGCAATTGGAAAATTAGAGTATGAAAGTTTTCTACAAACAGGTGATAAGGGGTTTGAATGGAAAAGACCTGATGATGAGTGGCAGGCTATTTCGCTGAACTATACATCTGGAACTACAGGAAACCCAAAAGGTGTTGTATACCATCACAGAGGGTCCTATTTAATGTCAATGGGAAGTATCACTGCATGGAATATGCCTAACCGGCTAACATATTTATATACAGTGCCAATGTTTCACTGCAATGGCTGGGGTTACCCATGGACTTTGGCGATGCTCCATGCCCGTGTAATATTTATACGAAATATAGTTGTTAAAGAAATTTTTGAATTAATCGATGAGTATGAGGTGACTCATTTTGGAGGCGCACCTATCATATTAAATATGATAGCAAATGCACCTGTAGATGATCAAAAAGCACTAAAAAATAAGGTTTATGTTATGACTGCTGGTGCTCCGCCCCCTAGTTCAATTCTTCAAAAAATGGAGTCTTTAGGTTTTGAGGTTATGCACGTATATGGACTGACTGAAACTTATGGTCATGTCGTTCATTGTGCTTGGAATAAGGACTGGGATAATTTAGCTGATGAAAAGCGATCTGAGCTAAAAGCCTATCAAGGAGTTCGCTACCCACACACAGAAATGGTATCGGTCATGAACCCAGAAACGCTCGAACCTGTTCCTTCCGATGGAAAAACCATGGGGGAGATTATGATCCGAGGAAATACTGTCATGATGGGGTACTACAAAAATGAAAAAGCCACTCAAGAGTCGATGAAAAGCGGATGGTTTCATTCAGGCGACTTAGCAGTAATGCACCCTAGTGGGTATATTCAAGTTAAAGATCGATCAAAAGATATCATTATTAGTGGTGGTGAAAATATATCATCTGTAGAAATTGAAAATATTATTACAAAGCACCCTGCAGTATCATTAGCAGCTGTCGTTGCTAGACCTGATGAAAAATGGGGTGAGACACCCTGTGCTTTTATAGAGTTAATTGAAGGTCAAACAGTAGAAGAAGATGAGTTAAAGAAATTTTGTAGAGAGCACTTAGCTGGTTTTAAAATGCCTAAAACTTTTGTATTTCAGGTCCTACCGAAAACATCAACTGGTAAAATCCAAAAGTACGAGTTAAGAGAAAAAGTGAAAAATCTCTAATTTAATTTTTTATTTTTATCCTCAGTATTTATCACTTTAATAGCTTTTAGTTTTTTATAACACATGTAACAGACAAGATTATGATGACTTTTAATTAAATTTTGAACTTTCTTAGGCGCTGTTCGAATTTCTGATTCAATATACACACTGTCCATGACCGATAACTCTCCCTCGCAATATTTGCATTTCTCAGCCATGACTAATATTTTAAATTTTTCTTAATTTTGTTCCAATACTGAAAAAATCTTTTTGCTGGATGAAGACAATTCTCCTGCAACAAGAAGTAATCGGGTAATTGCTCTAAATCATATTTTTCACCTATTTTTTGAAATAAATTTTGGTAAATAGGTCTAAAAGTAGATTTTGTAATAATTTTGGATATGGTGTTTTGGTCATGAATTTTTTGCAATATTTCATATGTATTACCTCTGTATATTTCAGCTCCTGCCTCTTTAGCTAAAAAGTATCTATTTTCAATGATTTTATCACTAAGTTCATAGCCTTCAGTTAAAGTATCATCAAAGATGTAAACAGGATTACCCTCAATATTGGCTGGCACTCTCATAAATTCGTCATACAAATAAATTAAGTTCATAAATTGGGAAAGAGCCTCGAGCTAATTTCTTCATAGCTACCATCTATTTCTCTATTCTTCTCAAGTATAATATCTATGCTTCTGTGACAGTATTTGTGAACATTTTCTAAATTAAATATATAAGGTTTTCCTGCAAAGGTACTCGCGATCCATTGCCAAGAGAAGTTATTACTTGCAATATCTCCATCCAGTAAATGACTCATAAAAAACTTCGCTCCAGCTTGCCACTTTACTCTTCTAAAGTGAATAATATAAGAAGCTAAGTACATACGTGCATGGTTATGAAGGTACCCAGTGTTTGTGAGTTGTTCGATGAAAATATTAATAATCTGTGTTGGTGTTGTTGCTGATATAATATCCTCGGGTAAGTTATCTTGATATTCTTGAGCTCGAAATCCAGTTTTGTATTCTTCTACGTCTGTCCATAGTTGATCAGGGTGATGGTAGGCATAGCTTCTCCAAAAATCTCTCCATGCTAATTCTTGAATAAACTTTTCACTCTCAACAAAATTATATTTGTCTCGAATACATTGATAGAGCTCTTTGTTAGTGATGATTCCATATTTTATATGGGCTGATAATCTTGAAATTTGTCCATTTAAAAAGTTTCTTGTTTTTGCATAAAGAACAGGATTAAAAGAATTGAATTTTTCTAGCGCATCTTGTCTTGATAACATTGAGCTATTCGAATTTTTCGATGTTGGTATTAGATCTTGAACACTTGAGATTTTCACTTTTAATTATACATAAAATTTATGCTAATAGATTGTTTGTAAATCAAAGGTGATTTTGGTTTCAGGGGGGAGCTGAGAGATTCTTGAAATGTCTTCTTCATTTAAAATTGCAATTTTTGGATATCCTCCTGTACAAGGAATGTCCCGCATTAATACAATGGGTTGCCCGTCACTTGGTACTTGAATAGACCCAGGCAATATTCCTTCTGACAAAATATCATGAGACTCGGAACTAATGAGACTCTCACCCTTGAGTCTGATACCCATTCGATCACTTTGATTAGTTATTGTAAAAACACTGCTAATAAAAGATTGTAGAGTATTGTCTGAAAAATATTGAAGTTGAGGACCGGGATAAACTTTGAAGTTGGTTGCCTTTTCTAAATCAGGTTTTGGTATAGAGATAAGATCCCAAGAGCTTACATCTTTGCTAATGTTAAATATATCTTCATCATTTAAAGGTCGATTAATCGAACCTATTCCTGCTTTTGTGTCAGTAGAGTAGCTATTAAGACAAGGCTCTAACCCAAGTCCATGCTCAAAAGCTATGTATCCATATACTGAGTCTATTGTATTGTGAATAATCAATTCATCGCCCTCAAATAAATTAATACTTTTATAGGGCTGGTACTCAAGCTGGCTGTTGTTATTTTTCTGAATACTCATATTACAATTACCACCAACACATATCTTAACAGACCCTTCTGTTACTTTTATTGAGGGCCCCACATAAGCAAATTCTAGAAATTGATTTTGATGATTGGGTATAATTTTTTGAAGCTCTGTAATAATTCTTTGGTCCATCGCTCCACTTGGTGAAACTCCTAAGTGCTGATATTGAAATCTTCCAAAGTCTTGAATCGTTGAATGAGTTCCTGCACGAGTGATTATAATTGAGTTCATGACGAGTATTCCTTGATCAATTCATTTAATGAAAAATTATGTTTTTTTATTTTTTTAAACTCTGAAAGCGATACGGCGTAAAATTTTACTTCATCACCTGGAAGAAAAAGGGAAGGGTAAGAACTTTGCAAATCAAAAATATCAAATGGTATTTGTCCAATTATATTCCAACCGCCAGGTGAAACTTTTGGATATATACAGGTATGGTTTTTTGCTATGCCAATGGATCTAGCAGGAATTTTTACCCTTGGAGTAGCTAACCGCGGTGTGATTAATTGGGAGGGAACATCCCCTAAATATGGAAACCCCGGCATGAATCCTATATAATATGTATAGTAACGAACTGATGAGTGAAGATTGACAACCTCTTCTTTTGTAATTTGGTGTAGTTTTTGGATGATCTTTATATCTAAAGCAAAATCTTCATTATAACATGCCGGTATTTCCCATGTTTTATTGATTTTTTTGTTAGTTTGAGAATTTGTATCTTTCATTTTCAAACTAATTTTGTCTTTGTTTTGATCTCTAATTTTTGAATTTTCAAAAATTACAACTATTTTATTGAATGAGGGAATAATGTTTAGTGATTGAAGATTAAGGTTTGAAATATTTAAAAATACCTCATTTACCTCCTGTGATATAGATTTTGAGGTTTCATTTCCAAAATCTAAGACTAAACCTCGATCCCCATAAGAATTTATTCCTTTGAAATACACGCTAATATCATAATGTAACTTTGGTGCATTTGAATAAAATTAATTTAAATTCTGATATCGCAGAAAAAGATCTCAATTTTTTCGAGACTGTTGATGCGCAGCTAATAAATAAAATTAGCTCTGCTAATCTTTCCTGTTTATATCATGGGGGGACAAAAGACGTTGTTTTTAAAGCACTAAGTTACTGTAAAACAAAACGTGTTTCAGTTGGCGCACATATTTCTTTTTTAGATAGAGATAATTTTGGGCGCACAAAAATTAATTGGAACAAAAAACTAATCCAAGAAATTGTCAAAGACCAATTAATGTTTATGCATAATCTTGCCTCTGATATTAATTTTCCAGTAACACATGTTAAGCTTCATGGAGCTTTGAGTAATATGGCATGCGCTGACCAAGACCTTTCTAGTGAAATAGTAGATGTTTTAAAAAAAAATTACCCAACAATGATATTACTTGCACCAGCTTTAAGTGAACTTGCTAAAATCGGTATGAATAGCAA
>CACNLH010000013.1 GCA_902621205.1 uncultured Alphaproteobacteria bacterium | reverse complement strand
AACTTAACTCAACAATTAAAAAATCTATTTTGGATAAGTAATTTTTTAAATTTTTTTTATCCAATATAGTATTACCATAGTTTCCAATAATTTTAGTTTTATATTTTTTTGATAGGATCTCATTGATATAAAAACAAATTGAAGACTTACCTTCTGTTCCAGTTACTCCAATGATTTTTTGATAAGATATTTCCAAACTTAAAAAATCTAAATCAATTAAGATTTTTTTTTTAAATTTGTATAAAAAATGGTTTTTTTTTATTTTAATTGATGGGGATACTATAAAGTAATCAAATTTTTTAAGATTATCTAATAAATATTTTAGACTTATAATCTTATCATTTTTGATTTTTTTAAAATCATCATAAATATTATACTTACAATTTTTATTAATTAAGTAATTTTCAATTGATTTTCCGCTTATTCCATAGCCATATATTAAAAATTTTTTTTTTAAATTTATCAATTATCTTATTTTCAAAAGTGACAAAGCAAGAAGACAAAAAAGAAAGCTCAATATCCAAAATCTAATAACAATTTTTTGTTCTGAAAGCCCTTTTTTTTCATAATGATGGTGAAGAGGAGCCATTAAAAATAACCTTTTTCCATTTGTAAATTTGAAGTAAGTAACTTGTAACATAACAGATATTGTTTCAATAACAAAAAGACCACCTGCTACTGCTAAAACTATCTCTTGTTTTAAAAGAATTGATGTTACAGCTAAAGATGCTCCAAGAGATTGAGATCCTGTGTCACCCATAAAAATAGAAGCTGGACTAGAGTTAAACCATAAAAAACCAAGTAATGCACCAATTGATGATGTACAAAAAATTACTATCTCACCTGAACCACTTATATAATTTACTAAAAGATAATCAGAAAAATTTATATTACCTAAGATATATGCAAAAATAGCAAATGTAAGAAATACAAATATTAAAGGCATTGAAACTAATCCATCTAAACCATCAGTTAAATTTGTAGCATTTGTTGAGCCTAAAATTATAAATAAAATTAAAATAAAATAAAAATAGCCCAATTCAATTGAAACGTCTTTAAGAAAAGGAACGCTAAATTTATTCAAATCAAAACCATTCTGCTTAATGGTGAGATAAATAACAATTGTTGCTACTAACTGGATTATGAATTTAGTTTTAGATGATATGCCTTTACCTATTTTGACTTTTTGAAAATCATCAATAAAACCTACAAAACCAAAAAGAATTAATGTTAAAATAAGAATATAATTAAATTTTGAGAAATCTGATGTCCAAATAATTGAACTAAAGATTATTGAAAAAAGAATCAATAAACCTCCAAGTGTTGGGGTTCCTTTCTTACTATAATGTGACTCAGGCCCATCATCTCGTATGGGTTGACCGCTTGGAAAAATATTCCTCTGAAATTTAATCCAATATGGCATTAACCATATCATTAAAAAAAAAGAACTAACTAAAGATAAACCTGATCTAAAAGAAATATACCCAAATAAATTAAATATAAATTCAATATCTCTTAGTGAATAAAGATAATCAGCTAACATATTTTTTTATTACTCTCTCCAATTGGTTATATCTGGAACCCATAATGAAAATATTTTTGACACTATTAATCTGTCTGTTTAAAAGTTTTACAGCAGGTTTATAATTTTTATAAAACTTATAATTTGTATTTCTCATTTTTAACTTATAAAATTCATCACCAATAAAAATAATATTTTTCAATGACAAATCAGAAACTAATTTAAGTATTTTTAAGTGATAATATTCTGACTGTTTTCCTAATTCCTTCATAGATCCTAAAATGTAAACTTTTTGATTAATTTTTCTCTCATTAAATATCAATATTTGTTTATTTAATGAATAAGGACAGGCATTATAACTATGATCATAAAAATTCACTTTTTTTTTGCCAATATATGTTGAAACCTTTCTACCTCTTTGCTCAATTATGGATTTTTCATAAAAAAAATTGTTAAATTTGAACTTTTTAATAATTTTACTTAAAAATAAAAAAGAAATTATAGCAATATTTTCATAAAAATTTTCTCTTGAAGACTGAATTCTATATATTCTGTTATTCTTAGTAAAATCTATTGTATAAGTATTTTTATTTTTATATCTATTTTTTTTTATATTTTCTACATTAAGTAGTTGAATTTTTGAATTAATCCGGGTTTTAATATAATGAGGATCATAATTATAATTAATAATACCAGATATTAATCTTTTTGAGTCAAATATTTTTAGCTTGTTATCAACTAAATGTCTAAAATTTCTGAAATTTCCAATATGAGAATTTTCTATACATGTCACTAAACAGTAATGTGGTTGTAAAGTTTTAATTAATTTACTCATTTCGTTAGAATTATTAATGCCTAATTCAAAAATAGAATAATTGCTTTTAATATTAATGTTCATTATTGAAAATTGAAGCCCTTGAATATTATTATAGTTTTTAAATGACCTATATGTCTTAAAATTATTATTTTTTAAAATATGGTAAATATTTTCTTTATACGTTGTTTTACCTACAGAACCAGTAATAGCGATAATTTTACCTTTATAAAATTCAATTATAAACTTGCAAAAATTTTTTACAAAAATTTGAGTATCTTTAATATAAACAATATTTGATTGATCAATTTTTGAATCAATTATTATTAAAGATGCTTTTTTTTTAATGGCATCTTTATAATACAAACTACCATTATTTATTCTTGATTTTAATCCAATAAATATATCATTTTTTTTTAATAATCTTGTGTCAAAAACTATATTACTATTATGTTTAGATTTTAAATTTAATATTAGTTTATAAATTTTTTGCATAGTTTGATGAAATTGCCCTATCATTAAATGAATAATATTTATCTTTATAAATTTGCATTTCTTCGTGACCTTTGCCTGCAATAATTAAAATACCATTTAATTTTTTTAAAATACTTACACCAACTTTAATTGCTTTCCTTCTATTAGGAATTTCGATAGGATTTGAAGAATATTTTATAAGAGTTTTCCTAATTTTTTCTGGGTCTTCAAATCTTGGATTATCATCTGTAATTATTTGTAAATTTGTAAATTTTGATACAACTTTAGCTATTTGTGGACGTTTAATTTTATCTCTATTTCCTCCACATCCATAGATAATTATTATGTATTTTTCTAATTTAGCAAATTTATTTAATAAGTTTTCGTATGCATCTTTTGAGTGGGCATAATCTATTATTATCACTTTATTATTTTTATTATGTATTATTTCTGATCTTCCAGGTGGGAATAATAAATTATTTAGCTTTAAAGGATTATTTTTAAAAATCTTTCTGTAAACCATCAATATTGTTATTATATTGTTAACCATAAAATCATTGAAAGATTTTATTTTATAAGATTTGTCATTTGAAATAATTTCAAATGTATCTAATCCTCTTTGAACTATTGATATTTTGTTTTTAATTTTAAAATTTCGTTGGACTATCAATTTTTTTTCAAAACTTTTAAATTTATTTTTTAATTTATAGTCTTGTAAAAACAATATGGAATTTTCTAGCTTTTGTTTTTTTATAAGATTTATTTTTGCCAGATGGTATTTTTTTTTACTAATGTGATAGTCAAGATGATCAGATTTTAAATTTGTCAATACACAAAAATTATATCTAATATTTCCAACCCTACCCTCACAATAACCAATACTTGATACCTCCATAAAAACATATTTAATTTTTTTTTCTCTGGCTATATTGATCAAATTTAGTATTTCAAAATAGGAAGGCGTTGTATTATTTAAATTATTAATTTTTTTTGAATTAATATAAAAACCTAATGTTCCTATATAACATGATTTTTTTCCATTAATATTAAATAGTATATTCGCACCATAGGCTATGGATGTTTTACCATTAGTACCTGTAACAAAAATAATTTCTAAATCATTAAAGTCATAAAATATTTTAGCTATTTTCTCTAAATCTTTTTGATTCTTATAGTAAAAATATTTTATTGTATTTTGATTTAAATTTTTTTTAAATTTATCGTTGCAAATAATAAATTTACATTTTTGTTTCTTAGCAATCATATTATATTTTGAGAATTTTTTTACATCATCACTATTGAATAAAAATATTGATTTTTTATTAATCTCTTGTGTAGTAGTAACAATTTTAAAACCATTATCTTTTAATTCATCTAAATTCATTAAATATCTGTACCTTTTGATTTAATTATAGATAGGTCCAAATACATATAAATCTCTTTTAAAAGATTATAAAATGTCGGTTTAACCGTATTGCCTGCAGTCATATACCTACCATATGACTCTTTAGGATTTTGCATAAATGTTAAATTTAAATATTTAGGATTATTGTATGGGAAGAAACTTATATAAGTAACATTTTGTATTTTTTCATAATTAGAAATAGTTTGGTCAGCTGTACCAGTTTTACCAGCTATTAAAAAATTTTTATATAAATCATCATTTGACTCATTAGCATAAAATAATAATTTGTTTATGGAGTTGGTAATTTGGTTATATTTATTTTTCTTTAATTCTTTTTTTTGTTTTTCAAAAGTAGCCTGAAAATCATTCCTGCCAGTTATAATTTTTCCATAAGCATTAACCAATTGAATTGGCGTTACTGATAAACCATAACCAAAAGGAATATTATCACAATAACTACCTCTAAAATTATTAACCTTTGGTTCTGCTGAAACCATACTATAGCCAATGTTTGTCGAATTTAATAAGCCGATTTGTTCTAAATCAAATTTAAATTCATTTTGACAATCTAAATTTCTTCCAACAAGAATAGCTCCTCTGTTTGAAGATTTTTTCAATATATCTTTTACTTGCATTGGTGCATTACTATTTCTTGGAAAATCATTAATTAGTTTATCTCCAATGTATACAGATTGATCGACATCAAAATATTCATTTAATTTGATTTTGTCGTTTTTTAAAGCAGAAAAAACAGTAAATGTTTTGAAAACAGAACCAAAATCAAATTTTAGATCCTTAAGAGGTAATAATGTCTGATCAAATTGATCGTCAGTATTCCTATTATCTAAAAAAACATTACTAACTATTTCTTCGCTACTCAAGTCAACTAAAACATTCATTGCGTAATCAGGATTTAAAATGGAAGAGTCATTTTTTAAGGAGTCGTATATTTTTCTTTGTATTTGAATATCAAGCGATAATTCAACTTCTATATCATTAGTATCTACATATTTTTCAAGCAAAGATATTCCACGGTGATCAATATTCGTATGACCAATTAAATTATTAGTTATAGAGCTAAAAGGGTATTTTCTAGTTAAGATTTTTTCAAACTTTATAAATGGATTACCTCTATAAATAGACTCTTGTATATCATTAAGAGAAGCATCTCTTTTTATATATTTAAATTTATTTTTAAAATTAATAATTGAGTAATTATAATCAGAGTAAGCAAGAATATTTTTATTAACATCATAAATAGTAGGTAAAATCTTTAAATTAGTATCTTTTGAATTAATTAAAAAATTACCTTCATTTTCTTGACTTATGTAGATAAGCCTTACAAAAATTGAAATAAATAGAATTAAAATAGTAAAAATAAATAAATTGTAATAACTTTTCGTCTTTGTAATTAATTTATAATCTGTTTCATTACTCAGATTGAACATAATTGACCTTTATTATAGTAAAGTCATCAAATTCATTTCTATCAAATCTAATAATCTTGTTAGATTGAATATTTTTTATATTTTTTAACTCATTGAGTTGTAATTTACTTAAATACTTTGATAATAATAATTGATTTTTAAAAAAGATAATTCATTTTTTTTCATCTTTATCTCATTTTTAAAACTTAAAAATAAAATTAAAAATATGAATAATATAAAAAATTTCGAGATATGATTAATCAATTAATAAATCTCCCAACTCTTAGCTTTGCAGATCTTGATCTCTTATTCTTATTAATTTCAGAATTTGACGGGGTAATTGGTTTTTTAGTAAGATTTTCAAATCCCCAATTTTTAGAATTTTGAAAACTGTTATTTTTTTTGATTTTATTAGATTTAAAATAGTTTTTCACAATTCTGTCCTCTAAACTATGGAATGATATGACAGCTAAAAAGGCTTTATTCTCCATTAGATTATGAACTTTTTTCAAAAATGTTAGTAAATTTTCCAATTCTTTATTTGCCTCTATTCTCAAAGCTTGAAATGCTTGTGTTGCAAAATGAATTTTTTTCGATCTGAAATTAACTCCACTATTTTTCAAAATTTCAATTAATTCAAAATTTGTTTTTATTTCTCGAATTGAACGTTGTTCAATAATATATTTGGCTAATTTAGTAGATTGATTGATTTCTCCATAAGTATGAAAAACTCTTTCTAAATCATCTTTGCTATATTTATTAATTATTTTATAAGCAGTTATATTACCTCCTAGATAATTCATATTTAAATTTGAATTTATTTTGAAAGATAAACCGATTTCATTATCCTCTAATTGGTTTGATGAATATCCTAAATCTAATATTATAAAACTGAATTTTTTTAATTTAATTTGCAATGTATCAATATCTTTAAAATTAATTTTATAAAATGAAAAATTAGGAAAATCTTGTTTAATTTTATTTGCTATCGATTGTGAATAGTCATCCATATCAATTGCTGTCACTGAATGTCCTGTTTCAAGAAATTTCATGGAATGCCCTCCTCCTCCAAAAGTACAGTCAAGAATTGATAACTTTTTTTCTTTATCAATAAACGATAAAATTTCATTAGACATAATTGGTATATGTTGATTTATAATCATTTGAATTTATCTCTAGATATTTTTTTATGTGTCTCACCTAAAGTTTTTTCCCAGATTTCAAAATGATTTCCTTTTCCAATAAATATTAAGTCTTTAGATAATTTTGAAAATTTTTGTAATTTATCCTTTATTATAAACCTACCATCTTTATCTATTATTATTTCTTCTAAATCAGAGAGTATTGCTGTCTTAAAGTGATCATTTTTTTTAGAAAAAAAATCTTTTTCATCAAAGCTTTTAACAAGTGAATTTATCTTTGAAGATAAATGAACCTCTAAACAATTATATTTTAAACTTTTAAAGATATACGTTTTTTCTTTTGAACTATTTATTGTTGATCTATATGGAGCAGGGATAGCTACTCTATTTTTTGTGTCAATAATGCCATAAAATGATGATAAAAACATAAGCATGGTATTTTATGGGATTATATGGGATTATTTATAAATAGTAAATAGTTATGGGTAGCTATAAGCTGAGTTCTGTAATTTTAAAAATTGCAGTCATTTATCTTGGCTAATCATTACTAATTAGCTCTAGCGATCAACCCTGGTCAGCTGTAGAAAAAGCTTTAACCTCTATTTGATCTTACTCGCGATAGGGTTTACATATTGCGATACTATTTAAATATCCGGTAAGCTCTTACCTTACCTTTTCACCCTTACCTTACGGCGGTTTATTTCTGCTGCACTTTCCCTAAGGTTTCCCTCGACGGATGTTATCCGTTATCGCTTTCTACTTGAGCTCAGACTTTCCTCTTTGTAAACAAAGCGACTGCACGCTACCCATTAATAATATATATAAATTTAATGAAATAATAAATTATAAAAATCATTCATAAATTTATTTGATACTGATGTAGTGATCTTTTTATAATTTAAAGTTCTTTTTACTGATTTTATACAATATTGCTTATAATTCTTTATATAAGTCTTATTAAAACCATAAAGATTTAACATTTCATCGATATCATATTTTTTTTTATATTTATTATTGTAACTTATTCTTTTTATACCAGCTTTCTTTAAATAGAATTTTTCACCTGGGTCTTTTTTTCTATTAGGTGCAATATCAGAGTGGTAAAGAATATCACTATCTTTTATATAAAAATTATTTTTTAGGAAAAAAATGATATTTGTAAGAGAGGTATATTGTTTATTTGTAAAATTTGAATAGCCAAATTCATGACCTTTATTTTCCAATTCTATTCCTATAGAAATTTCATTCAAATTTATATTATTTTTCCATCTAGATTTTCCAGCATGCCATGCTTTTAATTTTGGGCATAACAAGTTGTAAATGATACCCTTTCTAGAAATAAGATAGTGCGTACTTACTTTTGAATTACTATCAGATAGCTTTTGATAAGCCAATTTAAGATTTTTCATACCTGTGTAATGAATGACAATATATTTAACTATTTTATTTTTTTTTCTGAAGCTATAATTCATATATGCGCAAATTGATTCTTATCTTTGTATTAATTGTAATTAACTCATGCTCTAACAATGATAAAGATGTAAATACCAATGATCAAAATCTTTATTATAATGAAACCCTAGAAGATTATGAGCTATATGCATTAGCTAAAGAAAACATATCTAATAATCAATATGACTTAGCGTTGAGTCAATTAAATAAAATACAGGTACTTTTTCCTAGTAGTCACTATGCGAATAAAAGTATGCTTTTTAGTGCATATGTACATTTTATATTAAGAGATTATGAAAAAGCGAGAGCTATAGCTGAAAATTATAAAAAATATTACCCCGGAAGTGATGACATTGTTTACGCTAACTATTTAGATGCTATGACATATTTTGTAACAATTAAAAAAACTAATTATAGTCAGAAAAATGCTGAAATTTCATTGGATAAATTTACATTTATTTTAAATGCTTATCCTAATAGTAAATATGAGATAGATATAATAACTAAAGTTGATTTAATTAATAATAACTTAGCACTTGCTAAGATTAAGACAGCTAAGTTTTATTTAGATAAAAACAATTATAATGGCTCTTTAGTTTATTTATTAGATATTTATAATAATCATAGTTCTAGTAATTCAATTGAAGAAACACTCTTTTATTTAAGCAAAATTTATTACGAAATTGAAGAATATGAATTAGCAAAAAAATACGCATCAATACTAGCTTATAATTTTTCAAATAGTAAATGGTATGAAAAATCTTTTAATATAATAAATGGTATAGAAGACGTAAACAAAGAGGAAAAATGGTTTGATAAGTATAATCCTGTCAAAATTTTTAAGGAAGACCATGAGAAAAATTTAAATGAAAATGAAATATTACCTCTAGAATAAACACAATGTTAGTTTCGTTAGAGATTAAAAATTTTATACTTATAAAAAAAATAACTATTAATTTCATAAATGGTTTTAATGCTTTCACTGGTGAAACAGGAGCAGGTAAATCTATAATCATAGAGGGTTTAAAATTAGTTCTTGGTGGTAAAAACCAAAATAATCTCAATCTTAAAGACAATGAAATTTCATCGATTAAAGCGGTGTTTGAAATTAACAATTTGATAAGAAAAAATCTTGAAAATTTAAAAATTGATATTGAAGATGATTATTTGATTGTAGAGAGAGAGATAAATTCAAATCAAAAGTCAAAATTATTCATTAATGGTGAAATAAAACCATTAAACAAAATAAAAGAAATTTTAAATAATGTTATTGAATTTCAAGAGAATTATGAGCAACAAGAGTTATTTGATAATAAATATTTTCTTAAATTTATAGATAATATGGGAGATATAAAAAAAGATAATTTAAATCTTAAATTTGAAAAACTTAAAAATTCTCAAAATGTTTATCGGTCCCATTTAGACAACGAAAAAAATATAAATGAGAAACTTGAAATATTGAAAATTAAAAATAATAAAATTAAAATACTAAATCCAATTAAAAATGATTATGAAGAGCTTATTAATAAGAGAAACTTAAATAAAAATATAAAAAAATTTAGTGAAATATCAAAAGAAATTAAAAATTTAATATTAAACTTTAACTCAAATGATAATCTAAATCTTATAGAAAAAAATCTAAATAAATTAGAAGATATAGATAAAAAATACTATGAAATTTCGCAAAAATTTTCTTCTTTAACTCTAGATTTGAATGAATTGATTAATGAATTAGAAAATAAATTCAATTCTGAAGATTATGATGAAATAAATTTTGATGAAATAGATGAAAATATCTATCAATATCAACAGCTGTCCAAATTTTTTGAAGTAGAACCTGAAAATTTATTTTCGATTAAAGATAAAATATTAAATGAAATAGACTCACTTGAAAATTTTGATAGAGAGAAAGAAATACTTTTTAATAAATATACTATAGACCTTAAAAATTATAAAGAAGAGGCTTTAAAAGTATCAAATTTAAGAAAAAAAGAGTCAAAAAGAATATCAGAAAGTATTAATAAACAACTTCCAATAGTAAATATCGAACAAGGTGAAATTATTTTTAATTTTTCGGAAAAAGATGAAAAAGATTACAGTTCTCATGGATATGATGAATTAGATGTATTATTTAGAACAAATAAAAATTCTGAATTTAGCTCAATAAAAAAAGTAGCATCCGGAGGAGAGTTATCTCGTTTACTATTGATAATTAAATCATTATCAGCAAATAATGATAATAATTTAACTCTTGTTTTTGATGAAGTAGATAGCGGTTTAAGTGGTAAAATCGCATCTAATGTCTCTGAAAAAATTAAAAATATTTCAGAGAAAAATCAAGTTATTGCCATAACACATTCACCTCAAGTAGCTTCAAAAGCTCACAAACATTGGAAGATTGAAAAAATTGTTAAAAATGACGAAATGACAAGTCAAATCGTAGAATTGAATGATGAGTCAAGAGTGAATGAAATAGCAAGTTTGATAAGTGGGACTAAAATTACCGAGACTGCAAAGAAAGTAGCATCTGATTTATTAAAAAATTAATATAATGAAAAAAAAAGATAGTTTTATTAAACTTAGAGATGAGTTAAAGAAATATAATAGAGAATATTATAACTCAAATCCATCAATCGATGATTCTAGGTATGATGATTTAAAGAAAAAGTATGATTATTTATTGTTTAACAATCCTGAATTATCAGAATTTGATAATTTAGGTATAGGCACGTCACCTTCATCAAAGTTTAAAAAATTTAAGCACTATGAGCCTATGCTATCACTTTCAAATAGTTTTAATTTAAGTGACACAGAGAATTTCTTTGAAAAAGCAACTAATTATTTAAAAACACAAAATTCAAATTATATATTTTATGTAGATTGCAAAATAGACGGAGTCTCATTATCTCTAATTTACAAAAATAATAAGTTATTTAAAGCTATAACAAGAGGAGATGGTTTAATTGGAGAAGAGATCACAGAAAATGTATTGGGTATATATGGAATACCAAAGGTTTTGAAAAATTGTAAATCTGATCTTATTGAAATAAGAGGTGAGGTATTTTTCTTTAGAAAAGATTTTGAGAAATTAAACAAACTATTAGAAAAAAAAAATCAATTTTCAAATCCTAGAAACGCTGCATCAGGATCTCTTCGCCAAATCAATAGTAAAATTACTAAAGATCGGCCTTTAAGATTTATACCACATGGATATGGAAAATTTTCTTCTGAAAAAGAGTTTACAAACTTTGAAGAATTTTTATCTTTTTGTAAAAAAAATAATTTTGATCAAACTGGTTATGCTAAAAAATATACTAGTTTAAAAAATATTCATAGTTATGTTTCTGAAATTGAAAAAAAAAGATCTTCAATAAAATTTGATATTGATGGGATGGTAATAAAAATTAATGATTTAGATTTACAAAACATGTTAGGAAGCACAAATAAATTTCCTAGATGGGCAATAGCAGCCAAATTTAGTTCTGAAGAAGCATTGACACAAGTTGAAAAAATTGAACTGCAAATTGGGAGAACTGGGGCTATTACGCCTGTTGCCAGACTAAAGCCAATAAATATAGGAGGTGTAATTGTATCAAACGCAACTCTTCATAATTTTGATGAAATTACAAGAAAAGATATAAGAATTAACGATTTTGTTTGGGTAAAAAGAGCTGGGGACGTAATTCCCTATGTTTCAAAAGTAGATATTGAGAGAAGAAAAAAATCAAGTGATGAATATGTGATACCAAAAAAATGTTTATGTGGATCTAAAATAATAAAAATTAAAGGTGAAGCAGTACAAAGATGTAGTGCCAGAAAAAATCAGTGTAAATATCAAAACTTAGAGTCCTTCAAACACTTTGTTTCTAAAAAGGCTATGAATATAGATGGTCTTGGTGCAAAATTGATTGAAAAATTTATTAGTCTTAATTTAATATCAAATAAATTTGATATTTATAAATTAGAAAATCATAAAGATAGGATTATAAAACTTGAAGGATTTGGAGAAAAGTCCTTTACAAATCTCATAGAGTCAATAAATAAATCTAAACTTACGACTCTATCTAGATACTTATTTTCATTAGGCCTTAGGTATTTAGGCGAAAACAATTCTGAACTTATATCTTCATATTTTAAAAATAAAACTAGGTTTAAAGATATTATTCAATCAAAAATGCTTAGAGAAGAACTTGAAAATATTGATGGTTTGGGAGAAAAAGCAATTAGTTCTTTTATTGATTACTTTACTGATAAAAGTAACCTCGATGAGTCACTTACAATCCTTGACATAATTGAAATTAAAGAAATTGCGGACGATAAATTAAGTCTTAATAAAAGCATTCTTTTTACTGGAACTCTTCAAAAAATGTCAAGAGATAGAGCAAAAGAGTTAGCTAAAAAAAAAGGATATAAAATTGCCTCAAATGTATCAAAAAATTTAGACATACTTGTATTTGGAGAAAAACCTGGTTCTAAATTAACGAAAGCTAAAAATTTTAAAATTAATATTTTGAGTGAGGAAGATTTTTTAAATCTTATTAATTAAATTTTTTAAAAAATAAATATTATATTTATTACTTAATCTTGATTTTAAAATTTTGTAGATTTTCCGATGATATCTCTTAATAAATTTTCTCTCAAAATTTGTAATTAACCTCATATCCACTAAATCTAAATCATATGGCACTAAGGTAATATTTTTTAACTTCAAACCTCTATTTGAGTTTTTTGTTACGTATAAATTTTCTAGTCTTAGACCAAATTGACCCTCTACATAATGACCTGGCTCAATAGAAAATAAATTATTATTAGTTAAGATGTCATGAGATTTTGATGAAATGATCGGGTATTTTTCATGTACATCACCAAAATTACCAACTCCATGACCAGTTCCATGGCTATAATATATTTTAAATTTAGACAGATAATTTCTGATATATAAATCTATTGTTGATGATCTAGTGTTTCTTGGAAATAATTTGTTTTCTATTTTAATAAGTGACTTCAATAAATAGGTATAACTGTGTTTAATTTTTGTATGAATTTTTTTTCCAACTTTAATAACTCTTGTTATATCTGTAGTGCCCTCTAAATATTGTGCACCAGAGTCAATTAATAATATATTTCTATTTTTATAGGGAAGAGATTTTTTGGGAAGCGGTTTGTAATGAATAATGGCAGCATTTGAATCAAATGCACTAATGTAATCAAATGAATTTCTAAAAAAATTTATACCCTCTTTTCTTTTATTAAATAAATATTCTGAAACCTCAAATTCATTTTTAGGATTAATGTTTTTTTGTTTTAAATCAATTGTAAATTTAAGAACAGCTAAACCATCTTCAATATGGCATGATTCTATGTTTTTTATTTCTTTAAATGTTTTGACGCCCAAATATTTCGAAATATTAATTCTAGTCTCAGATAAATTTAAAAATTTTGATAAACGTGTATATATATTTAAATTTAAATACTCATAAGAAGTTTCAATATTTTTAATTTTTGATAATTTAAGAAATCTAATAAATTTTTCCTCTTGAAAAATATTAAAACTACTATTTATTTTGTTAATTTTATTTAAATTTAAGTTATTAGATATCAACACAGGTTTAATACTTTTTTTTGCAATGAACAAACCTGCGAATGGCTTAGTAGAATTCCATAGTTCAAAAGATCTAAGGTTTAAAAGATATGCTACATGTGCATTATTCCAAATTAATATACCGTCAGTTTTTAAATTATTTTTTATTTTATTTAAATTATCATTAAATTGTCTTGGAATTAAATATTTTGGCATACTTATGGGATAAGAAATATTAAAATTTGGATAATATTTTTTTTTAAAAATATTTTTAAATTGTGGGTAAATAATAATTTTATTTTTTTCTAATTGTGCATTTAACTCTCTAAATTCTTTTACTGAAATTAACTTAGAGTCTAATGTCCCAGATATTTTCTTATTTTGCTTTATTAGGTAATCAACGATAGTTACTTCACTTAAATTATAAATTTCACAATTATTCTTAAAAAATTTTTTTGCTGCTAATGTGTAACGTGAGTCTGTAAAAAAGACAAATTTATCAATAAAAAAAAGTATGTATCCTCTAGTACAATCAAACTTAAATAATTCATAAATATCTTTTAAATCTAAATTTGGACTCTCATTTAGGTGCAAATCATTATTGGTAATAAGATAAAAATCTATTTTTTTATCCTTTAAAAATTTTTTAATTGAATAAGGGCTCATTTACTATTTTTTTTTAAAAACTCTAACATTCTTTTTTTTCCTGGACTTAGTTTTGCATTATCAGAAGTAATCTTTTTATTTAAGTTAGATGAAGTATATTCTTCAATTGTGTTTGTTGTGTTTTTATCAACTTTTGAAATTTCATTCAAAAATCTTGATGGTAATGAATAATTATTCATACCATAGGTATACCTAGAAGTTGCGTAGCTTAAATTTAAATCAAACTTTGCTCTAGTAATTCCAACATAAGCAAGCCGTCTTTCTTCCTCTAGTGATTTTGATGAATTTTGCTCTAATGCTCGAGAACTTGGAAAGATGCCCTCTTCCCAACCTGGTAAGTAAACATGATCAAACTCTAATCCTTTTGCAGCATGTAATGTCATTAGTTTAACAGAATTAGATTTTATTTTTTTTTGATTTTCATTAACCAAGCCTACATGTTCTAAAAAATTATCCAAATTATCAAATTCAGAGAGAGCATTCACAAATTCTTTTAAATTATCAATCCTTGACTCATTCTCTATTTGTTTTAATTTGTTTTTTTCATTTTCTAACATTTTTAAATATCCTGACTCCTCAATTATAAAAATACCTATATCTTCTAGAGTTGTTTTGTTTATAAGATCAGATGTTTTTTTTATTATATCAATAAATAATTTAGTTCTTAATATTAAAGAACCTGGTAATTTATTTTCATAAGATAACGACTCTAAAGACTCAAAAAATGAAACTTTTTTTTCTCTAGCGTTATCAATAATTAATTTTAATGATTGATCACCTATTCCTCTTTTAGGTAAATTGATTATTCTTTCAAATGAAAGATCATCTTGAAAACTATTCGCGAGTTTTAAATATGCAAGAATATCTTTTATTTCTCTCCTTTCAAAAAATCTCGGACCTCCAATAATTTCGTAAGGTAATGCATATTTTATTAACTTATCCTCAATACTTCTCATTTGAGCAGTAAGTCTAACTAAAATTCCTATACTATTATTTTCATCAAACTTTTTTGATATATCATCAGATATCCATAATGACTCTTCTTCCTGCGAGTAAAATGAATTTAAATTAATTTTTTTTTCTGGTATTTTTTTGTTGAAGCTTACTAAGTCTTTGCCAAGTCTGTTCTTATTATTGCTTATTATACAAGCCGCTGCCTCTAAAATTGAACTATTTGATCGATAATTTTTCGTTAAGCGCACTACAGGTGAATTAAATTCTGTTGGAAAATTTATAATATTTTCTATATTTGCACCTCTCCAAGCGTAGATAGATTGATCATCATCTCCAACACAAAATAAGTTTTTATTGTGATTCAATATTAATTTTATTAAATCATACTGAATTAGATTTGTATCTTGAAACTCATCAATAAGAATGTGTTCAATGTAATTTTGATAAGATTTCCTTATATCTTGATTATTGGATAAAATAAAATAACTGTGTAAAAGAATATCTCCAAAGTCAACTGCATTTATTTCAATTAATCTTTGTTGATAATAAGAATAAATATCATCAATTCTTTCTATAGAAGAGAATTTTGATATTTTTTTATTTTCATTAAAAAGGATTTTATTGTCTTTTAAATTTTGAATTTCGTTATGGTAAATAACCTCACTCATATCTTTGTCAATCTTGCAATACTCCAAAACTTGTTTTAATAATTTTTTTTGGTCCTCTACATCAAGGATTGTAAAATTTGATTTTAAATTCACTAATCCAGAGTGCTTCCTCAAAAATTTTGCAAAAATTGAATGAAAGGTACCAACCCAAGGGGTCTCAATACTACTTTTAAGCTCAAAATTAACTCTTGTCTTTATCTCATTGGCAGCCTTGTTTGTAAAAGTCACGGCAATTATTTTATTAAAATCAACATTAAGATTTTTTACAATATAAACAAATCTGGATGTTAAAACTCTAGTTTTACCTGTTCCGGCACCTGAAAGGACTAAAAGTGGGCCATTTTTATGCTCAACAGCAATTTTTTGTTCTTTATTTAATGTGTTTAGATCCATAAATTGATTGTAATATAATGAATCTAGATTTTACGTAATGAATAAATATTTGAAAGTAATTCTTTTAATAATTTCTTTTAGCCTCTTACAAATGAGTTCATCTTACTCAAATGAGGAAGAATTTGTGTCAAGTATATCTTACGATGAAATATATGATCCTTTAGAGCCAATAAATAGAGCAGTTTTAAATTTTAATTTTTTTATAGATGATATTGCTATTAGGCCAATTGTAAAAACATACAAAATCATAGCACCTGAACCAGTTGAAAAAGGAGTATCGAACTTTTTTAGTAACTTAAAAGAGCCAATTAGGACAGTATCATTTATTTTTCAAGGAGAGTTCTATAAATCTATTAATTCAATTGGACGTTTTACTATCAATACTTTAACTAGCCTAGGTACTTTTGACCTGGCCTCAAGAGTAGGAATGGAAAAGAATGAAACTGACTTTGGAATTACTCTTGCAAAAGGTGGGGTATCAAGTGGTCCATATATAGTAGTACCAATTATTGGTCCAAGTAATTTAAGAGATTTTAGCGGAGATGTAGTAGAGTATTTTGTTGACCCAATATCAAATAATGTTCCCAACAGAGAATATATTGCAATAGGCAATGGCTTAAATGAAAGAACCGAAATTGATGAACAACTTGATAGAGTCAGAGATGCATCCTCAGATAGATATGAAATGATAAAATCGATCTATTATCAGAATAGAAATGCTCAACTAGAGGAGGAATATATACAAAACCTTCCTGTACCAAAAATTTATATTGAATAGTTTGTCAAACTATATTTATTTAAACTAATGAAAAAATTAATAGTTCTTTTGTGTTTATTATATTCTTTTTCAACTACACACGCATCTGAGGTTACAGCATGGTTTAAAAATGAGTCCAATCAATTCTTAGAATTAATAAACAATAGCGAAGGAACTGAGAATGAAAATTACGAAAGATATAAATTTTTTGTAAATAAAAATTTTGCAGTGAAAACCATTGCTTATGGGCTTATTGGAGAGAATATTATTGAAAAGAGTTCACAAAACGAGCTGTCTTTATATGTAGAAGTTTTTACAGACTATCTTATAAAGACAATATATAAATTAGCTAATTCAAATTCTTCAAGCTCAATACTGCTTAAAGATGTTGATATAAATGACGGTATTTACATAATTAAATCTGAAATAAATAATAAAAAATCATCTGCAAGTCTATATTGGAAAGTTATAGATACTGGCTCATCTTATAAAATCATTGATGTAATTGTTGAAAATACATCATATTTTGTTACCAAAAAATCTGAGTTTAATAAAATATTAAGAAAGAATAGAGGAAGCTTAGAAGCACTAGTAAAAGAAATCGCTAAAATATAGTCTCATTTTATAAATTTGGTGGGCCCGGCAGGACTCGAACCTGCGACAACGGCGTTATGAGCACCGCGTTCTAACCAACTGAACTACAGGCCCACGATTAGATTTGTTACTATTATAATCTTATAAAAAAAAAACAAGAATTTAAATTTTTGTTAATTTAAGAGTCCATAAAAGACTTAAGTTTTTTAGATCTTATAGGATGTTTTAATTTTCTTAGTGCTTTTGCCTCAATCTGTCTAATTCTCTCTCTAGTTACACTAAATTGCTGACCTACTTCCTCTAATGTGTGATCGGATGACATCCCAATACCAAATCTCATTCTTAAAACTCTTTCCTCTCTCGGGGTCAATGTTGAGAGAATTTTTGTTGTAGTCTCTCTGAGATTTAATTGCATAACTGCATCTTCAGGAATAACAGCATTCTTGTCTTCAATAAAATCTCCAAGAAAACTATCATCGTCGTCTCCGATAGGAGTTTCTAAACTCACAGGTTCTTTAGCTATTTTTAAAACTTTTCTAACTTTCTCAATAGGCATTTTTAATCTTACAGATAACTCCTCTGGAGTAGGTTCTCTTCCAAGCTCGAGTATTAATTGTCTACTTGATCTAACTATTTTATTAATTGTTTCAATCATATGCACAGGTATGCGAATAGTCCTTGCTTGATCAGCAATAGATCTGGTGATAGCTTGTCTAATCCACCAAGTTGCATAAGTAGAGAATTTATAACCCCTTCGATACTCAAATTTATCAACAGCTTTCATAAGACCTATATTCCCCTCTTGAATAAGATCTAAAAATTGAAGGCCTCTATTGGTATATTTCTTAGCAATGGAAATAACCAATCTAAGATTAGCCTCGATCATTTCTTTTTTTGCCTGATTTGCAGTCCTTTGACCAGACTGTATCTCTCTAACTTTTTCCTTAAATTCGATAATATTTTGATTAGCAATTTTAGATAAACTTAATATTTCTTTATAAATGATTTTTAATTTATCACTTTTTTTCTGAAAATGACTTTTGAATGATTCATCTGCAGAAATCATATGTTTTTGGTAAAGTGTATAAGTGTCCTTTAAAGCATGGTGCTTTAAAAATAAATCTCTACTTATTTTACTTTGAAGAGACAAAGTCAGCAGTGAAACCTCTTTTGATTGAATTTCTTTATTAATTGCGTAAAGGTGTGTAATAATTTCTTCCAACTTATAGGGTTTAATTTTTATTTCATTAAAGTAATTTAGTATTTCATCTTGATACTTTTTTAACTCTTTGAGAGATTTTAAATCAGAAATTTTGGTAATATTTTTATTTTTTTTAATTTTAGTAATATTTTCTGATAGCACCAAAACTCTATCAAGTTTTTTTAATATTTCAGGTTTGTAAAATTCTTCTATAATTGATATTGAGAAACTTTCGTTTTCAATTTCCTCATCGTTTGAAGTTTCTTGAATTTTTTCTTTATCAATTTCAATACCTTGCTCCTTCATCAATCGTTGCTTTTCTTTAATAAGAGCCTTTTTTTTATCGTTTATTATTTTTTGTATTTCTTTTCTCTTTGTAGAATTTGAATATGGATCATTATCTTCATTAAAGTATTCATCAAAATCAACAATTTCTCTTAGATTAATTTCATTGTGCTTTACTTGTTCAATCCATTTTTTTAAAATATCTATAGATGCAGGACACTCCAGAATCGAATTCATCATTCTATCGAGTCCAGACTCTATTCTTTTAGCTATAGCTATTTCACCTTCTCTTGATAGTAATTCTACATTACCCATCTCTTTTAAGTACATTCGAACTGGGTCATCACTTTTTACTCCAGTTGGTTTTTCTTCCTCTTCTGATTCTTCATTTGTTGAAGGGTCTTGATCTGAGGGGGATGTATATGCTTTAAATAACTTAAAAAGATCTTCGTCATGATTTTCAATATAATTTAAAAAATCATCGACAGTAATTATAGAGTCTTCAATTTTAGAGTAAGATTTAATATATGTTTTTGCTTTTGATGCTAAGTCTTTATCAAATTCTTTAGTAATTAATGAAATAAGTTGGCTTTCATTTTCTTTAAAAATTAACTCAAGGGGATTTGGTTGAAGAGAAGTTTTTTTTGCTATTTTTGATGATTTAGTTTTTTTTTTTAAAACAGCCTTTTTTTTAATAACTTTATTTTTAGTTTTTTTTGTTGTAACTTTTTTTCTTACCATCTCAGCTATTTATAAAACTAATTGTTTTTTCAATTTCATTATAAGGGTCTTCATTAAAATTAGGTGATGCAAATCTACACAGCCTTCGAACTTCATTAGAAAATAGTAAATTTTTTGTAAAATTCAATCCCTTAGAGTCTAATACTTCATAAATCTCTAAAGATGTTGATTTGAATAGAGTTTTTTTAATTATCAAATCACGAATTTCTTTAAATTTACCACCAAATTTAGCTGTCGCTATCAAATCAAAGACTCTTTCCCTATGGGATAGATTTTCTATATAAAATATGATTAAAGCTGCTGAGAATTTTGACTTCAAATCAAATTTGAGTTCTAGTTTTTGAATGTTTGATTTTGATTTATTTTTCAAAGTTGTCTGATTTAAACTTATTTTATTAAAATGATTGGTTAATATTTTTTTTAAATCAATATTTGATACATTATTTAGTAGACTTTTTAAAACTTTAGATCCTTTAAACTGATTATCAACATCACTACTTTTACGAAACTTTTCTAAATATTTTTCAATAAGCTCCTCAACTGATAATGGCTGATCTATGAGTTTATTTAATTTGTCAGACATATTTGATTCAATTAATTGATCTGGATCATAATTCTTTGGCAAAAGTACAAATTTTATTCCAAGCTCAAAATTTTTGTCTGCAAGTAAATTATTCATTAATCTAATAGTGGCATTTCTTCCAGCAATATCTCCGTCAAGACATACAATTATTTCAAAACCTTTCTTTGTGATTTCAATTAATTTTTCATGATTTATTGATGTGCCTAGAGGAGCTAAGCAGTTTGAAAAACCACTTTGTTCTAATTTAATAACATCAAAGTAGCCTTCTACTATGATTATTTTTTTATTATTTTGCTTATTAAGAACTTTTTCGTTAAATAGGATTTGTTTTTTTTTAAAAATTTTAGTTTCAGCTGTATTAATATATTTTGGTAAACTATCATCAATAACTCTCCCTCCAAATCCCAGAGTTTTATTTTGCATATTGATTATTGGAACCATGACTCTATTAGAAAAGAATAATTTAGAGCTTTTATTTTTACTAAAAATTCCTGCAGCTACTAAATTACTAATCTCAAAATTATTTAAGAGTTTTTTTTGCAACTCAAATGAATTTAGAGATGATCCCAATTCAAATCTATGAATTGTCTCTATTTTAAACTTTCTCTCTTTTAATAAATAATCTATGTGTTTTTTAGAATTTAATAAATTTTTATTAAATAAGTCTTTTGCTAATAAGTTGATTTCGTAAATAATATTGATTAATTTTGACGATTTATAACTTAATTCAATACCAGCCTTATCAGCTAGTTCATACAATGCGTCTTTAAAGCTATAGCCTTTTACTTTAATTAAAAAATCAATAACATTTCCATGTTCTCCGGTGCTAAAACAATGGAATATTTTTTTTTCTTCATTTACTGAAAAAGAAGGAGTTTTTTCTTTTTTAAAAGGACTTAAGCCAAAATAATTACTGCCTTTTTTCTTTAAAGGCACAGTAGAGTTTATAATCTCAACAATAGAGGTTCTGTTTACAACTTCCTTAATATTATCATTTGTCATTCTTTGAAAATATTTTTGATAATTTTTGAAGCTAAATTCATATCAATTTTATTATTATAGTTTTGTTTAAGAAAACCCATTATTTTTCCAAAGTCTTTATTCTCTAAATTATTTTCTTTTATGTGATTTGATATAATTTCAATTGTATTTTTCTCATCCATCATTGTCGGAAGAAAGTCATTAAGGTAATTGATATCAAATTCCAAGTCCTCTATTCTAACCTGATCATTAGCTTTTGTTGCGAAATCTAAAGACTCTTTTTTTTGTTTTAGTTGGGTCTTAACAATTTTGATTATATTTTCATCGGATAATTTAAGCACATCTCTATCTAGATTCTCTTTAATTAGAAAATTTTTTAACTCAGAATAGACATACCTTGCTATTGAAAGTTTTTTCTTATCTCCGCCTTTTAAAGCACTTTTGACGTCATCAGAAATTTTTTTTGCCAAACTCATTTGAAATTCCTCTCATATAATATACTAATACACATGATTTAATATGACCGTATTAGATAATAAAACTAAGCTTAATTATCAAAACGGTTATTTAATTTATAACAAAAAATATATTTTCAAAGGTAAGTTTCTATCAAAAGATCAATTTAAGATAGCAGAAATTTGCTTCAATACTAGTATGACGGGGTATCAGGAAATATTAACTGATCCCTCATATAAATCACAGTTTATAAATTTTACTTTTCCATTGATTGGTATTGTTGGATGTAATAATGAAGATTACGAGTCATGGAAAATACATGCATCTGGTTTGATATGTAATGAATTATTTGAATTAAGTTCAAATTGGAGGGCACAAACAAATTTTACAAATTGGATAATAAGTCAAAATTCTTGTGCTTTTTTTGATTTAGATACAAGGGCCATAACTAAAATTGTAAGAAATTTTGGACCAAAAAATATAATGCTATGTTCTGAAGACTATTTTGAAAACAAAGGAATAGAGCAAATTTGTAAACAAATAGATCAAAGTCTTTCTCTAGAAGAGAATGATGTTATCAAAGATTTTACATCTGAACTGAACATAGAAAAAAAAGAAATAGGTAAAAAAAAGTACACAATAGCTTTTTTAAACTTTGGAGCAAAAGACAACATTAAGAAAAACTTGTACTCTAGAAATTGTAAGATTGAGGAATTTAATATGAATTTTAAAGCTGAAGATATTTTAAATAAGAATTTTGATGGTTTTTTTTTAAGTAATGGCCCAGGTGATCCGAAAAAAGTATATGAAAATATAAAGCCTGAATTAAATAAATTACTAAACAAAAAAATACCCACTTTTGGTATATGCCTAGGTCATCAAATATTGAGTTTAGCATTTAATGCCTCCACTGCTCGAATGGAAAAAGGCCATCGAGGTGGTAATCACCCAGTAAAAAACTTGGATACAAACAAAGTTGAAATTACATCTCAAAATCATGGTTTTGTAGTTTTAGATAAAAATTTTCCCTCTAATCTTCAAATAACACATAAATCATTGTTTGATAAAACTATTGATGGCATGAGAGCAAAAGATCAACCTTTGTTTTCTGTTCAATATCATCCAGAGTCTAGCCCTGGACCACATGACAGCAGATATCTTTTCGATGAATTTATAAATTTAATGGAAAAGAATGCCGGCTAGAAAAGATATATCTAAAATATTGGTTATTGGCTCTGGTCCTATCATTATAGGTCAAGCATGTGAATTTGATTACTCTGGCAGTCAGGCATGTAAGGCACTTAAAAAAGAAGGTTATGAAGTTGTTTTAATTAACTCTAATCCAGCAACTATAATGACAGACCCAGAGTTCGCAGATAAAACTTTTATTGAGCCTATTGATAAAGAAATTGTAAAAAAAATAATTGATAAGGAGAAACCTGATGCAATTTTACCAACAATGGGAGGTCAAACAGCTCTAAATATTATCAGAGAGTTAAACAAAGAGAATTATTTTAAAAATTGTTCAATTAAAATTTTAGGTGCTAGTCCAAGATCCATCGATGTAGCTGAAGATAGAAAGTTATTTGCCGAAGCGATGTCTGAGATTGGACTCGAGACACCATTTAGTATAATAGTTGATGACAAGTCTGATCTAAATAAAATAGTTAATGAAGTAAGTTTTCCATTAATTTTAAGACCTTTTTATACTCTTGGAGGAACTGGTGGTGGTATTGTATACGACAAAGATGAATTTATATCAAAGGTCAAAAATGCTATCGATTTAAGTCCTGTATCAAAAACTCTTGTTGAAGAGTCCTTAATTGGATGGAAAGAATTCGAATTTGAGGTAGTTAGAGATAATTTAGATAACTCAATAATAGTTTGTTCTATAGAGAACTTAGATCCAATGGGAGTGCATACTGGGGATAGTATTACAATAGCTCCAGCACTTACATTAACTGATAAAGAATATCAAAAACTAAGAAATCAAAGTATTGCTATTCTAAGAAAAATTGGAGTAGAGACTGGTGGTTCAAATGTCCAATTTGCAGTAAATCAAGAAAATGGAAGGATATTGATTATTGAAATGAATCCTCGAGTTAGTAGGTCATCTGCATTAGCCTCTAAAGCTACAGGTTTCCCTATCGCTAAAATAGCAGCATTGTTAGCAGTTGGTTACACATTAGATGAATTAGAAAATGATATTACTAAGGTAACTCCTGCAAGTTTTGAACCAGTTATAGACTATATAGTCACCAAAATACCAAAATTTAATTTTGAAAAATTTCAAGGGACACCAAGTGAGTTAAATACTGCCATGAAATCTGTTGGTGAAATTATGTCTATAGGTAGAACTTTTAAAGAGTCTCTTTTAAAAGCTTTCTACTCAATAGAGTCAGATAACTTTGGTTTAGATATAAATCATGAATTATTGAATATTAAAGATGAAAATTTAAAAATTTTACTCACAAAGCAAAGACCTGATAGATTATTGATTGTTGCAGAAGCTATAAGACGCAAGATACCTTTAACTGAAATAAACGAATTAACATATATTGATATGTTTTTTTTGAGAGAAATAAATGAGATTATAAAAATCGAGCAAGAATTAGTAAAGGCAGGAAGTAGTTTAGAAATAAATTTATTTATTTTTGCAAAAAAAATTGGATTTTCTAATCATCATATAAGCAATTTAACAAAAATTAGTATAAATGAAATTTACGATCTTCAGGAAAAAAATAACTTAAAAACAGTATTTAAAAGAGTAGACACTTGCGGAAATGAATTTGACTCCTCTACTGCATATCTTTACTCAACATTTATCTCTTCAACAAATGAATTTAGTTGTGAGTCTAGACCAACGAATAAGAAAAAAATAATTATTCTTGGCTCTGGTCCTAATAGAATAGGTCAAGGTATAGAATTTGATTATTGTTGTGTGCAAGCTGTAAAATCTTTTCAGAAACTTGGATATGAAACAATTATGATTAATTGTAATCCTGAGACAGTCTCAACTGATTATGATACTTCAGATAAACTATATTTTGAGCCTTTGGACTTTGAATATGTTAAAAATATAATTGATAAAGAAAACGAGAAAGGTGTTGTTGAGGGTGTTATTGTCCAATTTGGTGGGCAGACACCTCTGAGAATAGCTAATAAACTCAAAGAGTATGGATATAAGATATTAGGCACATCTTTCGAAGCAATAGACATATCTGAAGACAGAGAGAGATTTCAAAAATTAATTCAAAAGGTAGGTTTAAAACAACCAAAAAGTGATATCTCTTTAGGAACAAAAGAGCTTGTCACTAAATCCTCTAAGCTTAATTTTCCTATTTTGTTAAGGCCCTCATATGTCCTGGGAGGAAGAATGATGGAAAAAATGGGTAATTTAGAAGATGTACAAAATTATATTGATCAAAACTATTGGGCACTAGAAAATAATGTGATTCTAATCGATGAGTTTCTTCAAAATGCAAAAGAGGTAGATGTTGATGTATTAAGAGATAATCAGGGTAATACCATGATAGCTGGAATTATGGAACATATTGAAGAGGCTGGTATTCACTCAGGTGATAGTGCTTGTAGCATACCCCCCTTTTCTCTTAATGATAAGGTTATATCAGATATAAAAAAATTTAGTATTTCTCTTGTGAATGAATTAAAGATACTTGGTTTGATGAATATTCAATATGCTATCAAAGATGATGAAATTTTTATACTTGAAGCAAATCCTAGAGCTAGTAGAACAATTCCTTTTCTGGCTAAAGCAATAGGAATACCATTCATTAAAATTGCAGCTGAATTAATCGTAGGTAAAACTCTAACTGAAGAGTATCAGAATTTTGATAATAGTACTTTACCTTACTTTGCAATCAAGGAGGCTGTATTTCCATTCAATAAATTCCCAAATACTGATGTAATACTTGGCCCAGAGATGAAAAGCACTGGTGAAGTTATGGGTATAGACGAGGATTTTTATTTAGCTTATTTCAAAAGTCAAATTGGTGCAGGGCAGAAACTTAATGATTTAAAAAATATATTCATCTCAGTTAAAAATGAGGATAAGCAAAGTATATCTGAAATAGCTAAATCTTTTAAAGAGAATGGTTATAATTTATTTACAACAAAAGGAACTCACGACTTTTTGTTGAAAGAAGGAATTTCTTCAAATTTAGTTAACAAGGTGGCTGAAGGATCACCACATGTAGTAGAGTATATAAAACAAAATAAAATTGATTTAGTAATAAATACCACCGAAAAAAAACAGGCAATAATTGACAGCTTTACAATAAGAAGAACATCAGTAGATCTAAATATTCCATATTACACTAACCTAAGAAGTGCAAAAATACTCATTAAATCACTGATTACATTGAAAAATAAGCCTATTTCCGTAAAACCTATACAAATTCATCACTCTTTTTAGTATAAAAATTCATTTGTAATAGCCCATAAAATTCAATATTTTCTACAACTTAATTAAAATAGTTAAAAATGGAAAAAATACCAATGACAGAAGAGGGGCAAAAAAAACTCCTCGATGAACTTAAGCATCTAAAAACAGTTGAAAGGCCAATTATTATTAAAGCTATTGCTGATGCTAGAAGTAATGGTGATCTTTCTGAAAACGCTGAGTATCACGCAGCTAGAGAAAAACAGAGCTTTATTGAAGGTAGAGTAGCTGAAATAGAGAGTATTATTGCTCAAGCAGAACTAATAGATGTATCAAAATTATCAGGAACAGTTGTTAAATTTGGAGCAACTGTTTCAATAATAAACTTAGACAATGATAAAGAGTCTAAGTATCAGTTAGTTGGAGAAGTGGAAGCTGACATTGAACAGAAAAAAATATCTGTAACAAGCCCAATAGCAAGAGCTTTAATTGGAAAGAAAAAGGGCGATTACATAGAAGTATCAACCCCAAAAGGTATAACTTCATACGAAATTAAGTCAGTAAGATTTAAATAATATAATTTGAATACCTACAAAGTAATTACCATCAGCGAAGGAGCTGCTGGTATGAGAAGTCAAATAGAGGGATTAGCTAATTTAATATCTAATTCTTATATAAATTTTGATTTAAAAATAAAATCTGTTTTTAAATACTTACCTATAGAATTAATACCTGCAAGTAGGTTTGCTTATGAGAATCTATCTTCGTTGAAGATTGAAGGAAATACAATACTTATCAGTTGTGGCAAAAAAAGTGTTAAAGCATCTGTTTATTTAAAAAGAAAATTTAAGGATTTAATTTTTAATATTCACATTCAAGACCCAAAAATTGATCATAAGTTTTTTGATCTTATTGTTTGCCCGGAACATGATAATTTAAATTATGAAAATTGTATTTCAACTTTATTAGCAATACATAATATTAAATTCAAAAAAAATATTAGAAATAAAAATACAATAAATTTTATTATTGGCGGTCCAAACAAATATTTTAAATTTCAACAGCAAACACAAAAAAAAATTTTGAATGAAATAAAATTTTTAAGTAATGAGTTCAAAGTCAATGTCATACCATCACGAAGAACACCAAGAGCACTGATAGAAGAATTATCAAAAATTAATAATGAAAATATTATTACCTTCAATGATTTATTTAATCCAAGGAAGTATGGTGAGCTTCTATCTGAGGGTAATTTACAAGTTGTAACTTGGGACTCAATATCCATGATATCTGAAGCTATATCTTCTGAAGCTGGAACTTTTTTATTTAAGTTTGAAGAAAAATTTTGCCCAAAAAGATATCTTAAGTTTTTTGATAAAATTACTGAGCTTAATTTCGCACAATTTTATAATCAAAATTTAAAACCTTATGAAATCTCTATTGATGAGTACAACAAAAATCTTAAAACTAAGATCTTGAATAAGATACAATCTAATTTAAGGTTCAGTTCTAATAATGCTTAAGGAATCAATATTAAATCGTTGCAAAACGTTCTCAGACCCTTTTCCCCATTGGGAGCTAGACTCCCCTTTTACAGAAGAGCTAATAAAAGAACTTAATGATATAGATATATCTGATGCACCTCGGTCTTTTGATGGTACAAGAGCTGCTGATGCAGGTGGAGAAGGGATAGATGGTAAACTTAGAGTTTTTTTAGAAAGTGATAATTCAAAAAACTTGTCAAATGGTATGAGTTTAATTGATGATTTGAGAGATAAGGATGTCATTGAGTCAATACAAGAGAAAATAAAAAAAGATTTATCAAATAGTTTTATTAGAATTGAATACATATCAGATCGTAAAGGTTTTTGGCTAAAACCTCATTTAGATATCAAAGAGAAACTTATGACTATGATGTTATTTATTAATACCTACGGTGAATCAGAAAATCTTGGAACAGATTTTTACGACACAGATATGAAACTTGTTAAGACAGTTCCCTATAAACATAATACTGGTTATTTTTTTGCTTCTGGAAATAATACTTGGCACGGACTTGAAAAAAAAGAAATCAAGATTGAAAGAAGATGCATGCAGATAAATTATGTAACCTTCCCCACTAGTTGGCCAATAGATGGCTGATATTAATAATGTTATTATTATAGGTTCAGGACCTGCTGGATATACTGCTGCAATATACGCTGCTAGGGCTAATTTAAAGCCTATTTTAGTTAGTGGTTTTCAGCCTGGTGGTCAACTAACCATAACTACTGATGTTGAAAACTATCCAGGGTACGAAGATCCTATCCAAGGGCCATGGTTAATGGAACAAATGCAAAAGCAAGCAGCACATGTTGGCACTGAAATAATCAATTCACAAGTAACAGAAGTTTTTTTAAAAGAAAAAATTAAAAAATTAAATTTAGATAATGGCACCACTTTAAATTCTAAAACTGTAATAATTAGTACAGGAGCACAAGCAAGATGGCTTGGTTTAGAAAATGAGGATAAATTTCAAGGTCATGGGCTATCAGCTTGTGCCACTTGTGATGGTTTTTTCTTTAAAGATAAAGAGGTTGCTGTAATTGGTGGTGGGAATAGTGCAGCTGAGGAAGCATTATTTTTAACAAAGTTTGCAACAAAAGTTTACTTAGTGCACAGAAGAGATAAACTAAGAGCTGAAAAAATACTACAAGATCGATTAAAACAAAATTCGAAAATTGAGTTTATTTGGAATAGTGAAGTAGCTAAGTTTAATGGCAATGATGATTTAGAGTCAATAGACTTGTTAAATAAACAAGAAAATAAAATTTCAAATCTCAAAATAGATGGTGTATTTATTGCGATAGGTCACGATCCAGCTACTCAATTATTTAAAGGTCAACTAAAAATGGATGAGGGTGGATACATTATTACAGATCCAGATAGTACAAAGACCTCGATTGAAGGGGTATTTGCTGCAGGAGATGTTAAAGATAAGATTTATAGACAAGCTGTTACTGCTGCTGGTATGGGATGTATGGCAGCTTTAGAAGTTGAGAAGTATCTAGATTAACTCTAGCCTTGTCTGGCTTTCATTCTTGGGTTGGTTTTATTAATTACATATAACCTACCCTTTCTTCTAACCAGTTGGTTATTCTTATCTCTGGTTTTTGCTGTTTTAAGAGAACTTTTAATTTTCATAATTTAATGTATTAGTTATAACAATAAGGCAGAAATTTATGTTAATTAGTGAAAAAATCAACAAAATTAAGGAAGATTTTTCATTTTTCGATAATTGGGAAGATAAATATCAATACCTTATCGATTTAGGAAAAAAACTTCCTGATCTAGAGGATATTTACAAAACTGAGGAATATCGTGTTCAAGGATGTACATCAAATCTATGGATGGTGCCTAAAATCAATGATGGAAAAATCAACCTTTTAGGTTCAAGTGACTCTGTAATTGTAAAAGGTTTGTTTTATTTAGTTTATTTTGCTTATAATGATGAAACTCCTGAAACAATAATAAACACACCATTATCTTTTTTTGAAGAAATTGGTCTTTCTGCCCATCTAGGTCAATCAAGATCTAACGGCCTTAATTCGCTAAGAAAAAAAATAACATCTATAGCGACAGAATTATCAAATAAATAAATTTTATTGATAGTAAACTATGCTAGTTTCATCAAATGAGTTTGATTAAATTAGTTATTTCAATTTCATTTTTACTATTTTCTAGCAATTTATATTCTAAGGAGGATATTATCAATTTACAACTTAAAGACGGAATCGTCAAAATAAAGACCTTTGAAGATAAGGCACCAAAGCATGTTAAGCAAATTACTGATCTAGTTGCAAAAGGCAGTTACGATGGTGTAGTTTTTCACAGGGTAATAGATGGTTTTATGGCCCAAACGGGAGATGTTCAGTTTGGAAATTCAAATTCAGATAACTATGATTTAAGAAGAGCTGGCACAGGAGGTTCTGGAACTAATATTGAAGCTGAATTTAATGACATGCCACATAAAAGAGGAACTCTAAGTATGGCACGTGCACAAGATCCTAATAGTGCTGATAGTCAATTTTTTATTTGCTTTGGTGATACTCCACACTTAGACGGACAATATACTGTTTGGGGTGAAGTAATCGAAGGAATGGAATATGTTGATGCCATCAAAAAAGGAGATCCTATAAAAAATGGTCTGGTAGATGACCCAGATAAAATTATCAAAATGTGGATTGAATAATTTTACTTTTGAGTAATTTTTAATTCAATTCTTCGATTTTCTTTTAGGTCTTCTCTAGTATCTCCTAAGTTAATAGGTTGATATTCACCATAACCGTTTGCTGACAATTTGTTGGCAGGGATACCTTGTTGAATAAGAAATTTTACAACCTCAAGCGCTCTAGCATGAGAAAGTTCCCAATTTGATGGAAATTGAGAGGTTGAAATAGGTATTTTATCAGTGTGACCGTCTATTTGTAAAATCCAATTTAGATCGGATGGAATAGACTCTGCAATATCTATAATTGTTTTTGTAATAAGAGATAGAGCAACCCTACCTTCGTCTTGAATATTTGCACTTCCGGAGTCAAATAAAATCTCTGATTGAAAAATAAATCTATCCCCTTTAATTTGGATATCGTCTCTATCAGCTAATGCTTCAGATAACTTGCCAAAAAATTCTGATTTATACTTTTGTAATTTGAATAATTCACTTGTAAGTACTCTATTTAATCTATCTCCTAACTCTCCAAGTTCTATCTCATTTTGAGCAATTTCAGCCTCTTTAGACTCCAGTAAGTTATTTAAGAGATTTATTTCATTACTAAGTATTTCAATATCCAAAGCTAAATTAGATATCAAATTTAGAGCCTCATTTAAATCACTTGATTTTATTGCTGACTCCTCCTCTAAAGTAGATAATTTGTTTTGCAGTTCTTGATTTATATCTTCTGAGGAACTTAAAGACTCTAGAAGATTTTCGATTCTATTTTGTGACTCGCCAATCTGTCCAACTAGTTCACTGTTTTCTCCACCAAGTTTTATTAAATCTGATTTTAATATTTCTTGTTGTTTATTTAATTCAGAAAGATTTTTCTGAAGAGTGTCTCTGTCAGCTAAAGATAAAGATAATTCATCAGTAATTTTAGCAATTATGGTATTTAGTTTATCTATATCAAGTGCTTGGTCTTGAATAATCGTATCTTGAGCTAAAATTTGAGATTGTTTTATAGATATCTCTTCATCAAGTTTTTCTATAAGATTTTGTCTATCAATTAATTCAATCTCTTTATCTGTGAGTGTTACATCTTGTTCCACTATAGTTTCGTCTTGTATAACAATTGTTTTTTCCAAACTTTGTATTTGTTCATTTTTTCCTACTACAAGATCTCCCAAATAAACTTGAGCGACTGTGAATAGTAAAACTATAAAAATTATAACCATCAACGTAGATGCCAATACATCTACAAATCCAGGCCAAATTATATTTCCATTATCTGAACTTTGAGTTTTTGAGAGATAGCTCACTTTTTGTCTAAGTCTTTGATAGATTTGCTTACAGACTTAAGTTCTGTAATAACTTCTTTCCTTAAATCATCATTAGAATTTTTTATACCATCAACCAAATCATCAAGCTTAGAAACAATATTTTGAGAGAAATTGGTGCTATCAGAATTCTGATTAAATTTATTTGTATTAGGGCTAGATCTATAAAAAAGTCGAATTTGATTTTCACAAAATTCATAATAATTCTGCTTAATGCCTCTAGTGATTATTTCATAAAGTCCTAAAATCAAAGAAGTTACCAAACCAAACAACGATGAGCTAAAGGCTATTGTCATACCAGATAAAGGTGACTTTAGTCCATCTTTTAAATTGTTAAAAAATGCCCCAAAATCTTGTTCTTCAATTGACAAACTATCAATAACATTCGATACACTCCCTATAGTTAAAAGTAATCCATAAAAAGTTCCTATAAGCCCTAAAAAAATAGCTAGGTTGATAAGATATTTTGATATGTCACTACCACTTTCAACTGTGGATAGTAGATCATCTAGTATCTCATCAAGTGTTTTAGTTATACTTTTGTTAGTGGTTGTTATACCAAGATTATTAGCAATAGATTTAGTAATTGGATAGTTGTTTAAAGATGAGTCGTTTAGTTTTAATTTCCCAAATGCAACAGAATTCATGAATCTAAACTCTGAGCTTAAAGTGAATATCTTAAAGGAGTACAGAAGAAAACCAATTATGAGTGTTAGAAGAATTATTCCATTAATGAAAGGATTGGCATCAAAATAATATTTAATCTCCTCATATCCAATTACAAGAATTATTACAATTAAGATTGAGAATAATAAATAGGCTAAAAAGTTTTTAGTCATTTAGGTAAAAATAAACGAATTTTATAAATTAACAATTGGATAATTATTAAAAGATTCAGAAATTTCTATTGTAAATAAGGTAATAATTATTTGTGCCTGGATTTACTTTGGCTAAACCTGCATTAGAAATGTGATGAGACCCTATTCCAAAACTAGATTCTTTTGATATTTTATAAAAAATGTTGACCTCTGATTTAAATTGGAAATCATTTCCTAAATCTTTGCCATCTCCATTGCTGTAAATACCAACTGATGAAGAGAGGTTTAAATAAATAGAGTCTTCTCCTATATTTGTTTCAAACCCACTGTAAAACATAGAAGCATTTTCAGCTGTAATGAAACCTCCAATTACTGGGTTAATTGTTAAAATATTTATTAAATCTATTTCATTATCAGAGATATGATAATTTACACCAAACAAATTTGTTGTATTGTCATCATCGTAATCATAGTTACCGCCAAAAATAGAATAACTATTTGCATTTATAGTCATGTTTGATGAAAGGAAAAAAATTAAAAAACTTAATAAATATTTTTTCATTAAACAAAACCATACACCATCAATTTAGAAAGTAAATGGTGGGCGTGACAGGATTCGAACCTGTGACCCCTTGCGTGTCGAGCAAGTACTCTAACCAACTGAGCTACACGCCCTTTAAAATAGGGATAAATATTTTTAAATTAAATAAAAAATTAGTAAATAAAATTCCTAATTAAATTTATTTAATTGAAATACAAGTTTTATTTCGTTTAATTTAAGCCAATTTAAAATCAAAAAATATATTATCAAACCAATAAGTATTTGATTGAATAAGTCTACATAAACGTTTAAATCAAAAATTTTTTTATATATTAATATTGAAATCACCATAACAATTGCACTAAATATAATTTTAAATAATTTCTTAAAATCGAAAATTAATAATTTTTCATAAAAACTTCTAAAATTTTTTCTTAAGAAAAAAATTTGAATAAATAAATTTAGCCATATACTCACAGAACCTGATACAGCTAAACCCAAAACACCCAGAGGTTTATAAAGAAGAAAACATAAAATAAAATTACATATAAATGTTGGGACAGCTGCTTTAACGGGATACTCAACTTTTTCATAAGAGTAAAAAACTTGATTAAAAATTCGAGCAAGCATATAACCTGGCAAAGAAAAAGAGTAGACCAGTAAAATCTTAGATGTTACTAGCACATCCTCATTATTAAATTCACCCCTACCAAATAATGCTCTTATAATATCTTCACTAAGAATAAAAATTCCGAATGCGCTCGGGATAGCGAAGAGAAAGCAAAATATAACTGTTTCGTTGAAAGCTTTAGAATTTTTACTCTCATCTGAAATATTTTTGCTTAAATAAGGCAAAAGAGTAAAAGACATAGCAACTGCTATAAGAGCAAATGGTAAGTCAATAATTCTATCAGCGTAGTAAATTTGGCTTATAGCTCCTCCCCCTACTAAAGAAGCAAATAACATTGAGACAAAAATATTTAACTGAACAATACCAGAGCCCAGTAAAGAATATAGAAATCTTCCAAAGAATTTTTTAAGCTCTCTAGACAAGACTTTCATGCTCTTTAAACCAATGCCCCAAAATATTTTTATTGTGCCTAAATTGATAAATAAAAGGATCAATTGAGTGAAACCAGCTATTATCATTGACCAAGCGAGTGCAAAATGAGAGTTAGACTTGAGCGACACTAAAGTTGCAATCATAAAAATGTTAAGGATTACTGATAAGAAGGAAGGTAAAAAAAATTTTCCTTTCACGTTCAAAACTGAGCTCAACACTGATGATAGAGTCACAAATATCAAAAAAGGAAAAGTTATAATCAATAACTGATTTGCTAATAAAAATTGACTTTTATTTAATAAAAATCCTGGTGCTAAAATTGATATGACTTGCTCAGTAAAAAAAAATATTAAAAAAGATAAAAATAAAGTTATTACAAAAAAAAAGTTGAAAACTATCCATATAAAATCATTTGCCGATTTTGAATTCAATTTTTCTTGGTTTACATACAAAGGAATAAATACACTATTCATTGAACCCTCAGCAAAAATTCTTCTAAATAAATTTGGTAATCTATAAGCAAAAAGGAATGCATCTGACATCAAATTGGCACCTAAATAATTTGCAAAAAGTATGTCTCTAATAAATCCGAGTACACGAGATCCAAAAATATTTGATGAAATCTTTGAAAAATTACTGATTTTCATTGAGTTCAGGAAAATTCTTTTTCCAAAATCTCATTAATTTTATCAGCATCGATAAAGCCTGGAATTATTTGATTTCCAATTATAGTTGCAGGTGTTCCGGTAAATTTAAATTCATCAGCGTAACTTCTATGAATGGATAGAAAATCTGATACCTCTTTTGAGTCTAAATCATTCTTTAATATGTCAAGATCAACACCTCTTAAAAATAAATCAGCCAAAATATCCTCCATTTTTGATTTTCTCTCAGAAGAATATAAATAATTATGGACAACCTCAAATTGACCTTGCAAGGAGGAAGCTATTGCCAACTTAGTCAATTCCTCTGAAAAATTACCTAAAATTGGCATCTGTATAATAACAAGTTTTAATGAATTATCATTCATTACATTTATTAATTCTTGATGGAATTTTTGACAATAACCACAATTATAATCAACAAATTCATATATAACTTTTGCAGAATTTGAGTCACCCAAGTACATAGGATGATATGCAAGGTTTAAATTATTTATACTTGAGATATTTTTTTGAATAGCTTTTTCTTGTTCTAATTTATTCTGCTTTAATTGATACTCTCTAAGAACACCTAAGATATAATCTGGATTTTCCTCTATAAATTTTTTTATATTTTGATCAAATTCTTTTTTTGTAAAATACTCATCAAAATTTACATCTTCTTTTTTTAAATAAGAGTTAAGATCTGGTTCGATAATTTTATTTGAAACTTCATCAAACTGTGTATTTGCAATATTTGATAAATCAAAATTACTTTTTTCTGAAAAAATATAAAAATATAGAGTTGTAAGAACTATTATTATAAGTAGAAAAATCAAAAAAATGTTTAAAATATTAAATCTCTTTTTTTTAACGTAAATTCCCATGTGAAATATATTATTTAACTATTACTGTAGTGTAAATAATTTTAGCATTAAGACTAATCACTTTTACATATAGAGATAAATTTACCATTTAAGCTATCTTGTTTCATTAAGCTGATATTAGAGTAATTCAAAGATTTGATTGAATAATCGAATATTATCTCTTTTGAGATATCTGATACTGAGATACAGTGATTTCCAAACTCAAATAAATAAGGATATCCCCATATTAAATAATATTCCATCTCTAAAGAATTTAAATTACCGAAACGCTTTAAATCTTTTTGTATTTCTTGTTGGTTGAGTGTTTTTCTAAATAAATCGAAATGTCTCATTATATCATTGCACAAAAAATTAAATTTTTCATTTGTGTTCATTTCTAGAGCAAAAAAATTTTTAATTTTTTTTAAGCCTAAAACATTAAATACTTCTTTATAAGATTTATTCTGATTAGATAGAAAATACTCTTGAAATGAATTAATAAGTTCCTCTTCATTATAAAGGTGGCTTAAATAAAAAGGAGCTTTGACAGTATAATGAAGACCATAATTAGATATTTCAAAGTTATCAAATTTCACATTATTTTTTAGAAGTAATTTCTTAACTTGTTCAATAAATAAATTATTGGGTATTAGATAAATTGAGTAGCGGGGAAATTGAATATAATTATCCATCAGTTATTTTACTCAATATAAATTTTTGCATTTTTGTTTCTAATAAAACTTTCATTAAAAGAATTATTATAACGGTATAAATAAACCTAAAAAATAAAATACCAGAAATATGACTACCTAATAGCAAAATTAATATTGTATCTTCAATTATGCTGTGACATAAACTTAAAAAAGACAAAGACAGTAAAATATCTTTTTTTGAAATATTATTTTTTCGAGATTCTTCTATTAAAAAACCCCCTCCAAACGAAATTCCTAATGTTAAGCCTATTAAAATTATATTAGCTACTTTCTCTGACATACCCAAATAGGACAAAGGAATTTTCAAAGTATTAATTATAAATTTCCAAACACCAATTGCTTTGAGTATATTAATTGTCGATATAATAAAAAATATTATTAAGAAAATTAGGAAAAAATTTTGAAGTTGTGAAATAGCCCACTCTAAATTTGAGACATCTTTAACTGGAACTTGTAAAATTGAATAATTAGGTTCATTAAATAAATTATAATTAGTAAAAATTAAATTTAATATTTTTCCAGCAATTACAGCATTTACAAATCTAAAAGTTAAATTAAATACCCATGAAATTCTTGATTTTTGTGCAATAGCCACTTCAATTGGTAAACTATGAGCTATAAGAATAATTAATCCTAAAATTGTTGTTTCAGCTATTGTATAATCAAATATCGCTTGAAGGGATGCAAAAGCAGCCAAACCTGCATATATGTTTACTAATATAGCAGCCATCCAGACTAGTCCTAATGAACCATCAATGCCAATAAAACTTGTTAATGGCTCTAAGAACTTAGCTAAAAAAGGGATTGCTCCAATAAGCTCGAGGATTCTAATAATTATAACAACGGGCAAAATAACTTTGAATAAAATCCAAAAAATTTTAGTAGTTTCTTGAAATATATTTACTAGTATTTTTTTAGATTTTTCCATTATGATAACAATTGATTAATTTTACTTCTTTATAAAGAAATAAATGGCAAGGACAAATAGTTTTACAATAAAAGCATCACTAACAAGTTTATTGGTTTTAGTCAGCTTTTTTTGCTTTTATATAAGCTATTCTGATTTCATAAAAATAAACAACGAATATGCTTATATTTACGATGATGTAGATGTTAATTATTTTGATAAAAAAAAATTTCAAAAATATTATGATGTTATAAGTATTGAAAGTTTAGACGAACCAATATTTGACCAAGAAAAATCAAAAAAATATTTTGAAAATATAACACTTAAAAATTTATCAAATATTTTTGATGATAAAGACTTAACCAAAAAAGAAGATAAAATTAATCTAAAAGTACCAGATGACTCCATACCAATTGAAAATAAGATAGATAATGAATTAAATGATAATTTTGATGAAATTATAGTGTCCAAGGGAGATAGTTTTGCAAAAGTTTTAAAAAAAGGAGGTCTCAAAGGTAGAGATGTAGACTTAGTAATATTAAACGGAAAAGAATATTATGATTTTTCTAAATTATATATTGGGGATACTATAAAAATATTAAGTGAATATGATGCTGAGGGTTTAAAAACTTTTGATCTTATTTATAAATATTCAGATACCAAAGAATTAATCATATCTTACCTAAATGATAATTTTATTTATGAAATTAATGAAATTCTGTTGAGTTCCGAAGAAATTTTTGTGGCTGGGAAAATTAATTCAAGTTTATACAAAGCTATGAAAGATCAAGGGTTATCTGAAATAGTAATTAACGAAATTATCAGAATTTACAGTTTTGATGTTGATTTTCAGAGAGATATTTATGAAGGTGATAATTTTGAAATGCTATTTGTTAAAAAGGTAAATAGTGACGGTAAGACAATTCAAATTGAAGATCCAACATACCTAATGCTTTCATCAAGAGGCACTCCATTAATTTACTATCTTTACGATAATGGAGAATTCAGCGAATACTTTGATGAGAAAGGTAAAGGGATGACAAAAAGCTTAATGAAAACTCCAATTAATGGAGCAAGACTTAGTTCCAGCTATGGTATGAGAAAACATCCTATCTCTGGTTATAATAAAATGCATAAAGGAGTGGATTTTGCTGCTCCAACAGGAACTCCAATTTTTGCTGCTGGAAATGGTGTTGTAGAGTACGTAGGTAGAAATGGAGGCTATGGAAAATATATTAGAATTCGTCACGATAACACTTATAAGACAGCTTACGCGCATCTTAATGGTTATAAAAAAGGAATATCGAGCGGTGTAAGAGTTAAGCAAGGAGATGTTATTGGTTATGTAGGTTCAACAGGAAAATCAACTGGACCTCATTTACATTATGAAATTATTGTTAATGGAAAACAAATAAACCCAGCTACACTTAAATTACCTTCAGGAAGAAAGCTTAACGAACAACAACTAAATGAATTTCAAAAATTAGTTTCTAGAATAGATGAAGAAGTTAATAGTTACAAAAATAAAATAAACTAAGCTAACTGACTTGCTAAGTCGTCAAAATCAGAGGTAGAGTTACGTTCTGTCTTATTATCTTTATTCGAAACGCTGTCGTTATTTTCAGTTTTGTCTTTATTTACAATTTTTCTGGCAACAAAACCTCTATTTGAATTATCTGTTTGTCTAAAATAGTGTTCAGCGTGTTGAAGGTAAAACTGCTCTAATACATCATCACCTTGTCCTTTTGCATCTTTTGCTTTATTAAGATAATCGTTATATTGATCTTTTGGGTTTTTTCCGTTTCTTTTGAATCCGTTGGAATTTCCATTGGCTTGTAGATATGGAGAGTCTGCAACTCCAGATCTAGAAGAATTTATTTTCCTTTGACCGCCGTATGGCTTTCTTTTAACAAAATTTTTCATTAATTTTATCGATTATCTCAAAAGAAGCCCATTAATTAATGTTTAGGGAATTTTATCTTTATCAATCTATCTAAATTAAGATAATCAGTTTTCTTATAAACTATTTTTACACCTTTTTCTAACAAAAACTTATACATGTTTTTGCTAATAATTGGATCAATTTCAAAATAAACATCCCCTTTAAATTTTACACTAATTAAATAATTAATAATTTTAACATAATAATCCATGCCTAATTTTCCACCATCAAGTGAAATTCTTGGATCATATAAAGTCTCTTTATTTAAATTTAAATAATTTTTAGTTGGTATATAAGGCGGGTTGCAAACAATAAAATCAATATTTTTCAATCTATTTATTGGATAATTTTCAAATAGATTTGAGTGGAATATTTTTGTTCTATGTTGTTGATTAAAATTTATTATATTTTTTTTACAAGCATTCAGAACTTCCTTAGAAACATCGATAAAATCACAAAATGCATTATCTAGCTCATCTATAATAGAAATTCCGAGACACCCAGTCCCGCAACACAAATCAAGTAACTTCAAGTATTTTTGATTTTTATTTTTTTCACAATCAATTAATAACTGTTCAACTAATATTTCTGAGTCAGCTCTAGGATCTAAAGTGTAATCATCTGTATAGAAAATTTTTTTCCAAAAACCTTTTTCATTGATTATTTTTGCTAATGGCTTTCCTTTTACTCTTTCGTTAAGGATCTTATAAATTAATTCTTGATCAATTTCGCTATTATTATTATCCAAATTGTTTTCACTTTTAGATGAATAAGAAATCATTATTTGGGCTTCTTGTTCAGCTTGAGATACAGTAATTGAGTTTAAATTTTCAATTAATTTTTTTTTTATATCTAATTTACTTAAATAGTTATTAATTAGCATTAAGTTGGCTTAATTTTTCGGCTTGTTCACTAGCTGACAAAGCTGATATCATTTCATCTAAGGCCTCGCCAGTTAAAAACTGATCTAATTTATAGAGCGTTAAATTTATTCTGTGATCTGATACTCTACCCTGTGGAAAATTATATGTTCTAATTCTTTCAGATCTGTCTCCAGAACCAACTTGATTTTTTCTATTGGATGAGACCTCTTCTTGTTTCTTAATTCTTTCAACTTCATATAATCTAGATCGAAGAATTTTTAATGCTTTAGCTTTATTTTTATGTTGAGATCTTTCATCTTGTTGAGTTACTACTATATTTGTGGGTAAATGTGTAATTCTTACAGCACTATCTGTTGTATTTACTGATTGGCCTCCTGCTCCTCCTGATCTGTAAACGTCTATTCTTAAATCAGTGTCTTTTATCTCTAAGTCTACATCCTCAGCTTCTGGTAAAACAGCAACAGTAGCAGCCGAAGTATGAATCCTGCCTCCAGACTCAGTTTCCGGAATGCGTTGAACTCTGTGGACACCAGACTCATTTTTTAAAAATTTAAAGACACCATCTCCTTTAATTTCTATTATTGCCTCTTTTATGCCCTTCAAGCCTGTCTCACTCTTCTCCATTGGCTGAAACTTCCAACTTTTTAATGAAGAATATCGCTCATACATTCTATATAGATCTCCAGCAAATAACGCAGCCTCATCTCCTCCGGTACCAGCCCTTATTTCTAATATTACATTTTTATCATCTGCCTCATCTTTAGGTAACAGAGCTATTAGTAATTCTTTATTTTTAATTTCTAAATCTTTTTCATACAAAGGTAATTCTTGTTTTGCTAGATTTCTGAGATCTTCATCGCTTTCATTTTCAAGTATTTCTTTATAATCTTTTATTTCTCTATCTAAATTTTTAATGGTGTCAGATAGAGCAATAATTGGCTCTAATTTTGATAAATCTTTATTTATTTGAATAATTTCCTCATTATTTAAGTTCTGAGAATTTAAAAGTTTTTTATTCAATTGATCAAATTTCTTTTTTAAATCGACGATTTGTTTATCTAATTTCATTTTTAAGCTCGAACTTGGAAATTTCAAAAGATTTTTGATTTTTATTAATTAAATCTTTTAAAATAATTTTTTTGTTTTTGTTCTCTTCTTCACCTATAAGAAGAATAAAACTAAAATTATTTTTATCTGCATAACTAAAAAGTTTTTTTATATTTTTGCTAACTCTAACTTCGTGGTTATATCTTAATTTATAAATTTGTTTCAAAATTCTATTATTATTTAAATAAGCCTCATCTTGAACTGCAAATAATACTTTTTTAAGTAATTCTGGCTTTTTATCTTTTATATCAATCAAATCAATTAATCTTTCAACACCAGCTGCCCAACCAACCCCTGGTAGATCTCTTGAAGAGATCATGCTTATTAACTTGTCATACCTACCTCCTGCTAATATTGCATTTTGCCTTTTATCTTCATTTGTTTGAAATTCAAAAGCAGTATGTGAGTAATAATCTAATCCTCTAACTAATTTTGAGTCTTCAAAAAATGGAATTTTATTATCGTTTAAAAATACTTTAACTCGATTGAAATAATTTTCACTTTCTTCAGATAAGTGTTCGCTAATTTTTGGTGCATTATCTAATATTTCATGGTCTTTTGGATCTTTGCTATCCAAAATTCTAAGTGGATTTTTATCCAATCTAGAAAGTGAGATTTCTGATAAATGTTTTTTAAAATCACTTAAATATTTTTTTAGTACATTAGCATATTTGACTTGATCCTCTTTTGATCCTAGAGAATTAATTAGTAACCTATATTTATGGTCTTTAATTCCAAGGTCATCAAATAATAACTTGGCAATTAGAATTAATTCAAAATCTACATAAGGATTTTTTTCACCAATAGACTCAATATTTATTTGATGAAACTGCCTGTATCTTCCCTTTTGGGGTCTTTCTCTTCTAAACATTGGGCCATGAGTAATTAATTTAAGTAAGCCAGATTGATAGTTTGAAGCAGCGAACCTAGCTAAGCTACTTGTAGCCTCAGGTCTTAAACAAATATAAGCTTCTCCTTTATCTAAAAATGAGTACATCTCTTTAGAGACAATATCGGTTTGCTCGCCTACAGTCCTTGAAAATAAATCTTGTTGTTCTAAAATTGGAGTTTGTATAGATTTAAAATTGAAATTCCTGCATAATGAATAAAATTTCTCAATAATATATTCAAACTTCTCCATTTCAGCTCCATGAATATCATGTGTGCCTTTTACTAAATTAATATTTTTTTTCATTTTAAGTGATGTATCTGTTCAACTTTATTTTCTATAGTTTTAACTAAGTACTCAACTAAATCCTCGTCTTGAATTCTATGGCTTTTTTCTCCATCGACATAAACCATGTGTGTATTATTTCCACCACCAGTTATGCCTATGTTAGTCATTGTAGCTTCACCTGGCCCATTAACAACACATCCAATAATCGAGACAGTTATAGGTTTTTTAATATGAGAAAGTTTTTTCTCAACATTTTTTACTGTCTCAATCACATCAAATTGTTGCCTTGCGCAAGATGGGCAAGATATTATAGTTACACCATAATCTCTTAAATTTAGTGATTTTAACATTTCAAACCCTACCCTAACCTCTTGAGTTGGATGATCAGAAAGTGAAACTCTTACTGTATCGCCAATACCATCATAAAGAAGCATTCCTAGACCTATTGATGATTTTATTGATCCACTAAAATAACTTCCCGCTTCAGTTATACCTAAATGAAGGGGGTAATCACAATAATTAGATAACATTCTATATGACTCTACTGCTGTAAAAACATTTGAAGCTTTCACACTTATTTTAAAGTTATCAAAATTTAGATCCTCTAAAAGTTTTATATTTAGCTTTGCACTTTCAAATAGTGCCTCAGAGGTTGGGCTTTTATATTTTTCTAATATTGATTTTTCTAAACTTCCAGCGTTTACACCTATTCTTATAGGTATTTTATTCTGCTTGGCAGCTTCAACAACCTCTTTTACTTTTTCTTTAGAGCCAATATTGCCTGGATTTATTCGTAGACAATGTGATCCGTTTTCTGCAGCCTCAAGCGCTCTTTTATAATGAAAGTGAATATCAGCGACTAAAGGAATATTAATTTCAGGAATTATTTTTTTTAATGCTTTTGATGATTTCTCATCAGGAACTGAAACTCTGACTATATCGCATCCCTCTTGTTCAATGAGAGATATTTGCTCAAGTGTTGCCTCAACGTCATGAGTAAGGGTATTTGTCATTGTCTGAACCGTAATTGGAGAGTCTCCACCAACAAAAATGTTTCCAATTTGAATTTTTTTTGTTTTTTTTCTCTTTATAGAATGAGAATATTTCATAATAATGTCTCTAAATTTTTGATGTAAAAATTAAGTAAATAATAATTTAATTCCTTATTTAGTCTAATTTCTATACCTCTATAAATTATCTTATCTATGTTGTTTATATTAGATAAATCGATAAAAAAATCATTGTCTAAATCAAGAATAAGTTCATTAGATTTTATAATTTCACCAAATTGTAAAGTATTTTTACTATTGTTTTGAATTTTGTAAAAAATAGTTTTATTTGGTTTTGCAAATATTGATAAATTTTGTGAGTAATTTGCTCTATTTAAAGGGATAAGGCTATTAATAAAATCATCATGGCTTAATTCATTTAACTCATATTGAGATGAAATATTTAAAACGTCTCTATAAACTTGATCTTTTTCTATTTCTTTAAATGAAATTTGATTATTAAATTTATTATATATATTGAATGATAATAGAATTAAAATTATAAAAACAAGAAACAATAAGAAATAAATTATTGAAAATTTAGTATGATCAATTGGGGTATCGCTAACTAAACTTTTATATTTAATTTCATAACCCAAATATCTGTATATAGATTTTTTATACGTAGATTGATAAGCACGATATTTTTTAGGGAGCTTTAAATTATCATCTAATAGGCGTATGATTTCAAAATCTAATTTAAGAGCTTTAGATAAATCATCGATTGATATTCCTTTCTTAATTCTTGCCTCTTTGATTGATATTAACTTTTCCAAAAATTATTTATGTAATTTGAAGGCTTGATGTAATTTTTGTACAGCTAAATCAGTCTGATCTTCATGAATTAATATACTTATTTTTATTTCTGAAGTGGTAATAACTTGTATGTTTATTTTATTTTTTCCAAGAGTATCAAATAATGTCTGGGCAACTCCAGCATGAGATCTCATTCCTACACCAACTACTGAAATTTTTGAAATATTATTAGATGAAATTATTTTTTTATATCCAATTTTAGATTTCTCTCTTTTTAGTATTTTTAATGCTTTTTCTAAATCTAGTCTTGGCAAAGTAAAAGATAAATTTGCAAACTTTCCGTCTTGCGAGACATTTTGGAGTATCATATCAACATTTATATTTCCTTTGGCCAATGGGCCAAAAATTTTTGAAGAGACTCCAGGTTTATCTTGCACTCTTGAAAGTGTAATTTTTGCTTCATCTTTGGAGTAAGTTATACCGCTTACAGTATTATTTTCTAAAACACTATTTTCATCAGTAATCATAGTACCCATTTTTTTGGGTTTTAAGGAAGACCTTACACTTAATTTAGTACTTTTTCTCATAGCTAATTCAACAGATCGAGTTTGAAGAACCTTAGCTCCTTGAGAAGCTAATTCAAGCATTTCTTCATAGGAAATTTTACTAATTTTTTTTGCTTTAGGTACTATGTTTGGATCGGTTGTAAATACACCCTCAACATCAGTATAAATTATACATTCTGCTTCCATCACTGATGCTATAGCAACAGCACTAGTATCGGAACCACCCCTACCTAAGGTAGTTAATTCTCCCTTATTAGTAATACCTTGGAAGCCAGGGATTACTAGAACTTCAAAATTTTCTAATTCATCAAATAAAAATTTTTTATTAATAGACAAAATTCTCGACTTCATATGCTCTGATGATGTTATAATAGGTATTTGCCAGCTAAGTACTGATTTAGCTTTAATCTTTTGATTATTTAGACATATAGACATTAATGCGCAAGATATATTTTCTCCTGATGATACGGCGTTATCAAAATCTATTGGATTAGGATTTTTTGAAAAAGAATTTGTTAAACCAATTAAACGATCAGTTTCACCTGACATAGCAGATAACACAGCTATAACTTTAAATTTTTTTGACCAATTATAAATAATTCCTGCTGATCTTTTTATAGCTTCAATGCTCCCAACAGATGTGCCACCAAATTTTAAAACTTTAATTTTCATGAATTACGGTAATATACTCTTAACATTTATGATGTAAAGAACATGGGCACTTATAATAACAAGTATTACGAACCTTTAGAGCAAATGATGGCTATAAGACATCAGTATATGTCAAAAATATTGAGAGATCATAATGGTCAAGATATTTATGAATTCTTCAACAATAAAAGAGTGTTAGATCTTGGATGTGGAACTGGCGAATTTCTTAATAATTATTGTGGTATGGGCGCAGAGTGTTCGGGTGTTGATATCGAGAATAATTTTAAAATAAAAAATAAAATAAATTTTAAACTCATTAATATAGAAGCTAATAAATTTCTAAAAAATTGTAAAAAAAAATTTGACGTTGTTTTTTTATTTGAATTTTTAGAACATTTAGAAGAAGAGGATAAACATAAACTTTTTAAAAATTTAAGTAAAAATCTAAATAAGAATGCATATATATTTATATCTACACTTAATAAGAATTTATTATCAAAATATTTAGCAATTAATATTGCAGAAAATTTTTTAAAACTACTTCCTAAAAATACCCATGAATTTAATCTTTTTTTGTCACCATCTAAATTACAAACAATTAGTACAAAATATAATTTTAATTTAATGGATATAGAGGGTATACAATATAATCCAATTTTTAAATCGTTCAAATTAAGTAAAATTGATTTAGTAAATTACTTTGGTACTTTGAAATATTAATTTTTATTTTTTTCTTTTTTGCTAAAAGGGAGTCTTACTAAAGCTATTCCCTCATCGACTAACTCTTGACTTTCTTTTTCAGTTGCCTCTCCATAAATAGGTTTATCTTTCGCTTCACCATAATGAATTTTTCTAGCCTCTTCTGGAAATTTTTTTCCAACATATGTAAAATTTTTTTCTAACTCTGATTTAATTTTATTTAACTGTTTATTATAATTTGAAAATAATTTCTTTTTTTCACGATTAATTTTAGCTGAACTTGTTGATTTATTAGAAATATTTGGTGCCATAACTGATTTTGATATTTTTGATGAATTGCAGAAAGGACATTCAATTTGTTTTTTTCTTTTCTGTTTTTCAAAAGAATTAGAGTCATCAAAACTAACTTCAAAGATATGTTCATTTTCACAAATTAAATCAAATTTAATCATTCTTTATATTTGGTCATTCAAAAATAATTTTCAATAATATTAATCAAAATTTCTATCATTATCTAATACAGGTATTGCATTTTGACAGTCTCTAACTCTATTTAAATCAAGCTCAGCAGTAATAATCATTTCACCATCTTTAGCCTCAGCTAATGTTTCTCCCCAAGGATCTACTATTAAAGTATGTCCATAAGTTGACCTATTCTCATTATTTACTCCCCATTGATTTGGTGCCAATATGAAAACTCCATTCTCTATAGCCCTTGCTTTAATAAGAGAATGCCAATGAGCCTTACCAGTAGTGTGTGTAAAAGCTGAAGGAACTACAATAATTTGTGAACCTTTCTTTGCTAAGGCCCTAAACATTTTAGGATACCTTAAATCATAGCAAATAGTATGACCAATTGAGTGCCCTAATACATTAGTCATTTTTAATTCACTTCCAGAAGAATAAAAATCACTCTCTTTATAGGACTCTCCATTTTTTAACGTAACGTCAAACATATGAACTTTGTCATAAATTGAAATTATATCTCCACTAGGATTAATTAAAATTGATCGATTAAACAATTTATCATTTTCGGTTATAGGAAGTGAACCTAGTAGTAAATAAACTTTATTCATTTTTGAAAAATTTTTAAAATATTCTATAGAGTCATGACTCATTTCAATCAAAATTTTTGATTTACTTGATAAAAAGAGAAAGCACTCAGGCAGCAAAATGAAATCTGGATTTGTACTTAAGCTATCTTGTAAGAATTTTTTCGATTTTTCAAAATTTTCATCAAAATTTGAACCTACTGTTATTTGGATTAGTGCGACCCTCATTGAAGATTTAATTTATAAATAATAAAGTTCGAAACGTCTTTAATCGCTTTA
>CACNLH010000012.1 GCA_902621205.1 uncultured Alphaproteobacteria bacterium | reverse complement strand
TTTTCGAAGATGCAGAAACAATTGCAAAGTCTAATCAAGATAGTTTTGTATCGATCGACTCTTTATTTTTAAGTTGCATAAAATCAGATGACCAAATTGAAAAAATATTAAAAAAAAATGGGCTAAGTCTTGAATTAGTTAAAACAAAAATACAAGATTTCAGAAAAGATGGAAAATCTGAAAGCGAAAATTCTGATGATAATTTTAACGCTTTAGAAAAGTATACAATCAATGTTACTCAAAAAGCACAAAAAAGAGAGTTGGATCCGGTTATTGGAAGAGATGAGGAAATTAGAAGAACTATTCAAGTTTTATCAAGGAGAACTAAAAATAATCCAATATTAATTGGAGACCCTGGTGTGGGTAAAACTGCATTGATAGAGGGATTAGCACAAAGAATAGCAAATAAAGATGTTCCACGCTCATTAGAAAATAAAGTTATTCGTATTCTTGATCTAGGATTATTGCTTGCTGGTGCCAAGTATCGTGGAGAATTTGAAGAAAGACTTCAAAATGTCTTAAAAGAAATTCATAAACAAAATGGTTCAATTATTTTATTTATTGATGAAATTCATACGCTTGTTGGTGCTGGAAAGACAGATGGGGCGATGGATGCATCGAACATGCTAAAGCCAGCATTAGCTAGAGGTGAATTACATTGCGTTGGTGCAACAACTTTAGATGAATATAAAAAATATTTTGAGAAAGATGCGGCTTTAACTAGACGTTTTCAACCAGTTTTTGTTAATGAGCCCTCTTCAACTGATGCTGTTGCTATTTTAAGAGGTCTAAAAGAAAAATATGAAATCCATCACGGAATAAGAATTAGTGATGAAGCTATTTTATCATCAGTTCAATTATCTGATCGATATATAACTGATCGTTTTTTGCCTGATAAAGCGATTGATTTAATGGACGAGGCAGCGAGTAAAGTTAAAATGGAAATTGACAGTAAACCTGAGGAAATAGACCAGCTTGACAGAGATCTTATTAAACTGCAGATGGAAAAAAATGTTCTTTCAAAAGATAATGAAAAAGATGAGAAAAAAAATGAAAAAATTGAAAGTCAAATATCAGATATTCAAGAGAAACTGAATATGCTCAATAGCACTTGGGAGTCAGAAAAAAAGATACTAGATACAAAAAGAAATTTAAATGAAAGAATTGATCAAGCAAAAGAAGACCTCGAAGGTGCTCAAAGAAGTGGTGATTTAACAAAAGCAAGTGAAATCATGTATGGCTTGCTCCCTAGTCTTCAAAAAGAGTATGAAGAATTGAATAAAACAGAGCAGGCTACAATAATAAATGAAGTTATTAATGCAGAAGATATCGCAAGTGTGGTATCAAAGTGGACGGGTATACCTTTAGAAAAACTTATCGGAGGCGAAAAAGATAAGCTAATAAACATAGAAAAACTCTTAGAAAAAAGAGTTATTGGCCAACAAGATGCTATTGAGAAAGTATCTAAGGCAATTAAGATTTCAAAAGCAGGTCTTCAAGATCCTGATAAACCTTTGGGTTCGTTCCTTTTTTTAGGACCAACTGGTGTAGGAAAAACTGAATTATCCAAAGCGCTAGCAGAATATGTTTTTGACAATGAAAAACAAATGCTAAGGCTTGATATGTCCGAGTACATGGAAAAACACTCAGTAAGTAAGCTTATTGGATCTCCGCCTGGTTATGTCGGTTACGATGATGGTGGGAAGTTAACTGACTCTGTGCGTAGACGCCCGTATCAGGTTATTTTGTTTGATGAAATTGAAAAAGCTCATCCCGATGTATTTAATATTCTCCTACAAATTTTAGATGATGGTAGGTTAACAGACTCTAAAGGAAAAATAGTTAATTTTAAAAATACTCTTATTATCATGACCTCTAATATTGGCTCACAAATCCCTGTTGATGATAATTTTGACTATACAACAAAAAAGAACCTTGCTCTTGAAGAGCTAAAAAATCATTTTCGATTAGAGTTTTTGAATAGAATTGATGACATAATTTTATTTAACAAATTATCAAAAGAAAATATCAGTGCGATTTTAAATAATCAAATTCAACTAATCGAAAAAAGAGTCTCCTCGAAAGGTATTTCAATTGGTTTTACTGATGAAGCCTTTAACTATTTAAAAGAAAAAGGGTTTGATCCATTATTTGGAGCCAGACCTTTGAAAAGACTACTACAAGATGAAGTTTTAAACCCCTTATCAGAGGTAATTCTAGATATTGGGGAGAATATTGAAGATAAATTAATTTTTTCCAAAGATAAATACGGATTAGTAATTGCTAATATAAACCTTAGGGTTTTGAGATCATAACTTCCAACTTAAAGCAAAATTTGTATAATTAACCTATGAAATGGATATTTTTAATTGGAGCATTTGCTTTAATATTCTTTGTATTGTACCTTTCAGTGATGACTATCAGAAAAATTAGAAAAAAATAATTTTTGGACATTTTTTTTTCAGACTCTCTTTATAACACTAAGGTTTTTTTAATTTCATCAATATTAACAATAATTTTTTTTTTACTACTCCTAACAAGAAAAATTTATAAAAAAAAATTAACAATTTCAAATTTGTCAATATATTCTTCTCTTTTTTTATTATTAATTACTTTTGCTAGTTTATTAGTTGTAAATTTTTTTGGAAAATTTACTTACGTTCTTTTTATTGCTGCTACAATAACAGTAATATATTCAGAAATAAGTTTTCTTCTTGGAAAATATTTTTTTCCTAATTTTGTAAGTGAAAATGTCTCAAAAGAAATTATTTATATGTTTAGTTTTATTGTATTTATAAATGCTGGTTATTTTACATTTATGTTAATATTAGATATTTTAAAAGCTGAAACCTATATTTAAGTAACATTGATTTGATAATATTCATCTCATACTTCCAACTTGTCCTTATTAGTTTTCTCGCGGCTACTATACTACCCCTATCTTCCGAGTTAGTTTTATCAACAATGCTAATAACAGGTTCCTTTGATAAATATTCACTTTTGGTAGTTGCAAGTTTTGGAAATATTCTTGGTTCATCAGTTAATTGGTATTTAGGAAAAAAAATATTAATTTTTAAAGATAAGAAATGGTTTCCTGCAAGTGAGACGCAAATTGAAAGAAGTGAAATTTATTTCAAAAAATACGGTATTTGGTCTTTACTACTGGCCTGGGTACCCGTTATTGGTGACCCACTGACAATTATAGCTGGGGTTTTGAGAGTAAAGTTTTTAACTTTTTTGACATTAGTAAGTATTTCAAAGATATCTAGATATGTTTTTTTAATATTTATTGTTTTTTAAATGAAGAAAGTAATTACTTTAGAAATTGGAAATTCATCATGGTGGAAAAATAAAAAATATAGAAAAGAGGCCTCACAAGAATTAAAAAAATTACGTAAAAAATATAAATCTGTAAAATTAATCAAAAAACATAGATTAGATGGAAGTAATACTATACTCTATGGAGATTATATTTTAATTGATTAAATATTATGTTTAAAAAAATATTTGTTTTTTTTGCTTTTTTGTTTTTTAGTTTTAGCTCTGCTTTCTCCAGAGTAAACGAGGATGTCGTTCATGACGCGCTTGGTTTTATGCTTGGTGGTGATAGTGGATGGGGCGCTATTACAAATGAGTATGAAATTAATGATTGTATCATAACTTATGTCCAACCTTTAATGGATATGAACATTATTGCGATTTATGATTTTAATAAAGCATTATGGAATTCAGCAGCAAGTCAAATAGGAGAAGACGGTAGAGATTATTTTATTCTAAATGGTGAAGTTGGTGTCCAAGAGTTATATGCATATGATGCTGATAGTGTAGATGTGTCTGATAGTCTTTGGGTTTGGGGTTTAGAGGCTGGGCAAAGCACAACAATGATTTTTCCAATATTAGTAGAGATCTCAAGATTTGAAAAAGCAATGTGGGATCTCATGGACGAGTGTCCGGGAATAAAATCTAAATATTAATAATTAAATTCTACTTATTTAGATAATTTAATAAAAATATCCCCCATACCTGATATTAATTCCTCCTCTTTAGTAGAGTTTCTAATCTTACATTGTTCCCCGACTACAGGGTGGTTGTTAATTGCTAAAAGGTCACTGCTATTACAACTAGTTGGTTTGTGCAATAAACCAATTATCATTTTTTGATCAACTGCAAAGACTTGATCTAAATTCATTTTTTTTCCATTACAAAAATAATCTCGATTTACCTCGAGTGGAAATTCCTCTTTACCGCAAGGGTTATCAATAGTCATAACAGTAAACCTTTCTTCAATGCCTTGAAATTTATGGGATATCTCCATAGCTTTTGCATATTTCATTGAATCACATACACAAGGCCAACAACAACGATACATATCTCCACATACTTTATTATCTGAGTCGACCTCATTCATACTTATAAATGCTGGCTCAGATCCAGGCGCTATCAATGATCCGGACACTGGACAATATCTTTTATTGAATTCAACAAAATCTTCAAAACTAAGGTCTTGATCTATAAGATATTTAAAAAACTTCGGTCCTGCAGCATTCCTATTTCCATCTGGAAATATATAAATCCAATTTTCGGCGAGTGTATCATAGTAGTAAGCTTCATCTTTTGTATTTTCACTTGAGTAAGAATTTTTATTCACAACCAATACAAGTAAGATAGTGATAACAGCTAAAATGATATTATTTTTAATTAAAGTCAGAAATTTTATATACACTAAATAGTGGTACCAATCATATCTAAATCTAGATCATCAAAAAAATAGTATCAATTATATGAAATTTTATAAATTTCCGTTTTTACTTTTATTTATTTTTTATTCTATGAGCGTATTTGCAGAAAAAAGCTATTTCAAAAATATCAGTCATTTATTGCCTGATCAAAGTCCCAGACTAAGTTACGGGGTGGCTGTAACTGATTTTGATAATGATGGTAATGATGAATTTATAGTGACCGGATTTAGATTTAGTAATTTAGCTTTAGGCTTTAATGGGGAAAGATTTGAAAATAAAATTACTGATAATATTTTTTCTGACCCAGAGAGATCTACAATTGGAGTTGCGGCATGCGATATTGACAAAGATGGTCTTGAGGAGGTTTATTTTCTTAACACCGATACCTACAGTGGGATGAAAAGGTACTCGGACAGGCTTTTAATAAATTCGCAGAATACAATAGAGGACTTATTTGAAAAAAAAATTAATCAAAGTGAATTAAATTTAACAGCAGGGAGATCAGTAGTTTGTGTCGACAGAGAGGGTAATGGAAATTATGGTATTTATGTTGCTAATTATGGTGGTCCAACAAGATTTTATGAGTTTATTGATAATAGAGTTGTGGATCTAGCTGCAAGTCTAGGACTTGATAAAGTTACAGGAGGTAGAGCTGTAGTTGCTGGTCATATCTTATCTGATCAAATAGATGTGTTTGCAGCTAATGAAAGAGGCCCAAATTTTCTCTATTTTAATCAAAAAGGAAAGTATTCAGATGTCGCCAGTCAAATGAATGTTAAAGATATTTATCAAAATGGAAGAGGTACAGCATTATCTGATATTCTTTATCGAGGAAGACTTGATATTCTAAACGGTAATTGGGAAGGTTTTAACAGAGCCTACGTTTTAGATAACGATAAATTTAAAAACATTGCTAACTCTACTTTTGACGAGCCATCAAGAATTAGAACAGTAATCTCGGCAGATTTTGATAATGATGGTTATGATGAGGTGTTTTTGAATAACATAGGTCAACCAAATAGACTTTATAAAATAATTGAAAACGGTGAATTTAAAGAAATTAAATTAGAACAAGCTCTAGAGCCTAATGGTCTTGGGACGGGAGCAGCAGTTGCAGATATTGATAATGATGGGGTGCTAGAGCTTCTTTTATCTCATGGAGAGTCCGGCGCTCAACCCTTAACTCTATTTAAATATCACAATGATGAGAAAAGATCTTTTTTAAGAATTAGACCTCTGAACTTCCACGGGGCACCAGCAAGAGGTGCTACTGTAACTTTATACACAAATGAAAGAACACATTCTAAAACAATTGATGCAGGTTCAGGTTATTTATGTCAAATGGAGCCAGTCGCCCACTATGGAATTAGAGATAATGAAAATGAGTTTAAGGTTAAAATTAAATGGACTAATGGGGATGAGGAACTATTTGAGCTTGAAAATTTAAATCAGACTATAGTTGTGAAGCAAAAGATTTAAAATTTAATCCTCTACAATCATTGTGTCTTTTGATCCTCCACCTTGTGAACTATTAACTATCGTACTTCCCTTTTTAAGAGCAACTCTGGTCAAACCGCCCATAGTAACATATGTCTCTCTTCCAGAGAGAATAAATGGTCGCAAATCTTGATGTCGAGGTTCAATTAAATTCCCTTGCAAAGTTGGGGTAGTTGATAATATTTCTAAAGGTTGAGCAATAAAGTTTCTTGGGTTATGTAAAATTTTTCTAATATATGCCTCTCTCTCAGATTTAGAGGATTTAGGCCCTACTATAATTCCATAACCACCAGAGCCATCAGCTGGTTTTACTATCATTTTTGAAATATTGGATATTACGTGATCTCTCTCAGATTTATTGTGACATAAATATGTCTCTACTTGGTCCAATTTAGGCTCTTCATCTAAATAATATTTAATTATTTTAGGAACGTATGAGTAAATAACCTTATCATCTGCTACCCCACTTCCAGGCGCATTTAGAAGTCCAACATTGCCTTTTCTATAAGATTTGTATAAACCTGCTACACCTAACAAAGATCCCTTAAAGAAAGTTTTGGGATCTAAAAAAGTATCATCAATCCTTCTATATATACAATCAACTCTCAAACCCCCTTTGACTGTCTTTACGTAAACTTTGTCATTTTCGACATAAAGATCTTTTCCCTCAACAAGAGCAATTCCCATTTGCTGTGCTAAAAATGAATGTTCAAAGTATGCAGAGTTATAAACTCCTGGCGTTAATACAACCATTGTTGGGTTATTTTTTTTATAAGGTATTGCATCTAACATACAATGATAGAGTCTATTACAATAGTGATTGATCGGTGAAACTCTATAACGTGTAAATAATTCAGGAAACACCTCCCCCATAACCATTCTATTTTCAAGCATATATGAAACACCTGAAGGGACACGAAGATTATCTTCTAATACTAAAAATTTTCCATCAATGTTTCTTATTAAATCTATTCCTGAAATATGAGACCAAATCTTTTTTTTTGGATGAAAACCCTCACATTGTTTCAAATAATTTTGAGATTTAAATACTAATTCTTTTGGAACAATGTTGTCTTTAAATATTTTTTTTTGATTATAGACATCATTTATAAAAAGATTTAAAGCTTTACACCTTTGTATTAACCCTTTTCTCACCTTAAGCCATTGGGATTTGAGAATAATCCTTGGAATAATATCCAATGGCCATTTTTTTTCCTCTGCAGCTTTTTTATCAGCTGAGTAAACTTTAAAATTAATACCACGAGAACTTATTGTACTTTGACAATTTTGTTCAATTCTCTCTAAATCTTTGATTGAGTAACTATTTAATATTTTTGAAATTACTTTAGCTTCTTTTCTAAGACTTTTTTCAGGGGTTAAATACTCATCATAGCTATTTTTTGAATTGTAATTTTTCCAATTTATGCTCACTGTATAAAAATACTATAAATGAGTATTAGTAGTTATGCATAGTTTAGATTGAAGGTATGTAAATAATCGTTTGTATTTTTAAAAAATTAGCTATTTAATTAAAATGTGACTTATTGTGTGGGAATAAAAGTAAATGAGGGGATGGTTTTTGCATCTGACAGAAGGACAAATGCAGGCCTAGATAACTTTAACTCTTATTCTAAAATGTATGTCCACAAGGGCATTGATAGAAATATAATAATTTTAACTTCAGGAAATTTGGCTACTTCTCAAGCAGTCTTTAACTCGATTACTAAAGATTTAGAAGACCATAAAAATGGGAATAATTTAAATAATTTATTTAATTTAAATGAAATCGCAAAATACATTGGGAGATTAAATGTTAAACATTCCTCACCGGATGGTATTAATCAAGAAACTATTGAATTAGGTTCAACTTTTATAGTTGGTGGACATATAAAAGATCAAGAGTCAGAATTATATTTGGTTTACCCGCAGGGTAACTTTATTAAATCAAGTGAGTTCAAACCTTACCTTGTAATTGGAGAAATAAAGTATGGTAAGCCTATACTAGACAGAGTTGTTAAGTCAGACACTTATCTTGGAGATGCAGCTAGATGTGCGTTAATAAGTATGGACAGTACAATGAAAGCAGATTTATCTGTTGGTCCGCCAATCGACTTAGTTGTATATAAAAATAATTTATCAAAAATAGTTTACCAACAATCTCTTGAAATTAATGATGAAGATTATCAATACATATCTAAACAATGGGAAAAAGGAATATTTGAAATTTTTAAATCTTTCGATCGTTTTAAATGGGAAGAATAATAAATGGAGCCCTCTTCTTTTGTAACAAACTTATCGAGTGTTGTAGTAATTAGTCTAGCCTTAATTTCTTTCTACCTAATGGCTAGGAAAAAAGGAAAATACGTAGACATAATATTCGGTTTTATTTTAGGAATAATTGTTCTTATTAAAATTATTTATTGACAACAACCGTCGCCACAAGTGCAACAGCATGAGCAAGAACAACCACAATCAGGTTTTGGTTTATTATTATCCATAAAATTTAAATATCATCATTTTACAAAAATTACAATAAGATGAAGATTAATTGATAAGTGAAAATTAGGGGGTGTTTTAAAATTTAAATGAAATCTCTTCTTAAAGGTATTGGTAACAAAAAAGATATAGAAAAATATTATGATAACTGGTCTAGTTCATATGATGAGACATTGTATAAATGGAACTACAAAGCGCCATTACAATCAATTAAAATTTTAAAGAAATATATCAAAACAAAACCAAAATTTATTTTAGATTTAGCATGTGGCACAGGACTTTTTGTTGATAAATTTTTACAAATTTACCCTGACTGTATTTGTGATGGATCAGATATTTCCAGAAATATATTAGATATTTCTCAAAGAAATGGAAAATATAGATATCTTTATAAAAAAAGTTTTGAGAATAAAATTAAAATAGTAAATAAGTACAGTGTGGTAAGTCTTATTGGTGCAATGACATATTGTAAAAATCACCAATCACTTTTTAAACTAGTTTCTTATTATCTTGTAAAAAATGGTTATTTTATATTTACACAAAGAGTAGATTTATGGAATGAATTAAAATTTGATAATGTCTTGGAAAAATTAACTGATTTTGACTCTATCTATATATCAAGACCTTTAAACTACCTTCCAAAAAATAAAGATTTTGGTTCTGATATTAAAATTAGGATAGTTTTATTAAAAAAGAAATAATTAAAGTTAGAAAATGATTTGGGAAATTATTTTTTGGTTATTTTTGATCCCCTTAGTTATTTGGGGACTTAATAAATTATTTAGATACAGTGCTATTGGGATACCCTTTATTAGAAACAACAAAAAACTATATTGGGTATTTATGATTGGATTAGTCTTGTTAATAAACTATCTGGTAGATAAGTTTTACCTTGCGAATTAGTCATGTCAGTTATTATTGAATTAATAAAAAACCCTAATTTAATGTGGTTTGTATCATTTGTTTTTTTGGCAATTACATTTGCTACATGGCGCGTAAGTCAAAATAATAATAAATGGAGAATTATTTATGAAATCTCTAAATACCTGACAGCTGGTTGTCTTTTCTTAATGTTTTTTAATATGTATTAATAGTCTATAATTTTAAAAATGCCGCCGTAGCTCAGTGGTAGAGCACACCCTTGGTAAGGGTGGGGTCGGAAGTTCAATTCTTCTCGGCGGCACCAACATCATATAAAATAAAAGTGAATGCTTAAAACACTTATTATTATTCTCACAGTAATTCCAAATTTACTTTTAAGTTTGACATTCAAAGATGGGAAACAAATAGGATACAGCACAATTGGTTTTCCATCATCGGAGCCGCATGGGCTTGATGCTGGCAAAAGTTGGAACCAGAGTTTAGATAAAAATTTTACTAGATATGGTGAAATATCAAAAAAATTTGAATATAGAGCAAAAGACTGTAAGGCTTTTGATTGTAACAGAGGTGAATATAAAGGTGCATTTGGCAGAACAGAGGTATTTATAAATACAAAAGAGAGAGGAGAAAATTGGTATGCTTGGTCTTTTTTTATAGATAATTCAAAACTCACATACGGATCTTTTTCAAAAAATGATAAACGTTTTGAAAATCATTTAATTCAATTCAGCCAGATGAAATTATCTAATCAACATAAAGTATTTCCTCAGTGTAAAAGTCGTGGAGGAGAGATAGTTTTTATATTTCAATATAAACCAAAGTTAAAAGGACTAGCTATATCAAGAGAGAGATGTAAAAAAGATGGACTTTATGAAAATGACACTAAAGATGATATTTTAATACAAGAAAAAAATTTATTTAATCAATGGCACGACTTTATTCTTCATGCTAAATGGGGTGAAAATGGATTTTTTAAACTTTATGTGAATGGAGATCTAACTTATGTTGAGGAGGGTCATATAACTAATACTTATAGTTATAATAATAAATTATATGGGCCATCATTTAGATTTGGTATTTATCAAAATAATGCTCCAAAAGAATTTGATGGAAAAATTACAGCTTGGTACGATGGAATTGCAAAAGCAAAGAAATGCACAAGTGCTAAGTTTTCTGAATTGCTCAACAAACTTGGATATAGCTGTGAAACACTTGATGATTTAGATAACAAGATAATTAAACCTCATTTTACAAAATGGGACTAAAATAAACAGAAGTCATTTATAAATTCATATGTTTATTGTTTAAAAATATTATAATCAAATTAGGATATTAAAAAATGAAACAAGATAAAGTAATGCTTATAACTGGTGCAACTTCAGGTGTCGGTAAGGCGCTGGCAGAGCATTACTATAAAAAAAATTATAAATTAGTACTTGTTGGTGGCTCAAAAGAAAAAGTAGATAAGCAGTCAAAAAAATACCGGAAAAATACATTGTTTCTTTGTGCTGATTTAACAAAACCTAAAGATATAAAAAAAGTTGTTGCCGACTCAATAGCTAAATTTAAAAAAATAGATATTTTAATCGCAAATGCTGGATTATATGAACCAGACAGAATAATATCTGGTAATCCTGAAAGATGGGATCGTGTAATTAGTGTTAATGTCACCAGTGTATTTAGATTAATTCATTTAGTTCTGCCTTATATGAAAAGAAATAAATTTGGGGATATTGCAATTACAAGTTCAATTTCTGGTCACCAGGCAATACATTGGGAACCAATTTATAGTGCCTCTAAACACGCCATACAGTCATTTGCTCACGGTCTAAGAACTCAAGTTTCTAAATATAATATTAGGGTAATTTCAATAGCACCAGGTATGATAATGACCGAGTTGTGGGACTTAGATTTAGTTAAAGATAAGAAATATATTAACAAAATGATAAAAAAAGGAAGTGCCTTAGATGTTAAAGAAGTAGTATCTTGTTTCGATTTTGCATTATCTAGAAATAGAGGATCTAATGTTAGGGATCTAGTAATACTACCAACTAACCAAGATCTTTAGAGATATAAAATAATAAAATTAGCCTTAATTATTTTGCAAAATAAAGTGAGGTACAAATAGAAAAGGACCTCCGTTGTCTCGACTCCGCTTTGGTTTCCCTCTTCGTAGCCTCTACTACTTTGGTCCTTTTCTTTGTTTTGGGAAGTTTCCTACCCTCTACATTTTTAAGTATAAAATACTTTATTTTTTATGGCAATATCAAAAACCAAAAAAAAAAAATTTCTGTTTATAATTTGTGAGTAAGTTTTTTCTTATTTTAAATTTGACAGTTCGTTAATTACATTTTTTACATGATCTTTTACTCTGACATTACTCCAGGTTTTTACGATTTTTCCTTTTTCATTTATTAATACTGTCGTTCTAATTATCCCATAATATTCTTTTCCTAAAAATTTTTTTAATCCCCAAGCTTTATATTTTTTTAGAACAATAGTTTTTTCATCAGACAATAATTCAAATTTTAACTTATTTTTTTCTTGAAATTTTTTATGACTTTCAATTGTATCTTTAGATACACCCACAACAATTGCATTATTTTTATTAATAAATTTAATTGAATTGTTAAAATCATTAGCTTCTATAGAGCAACCCTTTGTATTATCTTTAGGGTAAAAATACAAAATGATATTTTTTCCAAGATTATCACTTAGTTGAAATGTCCCTGACGTGCTTGGTAACTTAAAATTAGGTGCTTTCATTAGCCAATGATAGTAATTTTCATTTACTTTTTTAATTTATCTAACAAATAAAATTCTATTGGTGAAAATTTATTTTTATTTTCAGCTATGAAATCATCCACTAACTTTATTTTATGATCTTCCATTTCAATAACTTTGCGGATACTTAAGTCCACATAAAGAGAGCAAACTTCTGATGTAGCTGCTCTAAAATTTCCACTTTTACTCACAATTTCCAATTGATATACAAATCTTTTTTTATCACGGTCTAAAAACAATAAGTTAATATCAACTTCATCTCCTTCTTTTACCTCTTGGATATATTTTGTATGAGACTCTACAGCAAATGTTGATCTTTTCTCATTTTTTGCTGACTCTCCTCCCATTTGAAACCTATCTAATAATACATCCCATCCTTGATCAAATAAGTGAATATAAAAAGCCAAATTCATATGACCGTTATAATCTGTCCATTCGGAGATAATTTTTTCTGTTCTGAGATATATAGACATTGATTGATCTTATAAAAATTATTTAATATTAACATTGAAAAATTTAGTAATATTATTTTTTTAATGAACAAAGGAGAGCACATGAAAGTAGGTTTTATTGGATTAGGTAATGTGGGAGGGAAACTTGCAAGCAACCTTTTAGAAAATAATTTTCAATTATCGGTTTTAGATAAAAATAGCAAGTTAATGAATGAATTTGAATTAAAGGGTGCAAATACAACCAAATCAATAAAAGATCTTGTTATAAGTTCTGATATTTTAATCACTTGTCTTCCCTCACCAGAGATATGTGCGGAGGTTTTAGAGTCCAAAGATGGTATTATCGACACAATACAAAAAGGTCAAATTTGGATTGAGATGAGTACAACTGAAAATGATCAGCTAAAAAAACATGCATCGTTAATTCAGCAGAAAAATGCAATAGCTTTAGAAGCCCCAGTAAGTGGGGGTTGTCATAGGGCTGCAACCGGTAACATTTCTATTTTTGTTGGAGGTAGTAGAGAGGGATTTGATAAAGCTATGCCAATATTAAAATGTCTCGGTAGAAAAATTTTGTATACAGGAGACTTTGGAAGTGCATCCATTCTTAAAGTTATTACTAATTATTTAGCTACTGTTCACTTAGTTGCATTAGGAGAAGCTTGGGCTATAGCTAGTAAATCTAATCTTGATTTAAACAAAACATACAAAGGAATTGCAGCCTCTTCAGGTAACTCATTTGTCCATGAAACTGAGAGTCAGGTAATATTAAACGGTTCATATAATATAAATTTTACAATGGACTTAGTTGAGAAAGATGTAGGACTTTTCCAGGATCTCGCCACAAAACTTGGGATCGAATTAGAAATATCACCCTTGGTTCTTGATATTATTAAAGATGCAAGAAAGAGGTTTGGTGATCGTGCATGGTCGTCAATGGTAGTTAAAAGGCTTGAAAATAAATACAATACTGCATTTAGAGCTGAGGGGTATCCTGAAGAATTGATTGATTTAGAGGAAAAAAGCCTTGGTTATGAGATATGATTATTTTAAGTTTTTGTTAATATTTATCTATGAATTTCATAACTGATGTAATTCTTCCTTTAGCCTTAGCCTTTATTATGTTTACTCTGGGCTTGGGTCTGACGTTCTCAGATTTTGCCAGAGTAATAAAAGCACCTAAAAATTTTATCATAGGTTTAATTAGCCAATTAATTTTTCTTCCAATTGTTGCTTTAATAATTGTTTTGATTTGGCCACTTCAACCTGAATTAGCTATAGGTTTAATATTAATTGCCGCTGCTCCAGGTGGAGTAACTTCTAATATTCTTACATCTTTTGCCAAAGGGGATGTTGCTCTATCAATATCTTTAACTGCAGTGATGAGCCTTTTAAGTGTAATTTCTGTGCCTATAGTCTTGGGGATATCAATGGGATTAATTTCTAACAATTCTTTAGGCTCAATCTCACTGACAGGAATAGCTATAAGTATGTTTTTGATAGTAACATTACCTGTTTTAATTGGAATGACTTTTAGAGCTAGCTTGTCCTTTTTAACTAAGAGAATTGAGAAGTTTGCTAAAATACTTTCAACTGCTTTATTTGTTTTAGTTTTGATTGGAGCTATTTTAGCTGAGAGAGAAAATTTAGTTGAGTATTTTGCTCAAACTGGATTGGTAGTCCTTTCTCTCAATTTATTAATGATGATAATTGCTTTTTATTGGGCAAAAGTATTTGGAACAGGAACCTCACAACAAAAAGCTATTTCAATAGAGTGCGGACTTCAAAATGGAACATTAGCAATTTTTGTAGGCACAAGTGTTTTTGGTGGTGGACTGTATATTATACCAGCTGCCACATACAGCGTCATAATGTATTTAACGTCTTTAATGTTTATTTATATTATAAGAAATCGTTAAATATAAATTTTATCTGCCAATCCAAAACAAAGAATAGCCCAACCTATTGCTAGACCTCCTGTTGAAAGCCATCCCTCTCTAGAATACTGGTCAGTTCTTCCTAATTTATCAATCTCACCAGTGTAAAAAGCTGATATTGCTATAATGGTCATGATTATAAACATAAAATTAAAGAATGCCCATGTAGCCTCTGTGCCTCTAAATAGAATATATAACTGCATTAAAACAGCACCTACAATTACAGCGCCAGCAAACCTAGCAAAAAATGCAGCTGTCACATCAACTCCATATTTGCTTATGAAGTTTTTGGTATTAAACAAACAGTTATAGCCGTAAAAAGCATTCATCACTAAAATAATTAAAAAAATTACTAAATAAAATATTCCGTTAAAATTTCCTGTCATATGAATCTCCCATATCCAACATTATCAGATTTTTAACTTTAATTACTATGAATTATTATTTTTTTGTGTCATGAATATTTAAATAAATTTATGATCGAACTTGATATATTTTCAGATACTGTTTGCCCGTGGTGTTATATTGGTAAAAAAAGATTAGAAAAAGCAATTAGTAATCACAAAGATACAAAATTCAAACAAACCTGGAGACCTTTTCAATTAAATCCAGGAATACCTCCTGATGGTATGGATAGGCAAGAATATTTGATTTCTAAATTTGGAAGTGCTGATGCAGCAAAGACGATTTATGACAATATCTATGACGAAGGACTTGTAGAAGGAATTAATTTTAACTTTGACTCTATTATGATAACCCCTAATTCCTTTAATTCACATAGGCTTTTAGCTTTAGCATATAAACAGGGTATACAAGAAAATGTTTTAGATAGTTTATTTGAGTCTTATTTCTTAAATGGTGAAGATATTGGTGACCCAAATGTATTGTTAGATATAGCAATTAAACATAAAATTGGTGCTGAAGATTTTAAAAGTTATTTGTCAGATCAAGAAAATATTGAGCCACTCGCCAATGAAGAAATTCAAGCTAGAAAGATGGGTATAAATAGCGTTCCTACATTTATAATAAATAAACAAATTGTAATAAATGGTGCTCAGACATCAGAAAATTTTGAGATTATTTTTCAAAAGCTTAAAAATAGCTTAAATTAAAAATTATTAGTAGTAATGCTTTTTTTCTATATATTTTGTAAATGCCTTTAAAACTTAAAGATTTATCTCCATATTTAAACTTTGCGAAAAAACTTATAAATGAGTCAGAGAGAATAATAAAAAAAACCCCCTCAAATCGTCTAAAAATAGATTTCAAATCAGATAAATCACCGGTAACTAAAATTGATATGAAAATTGAAAAAGAATTACGATCAATGATTATTAAAAAATACCCGAGTCACGATATATATGGAGAGGAATATAAAAATAAATCAAATAACTCCCCATACGTATGGGTAATCGATCCAATAGATGGAACTAAAAATTTTATAAATGGAAACGGTAATTTTGGTACATTAATTTCTTTGTGTATTGATAGATCGCCAGTAATTGGAATTATTAACTGTCCTGATATAAAAAAAACATGGATTGGAATTAAAGACAATGGCGCTTTTTGTAATGGAAAAAAAATTAAGAAATCTCAAAATAATTTAAACTTATCTAAATTATATTTTAGTACATCTGGAATGACTGCTTTCAAATCAAATAATAAAAATAAAAAATATAATGCTCTGATCAAAAAAACTAAATATGCAACGTTTGGTGGTGATTGTGTGCAATACGGACTTTTAGCTGAAAAAAGAATACCTCTAGTAGTAGAGTCTTTCTTAAAACCTTATGATTATATCCCTTTAGTTAATATTGTAGAAGAGAGCGGTGGTATAATAAGCGATTGGAAAGGAAATCCTCTAAATTTTCAATCAAATGGTGATGTTGTTGCATCAATTTCAAAAAAAGCGCACCAACAATTTCTAAAAATTTAATATTTTCCAGAAATACAATTTAATATTAATTCTTGAAATCTTTCTACTGTCATCTCTAGTGGGTTTGCACCTGTGCTTGGATCCTCTTGTGCTAATGGCGCCAATTTAATCTCATCTCCCTCATTAACACCCATATCTTTAAGTGTTTCAGGTATCTCCATTTCTTTTTTTAATTCAATAATCCAATCAATTATACCCTCGAAGCCATTTTTAATATCTAGAAAGTTTGCCAATCTGGTAAATTTTTCTTCAATAGTGCTACGGTTATAATTCAAAACAAATGGCATAACTGTACCATTTGTTGTTCCATGATGAGTCTTGTATAAGGAATTTACTGGGTGTGTAATTGAGTGAATTGCACCTAGACCCTTTTGAAATGCAGCTGCACCCATCATAGAAGCTACTAACATATTTGATCTTGCCTCAACGTTATTTCCATTATGATAAACCTCTTGAATATTTTCTTTGACTAGTCTTAACCCCTCTAAAGCCGTACCCTCTGCCATTGGATGATAAAAAGGAGATGAATATGCTTCAATACAGTGTGCCAAAGCATCCATTCCTGTTCCAGCGGTAATACTTTTTGGTAAATTTAATGTTAAAGATGGGTCTAGTATCGCAATCTGAGGCAACATTTTTGGGTGAAAAATTATTTTCTTTTTATGATTTTCTTCATTTAAAAAGACAGCTGCTCTTCCAACTTCGGAACCTGTTCCTGCAGTCGTTGGTATGGCTATTATAGGTTTGATTACACTTGAGTCTGCTCTTGTCCACCAATCTCCAATATCTTCAAAATCCCAAAGTGGTCTTGATTGATGAGCTAAAAAAGCTATTCCTTTACCAGCGTCCATTCCAGATCCGCCACCTATGGCTATTACTCCGTCATGGCTACCCTCTAAAAAAACTTTTACACCATTAGTTACATTTGAACCAGTTGGGTTTCCTTGAACATCACTGTAAATTTGTGTATTTGATGAGAGGCCACTGTTGATTTCATCAATAATTGATGTTTGTAATAATCCAGGATCTGTAACAATTAAAGGGTTTTTAATACCTAAAGTATCACAAGCTTCTTGTATTTCTTTTGATCTATCAACTCCAAACCAAACATTTGTTGGATAATTCCAATTCATATTTTGCATTTATAACCCTATTTATCCTCTCTCAAAATAACGACGGTGCTCCCAGTCATTTACAGACTTATCATATTCACTCTGCTCCCATTTTGCAGCGTGAATATAGTGGTCTAAAACATCTGAACGGAAAATCTTTGGTAATAATTTTGATTTCTTAGCAAGTTCAATTGCTTCATAAAGTGTACCTGGAACATTTTTTGCCTTTCTATTTTGATATATATTTCCAGATAATGGCTCTTCAAGTTCTAATTTATTCTCAATTCCATACAGACCTGCTTGAATCAATCCAGCAAAAGCAAGGTAGGGATTAACATCTGCCCCAGGAACTCTGCATTCAATTCTTATTGAACTTCCATGTCCTGCTAATCTAAATCCAGCGGTTCTATTATCAATTCCCCAGGCGGCAGATGTTGGAGCAAAAGAGGACTCTTGAAATCTTTTATAAGAATTTACGTTTGGAGCTAAAAAAATTGATAGATCCCTCAAAAATAAAATTTGTCCAGCTACATAGCTTTTGAAAATTTTAGACATTCCATATTTGTCTTTGGTATCAGAGAAAATATTTTTTTTTATTTTTTTATCGAATAAAGAATTATGAATATGACAGGAACTTCCGCAGAAATCTTGTTTGTATTTTGCCATAAAACTAACTGCACGATTATGTTTAAAAGCAATCTCTTTTGCAGCATTTTTTATTAAAATATGGTTATCTGCCATACTAAGAGCATCAGTAAAAACTACATTAATTTCTTGTTGACCAGGTGAGGCCTCCCCTTTAGTGCACTCAACATAAATGCCGGAGTCTAATAAACTATTTCTTAACTCTTGATTAAAAGGCTCCTCTTTTGAAGTTTGAAATATCATATAATCTTCTATGTACCATGATGTTTCTTTTAAATTTTTATAATGACTAGAATGAATATCTTCATAAGTTTGCTTGAAAAGAAAGAATTCTAATTCTGAACCTAACATCGGCTCAAATCCCATTTTATTAGCTTTTATAATTGCCTCTCTTAAAACTTGTCTTGTGGAATGCGAAACAGGAGTCTTTCCATCATGTTGAAAAGCATCGCCGAGAACTAAAGCTGTTTTCTCTAACCATGGTAAAACTTTGATGGTTCTTTGGTCAGGCTTTACAGTCATATCACCGTAGCCAGTCTCCCAAGAGGATGATTTAAATCCAGGAACTGTATACATATCCATATCAACCGTATAAAGATAGTCACAAAAATGAGTTTCTTTGTGAACGTAGTCTAAAAAAGCCTTACCTGTTACTCTTTTTCCCACTAGTCGACCTTGCATATCGGATAGAGAAACTAAAACAGTATCAATCTCTTTTGATTTTATTTTTTTTTCTAATTCTTTAAAAGTAATGCTCATAATCGACTAAAAAATTAAATATCTTAACATTTTATTAATAACTTTGTAGACCATCGCTCTAAACTACTTTGCGCATATGAAAACTATGTGGTCTTGTAAATTGATCAAATGCTAATACTGAAAGTGAGCAACCGATACCAGTGTCTTTTACGCCCGTCCATGCAAGTGCCGGATCTAAGTAATCACATCTATTCATGAAGAAAGTTCCTGTTTGAACATTTTTTCCAAATTCTTTAGCAAACTCCAAATCTTTTGTCCAAATAGATGCAGTTAGTCCATAAGGGCTATCATTCATCAAATTTTTTGCTTCTTTATCATCATCTACAGGCATAATTCCAACAGCAGGACCAAAAGTTTCCTCCATCATGAATCTCATATCATGATTGACATCAACCATTACTTGAGGGCTAACATAACAATTATCTTCTCTGGATATTGTAAATTTACTCTCATCAATAAGACGTTTTGCTCCGCTGCTCTCCGCTTCATTTATTTGAGCTCTAATAAAATTAGCTGCTGATTGTCTTACCACAGGGCCTAAATTTGTGTCAGGTTTTGAGGGATCGTTTAAATTATAATTTTCAGTAATGCTTTTGAAGCCATCTATAAATTCTTTATAAATTTTTTTATCTACATAAATTCTTTCTATACCACAACAAGATTGACCAGAATTAAATAGTGCACCGTCTGCAAGGTTTTCAATTGCGTGTTTTAAATCAGCATCTGCTCTGACGTAGGCAGGATCTTTCCCTCCTAATTCTAGACCAGCATTAATAAATCGTGTTCCTATATATTTTTTCACCTCCTGGCCTCCTCTTACAGAGCCAGTAAAAACAACGTGAGCTATTCTTGAGTCAGAGATTATTTTTTCACAAGCTTTATGATCAGTATGAATAAATTGGAAAACACCCTCAGGTATCCCCGTATTTTCAAAAGCTTGAAAAATTAGTTCTGCACATCTTGGTGTTTGAGATGAATGTTTTAAAATTAAACTATTACCTGAAATTATAGCAGGAACAATTGTGTTAGTTGCAGTAATAATCGGATAATTCCATGGGGCCATTACAAAAATCACCCCAAGAGGAGTTTTGTATATATAGTTGTCAAATTCTTCGTTTTGAGTGGCTGGAAGATTTTGTAATGAGTCTTTAGCAATATCTACCATGTGTCTTGAGCGCTCTTCAAAGCCTCTTAATTCTCCTGCACATTGAGATATGGGCCTTCCAATTTGCCAACAAATTTCCTTTGATATTTCATCTTTGAGAGCGATTAAGTTATCAATAAATTTATTAACAATATTAATTCGGTCATCAAGAGATGTGTTTTTCCAAATTTCAAAACTTGTTGAGGCTTTATCTATGACTGTATTAATTTTACTATCTGAGGCTAATTCTCTCTCTAAATAAATAGTATTATTTATGGGTGTAATTGTTTTTTGAATACTCATCAGTCCTCCAATTATTATTTATTATAATGTATTTGATGAGTTCCTGAAGAGGTTTTATTTTCTCGCGGCTAAATTAATAACCGCGAGTATTTATTATTTTTTCTTAGCGATTCATCTTAGCTATGACTTCGCCTGGAAAAGCAATTGCGATACCATACTGATATATTATCGATCTAAACTCTTGTACATCCTCCCAAGTCTCAGATGCTTGTCCATGAAGCTGCAAGCCAACTGGAGTTTGATAATGCTCGCTTAAAAAATAAAAGACATTATCGGTAACACCTTTCGAAGGGTCAGTTAAATCTACAGGCTCAAAACCTTTAACGATAGAATAAGAGTTTAATCTATCATCACCAGATAAAGAATGTTTATCATGCAAAAACTGATGATGGCTTTGTAAGATAGATTCAACTTTCTCTACATCTGCAGATGGAACTTTTAAAGTTACAGCAAAAGAGTTTGGCTGCATATGTCCATTTGCAAAAGCTAATGATGAAAAAATCGTAAAAATCAAAGTAATAAAAATTTTATTCATTATGTGCCTTTCTATTAACAAAAATAAATTTAAAATTTAAATGAGAATAAACTTTTATACTTTTTGGAGATTTATTAAATGTTTTAAAGGAAATTTAAGATGTCTTTTTAGCATACCTAGACATAAAATTTTCAGCTAAGCCTTTGAGTAAACTTAATTGTTTAAGTCTTGAAACTCCATCAACTATTCCATCAACTGATTTGCTGATAAAGTTTTTGGTAGCAATATCTTTTTCTGACTTATCGTTAAGCCAATAAATTAATGTTGCGAGATAAATCATTGAAAGTAAACCTCGCTTTGAATAGTAACTAAAATCATTTGATTTATCACCTGATAAACTCCATATAAAGTCACTATTTTCATGAAGCATTTTAATAGACATTAATATGTTACCAGGTCTCAAAAGAAATTTTAGCATTTCAGGTAATGCTTTTTTGAGATGGCTGTTATTTTCAAATTTTAGCTCCATGATTGTTTTAATTTTATCTCTAGTTTTCAATCGTGAGTTGTTGAAGGAGTTGTAATTCTTCTCAACTTGAATGTTATTTTGAGCAATTATAAATTTTAAGACATCATATTCAAAAGATGGAAATAATTTTGCTAGAGCGGATGTTGATATTCTTTGCTTTTTTGAGCATTGTAAGAGAGTTTCTCTGGACCAACCAAATTTAGGCACTTCATTAATAAATAAGTTAGCTAATTTTTCTTGCTTTGACTTCATATTTATATATAAATTACGCCTTTATGAGGTTACTAGATTGGCAATAGAAGTTCAAGTCAGAGATAATAATGTTGAGGCTGCTATACGCGTACTCAAAAAAAAGCTTTTAAGAGAGGGTATTTTCAAAGAATTAAAGTTAAGAAAAAATTATGAAAAACCATCAGAAAGAAAACTTCGTGAAAAAGCCGAATCAATTAAAAGATTTAAAAAACTTATGCGTAAGAAGAAATTTGACTAATTCTCCAGTCCTTTAATTATATCTTCACAAACTTTCTTAGCATCTCCAAATAACATCAAGGTGTTGTCTCGGAAAAATAATTCATTTTGAACACCTGCATATCCACTAGCCATACCTCTTTTAACGAAAAATACTTGTCCAGCATTTTCTACATCTAAAATAGGCATACCATAAATGGCACTAGTCTTATCCGTTTTTGCAGCCGGGTTAGTTACATCATTAGCACCAATCACAAATGCAACATCAGTCTCAGAGAAATCTCTATTAATTTCATCGAGTTCTAGAACTTCATCATAGGGAACATTTGCTTCTGCAAGTAACACATTCATGTGTCCCGGCATTCTACCAGCTACAGGATGGATTGCGTATCTTACTTCTGCACCTGCAGCTTTAAGTAAATCACCCATCTCTCTCAGTGCGTGTTGTGCTTGAGCAACAGCCATTCCGTAACCAGGAACAATGATTATTGTTTTGCTATTTTTCATCATAAAAGCAGCATCAGCAGCGTTACCTTGTTTTGCTTGACGATCATCTTTTACTCCGCCAGCACTAGCTGCTTGTTCACCACCAAATCCTCCAAGTAAAACGTTTAAGAAAGATCTATTCATTCCCTTGCACATTATGTAACTCAAGATAGCTCCTGACGAACCAACCAGTGCGCCGGTAATAATCAATAAGTTATTAGATAGAGTAAAGCCAATTCCAGCAGCGGCCCATCCGGAATATGAGTTTAACATTGAGACAATAACTGGCATATCTGCTCCTCCAATTGGAACAATTAAAAGTACCCCGATAACAAATGAGGCAAAAACGATAAGCCAAAATAATTCTTGGTTTTGATCGATGCAAAACTTAACAATTAAAGCAATAATTCCTAAACCCAAAAGTAAATTAATAAAATGTTGACCTTTGAAAACTAAAGGATTTCCTGAGACAAAACCTTGGAGTTTTCCAAAAGCTATAATAGATCCTGTAAAAGTCACAGCACCTATTGCTGTTCCAATTGACATTTCTATTAAACTTCCCATCGGAATAGATCCAACAGTACCTATATTAAAGGCACTAGGATTGTAATATGCAGAGGCAGCAACAAATACAGCAGCTAATCCTACCAAGCTATGGAAAGCAGCAACTAATTGTGGTAATGCAGTCATTTGGATTTTAACTGCGATTGATGTTCCAATCAAACCACCTATTAAAAAAGCTATTCCAATTTCTTTATAGCTAAGTACACCAGGATTGGACAGTGTTGTGACTATGGCTATAGTCATCCCTAAAATTCCTAAAAAATTTCCTCTCCTTGCAGTTGAAGGATGTGATAACCCTCTAAGAGAAAGTATAAATAAAACCGATGAAACTAAATATGCTGCAGTTGTTAAAGTTGACATTTTTTACCTATTGTTTCTTCTTAAACATGGAGAGCATTCGATTTGTTACAACGAACCCCCCAAATATGTTAACGGCAGCAAGAGTTACAGCAACTAAACCAAAATATTTAGAAATGTTACTATCAACAGGACCTGCGGCCAATAAAGCTCCAACAATAATTACAGACGAAATAGCGTTTGTGACACCCATCAAAGGACTGTGTAAAGCTGGGGTAACGGACCAAACTACATAATAACCTACAAAACAAGCCAATACCAAAACAGTTATACCAAAAATAATAAAGTCACTATGGCCTCCAGATGTTTCGGCCACACTAGATGCTAACTGGCTTGCTTCATTTGCAATTTGTTGTGCTTTGTATGATAAACTTTCTAATTGATTTGAAATTTCTGACATAGTAACTCCTTTTTATTTTATTAAAATCTTTCCAGCTGAGCAAATCATTGTAGCTTTAATAATTTCATCACTTTTATTAATCATAGATTTTTTCTTATCTTCAAAGTTCATTAATTTTAAAAAGTTAGAAATATTTTTTGAAAAAAGGCTTGAGGCATTATTTGCAACTCTGCCAGGAACGTTGGCGTGACCTACAATCTTAAGACCATTTTTGGAAACGACTTTTCCAACTTGGCTAAATTCGCAGTTCCCTCCTGATTCTACAGCTAGATCAACAATAACTGAACCATTTTGCATGTTCTCTAACATTTCTTTTTTCAAAATTAAAGGTGCTTTTCTTCCTGGTATTTGGGCAGTACATATTACAATATCCATTGTCTTTAAAGTTTCGGCCAATAAAGCCTCTTGTTTTTTTTGGTACTCTGCACTCATTTCTTTTGCATAACCACCTTTCGTTTCAGCATTCTTAGACTCTTCATCCTCGACCATAACAAATTTACCACCAAGACTCTCAACTTGCTCTTTTGAGGCAATTCTTACGTCTGTGGCAAAAACAATAGCACCTAATCTTTTAGCAGTTGCTATGGCTTGTAAACCTGCAACACCTGCACCTATGACTAAAACATTTGCCGGAGTAACTTTACCAGCAGCCGTCATAAATAATGGTAATACTCTGTTAAATTCTTGAGCAGCATCTATAACCGCATGATATCCTGCTAAATTTGCTTGAGAGGACAAAATATCCATATCTTGAGCTCGAGTAATTCTTGGGACTAATTCTAAAGCAAACGCTGATATTTTTTTTGAATTTAAAATTTTAATACTGTCTTGGTTGTTCTGTATACTGATTTGAGAAATAACCATAGAATTATTTTTTAATAGTTTAGACTCGTCTGGGGTTGGGCAATTTATTTTTAAAATAATATCAGCATTCTTAAAAACTTCTTTTGAGGTGGATAGAGTCGCTCCAGACTCTTTATAAGATTTATCATTAAAGCCTGAAAGTGAACCTGCCCCCTTTTCAATAAATACTTGGTGACCAGCTTTTACATAGTTTTTTACATCATCAGGAGAAATAGAAACTCTATTCTCAAACTTTTTTTTTTCTTTAACTGCGCCTATTATCATTAACTTGTTCCTTTTAGAAGGTATGTTGTATATCAGATAAATCTAATTTGTTAAGTCTAAGATTTATAAAATTTATAAAAAATTTGTTGAAAGTCATCATAAACCGGCAAATTTGAATGCTTTTTTTTGATTGGTTTCAACATTTTTAACTGAAAAATCTTTAATTAAGTCATGAAAAAGCTTGTACCAATTTATTTCAGCTTTCAAATGAATAAAAATTGACCCTAAACCAACCGCTGCTCGATCCATAAATACAAACTCTCTAGGAGGTTTAACTCCTCCATATTTTTTAAGCTCTTTGTGGACTTCGCTTGCTATTTTAGCTCCGTAAATGCCACTATCTGAGTCTTGTATTTTTCGAACCTCATTTTTTAAAATTGGATCATACAAGAATAAAGCCCATTTATTTAAAACATTCATTAATTTATCATCAATGTCTTTAAACCCCCATACTTGATAAGCAGTTTTTATCTTTTTGTTGTCTTTTTCTTTTAGAGCAAAATAAAGGTCAATTACGCCCTTTACAAACTTAGGTGGAAATATTCTGACACAGCCATAATCAAATAGATTAATATTATTTTTATTATCTACTGAGTAATTACCTAAGTGTGGATCTCCATGAATTATACCGTATTTATAAAAGGGTAAGTACCATGCCATAAATAATTTTTTTGCTAATTCATTTCTAGTTTTTTGCGATGCATTTTTATATTCAATTAATTTTTTACCGTTAAGAAATTCCATGACTAAAAGCCTGTTTGTAGATATTTTTTCGTAAACATTTGGAATTTTGATATAAGAGTTATTTTTATGAATAAATTTAAAAATTTTTAAATGTTTGTTTTCTAAACTATAATTTAATTCTTCTTTTAGTCTTGCTTCTATTTCTTTATAGATCTCTCTAATTTGTATTGATTTGTTATAACTAGAGTAAATTTTAAATATTATTTTTAATTGGTTTAAGTCAGCCTCTACAGCTGAAGACATATCAGGGTATTGGAGCTTACACGCAACATAATCATTGGTTTTCAATTTGGCTTTGTGAACCTGACCTAAAGAGGCAGCAAAACTTGCTTCTTCATTGAATTCTTTAAAGTTATTTTGCCAATTTTCACCTAATTCAGCTTTCATTCTTCTTTTTACAAACACCCAAGACATCGGAGGTGCATTTGACTGTAATTCAGCTAATTTTCTTGCATATTCCTCAGGCAGTAAATCAGGAATAGTAGCGCTTAGTTGTGCCACTTTCATCAAAGGTCCTTTTAAATTACCTAAGATCTCTGTAATTTGAGCCGCATACTTTTGATCACTCAAATCAAAATTTAAATATTTTTTTCCAGCAAATTTCGTAGCTAAAGAAGTCATCGAAGTTGTGACTTTTGAATACCTTTTTACTCTTGAAACTAAATTATTTTCTTCTTTCATTTTAAGTTAAATACTTTTTTCAAACTCATCTATCAGACCTGAAATCATTGAGAGGCCTTTTTCCCAACTATTTTTTTGTTTGAGATCTACATTAAATGGTTTTAAAACTTCACTATAATGTTTAGAGCCACCGCTTTTTAAAAGATTAATGTAACTTTCCTTAAAGTTTGATAGGCCCTCATCATAAAGTTGTATCAAAATATTTACTAAACAATCTCCAAAAGCATATGCATATACATAAAAAGGGGTATGAATAAAATGAGGTATGTATGTCCAAAAATATCTATATCCATCTGTTAATTCAATATTAGGCCCAAGACTTTCTGATTGTGTTTTCATCCAAAAATCACAAAGTTGATCTGATGATAATTCTCCTTTTTTTCTCTCATTATGAACTAACTTTTCAAATTCAAAAAATGATATTTGCCTGATAACAGTGTTAATCATGTCTTCTATTTTTGATGCTAAAAGATATTTTCTGGCACTCTTATCACTATCTTCAAGTAATGTTCGGAAAGTCATCATCTCTCCGAAAACACTTGCTGTCTCTGCTAGAGTAAGTGGGGTGCTGGATAACAATAAACCTTGTTTAGCAGACAAATATTGGTGACATCCATGTCCAAGTTCATGAGCTAATGTCATTACATCTCTGGTTTTACCATGAAAGTTTGTCAAAATATAAGGGTGAATTGAAGGGATTGTAGAAGCTGCAAATGCTCCTGGAGATTTACCAGATTTCAACTCAGCATCAATCCAACTGTTATTAAAAAATAATAATACGATATCTTTAAAACTCTTATCAAAGTTAGCATATGAGCGGATTACAATATCTTTTGCCTCAGACCAATTTATCTTTTTATTTGGTGAGTCAGGATAAGGCGCGTTTCTATCCCAATAATTTAGTTTTTCTTGATTAAAAAGTTTGGCCTTAATTTTATAGTAACGATGTGAGATATTCTTGTAGTTTGAAGTAACACTCTCAGTTAGTGCGTCGACAACTTCATTTTCAACATTATTCGCTAAATTTCTTGAATCTGTTGGATATTTGTATTTTCTCCACTTATCATTAGTAATTTTATCTTTTGCAAGAGTGTTTGTTATAAAAGAAAAAGTTTTTACATTCGATTTAAAAACATCTTCAATACTTTTTGCTGCTTTTTTTCTGGTAGTTGCTTTATGATCAGATAATAAATTTAAAGCTTCTGAACTATTTAAATCTTTATCTTCGATTTTAAATTTTAAATCATTTATTTGTTCTTCAAAGAATCTCACCCATGAAGAGTTAGATGTTAAATTCTTATCAAGAAAAATCATCTCACTTTTTTCATCAAGTTGATGTTGTTTATATCTACGAATGTTAATTAACCAATTTTTATATTTGCCAGCATTTGATAAAAATTTTTCAAATTCTGGGTCATTTGTAGCATTTATTTCGTTTGTAAAAAAAATCAAGTTTGATGATATCTCTGTAAGTTTTTCATTTATACCTTGATAGAATTGAACCGTCTCTTGGTCGTTCATATTTGTTGTGTATATCAAAAAAGCGAAATTTCCAATCTTGTCACCAAGTTCATTACCGTCTTCATACTCTTTTATGATGCTTTCGAGATTTTGAGCTTGATTAACTAATTGACCTTTATATTTTTTGTTGAAAGATTTAGAAAAATTTCTATATTTTTCTAAATCAAGATCAATTCCTACGTCTTTTATAGAAGAGTAAAAATCTCCTAAATTCCAATTCGGCAATTTCTCAGTCATCTAAACTATTTTTTTTTAAATTGTTCTATTTGTTCTTTTGTTGCTTCTGATTGATATTTACTTTTCCATTCAGAGTAAGCCATTCCATAAATTATCTTTCTTGATTCCTCATAGTCTAGATCATAGTTTTCCTCTTTTGCATATTTTACATACCATTTTGATAAACAATTTCTGCAAAATCCACTAAGATTCATCAGGTCAATATTTTGTACATCAGTCCTACCTCTTAAATGATTAATTAAATGATCAAGCACGTTGGCTTTAATTTTGTACTCTTGCTCTTTTGATATTTTACTCATGGTAATTTACTAATATCATGTTATTTATTAATTTCTAAACAAATCAAATGAAACTTAGAAACCGTAAAGCCAAAATTGTTGCAACATTAGGACCAGCCTGTGAGACTGAAAAAGCTATTGAGAAATTATTTTTATCTGGTGCTGACGTATTTCGTCTTAATTTTAGTCATGGTGACCATGAGGATCACAAAAAAAAAGTTAAAATTATTAGAAATTTAGAAAAAAAATATGATCGTTATATTTGTATTTTAGGTGACTTACAGGGTCCCAAATTCAGAGTTGGTAGATTTCTAAATGTCAAAGAACAACTAAAAAAAAACCAAATATTTACTTTTGATCAAAATAAAAAAGACGGTGATAGTTCTCGAGTCTACTTGCCTCACAAAGAAATTTTCAAATCTATTGCAATCGGACAAAGGCTGTTAGTGAATGATGGTAAGGTAAGGTTAAAAGTAAAATCAAAATCTGCTTCTGCAATTAAATGTGTTGTTACAGATGGTGGAGAAATTTCTAATAACAAAGGATTGAATATTCCAGATACAAAACTTGATTTAAAAATAATTACTCCAAAAGACAAAAAAGATTTAGAGCTAGCAATAAAACTTGATGTTGATTGGATAGCTCTTTCATTTATTCAAACTACAAAAGATTTATTAACAGCAAAAAAACTTATTCCTGCAAAATTTAAAGTAATGGTTAAAGTAGAAAAACCCTCTGCTATGAAAGAAATTGAGTCGATAACTGAAAATTCTGATGGAATAATGGTTGCTAGAGGAGATCTGGGTGTTGAAACCAACCCAGAAGATGTGCCAATACATCAAAGAACAATGGTCGCTGCTTGCAGGAAATATGGAAAGCCATGTATTGTTGCAACCCAAATGCTTGAGAGTATGATTGACTCACCTACACCAACAAGGGCTGAGGCCTCTGATGTCGCTACAGCAGTATTTCAAGGAGTAGACGCTGTAATGTTATCTGCAGAGTCAGCTGCTGGTAATTATCCCAAAGAGTCTGTAGAAATGATGAATAAAATTATTAAACGCGTTGAAAGTGATCCCAAATATTTAGCTAATATTCAAAATTATAATTTGAATATGGTAAAAACATCAACAGAGGCTATAGCTACTGCGGCACTTGAAGTAGCCACCATTGCTGAATGCAATTGTATTGCAACATTTTCTCAATCAGGAAGATCTGTTTTAAGAGTCGCAAGAATGAGGCCTGATGTGACATTAATAGGATTAACAACTAATAAAAAAGTTGCTCGTCAAAATGCTTTAACTTGGGGTACTTTTATGGATGTTGTAGATGAAATTTCATCATCAACTGAGATGGTTGACCGTGCATGTAAAATAGCAAAGGTAAGAAAAATTCTAAAACATGGTGAAAAAATAATAATTACAGCTGGAGTACCTTTTGGAAAAGTTGGAAATACAAATATTCTTCGAATAGCTAAAATTATTTCTAATAGTAAATTAACTTAATTTAGAACAAGCAGTTTTAATTCTTTGGCAGGCATCCTCTAATATTGAATCAGAGGTTGCATAAGATATTCTAAAGAAACTCTCTAGCCCAAATGCAGAACCTTGTACGCCTGCAACACCCACCTCTTCAAGAAGATAATCCATAAAGTCACCATCAGTTAAGAGTTTTTTACCAGACTCCGTTGTCTTACCTAAAACTCCTTTACATGAAGGAAAAACGTAAAAAGCACCCTCTGGAGTTCTGCAAGACAATCCAGGTGTTTCATTTAAATGTTTTACAACTAAATTACGCCTTCTAAGAAAAGATTCATTGTTTGATATGATAAAACTTTGATCTCCATTTAATGCCTCAACAGAAGCCGCCATTGATATTGATGCTGTTGAAGATACGTTTTGTGATTGAACTTTGTTCATTGCATTGATGAGACTAACTGGACCTGCTGCGTAGCCTACTCTCCAGCCTGTCATACAATAAGATTTGGATAATCCATTCATCGTTAACGTTCTTTCTTTTAAAAATGGGCAAACTTCAGCTATTGTTTTGAACTCATTGGTGTCGTAAACGATCTTTTCATAAATATCATCTGATAAAATATAAATATTTTCATAACTTTTAAGAACATCTCCTATAGCTACCAATTCCTCTTTGGTATACATAGATCCAGTCGGATTACTTGGGCTATTTAGCATCAGCCATTTTGTTTTTGAAGATATATTTTTCTCCAAATCCTCAGGTGTGATTTTAAAACCATTTTGCTCACCACACTCAACTATGATAGGTTTTCCATCATTTAAAATTACAATATCGGGGTAACTCACCCAATATGGAGCAGGGATTATAACTTCATCACCTTGATTAATAGTTGCTGAGAAAGCATTATAAATTATATGCTTTCCACCAACTCCAACTGTAATATTACCAAGTTCATAATCTAAGTTATTATCTCTTTGAAATTTTTTTTGAATTGCGACCTGCAAGTCTGGTGTTCCTTTACCTGGTACATACTTAGTAAAACCCTTATTTATGGCCTCAATAGCTGCGCTTTTAATGTGATCAGGTGTATCAAAATCTGGTTCTCCGGCTGCTAAAACAATCACATCCTTACCAGCTCTTTTCAGTTCCTGGGCCTTCATATTGGTGGCTATTGTTAGTGATGGTTTTATGTTATTTACTCTATTTGAAATCATTTTTTTTATTTAGTTATCTATAAACTTATTTATAAATTTCTACAAGTATGCCATTTAAAATAGTAAGTGAAAATAAACCTAAAGGAGATCAGCCTCAAGCAATTAAAAAATTGATTGATGGTTTAGAAAAAAGGAAACAAAGCCAAGTATTATTGGGTGTAACCGGCTCTGGAAAAACATTCACAATTGCAAATGTTATTGAAAAATATAACAGACCAACATTGATTATGGCTCCAAATAAGACCTTGGCTGCGCAATTATATGAGGAGTTAAAAGTATTGTTTCCTAAAAATGCAGTTGAGTATTTTGTGAGTTATTATGATTATTATCAACCAGAAGCTTATGTACCTCGATCAGATACATTTATAGAAAAAGAGTCATCTATAAATGAGCAAATAGATCGTTTTAGACACTCAGCAACTAGATCATTAGTAGAAAGAGAAGATGTAATTATTGTAGCAAGTGTTTCATGTATATACGGCATCGGGTCCGTTGACTCTTACTCTAAAATGACTTTAGAAATAAAAAAAGGACAGAACATTAATTTAATGGAGTTCCTGAGAGAATTAGTAGAGTTACAGTATAAAAGAAATAATATTGATTTTAGAAGAGGTATGTTTCGAGTAACTGGAGATCGGGTTGATGTTTTTCCTGCGCATTTAGAGGATATAGCTTGGAGGATAAGTTTTTTTGGAGACGAGGTAGAAGATATTAAAGAGTTTGATCCTCTCACGGGCGAATTCATTCAAAGCTTCGAAGAAGTAAAAATCTTTGCAAATAGTCATTATATTACTCCAAAACCGAGATTAGAAAACGCTATTAAAGAAATTAAGAAAGATTTAAAAATAAGACTAGAAGAGTTTGATAAGGAAAAAAAGTTGCTTGAATTTCAAAGATTAAAAGAGAGAACTAATTTTGATTTGGAAATGATACAGGCAACGGGAACATGTTCAGGTATTGAGAATTATTCGAGATATTTAAGTGGAAGACAACCTGGTGAAGCACCACCAACTCTATACGAGTTTATTCCAGAAAATTCGCTTCTTATAATTGATGAATCACATGTATCCGTGCCTCAAATAAATGGAATGTATAAAGGTGACCGATCTAGAAAAAAAACTTTATCAGATTATGGATTTAGACTTCCATCTGCATTGGATAATCGACCTTTAACTTTTGAAGAATGGAATATGATGCGTCCCCCCACTATTTTTTTATCTGCAACTCCTGGCCCATGGGAATTGAATGAAGTCGAAAATGAGTATGTTGAACAAATCATACGACCCACAGGTCTAATTGATCCTGAGTGTGTGATCAAAACAACTGTCAATCAAGTGGAAGATTTGATGGGTGAAATTAAAATAACACTCAATAATAAAAATAGAGTATTGATTACAACTCTTACAAAAAAAAATGCCGAGGACTTAACCAATTACTTAAAAGAACATAATTTAAAGGCTGAATATATGCACTCTGATGTTGAAACTATTGATAGAATAAAACTTATTCGCTCTTTAAGAATTGGGGAGATTGATATTTTAATTGGTATTAATTTACTCAGAGAAGGGCTAGATATTCCTGAGTGTGGCTTAGTAGCCATTCTTGACGCTGACAAAGAGGGTTATTTAAGGTCAAAAACTAGTTTGGTCCAAACTATAGGTCGTGCAGCCAGAAATATAGACGGAAAGGTGATTTTATATGCAGATGTATTAACTAAAAGCATCAAAGCAGCTCTTGAGGAAACAAAATACAGAAAAAATAAACAAATTGAGTTTAATAAGAAAAATAACATTACCCCTCAATCAGTGAAAAGAAATATTGGTGAAATTATCGAGAGCATCTATGAAAAAGATAGCTATACTGTGGGTACATCAGAAATTGATAAATTGAGTCCTAATAAATTTGAAAAACATGTTCAAAAATTAGAGAAAAAAATGTTATCTGCAGCTGAAAATTTAGATTTTGAAAAAGCTGCAATGTTCAGGGATGAGATAAGGAAACTTAAAAAAGATCAAATGGGTGTGAATTGATTGAGAGTTTATTAGGAGTATTAATAAGTCTTACTCTATTAATATGGTCATGTGATTTTGCAATAAAAAATTCAATATTAATCTCACACGTTTATAAAATTAGGCCAATCCTTGTTGGAATATTTATTATAGCTATTGGCACTTCCCTCCCTGAGTTTGCAGCAACATTTCAAGCATTAAAGTTAAATTCCGTTGGAATAGTAGCAGGTAATCTTGTTGGAAGTAATATTGCAAATATTTTATTGGTAGGGGGTATCATGTTATATCCCATTACTAGGTTAGTAACTGATAAAAGGGATAAAAGTACTTTTTTATTTTTTTTAATTTTTTCAATCATTTTTTTTATTTTTATAATATTTAATTTTAATATTGGCTACATGTACGGTGTTTTACTTTTTGGATTACTTTGTTTTTTTATTTATTTTGAATTAAAAAAACCAATTGATGAAACTAACACAATATCCAAGATAAAACATTCTTCATCTTTTTTTATTATTTTAAGAATAATATTAGCATTTATAGCTTTATTTTTTAGTTCTAAGTATTTTATTGTTTATGCAAAAGATTTAACTAGCATATTTGGTGTTGCAGAAACTACGATTGGAATAACAGTTGTTGCTTTTGGTACTTCTTTACCTGAGGTAATTGCAACAATTTTATCAATTTTGAAAAAACAAAATAATTTGGCAATTGGAAATATTCTCGGATCAAATATAGCCAACATATTTGGAATAACGATTATTGCTGTGCTAATGAATGGAAATATAAATTTTTATGAATTACTTAGTCAAATTGATAAATGGCTATTTTTAGTGACTTCTTTATTATTTTTTATAATTATTTCTTTAAAATTGGCTGGAAAATTAATTTCTCTTAGCTTTATATTAGCCTATATGATCTATTTTGTGTTCCTATATTTGTAGAATGAATAAATGAAAAAACTAAAAGTCCTAATACCCATAGCAATACTTCTAATTTTAGTGATTTTACTTGGACTTAGTTTTCTAAGATTGCCTATGAATATTTTATCTCAAGAAATGGTCGAAAGAGAAACTAGAGGTATTGTTACATTAAACAGTTTATCAAATCAAACTTTAAAAATTATGCCTAAACCAATTCTCTCTATAGATAATTCAAATTTCAAAATTAATCATTATTTAATCCAAACTGATTTAGCAGCTTCTGATATTGAAATTTCTAGATCTATTTTTAACGCAGATGATATTTCAATTACACTCAACCAAGCAAGAATAGAAAATATAAATTCAAATTTTGTTAATAATGCGATTTTACTAGAGGGTGATATCGATAATTTAAAATTAAAGATCTCTAACGAGGGCAATAATACAAGAATAATATCAAATAAATTTAAATATAAAGGCTCTGATTTATATTTTGATATTTATACAACTGACTCAGAAATAAATAAAATTGATTTTTCCATAGAAAATCTGGAAATAGATGAACTAGTATTACTTTTAGGGGAAAATTACCAGGAGGTTTTAAAAAAAATAAATTTTCAAAGTCTTGACATAAAAGGTGAATATGTAAAAGAAAAATTAAATATTGAAGACCTAGTTATTACTTTAGCTGACAAATCACAAATTAATATTGAGGGGAATATCAATTTAAGCAATTTCATTAGTTCTGATTTATCAATTAGAGGTCAAAATATCTCTTCAGATAATTTATTTCAAATGATTAGTAATATAAATATTTTCAATAAAATTATAGACATTCCTCAAGGAATAATTAAAACTTTTGATTTTAACTACAATTCAAATAGTTTAACTATAAATAAAATCTTGTATGTCTCTGATCAAGGAACAAACTTAGATTTAAACGGAACTATTGAAAATCTTGATTTTTATAATGCTAACTTTAATGCTAGTCTTAACTCTAGTTCCAAAGATGACTTATCAGCATTATTAGAATTTTTACCTTATTCGGAATTAGTTAAGCAATTTGAATTTGATGAAATTGAATTATCCAGCAATTTAGCAAATAATATTTTTACAATTGATCAAATAAATATAACTAATAAGGATGAAAATATTATTCAAATTAGCGGCACTTATGGGCTTGATAATATCAATAGTCTACAATTAGATATTCGATTAAACCAATTTAGACAATTTGAGTTAATTCCATCTAACTCATTAATTAGATTATTAAAAATATTAAATACGGAACATATCAACGCGAGAGGCCTTATAAATGGCTCAAATTTAGCTATTGAAGATCTTCAATTTATTAATTTGGAAGATTCGAATTTATTGATTGACGGTAATTTAGATCTTAATGATTTTAATAATGCCTCTTTGAATATTGGAATTGAAAATTTAAATAAAACAGAACTATTAAATATCATCTCTGAATTAACTGAAGAAGATTTTACGAATATTGTGGATCTTGTTGACTTTGATTATTTAGAGTCAAACTTATACGTCGATCCTGTCAACGATCTATTTTTGATAGAAAATTTAGATCTAATAAATAAAGATAAAATTTCAAATATTTCTGGATCAATTAAAAATCAGATGTTTACTGGTACAGTAAAATTAAATGATTTAAATTTATCTAATTTTGATCGTTTATTCTTAAATACATCTCGTATTAAAGGAAAAATTAATCTATCCTTAGATGTTTCTGAACCTGTTAATCTTAAAAATATTAAAAATATATCTGGAAACATAGATGGTGATATTAATGTTAATATTACTGAAGAGGAATTTGCACTAGTTTTATTTATTCAATCTCTATCTCAAGACATTGAGGATTTTGAACAAATTAATGAATTGTTAAACACATTAGCAAATTCTTTCATTAATCAAAGTAGTTCTATTTCTGGACAAATTTCAAATAATAATTTGAATGAATTGAAAATTAAAAACTTAATTTTAACATCACCAGACGGAGAGATTTTAGAGGCAGAATTAGAATTAGCTTTGAATAATTTTAAAATTACAATTTTTGATATTATTAATAATGAGGATTTTGTTATAAAATATCAAAATGGAAATTATTCCTATGAAAGAGTCATACCTGATGGGACTGTAAAAAAACCTATAGAGGATTTAATTCAAAAAAATATAAATAAGCTTTTTGAAAATTTATTTCAGTGATCTTAAAACAAAATCAATAATATCTTTTTCAAGCTTACTTTTATTTAATCTGTTGATTTCTTGAATTCCAGTAGGAGATGTAATATTTATTTCTGTTAAATAGCCATCTATCACATCTATACCAACAAAAAATAATTTTTTTTTCACCAAAAATGATTTTATTTTTTTACAAATGTACTTATCTTTATCAGTGATATTGGTTTCTACTGCCCTTCCACCTGCATGAAAATTTGCCTTTATGCTATTACTTCTAGGCACTCTTAATACAGCTCCAGCAATGTCCCCGTTTATGAGAATAATTCTTTTGTCTCCTTTTTTGAAATTTTTAAGGAATCTTTGAATAATTACTGGGCAATTCGAAAATTTTTTTATGTAATTTTTTAAGAACGTACTGAGATTAGTCTTATTATGGCTAATTTTTTGAATTCCTAATCCTCCATTTCCATAAGCGGGTTTTATAATAACCTCTTTATTCTTCTTTATAAACTTTATGATGGCTTCTATATTTGATGATATTAAAGTCGGGGGAGTTAATTCTGGGAAGTTCATCATAATATGTTTTTCTGGGAAGTTCCTAATCTCCTTTGAATTATTCAAAATTAAAGGTTTTTTTAATTGATCTAATAAATAGGTATTAGAAATATAATTTAAATCGAAGGGTGGATCTTGTCGAATAAAAATGACATTCATATGTTCTAAATCAATTTCTTTTAGGGTCTTTCTTTGATACGAAAGCTGATTATTTTTTTTCAAACTTAATCTAGAAACATGAGATTTAATTTTATTAACTTTATTAATCTCACTAAATACCCATCTTGGATCATTGTAATAACAATCTATACCTCTATTTAAAGACTCCTTGATTAACATATAAGTAGAGTCCTCGTTAATATTTATTTTTTTGGGATCATCCATTTGAAAAAGAAATTTCATAGCAAATTCAATAATAGGTATTATTTAATAATGATAATATATCTTTTTTACCCTTTAACTCTTCAATTAACAAATCTGCGGGATTTTTTTGTTTTTCAACAATATTATATAATTTTTCAAGATGAATACTTTCATCTCTTCCTTCAGAATTTAGATAACCTCTTTTTTCTAATCCCTTGTTAGCGAGGTTAAGAAGGTTTTTACCATGCTCATATAAGGGCGAATTAATAAAGTTACTGTTAAGTCCTTTATAAGGAACCTCTAGATACAAATTTAAAATATCATTCTCTTGCCACGAACTAGTTTCTTTCCAAAGATGTTCAAGATTTTCATCATCATAAAGTATGCCAACCCAAAATGCTGGAAGAGCGCAAATCATTTCCCATTTCCCAGCGTCTGCACCTCTAAGTTCTATATATGACTTTAATCTTACCTCTGTAAAAATTGTGGAGAGATGATTTATCCAATCTTGTATTGATATGTTGTAATTTGAAAGGTCTTTATTTGCGGTGTTTTTAGTTAACAATTCATTAAAAGTATAATCAGTTGTGTCATATTGTTTTCCATTTATCTTTAAAAAATAGTTTTTTACTTCCAAAACAAAATCAACATATTCCTCAATAGAAAAATTCTTGTTCAGAAATGATCTTTTTATTCCACATCTTTGATCATCAGTGTCTTGCCATGTATAAATTCGATTACTCACTAAATTATTATATTTCGATTCACGAAAGGGCGAATTACAAAATATACCCATAACTATTGGTTGAATTCTATTAGAAACAACAAATTTTTTAATTAGATCTGTTTCATTAAAATAATCTAAATTTGCTTGAACAGTACATGTTCGGGTCATCATATCTAATCCTCTTGAGCCAACTTTAGGCATATATTCACTCATAATTTTATAACGCTCTTTTGGGATAAAAGTTAAATCCTCTAATTTACTTATTGGATCAAATCCCAGTCCTAAAATGCATAATTCATTCAATTCGGCATATTCTTTTAATTCTCTTAAATGTTCATAAGACTCCGTACAAGTTTGATGAACATTCTTTAAAATTTTACCTGATAATTCTAGTTGACACCCTGGCTCTAAAGTAATGCTAGCACCATTTTTAGACAAAGATATTAATTGATTGAAACTATTGTATTCTTTTTTTTGCCAACCCTTTGATAAGAAAAATTGAAATAAATTTTGTATACTTACCTCTCCATCAAATTGAAATCTTTTATTATCTTTATAAAAGATAAATTTTTCATGTTCAGTTCCAATGCCTTTATACTCAGGATCAGTAAAATTGGAGTAGAAATAATTTATAAGATCTGATTTTTGTAACAATTAAAACACACTATTTTTATGAAAATTACATTTTGTTATTTGATTAGAATAATCTTTAGCTTGACGTTCTACTTTTTTTGCCACCTCTAAAAGCCATTTTTTTTTGTTAAAAGATTTTTTTTGATACCCACCCTTGCCCTCATGATAAGCAAGATAATGATTGTAAACATCACTTTTATCAATTTTCAACAGACGGTGACTTCCATCAACATACCAACCTATAAAATCACTAGCATCTCTAAAATTTTTTCTATCGGCATTAAAGTTTTTTGTTGAAACTTTATACTCCTCCCATGTTCCATCTAAGGCCTGACTGTAACCATAAGCGCTTGATGGCCTTAAACCAGGTATAAAACCCAATACCTTTTTCCTCGGAGGCCTTGCAGTTCTTTCAAAAGAGGACTCTTGTTTAATAAAGCTTAATTGCAAACTAACTGGAACTCCCCATTTTTCTTTTGTTTTTTCTGCATATGATTTCCATTTAGGATTTGTTTTGAAAATATCGCAAATATTTGCTGTGTTAAAAGACCTATCGGTTGTAATACAACCTGATAATAATAGAAAAAATATCAGTAAGTACTTCACTAATTAAAATTTTTCCTTAAAAAATCACTCATTATATCTAATCCCTGTAATGCAGCTCCTTTGGAGTCTTGAGACCAAGCAAAGGTGTCAAAGTGAAACCAAGGTATATTGGGAGATTTTAAAAATTCTTGAAGAAAAAGTGCTGCCGTAATAGAACCAGCCATACCATCTAAAGATGAATTACTAAGATCTGCTACTTGAGATTTAATTTTAAACAAGTAAGGAGAGTACAAGGGTAATCTCCAACATCTCAATTTTTCTTTATTTAAATTTTCAATTTTTTTTGCAAATGTTTCATTATTGCTAAAATAAGCAGGAAGGTCCTCACCAAGAGCTACTCTTGCTGCTCCGGTAAGCGTTGCAAAATCAATAATCATACATGGGTTATAAGAAGATGCTTTTTCTATTGCATCTGCTAACAAAAGTCTTCCCTCAGCATCTGTATGAGCAATTTCGATAGACTTTCCTGATACAGATGAATATACATCACCAGGTCTCATTGATTTGGATGATATTGCATTTTCAGCGATTGGGGCAATTAAAACAATTTTAGTTTTTTTTAAAAAATAATTTGCTAACAAAAATAATGATAAAGCGATAGCAGATCCTCCCATATCTTTTTTCATATTTCTCATTGAGGTACCTGGTTTTATGTTTACACCACCTGTGTCAAATGTAACTCCTTTTCCAATAATAACCAATGGTTTATCTTTTTTTGAAAGTTTTCGATTTGTTATTTCAATCACTTTTGGTTTTGAAGAGGAAGATTTACCAACAGCACATGTCAAAGGAAAATTCGAATTTATTTCTTTTTCAGTGTAATCAATAAAATTAAAACTTTTAAACAAATTATTATTTTTAATTTTTGAGTAATAAGTTGAAGGGTTTAATTTATTTGCAGGGCTATTTATCAAGTCTCTTGAAAAATTTATACAATCTGAGTAAAAAGTTAAAAACTCTAATTCCTTTTGTTCCTTTACGTATAATAAATTTTTTTTGGATTTAGACTGATAGTTATAGTTGCCCCAAGCCCATGCTTTGTATATTTCAGGCACCTTTGATTTGGCAAATTTATTGGAAATATAATAGTTACCAATGTTAGACGCAGAAAAAGCACTAATTGCCTCTAGGTTTTTATCTGTACCCTCTCCTAATATGACCTCTTTCAATCTTCCGTCCTCGTAAGGAATTTTGAGAATTTTTCCTGATTCTGCCTTGAAATTATTAGATAAAGCCCAATTTTTAGTAAAAGATGATTGTGTTAACAACCATTTATCAAATTTACTTTGTGAAATGACAGAAATTTTTGTAGAACACTCAGTATTATCATTGGTAAACATTACTTATAATAAGGATATTAAAAAAAAATGACTAAACAACAAGCGGAAAAGAAAACTGTAAAATTTGAAACTGAAGTATCAAAACTCCTAGATATAGTTGCTAATTCACTCTATACCGAAAAGGAAATATTTTTACGTGAATTAATATCAAATTCATCAGATGCTTGTGAAAAGCTTAGATATGTTAGTCAGACTGACTCCAAAGCTCCTAAAACAAATAAATTCCAAATTCGAATTCATCTTAATGAAAAAAATAAAACTATCTCAATTAAAGATAATGGGATTGGAATGGATGATAAAGATATGCAATCAAATTTAGGCACAATAGCTAAATCTGGCACGGAAGAGTTTATTAAAAAGATGGGTGATAAAAAGGGAGATATCAATCAAATTGGTAAATTTGGAGTTGGTTTCTATTCATCATTTATGGTCTCCGATCAAGTAATTGTTAGATCAAAGAAATATGACTCATCCAGTGGTTACCTATGGACTTCAGATGGTAAAGGTACATTTTCAATTGAGGAAACGAAATACAATGAAATTGGAACTGAAATTACGTTATCAATTAAGAAGGATGAGAAAGAGTTCTTAAGTAAATATAAAATAGAGGAAATTATAAAAAAGTACTCTGATTTTGTTCCTTTCCCAATTTTTGTAACATCTGAAGAGGATAAAAATGATAAAGAAAAAAATAATAAAACTGAAGAACAAGTAAACTCTGCTGAAGCCATTTGGTTGAAAGATAAATCAAAAATTAAAAAAGATGATTACAAATCTTTTTATAATCAAGTTTCAAATTATTATGATGAGCCTTTAACAACTATTCACTTTAAAGCTGAGGGAGTTGTAAATTACACTGCTCTTTTATATTTACCTAAATCGCAGCCTCAAGATCTTTATCATCCAGATCGCAAAAACAAGTTAAAGCTATATGTTAATAAAGTATTTATTTCTGATAAGTTAGATGCATTAATTCCAGCTTGGCTTAGATTTGTGCCAGGTGTGGTAGACACAGAAGATCTTAGTTTAAATATTTCAAGAGAAATTTTACAAAATAATGCCGTAATTAATAAAATATCTAATGCTATTACAAAAAGAGTTCTTAAAGAAATTTTAGAATTACAAAAAAAGAAACCAGATGAATTTAAAGATTTTTGGAAGAATTTTGGACCTGTTGTAAAAGAGGGACTTTATGAATTTAATGACTTTCATGATCAAATATTTGAGTTTTCAACATTTAACTGCTCTGAGAAAGAGGAAATGATAACTTTAGATCAATACGTAACTGATTTTTCAAATGATAAAAAGAAAATCTATTATATATCAGGTGAAAACAAGGAAAACCTCATTAATAGCCCTCAAATGGAACTATTTAAAAATAAAAAAATAAATGTTTTGTTAATTACGGATCCAGTTGACGAATTCTGGATGCCAATGAAAATGAAATTCAAAGATTATGAATTTACATCTATTACGAAAGGTGAAGTAGATATTGAGGATAAAAAAGAGTCAAAAAAAGACAAAGAAGAGCCAAAGGAAGACAAAGATTTTGTTGGATTTTTAAAAGACAATCTGAAAGATAAAGTTAAAGATGTTAAAATTTCTAAAAGACTTACTACAAGTGCTTCATGTTTAGTAGCTGATGAGAATGATATGGATATGCATTTAAAAAAACTGATGGCCGCTAATAATCAAAATATTTCTGATGAAAAAAGAATTTTAGAAATAAATATTAATCATGAATTAGTTAATAAATTAAAATCTTTAGATAAAAATCAAAAAGATAAATTCTGTGAAATTCTTTATGACCATGCAAAGCTTATGGAAGGTGAAAGCCTTGACGACCCAAAAAAATATACGAATTTAGTCTCAGAGCTCGTTTCCTTATGAGCGATCAAAACAAAATAGCAGAGTCCATCGAATATGTTTCAAAAAATACTGACATAGTAATGTGCGATGGTGGAAGCGGTAATTTAGGCCATCCAGCTGTTTATTTTAAATTTGGTAAAAAAAAAGAAATTGTGTGTAACTATTGTAATAAAAAATTTATAAAAAAAGACTAAACTTTTTTTTCTTTGTTTACTTCTCTCACTAAAAAATCTCTGAGAGCTTCAATTTTTTTAGAACCCTTCAATTCAGGTGGATAAGTAAAATAAATTATTGTCTTAGGAGTATTTGCATTAGGTAAAATAGGAACAAGATTGTTATTAGATATTTTCATATAATCTGGTAAGGCACCAATGCCCGCTCCTCCTCCAATAGCTCTCATAACTCCATACATATTAGATATATAAATGGTCTTGGGTTTTTTTGATTTAGGAACTAAATCCAAAATACAGTTTACATCGGGTATAGATGGCTCAACATCATGACCAAAAGCAATTATTGTATGTTTTGATAAATCACCTACACTTTTTGGTATACCAAATTTTTCAATATATTCTGGTGAAGAGTAAATTTTAAATTGAAACTCATACAAAGGAAAACGAATTAAATCCATTTGTGTAGGCTCTTTTAATCTTAAAGCTACATCAGCTTCACCCAAGGAAAGATCTGTATATTTATTTTCAATTCTTATAGAAATATCAATATCAGGATATGAGTTTGAAAACTTAGCTATTCTTGGGGCAAGCCATGTAGTACCAAAGGCAACAGTTGCAGCTATATGCAGTGAGCCTGTAGGTTTTTCCTTAGAAGAAGTTAATTGAGACTCAGTTAGAGCTATCTTTCCAAATATATCATGTGCTGTTTTAAATAAAATTTTACCTTGTTCAGTCAATGTAAGTCCTCTGGCATGTCTTTTAAATAGTGATACTTTCAGATCTCTCTCTAGCGAGCTAATCTGTCTACTTATAGATGAATGACTTATATTCATTTTATTAGCTGCTTCTGAGATATTAAGATCTAGTGCAACATTATGAAAAATTTTAAGTTTATCCCAGTCCATGTTTTAATTGATAATTGAATTATTTATACTATCTATTTTTTGATTAGAAACTCATTAATTTTTTTGTGATTCATAAAATGTCTGTAATATAGACTTATGATTGGGCTTGAAATTGTAAAAAACAGAATAAAAGACGCACCTCAAAGTTCAGGGGTTTACCTTTTTAAAAATAAAAAAGATAACCCGATCTATATAGGAAAAGCTATCAATATCAAAAGGAGATTATCTAATTACGGTAATCTACCAAAACTTCCAAGAAGACTTCAAAAAATGGTTTCACAAACAGTAAATATTGATTTTGAGCTAACTGAGTCTGAAAGAAATGCATTATTATTAGAGGCTTTACTTATCAAGAAATTTTCACCTAGATATAATATTCGTTTAAAAGATGATAAAAGCTTTCCATTAATAAAAATTACTAAAGGTGACTTTCCAAGACTGACAAGATTTAGAAATGAATTTTCTAATGAAGATAAAGTATTTGGTCCATTTACATCAGCGTTAAAAACAGACAAAGTAATAAAAATCTTGCAGAAATCTTTTAAGTTAAGGAGTTGTAGTGACTTAGAGTTTAAAAATAGAAAACGGGCATGCCTACTTTATGATTTAAAACAATGCTCAGCTCCATGCGTAAATAAAGTTAGTCAAAATGAATACAAAAATCAAGTTGATGATACAGTTAAATTTTTTCAAGGAGGCCAAAAAAAAATATTTGATAAATTAGAAAAACAAATGGTTTATTTTAGTGAAAGTCAAAACTATGAAAAGGCAGCAGAGCTAAGAGATAGTATACAATCTTTAAATTTTATCATCAGAGAGGAAGTGAAAATCAGTACTCAAGATACAAATTATGACTATATTCATATTGATGATAAAAAACATTTCTCAATATACATTGGCTTCATTAGGTACGGGCGATATCTTGGTGGGAATTTAATTTACTATTCTGAAAAATTTGAAGATGATATAGACCTTACCTCTTTAATAATACAATTTTATTTAAAAAACTTCAGACCTAATAAAATAATAATTTCAAAAAAAATTAACGGATATAATGAATTAAAGTCAATTATGAGAGACAATTATAAGATTGATGTATTTCTAAAAAGTAGCAAAATTAATGGTGTTCAGAAAATTTCGAAACTTACCGCAAAAAGAAATGATAAAGAAGTAAATCTTCAAAAACAAAAGTTTATTAATAATCAAGAAATTTTAAATTTAATGAAAAATAGGTTTAATATTAATAATAAAATTGAACGTGTTGAGGCTTACGACAATAGTTTTTTCGGTAACAATTATGCTGTGGCTTCATATGTAGTATTTAATGAAGAGGGTTTTAGTATAAAAGACTCTAGAACATATAAATTTAAAGATTATGATTTAAAAAAATTTGGTGATGCAGATTTAATGCGAAAGGTGTTTAAATCTCGTTTCTCCAAAGATGATAAAATTTTGCCAGATTTAATAATTATTGACGGGGGTCAACCTTATTTGAAAATTTGCCAAGAAATTATTGATGATAGCGGTATTAGTGAAAGTATAAAGTTAATTGGGGTGTCTAAAGGTTTTAAAAGAGATTTTAGATTTGACAGATATCATACTCTAAGTGAAAAAAATCTATCTTTAAAGGATAGCCCTCAAATAGAGGGTTTTATTCAAAAAATGAGAGATCAGGCTCACAAATTATCCAAAAAAAATAGCATGAAAAGGATGTCCGACTCCCTAAAAACAAGTTTTTTAGATGATATATCTGGCATTGGGAAAATAAAAAAAATGAGGGTCATCAATTTTTTTTGGAAGTGTTCAAAATCTAAAGAAAGCTAACAGAGATGAGTTAGCTCAAATAAAAGGATTAAATTCGAAAAATATTAAGGCTATATTAGATAAGATAAATGGCTAAAATTTATACTATTCCCAATATTATTACCTTTGTAAGAATTATTTTAATTCCCATAATTTTATATTTACTGTTCTCTGACAATTCTAAAGTGGTTCTTATTGCAGGCTTACTTTTTATAATATCCTCTATTTCTGATTATTTTGATGGGTACTTAGCCAGAACATTAAATCAATCATCTAAGCTTGGTACTTTACTTGATCCTATTGCTGATAAACTTTTAATAGCTGCTGTCATTATAGTGTTGATAGACACAAGAGTAATTGCAGATATTCATGTTATTCCAGCTATAATTATTTTACTAAGAGAAATTGCAATTTCAGGTTTGAGAGAATTTTTAGCTAAATTAAATACTGATATGCCAGTAAGCAGACTAGCTAAATATAAAACTACATTTCAAATGGTTAGTTTATCTATTCTCATAATAGGATTAGGTTTCGAATTAAATGATTTTCTTTGGAATTTAGGTTTAGTCACATTATGGCTTGCTGCTATTATTACTTTATTATCTGGATATAATTATGTAGCAAAAGGTTTCAAATATATTTGAATATTACATTAAAATATTTTTCTTGGATAAGAGTAAAACTTAAAAAAAGTCATGACTTAATTGAATTTAATAAAAATATAAGTTTTAAAGAATTGAAAAATAATCTCATATCTAAAGACGCTATATACCAAGAAATATTTGAGGATAAGAGCGTGAAATTTTTTTTAAACTTAAAGGAAATTGATGATGAAAATCAAACACTAAATAATGGTGACATATTGGCTTTTTTACCTCCCGTTACAGGTGGATAATGATTAAAATTACTAATGAAAGTTTTGATTTAGAAACAGAGTTAAAATATGTTTCATCTGATACAAATGGTGCTTACAGTTTCTTCTTAGGGACAGTTAGATCTGATTTAAGCTCATCAAATAAGAAAATTAAAGGAATTTATTTAGAGTGTTATGAAGAATTAGCATTAGTTCAGCTAAAAAAAATAAGGAGCACAGCATTAAATAATTGGAAACTAAATGAATGTTTAATAATTCATCGAATAGGAAAATTAGATTTAGGAGAAAAAATTGTCTTAGTAATTACTGCTTCATCTCATCGTGCAAACGCTATCAAAGCTTGTGAGTTTGTGATTGATAGCTTAAAAATAGATGTGGCTTTTTGGAAATTTCATTTATTAGATAATGATCAAAAAGAAGTGGTTTTACAAAAAAGTCTTGATAATGAAAAAATGTTAAAATGGAGAGAAATTATTAATTAGTTATCTTTGTAGTTAGGATCTACCTCTTTCATATATAGACTTGAAATTTTAGCTGTAATATCTCCAACTTTAAAAGTTTGATTATCTATTTTTCCTACTGGGGTTACTTCTACAGCAGAGCCTGTTAGGAAAATTTCTTCAGCATTTTTTATTTCATCTGGATATATATCTCTTTCAATAACTTTGATACCCTCATTTTTTGCAATTTCAATAACAGCCTGACGTGTAATTCCATTTAAAAAACAATCAGGCACGGGAGTATGAATTTCTCCATTAATTACCAAAAAAATATTTGATCCAGTAGACTCACTGATTCTACCTTTATAATCAAGCATCAAAGCATCTGTAAAACCATTTTTTTCAGCCTCATGCTTACTTAAAGTACAAATCATATATAGGCCAGCAGCTTTAGTGTCAGTCGGTATACAATCTGGGGGCGGTCTTTTCCACAATGCTGTTTGAAGAGATATACCTTTCAACCTGTCTTCTTTAGTGAAATAGCTAGGCCATTCCCAAGTAGCAACAGCAACATTTATTTTATTTTTTTGTGCTGAAATAGCCATCATTTCACTCCCTCTCCAAATCACAGGTCGAACATAACCATATTTGATATTCATTTTTTTAATTGTCTCCTCTTGAGCCTTATTTATTTCATCTTTTGAGTAAGGGACATCTATACCCATTCTATGAGCAGAAAAAAACAATCTATCAGTGTGTTTTTCTAATTTATAAATTTTTTCTCCATAAACTCTTAAACCCTCAAAAACACAACTGCCATAATGAAGACCATGATTTAATACATGAGTTGTAGCGTTTTGCCATTCCACAAATTTACCGTTATACCAAATAAAACCAATTCTTTTATCAAAGGGAATAATTTCCATACTTCGAAATAATGTAATATTATTTATTAAAATTCACAATATAATTATATTTATATCTTATGAATTTAAGTTTTGCCGATACTTTATATTTTAAAAAAGAAAATATCCTAGAAATAATTTTAGGTTTACATAGATCTTATAAATATCTTCAAAAAGAAATTCAAATTTGTTGT
>CACNLH010000011.1 GCA_902621205.1 uncultured Alphaproteobacteria bacterium | reverse complement strand
CTCGCCTACTCCTATAAGTTGCTCGAATACTTGAGACACAGGTTTGAGGACCATTTAGTGCTGTAGCTGCAGCTACTTGCACCGGCGTGTAAGCACCATAGTCTAGGTAAGATTTAATTTTTGTAAGGGCTTCAATTAGTTTTTTATTTCCAACAGCAAAACCTATTCTCCAACCAGCCATAGCATAAGTTTTTGACATTGATGTAAATTCAACTGCAATTTCTTTAGCTCTATTTACTTGAAGAATTGATGGGGGTGGTTTTTTATCAAAATATATCTCTGCATAAGCAAGGTCTGATAAAACATAAACGTTATACTTTAGGGCCATCTTAACTATTTCTTTGTAAAAATTTAAGTCAACTACTTGAGCTGTTGGATTAGATGGGAATGATACAATCAGAGCTACTGGAGATGGAGTACTATTTCTTATAGATCGATCTAATCTTTCAAGGTAAGTTTCAGGATCAAAAACTCCATCTTTCATTGTCTGTAAATGTCTTAATGATGCACCTGCAATAATAAATCCATAAGGGTGTATAGGGTATGAGGGGTTGGGAGAAATAATAATGTCTCCTGGTGTTGAAATTGCTTGAGCTAAGTTAGCTAAGCCCTCTTTTGAACCCAAAGTTACTATAACTTCACTATCAGGATTTAATTTTACACCAAATCTTTTCTGGTAATATTTCGCTTGAGCTTTTCTTAGTCCAGGTATTCCTTTACTTACAGAATATCTTCCAGTTCCAGGTTTATCTGTTACTTCTTTTAATTTATCTCTAATGTGTTTTGGTGTAGGCATATCTGGGTTGCCCATACCAAAATCAATTATATCTTTTCCATTCTTTCTAAGTTTTGCTTTAAGTTTATTTATCTCTCCAAATATATAGGGAGGTAAACGATCAATTCTGTTAAAATCATGCTTCACAATAATTAAAATAGATTTTTTTAAAAATATCTAAAGTATTAAATTTACAATTACCATTTATTTAAAAAATTAGTTAGGATATTATTTTATTTTTTTCGTTATCCACTATTACTGGGCTCTCATAATATATAATTTCTGGTTTAGAGTAGCGTTCTGTAATCCACTTAATTCTATCTTCACTAAACCATGTTTTTGCATTTTCTATTGTTAAAAAAGTGTAGACTCCCCCAGCAAATCCATTTTCAATATCTGCAATATAATTTTTTCTCAGAAGCCCCTCTACATCTATATACATTTCAGAAGTTTCAATAAATTTTTCTTTAAGAGTTTTTAAATTAAGATCATCAGATATTTTAAATTTAACTAGAACTGTAATCATAGGTTTCTAATAATACTAAAAATTAAATATTTAATTACAATATTTCTTTTTTTTATTCCCACTCAATAGTAGATGGGGGCTTACTGGTTATGTCATAAAGGACTTTGTTTACTCTAGGGACTCTATTAATTATATGAGTTGCTACTTCAGATAAAGTTTCAATATCAATCTGTGTAACATCTGCTGTCATTCCATCAACTGAATTAATACATCTTAAAACACAAGTTTCCTCATAGGTTCTCTCATCGCCCATCACACCTACTGATTTTACAGGAAGTAAAACAGCAAATGCTTGCCATGATTTGTTATATAAATTTTTATTGATTAAAAAATTAATAAAAATTTCATCTATTTCTCTTAAAGTGTCTAATCTTTGTCTATTAACCTTTCCAATACACCTAATACCAAGACCTGGTCCTGGAAAAGGATGTCGATTAACAAATTTCTGATCTAATTTGTAGAATAGACCTAATCTTCTAACTTCGTCCTTAAAAAGCTCTTTAAAAGGCTCAATAACGTCAAAATTAAGATCTTTTGGTAAACCACCAACATTATGATGTGATTTTATAGTCACACTCTTTCCACCATGGTAAGAGCGGCTTTCTATGATATCTGTGTATAGAGTTCCTTGTGCAAGATAGAAATCTTTTTGTGATAATTTTCTAATATACTTTGAGAAAACCTCTATAAACAAACCCCCTATTATCTTCCTTTTTAGTTCTGGATCAGTAACATTTTTTAGTTTTTTTAGGAAAATATGTTCTGCATTGATTATATTTAATTTTAAATTGAAGGACTTAAATACAGATTTTATATTTTTAATATCATATTTTCTAAGCAATCCATTATTTACAAATATAAAGTGAACATTATCTAATTTCAGATATTTTGATATAGCAAATGCCAAAACTGTAGAGTCAACCCCACCTGATACTGCACAGACTATATTTGGTTTTTTTTCTTTAACATTAATTCTAAGATATCTTCCAATAGTTTGGTGTAAATCATTATTTTTCCAATTTTCTTTTAAGTTACAAATATTAAATAAAAAATTTTTTAAAATTTGATTGCCAAATTCAGAGTGCGTAACTTCACAATGAAATTGTATTGCATAAATATTTTTTTTATATATTGCTGCAGGTATTTTATTTTTAGTTTTAGCAAGAATTTTAAAACCTTTTGGAATTTTTGATAAACTATCTCCATGAGACATCCATACTTGTTGCTCGGAGTTTGTGTTCTTAAATAAATCACACTTTGATATTTTTATAATTGTTTTTCCATATTCTCTTTGGTTACTTTTTTCTATAACACCATCAAATTCTTTTGAAATATATTGAAAGCCATAACAAATACCTAAAATTGGGATAGGTATTTGATCTAAAGGAATGTCAATTTTAGGTGCGTTTTTATTTAAGACAGAGTCTGGACCCCCTGATAATATTAAAACTGAATGGTTTAAAATATTAGTTACATTGTTGAGATATTTTGGAGGATAAATCTCTGCATAAACTCCCAGCTCACGAATTTTCCTTCCAATTAAATGTGTATATTGAGATCCAAAATCTATAATTAATACTGATTTACTCAATTTGAGCGATAATTTGGAGCTTCTTTTGTTACTTGGACACCGTGAACGTGACTTTCATTAATGCCAGAATTTGTCAAACGTACAAATTTTGCATTTTTTTTGAGTATAGTAAGGTTCTTAGAGCCCGTATATCCCATTCCAGACCTTAAACCTCCCGTCAATTGAAATAAAACGTTAGATACTTGACCTTTATACGGAATTCTTCCTTCAATACCCTCGGGCACTAATTTAATAGCCTCATTAATTTCGTCTTGAAAATATCGATCTGCTGAACCTCTGGCCATAGCTCCTAAAGAGCCCATTCCTCGATAGGACTTATAAGATCTTCCTTGAAATAGAAATACTTCTCCAGGTGACTCATCTGTTCCAGCAAATAAAGAACCTGCCATGATACAATTGGCTCCGGCTGCAAGCGCTTTTACAATGTCACCAGAATAACGTATCCCCCCATCGGAGATCATAGGAATTTTATTTTTATTGGTTATTGCTGCAATATCTTGAATGGCAGTAAATTGAGGTACTCCAACACCTGCAACAATTCTAGTAGTACAGATCGAACCTGGACCAATACCTACCTTGATTGCATCTGCACCTAATTTAATTAAGTCTTTAGCAGCCTCAGGTGTAGCAATATTACCAACAACTATAGGTAATTTTATTTTTTTTCTTATTTTTTTAAAAGACTCTAATACTGCTAATGAATGCCCATGAGCTGTGTCTATGAATAAAATATCAACACCAGCTTTATCTAATTCTATAGCTCTTTGTAAGTCATTAGGCTTACTTCCTATTGCAGCACCAACTAATAATTGTCCATTTTTATCTTTAACAGAATAGGGAAACTTCTCTCCTCTTTGAATATCCTTAACAGTAATTAAACCAATACATTTATTGTTATTATCAGTTACAACTAGTTTCTCTATTCTATTTTCTTGTAATAATTTTTTTGCCAGTCCAAAAGAGGACATTCCTTTTGATTGAGTTTGAGTAATAGAGATTACTTTTTTAGTCATTAAATCTTTAACTTTTGTTTTTTTATTAATTACAAATCGAACATCTCTATTAGTAATAATTCCCTGAAGTTTATTAGCTTTATCGACCACTGGAAAACCAGATATATTTTGTTTTTCCATTACATTTAAAACATCTTCAATTGTATTATTAGGACTCATTGTTATTGGATTATAGACAATCCCTGCCTCGTATCTTTTTACTTTTTTAACTTCATAACTTTGCGTCTCAATATCATAATTTTTGTGAATTACTCCTAAACCACCATTTTGAGACATTGATATTGCCATTTTGGACTCTGTTACAGTGTCCATTGCTGCTGATATGATAGGAATATTTAGTTTTATATCTTTTGTTAGATTTGTTGAAATATCGACGTTATTCGGGAGAATAGTTGATGCTTGGGGTTTCAATAAAACGTCATCAAACGTTAAATATTCTTTAACTTGGGCCATGGCCAATATTAGTTTTTTTTATATTAAAATCAAGATCTGACTAGGATAGTTTTCTTCCGTCATTGAGACCAGCTTCATAGTCTAATGGATCTACATCATCTAAGCACCCTAGATTAATGCCCATACCATTTGGGTCAGTTCTTCTATTGTGGTGAGTGTATATCCCACAATGCTTGCAAAAAAAATGTTCAGCTAAGTTTAGATTAAATTGATAAAGAGATAGATCTTCTTTTCCCTTTAAAAGTTTAAAATTAGATTTAGGAACCATTATCATTTTTGCATTTTTTCTAATACAAATGGAGCAATTGCATTGCATTATTTTTTCAAGATCAGAGTCAATCTCAAACTCAATAGCTTTACAGTGACATGATCCTTTATGAAGCACGGCTATTTTCTTTAAAGAAATTTTTTAGAATATTTTTAGTTTCACTCGCTGTTTCTAAAATAGACATATGTCCAGACTCTTCTAAAACGACTGTTTTTGATCCCTCTATATTTGAAGCTAACTCTAGACCCACTTTTTTAGGAGTCATTTTATCATGTTTGCCTACGATACATAAAGTTGGGTGTTTAATACTTTTAGCAGCAGCTTCACCATTAGTGTATTTATCGCAAGCATTGAAGTCTGCACCAAGCGTGCCGTCATTATTTGAAGATACTAGCTGACCACCCATACCTAAATGGCTTAATCCTGGAACAGGATGGCCACCTTTATGGCCTAAAGGTCCATGCACCCAATCCATCATAAGATCAACTGCTTTTTGATCTTTATTTAATGCCAAGTCTAAAAGTTCAGTGTTCATCTTCATTGACATAGATCCATTGATTAGTGCAAGTAAATCTAATTTCTCAGGATGTCTTTGTGCAAATTCTAATCCCACCAAACACCCCTGTGAATGACCTACATACGAGGCTTTATCAATACCCAAAGATGTTAATAAATCTGCAACCCAATCAGCCATCTCCTCGATCGTTTTTAATGGTGGTCCTTCGGAGTCACCATGGCCGGGTAGATCTACTGCAATTGTATTGTAACCATGAAATGCAAAGTATCTTGTTTGAAGCACCCATGTGACATGGCTCAGACCACTACCATGAACAAATACAATCGAAGGTTGATTTTTATCTATTTCTCTTCCACTAGATGTGTAATATGCCTCTTTTCCGTTAACTTTAAGCTTCATTTAGAAGCTACAAGTCTTGGCTTTTGAGATGCTCTGAAACCATTTTCAAAGTCATTAATAATGTCATCCATGTCTTCCAAGCCAACAGAAAAACGTATCATATCTTCAGTTAAACCTGCCAACTCTAATGATTTTTTATCCATTTGAGAGTGAGTTGCAGATGCTGGATGAATAACTAGTGATTTTGCGTCGCCAACGTTAGCTAAATGTGAAGTTAGTTTTAAAGAGTTTATAAATGCGTGACCAGCTTCTTTGCCTCCCTTAATTCCAAAAGCTATCATTGAGCCAGCGCCCTTAGGCATTAATTTTGCTGCAACTTTATGATCAGGGTGATCCGTTAAACTTGGATGATTTACCCAAGAAACACTTGGGTTGTTACTTAAGTAATCAACCATTATTTTAGTATTGGATAAATGCTTTTCCATTCTCACTGAAAGAGTTTCTATTCCTATTAAAATATTAAATGCATTTGTTGGACTCATACATGGACCAAAGTCTCTCATGCCCTCTGCCCTTGCTCTCATAGTAAATGCTGCTGGACCAAATTCTTCTGCAAAAGAAAGACCGTGATAACCATCATATGGTTCAGTCATTGTTGGAAACTTATCTCCCTTAGTCCAATCAAAGTCACCCTTTTCAACAATAATACCACCCATAGAAGTGCCATGACCTGCCATCCATTTTGTTAGAGAGTGTGTGATTATATCTGCACCTAATTCAAAGAGATTACACAAATATGGTGTGTTAAATGTTCCATCAACCATTAAAGGAATACCTGCGTCTTTTGCTATTTTGGAAATTTCAGGTAAATCCATAATTTCAATTCCAGGATTACCAATCAACTCACCCCATATACATTTTGTATTTGGTTGAATTGCTTTTTTAAAACCCTCTGTGTCTCTGGGCTTAACAAAAGTTGTTTCAATACCAAATCTTTTTAAAGTTAGTCTCAGTAAATTGAAAGAACCTCCGTACAATTGTGATGAGGAAACAATATGATCTCCTGCACTACAAATATTTAGAAGAGCTAGCATCATTGCGCTCATACCAGAGGCAGTCGCTAGAGCAGCAGAACCACCTTCTAAAGCTGCAACTCTTTCTTCAAGAACAGATATAGTTGGGTTGGATATTCTGCTATAGATATGTCCACCCTCCTCTAGATTAAATAAAGCAGCAGCGTGATCTGCGTCTTGGAACAAGTATGATGTTGTTTGATAAATTGGAACGGCACGGGAGCCAAAATTTTTATCCGGCTGATGCCCACTATGTAAGGTTTTAGTGTTAAATTTATATGTTTTTGGATCAGTCATAATTTAAATATATCATAATTTTTATATTGTAAGTATTACAAAAAGTCTCAATTCATACACTTTGGCTCAAAACCAAAATTTCTATCAACAAAATACTGAGATTTTTTTGCTTTCCACATATAATTTTCTCTGACATGTGTTGGGTCTCTGTCTGAAAAATTTTCAATCAACCAATCTAAAGAAATGGCCATTTGATGAACATGATAAGCGGCATCTTTTTGATCAGTTGAAAAATTCTTTAGACCACTTGGATCTTTTCGTTCTCTATACTTTTCAACATCTGTAAGACCTAAATTAAGAACATCTATAGTTTTAAAAATTCTTTGTTTTAACTCTGCAGGAAACTTGTTGTAATTCCATACTTCTGTCATAGCCAATAAACCTAAAAGATTATTTACACCTTGTGAGTGATACCAGACATCGCGAACACCTCTGAAACTATTATTATGAATATAGCCATCTTCATAAATTACCTTACTAGCTTTTTTAATACCTCTATCAAACCAAAAATCTACTTCTTCTAATTTATTTTTCCATGCTAGATAAGCTATAACAGAAATTGTACCATCTGCCATTTGGATAAAAGCACGATCATCGTTTAAATGTTTATCAGCCCAAGGAAAAATATATTTTTCGTATAATTTTTGAATGTATTTATCAATTAAGATAAATTGTTCTTTTGAGAACTGGTCTTTAACCAGATATGCATTAATTATAAAACTAGCACCATATATATGGGCTTCGTGAACTTTATGTGGTAAACATTTAGCTTTTGTATCTCCTTTTGAGCCCCCATAACAAAGTCTATCTGCTTTACCTTGTTCTTTGAGTTTATTAATATCTTCTAAAGTCATAGTGTTTAAAAAAACACCAGACTCTGCCCAAGCTGTCATAATTTTAGTAATTGAATCTGATTGTAGCTCCATATTATTAGAAATAATTGCATTAATAATAGATCCGTGTAACAAGGCTAATCTTGATGTATGTTTTTCATGATTAACGGAAAGGCTGTTTGATCTATCTTCATGCTCTTTTTGCCAATCGTATTCAGTTAACTTCATCAAATAGTTAAAATTTTTCTCGTTTGTAAGGTCAAGATCTAATTCACTATATTTTTCTCCATAGCTTCCATCACCATGAACTCCTTTTATGGTGCATGTATTTGAATTCAATACATGTGCAAAAAAATACTTTGGAATAACGGTGGTAGAATTTTTATCAAATTCAAATTTATTCTCCTCAACTATTTTTCCATCTTTGAAAGTTAAAGAAAATGAAAGACTAGGTATTAAAAATAATAAGATAAAAATATTTTTCATTAGTATTAGAGAATCTTAGATATAAATAAGTTTATCAATAGTTAGTAATCCATAGAGTTTGATAGGCCTTTAAAGTAATTGTTGATTTGATATCAATAATTATCTCATTAGAGATTAAATCCCACCATTCATTTGATGCTATTAGATTTAATTCTGACAAATCTAAATATTGGAACACATTAGTTACATTACTTACACAAAATATCGACTGTCTTTTATCATGACTCTGTCTCCAAAAACCAAAAAAGTTTTTGCCTAAATTAAATGTAAATTGTGTAGCATTTGGATGAAATGCAGATTGGTTTTTTCTAATTTCAATTAATTTTGATAATTGATTATATATTTTTGAATTAAAAGTATCAGTATTTGCAAGTAATCCATCAATTTCATCATACTTCCAGGATCTTCTATTTATAGATCGATTACTTTTTGTTTGCTCTAACTTTTCATAGTCATTTGTAGAGCCCAAAATACTATGTATGTAAAATGCTGGAATTCCCTCGAGCCCTAGCATTATTGCATGGCAACAAATAAATCTTTCAATTTGCAAATGATCACTTCCTTGAAATGTTCCTTTCATAGCATCTATGAGTGAGATATTTATTTCATAAACAGTCTCAGTTTTATCTGTTATTTTTCTTTTGGTAGTTTTTGCTCCAAAATCAGTCATGATATCGACTAAGTTATTTCTTTCTTTTTCCGTTAAAATTCCCTCTGTCGGTCTTAGGCCAATACCATCATGAGAGGCTATGAAATTGAAATAAGATGTATGGTCTTTTGCAGGAGGCATGCTCATTGACCATTTTCGAAGAGCTGTGCTATCTCCCATCACAAGAGTCCATAGTAGCAAGGGTGGTAGAGCAAAGTTGTATACAGCATTTGCTTCATCATTTTCACCGAAATAACTAAGATTTTCTAAATTGGGTAAGTTTGTTTCAGTTATAAGTAAAGTATTTTTACTAAATGCATTCAAAAGTGTTCTCATTAATTTCACAACTTCATGGGTCTGCGGTAAATTTAGACAGTTAGTTTCATGTTCTTTCCAAAGAAAAGCAATGGCATCTAACCTAAATACTCTAACACCGTTTTTAAGATATAAATGAATTAACTTAATAAAGAAAAATAAAACCTCAGGATTTTTAAAATTAAAGTCAACTTGATCGTGGCTGAAAGTACACCATAAATAATAAATTTCTTTATTAATTTCAAATTCTCTAAAAAGATCTGAGCTTCTAGGGCGAACAACTTGGTCATAACCTTGTTTATTTTTAAGTTTTATAAAAAAATTTTGTGTTTCAGTTTTATTCTCAATAAAAGATTTAAAATATTTACTTTCTATAGATGCATGATTAATGACTATGTCGCTCATTATCCTAAAATTTTTTGATAGTGATTTAATATCTTTCCAATCACCTAGATCAGACCTTACTTCTTCATAGTCAGTTATAGAAAATCCATCATCTGAACTGTAAGGAAAAAAAGGCAGAATGTGCAAATTGTTGAATTGTTTTTTACAATACTTATCTAAGAACTTGCTTAGAGTTTTTAATTTATTATTTTTTTCTTCATATATTGAGTCACCATAAGTAATTAAGAAAACATCTTTTTGAGACCAATTAGGTTCAGAAATACCTAGGTCTTTATTTTGAAATAAATCAAGAACTCTATTAATTAGTTTTAAAATTTCATTTTGATCTAATATATCCTTGTAAATTATTTGAAAATGTATGTTTAGATTATTTTTTAATTCTTCTTGCACTTTAAGTGTTATCTTCCATGACGGCATCATTAAAAGATTTTAAGATAGATGGGTCAGCACTATCAACTCTTCTCCACGTTGGTATATTTGGATTTTCACTTGGTGAATCTAGAAATATTTTTCCTGCTTCAATAATATTTTGTGCAAAGAGTTCAACCATTTCCTCTTCTTTGTGGACATCAAAGTTTAATCCATTCATCTCTGCATCTGTTTTATAAATCTGAACCATATCAAGGGCTAATCTATAATATGTTGCTTTAAGTGTTCTAAACTTCTCATTAGAAAATACATGACCTTGTGTAGCTAATTTTCTAAATAAAGCTTTAGAAATATCTATAGTCATTTTAGATAAACCCTTTTGACGATTATTTTTAGAGACCTCTTGGTGTTTATGTTCATAGGTATCTGCTATATCAACTTGGCAAATTTTATTATTTGCAAAGTTCCTGTACATTTCAGAGAGTATTCCTATTTCAAGACCCCAATCATGCGGAATTCTTATGTCATTCAATAAACTATATTTAAATGAAAATTCACCAGCCAGAGGATATTTAAATATATCTAAGAAATTTAAATATTCATTAAATCCAACCATTTTCTGTAAGGATTTAACTAAAGGCGTAACTAATAACCTTGTCACTCTTCCATTCATAGATTTTTGAGCAACCCTAGGATAAAAGCCCTTACAAAAATCAAATGAAAATTTTGGATTAGCAACGGGGTAAAATAGTTTTGCTACTAAATTTTTATCATAGGTGACTATATCACAATCGTGCATTGCAACAGATCCCGACTCTTTCAGAGAAATTACAAATCCCATACAGTACCAAATATTTCTTCCTTTTCCCTTTTGAGCAGGAGCAAGATCCATTTTAGATAAATGTTGATCTATTTTTTTTAATTTAGGTCCATCGTTCCAAAGAATATATATTTTTTGAGGCAGCACTGAAAAAAATTTTTTAGCTTTTAAAAATTCTTGTTTGTTGGCTTGATCTAAACCAATAACAATATTTTTAATGTATTTAACTTTTTTTAAAGTATTCACAATATAGGTTAATGCTGGCTTTTCTAATTCTGAATACAAAGAAGGAAGAATTAAAGTCATGGGTGAGACTTTTGAAAAATCTAAAAGTTCTTTTTCTATCTCCTCTATGGGTTTCGAATTAAAATTATGAAGAGTAGCTATTACGCCATTTTGATGAAAGTCAGGCATGGTTAAAAAATCTTATTATCTAATGTTTTATTTAACTTATACAGGACTTGACTCCAACCGTCAGGTGCTAACTTTGATGATTTAAAAATATTTTTTTTATTAGAGCGCAATTTTGGATATACACCGGAAGAATTTTTAATTAGGCAGGAGTATTTACAAGAATTTAACATGTCAATATCGTTTCTACTATCACCCAAAGCAATAGTATTCCTCGAGTATTTATCATGAAATTGAACATAATAAACATGAGATATTAGCTTTTTAGCTATTCTTTTGTTGCATATAGAAGAAATTTGCATGAACCTACTACCTTTTATAAAAATTCCATCTTTTTCAAATTTAAGCTCTTTTTTAAATGATTTTAAGTTTGATAGATTATCATCCCAAAGAATAATTTGACTTGCCTCACGATCCAACATCATATTTGTGTTATTCAAATTTGTGTATCTTTTTAAAATAATTGGTGAGAGATCTTGGGCAATTAAAAAATTATATTTTTTTTGTTTCTGTTTTAAAAATTGATGCCAAACCTTTGAAGATAATTTGGCAATTCTTACTCTCCAATATTTTTCAAAAGAAGATGAGTTTTTAATTTTATTAAATCTTATTTTAGGAAAATATAAAACTGCCCCATTTTCAGTACTAAAGGGCATATTTGATAACTTCAATTCTTTAAGTAATTTTTTACATTCACTGAATGTTTTACTAGTGTTAAAAATAATTTCATTTTTGTTATTGATAATTGTAGAGATCATTTTCTTATTATTTCCAAATGAATAATTATTATGATCCAGAAGAGTTCCATCAAGATCAGTAAAAATAAGATATCTTTTCATTTATATGTAATATTCTTAATAGATTGATTTTTATCTAAAGATATTAAAACATTACAATAAGTGGGAGTGGTCATAGACATCCATTTAGATAATTTCTCATAATATTGAATAAATTTATAAAGTCTCTTTTTAAGCTTATTATCGTTACTTAAAGAGCGAAGCGCCAACTCTTGTTTATATTTCCAATTAATAACATTTTCCCAATTTGGTAACTTAATAAAAATATAATAATTAAACTTATTGAAAATTTTTTGATAATCATCTAAGAAATTATTATAAGCTGTTCTCCAAATTAAGTTTTGGTCTTTATTTATTTCTAACTCATTAATATTTTGATTTAAATATTTAGTATCAATTATTTTTGAGCCAACACACCATCCTTCTAAAATGATTAAATCAGCTCTAATAATTTTTCTTTTATATTTTTTTGTATTATCAGTTACCTTGTCAAATGTGGGTGAATATACAGGGAATTTCTTACTCCTCAATTGATCAATAGTTTCATATAACAATTTAAAATTATGAGTACCAGGCACACCTCTGGTTTCGAATAAATTTGTCTTAAATTTTTTAGCTAATTTTTTTCTTTGATAAGAAGATAAATAGAAATCATCAATACTCAATATAACAACATTCTTTGAATAAAATTTTTGAAAATATTTTTTAATTATTAAAGATAATGTCGATTTACCTGACCCTTGGGATCCTGCAATCATAATTGTTTTTTTATATTGTAACTTCGTAAACAACCTCAAGTAGGTATCATTAATCTCATCAAAACTTAGCATTTTTCCAGTTAACTTTTTAAGAGTATATTGGATAAAGTATAATTTAGAGTTAATTTCAGACATATTTAAATAATATCATTTAAAAAGATTTTATTAAAATTTCATTCAACAGATAAAATAAAGTAAATTTGGTTTATAATATAGATTTAGATATTTTTATTAAATATTTATCAGCCTTTTACAGCTCCAGCAGTAAGACCACTTATAAGTTGACGCTGAAAAAACCATATAATCATAAATAAAGGGGCGGTAGCAGAAACAACACTAGATACTGCCCACATGTAGTTTCCACCATGCTCAATAGTTCCTAAAAATGCATTTATTTTTGGAACCATTGTATAGTTCTGTTGATTAAGCAATAATGCAGTAACAGTAAAATCATTATATGCTAACATCATACTGAACAAGCCTGCTGTCACAACTCCGGGCCACATGACTGGCATAATAATATAACGAAAGGCTTGAAAATAAGAGCATCCATCAATTAATGCGCTTTCATCTAATTCTTTTGGAACTGTCTTAAAAAAAGAATAAAGAAGCCACAAGGTAAAAGGTTGATTAATGGCAACTAACACAATAATGGTGGTAGGCAAAATTCCCCATATATTTAATTGAAAAAAAGGAAATAAATATCCTGAGACTAAAGTAATGTGAGGCATAGCTCTAAATATCAAAGCAGCTATTAAAATATAAAAGGTATATTTATATGTTGATCTTGACAAAGCATAAGCACCTAATGTTCCAAGAAATAATGAGATTGATACTACTGATACAGTGACAATCATTGTATTCAATGAAGCTCTCCAAAACTCACCTTCAAACCATGACTCAACATAAGCTTTTACAGTTGTAGTTGCACCTGTTTCAATCAATGTATTGAAACCCGTTAAAGCATATGTCCACTCAGCTCTTGAAAAAAAATCTGCTTTTACTTTAAAAGAGCCCCATAAAGTCCAAAGAAAGGGGAAAATTGAGATAGTGAGCCAAAATAAAATAAAAATGCCATTGAAAATAATAAGCTGCTTCGAGTACTTATTTAATTTTGTATCCATTTATCTTTCAGTCCTAAATTCTTTCCATGTTCTTATTAAAACTGGTGTAAGTAAAAAGGCTATTCCAATTATGGTAAGCATAGATGTTGCACCTGCAGATCCAAAGAGCATTTTATTTTCATTTCTTAAATCTTGATAAATCATCCATGATAAAGATTGAGCAACACCCTCTGCAGAAAATCCAATTATGGGTTCAAAAACCCTAAAATTATCCATTAGGCATATTAACATTATAAATGTCGCTACAGGATAAAGGTGAGGAATAACTATATAACGCACCCTTTGATATCTAGATGCTCCATCTATGTAAGCAGCCTCTATTGGGTCTTGAGGAACTGTTTGAAGCGCTGCATAAAAAACAACAAAAGCAAATGGAGTGTTATGCCATATCCCATAAATTATTAGAGTAATCCATGTTAAATTACTGGATGCTTTCAAAGATAGATTGGGGTCATCAAATAAAATTTGAATAGAAGCACCAATTATACCTTGCGAGTCAATCATCCAAAACAAAACCAGAGATCCAATTAAGGGAGTTACAATCATAGGTAGAATTGTTCCAAAAACTATGAAGCCTTTTATGATTTTAGATAAAGTGTTCACACTCAAAGCCACGATAAAACCTAATATTATTACTGGAGGTGTAACAGCGAAACAAAAAGTTAGAGTAAATAAAAGAGCTTTATAAAAAGGAAGATTTAAAACAATATCTTTAAATTCACCGATTGATGATGATGTATTCCAAGCTTCCCCTATTTCATCAAATGCTAGATGATTTCTGTCAGTATAGGTACCAAACCCATTAAATCTCCCTAAAGGATTTTCCTGTCTTAATTTTTCAGTCGCCTCAACATCAACGCGTACATTTGTTTTACATCCAAAAGGATCACAATTTTCAACTTCCATTAAGATCTGCTCAGTTTCAATATGTAATGATTGAAAAAAGCTAGATACAATAGGTAGGCCAATAAATAAAATCATAGCGAGGCCTGTGGGTAGAATAAACCAAAAGAAAGTTTTATGAGGCATTTAATTACTTAAAAAAAAGAGTGGACCATATCTATGGACCACTCTATCAAATTTAATATAGCTAAGTTTTATAAAAAACCCTGCTCAGTAGCCTTGGCTATGTAAGCAGCTTCAACATCAGCTAATGCTTTTTCAGCTGATTCATTACCTTGAAGAAATTCTACAAGTTCTGTACTCAAAGCACCGTGCATCAAGCTCATATGTGGAAAACTAGGGTAAGGTGTTGTACCTCTACTAGCAGCATCCACAACCGGCCCTGCAGTATCACCAGGTGTGTAACCTTTAATTAACCACACAGTTGCATTAGGATTATTATTAGCTAAATCAGTTGATGAAGCAGCTCCAACTAAAGCTCTAAATGAAGCCTCTGCATTTTCATCAGATGTATTTGTAGCAATTGCAATTCCATCCCACCAAAGAGTGGTTGCAGGTTTACTACCACCACCTACAGTTGGTGATGGGGCTAATCTTGTATCAGCTTTGATATCTTGATCACCTTCATCATCAAGTAAAGATGCAGCACCTGAGTTCCAAACATGCATTAATGCAACGTTACCGGACTCCCACTCTTCTTTAACAGCATTTGTATCTTGTGTTAAAAAATCAGGATTACTTAACTCAGTTAATTTTTTAATAACATTCAAAGCTGCAACACCTTTTTCGTTGTTCACATTAGGCTGAGCAGATCCTGATTTAAAAAATTCACCACCATGACCAAGGTACATGTTCACAAATTCTTGACCAAGATTCCATCCGGACTTGAAAGCTCCAGCATATGGATTGTCCATAACTCCAGCTGCTTTGATTTTTTCAGCAGCAGCAATTACCTCTTCATAAGTAGAAGGAACTGCTATTCCTAAATCGTTAAGAATACTCTCTCTGTACCAAAGATGTTGTGCGTTTGCCATAAAAGCTACAGCATAAATCTTTCCATCAATTGTAATCTTTTGATTTTCATTTAAGTTTGAACCATATTTTTCAACTAAATCATCAAGTGGACGAATTAAACCGTCATTCATTAAAGGTGTAATTGAGCCATTAGTAACTAATTTAGCTGAAAATTCAGCAGGATTTGCTGATAAGGCAGCTACTTGTAATTTGTTATGGTCAACAGAGTGCGTAACATTAAAATCTGCATCTGGACCAGCGCAACTTTTTACTTCATCCATAAAAATTCTGTATGTAGTAAATTCGTTCGCTAAAATATTTATTGATCCGTTTGTTACGCCACAAGGTGAGTGACTACCTGCAAAAACGCTAGTAGATGCAAACGAGATCAATAAAGCTAGTATTAGTTTTTTCATTTATTTCCTCTTCTGTTTATAAGTAAAAATATAATCATAACTATACCTAATAAACTTAAATTAAAATGTAAGAGAAATGGTCGCGGAAATTATTATCATATTCTTTTTTATTTAAAACTAAGACCCATTTGTTCAAAAACACCATGGTTATCGACCATTACATAATTATCCATAAATTTACCATTTTTAATTGTCCAAAAGTCAGAAAACTGCATTTTAATTGCCATTCCAGTTGGTTTTACTCCTAGATAAGTACCGCTATGAGTTCCAGTTAAATAACCCGTCGCACTTATCCATTCACCTTCTGCGACAACAATATCATTTTTTACATGATAGTCTGGAAATGCCTCATAAAAAGGTTTGAGAACCTTATATTTAAAATTTTCAATTCCGTGAATATCGCCAAAACCTGGAGGTCCATGCCAAATCATATCATCGTTCCAATATTTATGCTGTGCCTCTAAATCTTGTGCATTCAAAGCATCGTACATATTTTGCAACAGTATTTTATTTTCATTTATATTCATTTTTTTCCCCTAAAATTTGTATTAAGATTGCCAATTCATTGAAACCAGTCCATTCTTTTACAATTTTATTATTTTTAATTTCCCATTGTGTAATACCCCAGAGATAACATTCTTTATTAGATGGTTTACCATAAATTCCATTTCCTTTATGAGTTCCCACAGCGCCCCAACGAATTGACACTAAATAACCATCTTTACTATTTCCCATCCAATATAGATCTTCAACACTAAGTGCAAGATCAGGAAATGATGCAATTAATGAGATAATAAAATGTTTAAGCTTAGGTATTCCAACAAATTTTCGACTAGTAGAGCCTTCGAATTTTATATTTTTTGTATAAACGCTATCAATAGCAGAAAAATTTCTTCTATTCCAAATAGTATCAAAAACTGCATGCACAAATTCTCTAATGTTTTTAATTTTATCAGGTATAGCGAAACTTATAGGCTTTAACTTTTTAATATTTCTTTTGGGTTTTGAATTTCTGAAATCAGGAGCAAATGGACCAATATTTCCTTTATTAGCAATTTGTTTTGCTACTTCATTTAAGTCTAAGCCTAATTGTTTTATTAAACCTGCAGTATCGTAAACAACATTTTCGTAATATATTTCATTATTTTTTGCTACACAGTTTGCAATACAGAACAGCCTAACTGATTTACCTGTTGGTTTGGCAAAATTACTATAACCCGTATTAGTGCCTGTAATTATAGTTCTGTGTGAAGTATGAAAACTAGTTTTGTCGTCTCCTGCCCATATTACCTCATCAGCATATAATCGAATATTCGGGAAGGCGTTATTAGTATGAACTGTATCAGAGACAATTTTTTCAGATCCGAATTGCAATCCAAGTTCATCCCAAACACGACATTTTGGACTATAAGTATCGTATATATAGCCAATATTTTTTTCTTCCCATATGCTATAAGTAATTCTGACAATATAATCAATTATATTTTTATATTGTTTTTCAAATCCCCGCATTGATTGAAATGGTAAATTTTTGGGATTTGGATTTAAAGATTTAGCATTACCACCTCCACCATAAGATTTAAGAGAGATATTAAAATTTTTTGGCATATGATGATCTTTTAAAGGGATTGGTTTTAAATCTTTAATTAGAGTTTTTTTCATAAATAATTTTACTAATACTATTAAATAAAATTCAAAGCAATGATTTTATATAAAATGAATATTATTATTTTTTCTTTTGTATTATAAATAGACTAATGTCTGATTTTCAGAAAGAAAAATCATTAGTATTAAATTTTATAAATGAAGTTGATAATGCTAGTGAAAATAACTTAATTGAAATAATTTCTAAGTACACATCTAATAATTTTAATATGAAATGTACACATCCTTTTAACGAAATAATAGGCATTGAAGAATTTGCAACAAAATTTTGGTTTCCTATAAAAAAATCATTTAAGCCTATACAAAGAAGAATGGATATCTTTTATGCTGGCACAAATTTAGTTGATAATCATTCTTCAAAATGGGTTGTGAATATGGGACATTTGCTTGGAAGTTTTAATTTTCCTTTTTTTGACATTCAACCAAATTTTAAGACTGTAATGTTATGGTATTGCGAGTTTTATAAAGTAGAGGATAACAAAATACAAGAAGGTGCTTTTTTTTTAGACATTTTAAAATTTATGCAACATCTAAATTTATCAGTTGTCCCAGAGTCAACGGGGATGATTGGCTTTAATCCAGGACCTAAAACACATCAGGGTTTATGCTTTGATAAACAAAGTGAAATAGAAGGAAAGAAAACTCTTGACCTTATAATGAGAATGGCAAATCGATTAATTGGTGAAGGGATGAGGACAACAATTCAAGATCTACATAAAGACTGGCATGAAGACATGATATGGTGGGGACCTGGGGGTATTGGTGCATCATATACCTATGAAGGTTATTTAAAAGGTCACACAGGCCCTTTTGAAGATAATTTAGATTTTATTGATTTCTCCGGACATATACTTGAAAACTCAGAGGGCAATTATGGTGGATGGTTTGGTTGGCCAAATTTAAAAATGAAACCAAAAGGTAATTACATGGGATTCAAACAAGACACAGATCTTATTGGGGAGATGAGAGTTGTTGACCTTTATAGAAGAGATGGAGATAAAATAGCAGAAAATTGGATATTAATTGATCATCTTCATTTTTTAAAATGTGTGGGTATTGATTTACTTGAGAGAAATAAAAATGAAAATTCTAAATAAATTTAGAAGCGAGTTTAGTACCCTCCACTAATGCAATAAGTTTTTCATAACAAATATTTTCATCAATTTTTCCAAAACCTGCAAAAGTACTAAAACCACAATCAGTTCCAGCCATTAATTGATCTTTGGGTACTACTGTTGAATACTTTATTAATCTTTCAGCTACTACTTCTGGGTGTTCTACAAAATTAGATGTAGAGTCAATTACACCAGGTACTAACACTTTATCTTTTGGTAATTTAATTTCTTCAAAGACTTTCCACTCATGTGCGTGACGAGGATTAGATGACTCAATTAAAAAATATTTAATTTTTGATTTTAGAATTATAGGTAATATTTTTTTAAGAGCAATATCATGAGTATGTGGTCCCTCATAATTGCCCCAACAAATATGCATTCTTGTTTTTTCAATATCAACATTTATTAAAGCATAATTTAAACACTCAATTTGCATTTCAGCTTTTTTTAAAAAATCCTCCTCAGATAGATCTTTAAAATTCATATGCCTAGCTAGGGCTAAATCTGGACAGTCTAACTGAACATGAATATTTGCATTAGTAATTTGTTCATATTCATTTGCCATAATACTAGAGAGTTTATTTAAGTATTCGTCATCACTAGCATAAAATTTATTTGGCATAAAAACATTAATAACACCTGGTGATGCTGCATTCATAAATGCTTTTGCATGATCATACTTTTTTAAAGCGTTGCTAAAATTTTTAATATCATTTAACAAAGAAAAATTATCTTTTATTTTTAATTCATTGGTGCAACATGGTCTTGAATAAGTAGGTGTTCCACCACTAATAGCTAACTTTTCCTTATAATCTGGAAAATCGTCTAAATCGGCAGGTGCTCTTCGTTCACTTTCTCCTGAAAAACCATCAATTCTATCCTTGATATAAGTGGCATAACTAATCTTGCTCATCTCACCGTCACTTATGAAATCTAACCCAACTTCAAGTTGTCTTTTTACAATTTGTTCTACATTTGAGCTTAAAATATTTCCAAATAATTTTTTGTTGTATTCTTCACCCTTGTCCTTGGCAAAGAGATATTCTGATAGTTCTTTGGATCTTGGTAAGCTCCCAACGTGTGTTGTCAAAATTTTAGATGCCATAGTAATTATGAATTGATAAATTGTTTATACTTATTTAAGAATTGTTTTTTCGAAAATTTTTTATTTTTTCTTAAGAAATCAAAAATTATTTTTTCTTTTTTTATCATTTTTTTAATAGCCAATGGTAATTCAATTAAAAAGTCTCTTTTTATTATAACAGCACCGTGTATGTCTGCATGAATAAGGTCGTCAGGTCTTACTTTCATATTAAAAATATCAACATTACAATTAATTTTATGAATTTGATTGTATCCATGCCCAACTCTTATTTCACCACTTAATATTTGAAACTTTCTATTTATCTCCTGTAAATCTCTCATTGCTCCATTTGTTATAGCTCCAACAAATCCAAAATTTAAATGTATGGATGCATTAAGTTCACCCCACCATGCACCAATTGTATTTGTCTTATCCTTATCCTCGATAACACAAATCTTAGGGTAGTTTCCTTCGAACATATACTCATAATATTTATCTCTATTTTTTATTATATTTGTATTTTTTTTTTTTCTGGATGTAATAATCGCTGTTTTGGCAAAACCAATAATTGGTTTTAAACTCGGATTTAGACAATGCATTGTTTTTTGTGTGTGTCCTTTTGATCTTAAAGTTGGATCTAATAATTCTAGCGAATTTGAAATAGTTGGAGTGTCAAAATTTCTAATGTATTCAATAATTTTCTTTTCTCTTTTTGTTAGTAGTTTCAATTGTTATCCAGTTTTTAATAAAATTTGTTTCCAAATTATTGTTTCATCAAACAGAACCCACTCATTTTTGATCCCTCTTGGACCAAATTCAGCCTGAGATATGCCCATTATATGAACATTTGCATTACTAGGATCAGAAAATAATCCGGGTCCTGAATGAATTCCCTCTAGTGACCATCTAATGGATGCCTTTTTATACTCATTTTTTTCCTCTAAATAGCTTACATGTTCAACTTTAAAAATTGAAACCGGAAACATAGATCTTAGTGAAGACCAAAAATTCTTTACCTCATCTACCCCTAATGCTTTCTTGCCTCCAGGCTGTTCTTGATTGACTGATCGATCATAAACTTTATCTATTATGTTAAAATTATTATTAAATATTTCCTTTAAAATGTTAGCATAATCTATTCCAGCATTATTTGTTGAGATCGGTATTTGAATATATTTTACTTCATGTGAGGTATTGTTATTAAAGGGAGCTGGGCATTTATCTTTACCGCCTTGGTTTTCAATTACTTTTGCTGCATGTTTTTTAGGGTCAATATTTAACTGCCGCACAATAGCACCTTGGTCTCTTACAAGCCATTCATCATAAACTTGGTTATTCTTGCAAGCACAATCAGCTATTACTCGATACTTGAGAGTTTTACCAGTAGCTTTTCCATAAATACCATCATTTAAATGCGTCGCCTTAGATAAAATTCTATGTGATGATAAATATCCATGTTCTTCATTACCAATCCAAATAACATCTTCGCCTAATAACTGTCGATCTGGAAATTCATTCAAAGTGGCATAAGTAGCCTTCACTACAGCATCAGGGCCATATATTACACCGTCTGGAGATCTAACTGGAATACCCTCAGCATAATAGTCTCTAATTGACTCAACATCCTTATTTTCCCAAATTTGATATGTTATTTTAAATATATAATCTGGTAGATCTAAAAATTTATTATCAAAACCTTTCATTATTAGAGGTTTTTTTGTCGTATAATAAAGATACTTCCCTCTTGATTGCTAATATTTTTTAAACTTCTATTTGATCCTCTGGGAGACGAGAAAGAGTCGTTTGGTCCAATTATGGTTTTTTGATCATTGCAAGTTACTTCCCATTCACCTTCTAAACATAAATAAACTTCAGACTCTTTTAATGTGTAAGGATGAATATGAGCATTATTACCTTTTAACATCGTCAAACCAAAACCTGTGTTATGATTTATGTTTGGTTCAAAATCTTTGTTATGAACATTAAAATGGTCAAGGTAATTCAAAATTGAATTAGAGCCATAATGCTCATCATCTTTTAAATATTTGTCCTTATTTTCATAACGTATTACATATTTTTCAATCTCTTCAGAAGTGTAATGATCGAAAGACTCTAGATCTTTTTCTTTAATAGGTTCAAGGGCAACTTTTCCATCTGGAATTTTATTCTTATCAAGATCAACTAAGGTATTATCATTTAATAAAACCATTCCAGACTCTTTTGCTTTTTCTAAAACTTTTGGTGTCCACGTTATCACACCCGGATCATTTTCTCCCAGAACAACAAATATTAATGCATTTTCATCACTAACATTTTGAAATCCTCGAAACATATTAGTGGGAAATGAAGCAACATCTCCTTTGTTTAAAACTACTTCGCCCTCTTTACCATCTGTGCCCCAATAAAAGCGCCAAGAGCCTGAAAATATCAAAAATACTTCTGCAGTAGTGTGGCTATGGAGTCCTGATCCGTTCATTGGAGCGGCACTTACTGCACCGATATTGAAACCATGTTCTTCAGCTATCTTGACGTTTTGCTTGGTATCCTCACTCACTCCAGGGCCAACTATAGAATAATTCAGTCTATCTTGATGCCCTTTAAGTTTCCCTTCTACAAACGGAACTTTACTAGGAACAAGCTCATTAAACTTTACCAAACGACTGTTAATATCCTGCGTCATTAATTAGATTTTAAATTTCCTCAATTTATTAAATATTATTTAAATTATAAAGTTAATCAAAGTAATATTTATTTATATTAGATAGGTGAGGCAATATAACTTGAGCGAAATTAAAAATTTTGATACCGGTATTCCAATTAAAAGTGGGGCAAAAATTATAAATTTGGACCCTAAAGAAAATATATTAAATAAAAAAAAAATTAGAAATCTTCTTAAAAAAATTTCTGAATCCAGAGATATTGATTTAAGTCAAAATATAAAGAATGCATATCATGAAAATGCTGAAATCTATGCATTCCACCCTGTAAATCACATAAAAGGCATTGATGAAATAATTAATACCCTTTGGAAACCATTACTGAATTCTTTTCCAGATTTAGAGAGAAGAGATAATTTAATAATTGGAGGAAGTTTTCAAGATAGGGTTTATGTCTCAACTGTTGGTCATTTGACTGGCACTTTTGTCAATCCATGGTTAGGAGTTCCCTCCAATGGTAAAACTATTCATTTACGAATATGTGAAGTTCATCAAATAGAAAATGAAAAAATAATAAATTCTCATGTGTTAATTGATATAATGGATTTTATAAGGCAAGCAGGTTTTTGGCCAATTAATTCATCTTTAGGTGTAGAAGAAATGTGGCCAGGACCCATTACTGGTGACGGAACAACCTTTGAAAACCTAGATACTGATTTATCAGCTAGAACTCTTGATCAGAGTCTTACGATGCAAAGAAGTTTAGATATAAAACCAGAAACTGAGACTGGAGCTACTAAAGATAGTGTTAGACAGAAATTAATAAACCATCCTCAAAAAGATTATTGGCATCCGAAAATGATGTGGTACGGACCATGTGGTATAGGCACTGCTAGAGGTTTAAAAGGTTTTATTGAGCATCATCAGCTACCATTTAGATTGACGTTTAAAGAGAGAAATTATTGGAAAATTGGTCATTACATTGAAATAGGTGATGGTAATTACTCTATGACAGGTGGTTGGCACAGTATTCAAGCAACACACGGTTCAAGTGATTGGCTCGGATATGAACCTACTAATAAATTAGTTACTATGAGAGTGATGGACTTTTATTTACATAATGAGGGTCTTATTAGGGAAAATTGGGTACCAATAGATATTGTCCATATTTTATTTCAATTAGGTATAGATGTGCTCAAATTAGTTCATAAGAAATAAAAATGTCTGTTGAATTTATCAAAAAAAGCTTAAATGAAAAACAAAGGGCCGAAGATAACAATAAAGTTAAAGCAGTTGTTGAGAACACTTTAAAAGAAATTGAATTAAAGGGAGATAGCTATGTAAGAGAATTATCAGAGAAATTTGATAAATACTCACCTAGTTCATTTAGATTATCCGAAGATGAAATAAGTAAATTAGTGGATGAAGTTTCTGATAATGACAAAGAGGATATTAGATTTGCACAAAAACAAGTTCGATCGTTTGCTGAGGCACAATTAAAAAGTTTAAGTGAAATTGAAGTGGAAACTCAACCTGGAGTAATTCTCGGACATAAAAATATACCTGTTCAATCTGTTGGCTGTTATGTTCCTGCTGGAAAATTTCCAATGGTGGCATCAGCACATATGTCTGTAGTCACTGCTTCAGTTGCTGGAGTTCCTAGAATAATAGCAACAACACCACCCTATCAAGGAAAACCAAATGCTGCTGTAGTTACAGCTATGAAAATGGGAGGGGCACATGAAATATACGTTTTAGGTGGAATGCAGGGTGTTGGAGCTATGGCTATTGGAACTGAAACCATAGAACCAGTAGATATGATTGTTGGTCCTGGAAACGCATACGTTGCGGAAGCAAAGAGACAATTATTTGGTAAGGTTGGTATCGATTTATTTGCTGGTCCTACTGAAACAATGATTATCTGTGATGATACTGTAGATGCAGAGATATGTGCGACAGATCTTCTTGGACAAGCAGAGCACGGTTATAATTCACCTGCAATAATGATTACTAATTCAAGAGATTTAGCAACAGAAACAATGAAAGAAATAGATAGACTGCTCAAAATTTTACCAACAAAAGATACTGCTGGTGTTAGCTGGAAAGATTATGGTGAAATAATTTTGTGTGAAAATTATGATGAGATGTTAATGAAAGCTAATGAAATAGCCTCAGAGCATGTTCAAGTTATGACAGATAGAGATGAATGGTTTTTAAAAAATATGACATCTTATGGAGCACTTTTTTTGGGTGCAAGAACAAATGTTGCTAATGGAGATAAAGTAATAGGAACAAACCATACTTTACCGACAAAAAAAGCTGGAAGATACACAGGAGGTTTATGGGTTGGTAAATTTATAAAAACTCATACTTATCAAAAAATTACAACTGATGAAGCAGCTACAAAAATTGCAGAATATGGATCAAGATTATCATATTTAGAGGGTTTTATAGGTCATGCCGAACAATGTAATGTTAGAGCAAGAAGATATGGTGGTATTAATGTAGCCTATGGAAAACCAGTATCTAAAATAAAACCTAAGTAATGTATTTAAAAAGTTTAAGTCTCAAGAAAAAAATAGCACTTGTAACAGGTGCGGGAAAAGGTATTGGAAGAGCTTCAGCTATTGCTTTAGCAGAAGCAGGTGCTGACTTAATAATTTTAAGTCGCACTGAAAAAGATCTAATTAGAGTTAAAAAAGAAATAAACAAATTAAAAAGAAAATGTGATTTTCATGTTTGTGATTTATTTAATTTTGATCAAATAACTGAAGTTTTTTCAAAAATTAATAGATTAGATATTTTAGTAAATAATGCGGGAACAAACATACCTGAGTTTTTTAACAAAATTAAAAAAGAAGATATGGATTATATGGTTGATTTAAATTTGAAAGCTTCTTTTCATGTTGCGCAATTAGCATCCAGAAAGATGTTAAAGTCTAAAAATAGAAAAAAAAATGGAGGAAGTATTATTAATATGTCCTCTCAGCTAGGTAAAGTTGGAGCACCAAATAGAAGTACTTACAATATGACAAAATTTGGCATTGAAGGGTTGACTAAAGGAATGGCTCTGGATTTAGCTTCAAAAAATATTCGTGTAAATTCTGTTTGTCCAACTTTTGTTGAAACTCCAATGGTAAAAAAGTTTTTTATTAATAAAAAATTTAAAAAAGAAACTTTAAAAAATATACCTCTTGGTAGATTAGCTACTGAAAGTGACGTAGCTACTGCAGTTGTATATCTGGCATCAAATGGTTCATCAATGATTACAGGATCGTCGATAGTGGTAGACGGTGGTTGGACTGCTAAATAAAATTAGTAATTAACAAAAATTAGATAATGTTATGAAAGCAATAATTTTTGGATCTATAGGAACTTTAGTAGAAACGTCTGATATTCAAAGACAGTCATTTAATCATGCATTTAAGGAAATAGGACTAGATTGGTATTGGGATAAAAATAATTACAAAAATTTACTTAAAAAGTCAGGGGGAAGAAATAGAGTTGAATATTATGCTAATATTAATCAGAACACAGTAGACTCAAAAAAAATTAGAGAACTAAAAACTCAATATTTTAACAGATATTTAAATTCTAATATTATTAATCCGAGAGAGGGTGTTTTAGAGGTAATTAAATATGCTAAATTAAACAATATTAAAATTGGTCTAGCATCAACGACTACAATTGAAAATATAGATGCTATTTTCACAACTCTTAAAGATAAAATAATAAAAACAGATTTTAATTTTATTGGGAACAGTAAACTAATAAAAAAAGTGAAACCTTACCCAGATATATATTTTGAAGCCCTCAAAAATTTAAGTGTAAAAGAAAATGAGTGCATAGCAATAGAGGACTCAGTTGAGAGTGCATTATCAGCCAACAAAGCTAAAATAGAATGTATCGCATTTCCAGGACTGTTTCATCTGGACGATAATTTCGGTTTTTGTAAAAAATTTTTAAATAAATTAGATATTTCAATTTTTGAAAATTGATAAATTAACATTTAATCCTTTATTATATTGATTTGTTGGCGCGCTCTGCAGGATTCGAACCTGCGACCCTCTGCTTAGAAGGCAGATGCTCTATCCAGCTGAGCTAAGAGCGCATTTATTGGAATATTTACCACTTCAACTTTATATTTTCTACTTTAATATGCATTAATTTTTAAATGAACAATATTTTGATAAAAGTCGAAAATTTGGTGAAAACATTTGGTGGATTAGTTGCACTAAATGATTGCTCCTTAGAAATTAAGGATAAAGCAATAACAGGAATTATTGGACCTAATGGGTCTGGTAAGACTACTTTATTTAATGTAATTACTGGTAATCTTAAACCAGATACTGGTAAAGTTTTCTATAATGGTGTTGAAATAACAAATGAAGAGTCGCACGACTTATTTCATTTAGGGGTATTAAGAACATTTCAAATTGCACACGAATTTTCAAATATGACAGTTATTGAGAATTTAATGGTAGTACCAGGTAATCAAAAAGGTGAAAAGCTTCTTTATTCGCTGATGAATAGTCAAAAAATTAAAAAAGAAGATGAATTAATTAAAGATAAAGCCATGGAAGTATTAAAATTTTTAAAAATTGAACACCTTAAGAATGAGAGAGCTGGAAATCTATCTGGAGGTCAAAAAAAACTTTTAGAATTGGCAAGGACAATGATGGTAGATGCTAAAATAGTTTTTTTAGATGAAGTTGGTGCAGGAGTTAATAAAACACTCCTTAGAGACATAAGTGATTCAATTTTAAAACTTAATCAAGATAAAGGTTATACATTTTGTATGATTGAACACGATTTTAATTTTATAAGTGAACTGTGTGACCCTGTAATTGTTTTAGCTGAGGGATCAGTACTTTTTAAAGGCTCTGCTGAGGACGTAAAGTCAAATGAACAGGTTATTGAGTCTTATTTAGGTAAGGGATTAAAAAAATAATGTTTTTTTCTGCATCAAATTTAACTGGTGGATATGGAGGTGTAAACATTATCGAAGAGTGTTCATTTAACGTTAACAGAGGTGAAATAGTGTCCATTCTAGGTCCTAATGGTGCTGGTAAATCAACAGCAATGAAAGCAATGCTTGGTATACTTGACTTAAAAAATGGAAACGTCGTGCTTGATGGAAAAGATATCACAAAACTCAAAACACAAGATAGAATAAAGCTAGGTATATCCTTTGTACCTCAAATTAAAAATATTTTTACAGAATTAACAGTAAAAGAGAACTTAGAGATGGGTGCTTTTTTAAATGATATTAATTTATCAACAAGATTAGAGGAGATGTATGATTTATTTCCTATAATTAAAGAGAAAAAGGATCAATTTGCAGGTGAATTATCAGGTGGTCAACGACAGCAGGTTGCAATCGCTAGAGCCTTAATGACTGAGCCAGATGTTTTAATGTTAGATGAACCAACTGCAGGGGTTTCACCTGTAATTATGACAGAATTATTTGAGCATATATTAAATATTAAAAAACAAAACATAGCTATACTAATGGTTGAGCAAAATGCTCGTCAGGCTTTAGAAATATCTGACCGGGGTTATATCTTAGTGACTGGTAAAAATGCTTACGAAGGCAAAGGTGATTATCTTCTAAATGATAAAGAGATTAGAAAGGCTTTTTTAGGAGGGTAAATGGATTTTTTAAACTCGATCATACTTCTAACTAATTTTATTATTGTGCCCGGAATAACTTATGGATCACAGTTGGCCTTGGGTGCGATTGGGGTAACTTTAATTTATGGCGTTTTAAGATTTGCAAACTTCGCTTATGGAGATTTAATGGCTTTTGGAACAATGATTGTAATCCTTGTTACTTGGTTTTTACAATCAAAAGGAATTACGTTTGGTTTACTTCCAACCGCTTTACTGGCATTACCAGTTGGTATCCTATTGACAATTGCAGTGAGTTTATTTTTTGACAAAACGGTATTTGAATATTATAGGAATAAAAAAAGTGATCCAGTAACATTTATAGTTGTTAGTCTTGGGATTATGTTTGTCTTAAATGCAGTTGTTAGGATTATCATAGGCCCAAACGATATAAACTTTATGGATGGTCATAAATTTATAATGAAAGCTAGGGAGTTTAAGCAAATGACAGGTTTAAATGAGGGACTAGCATTAAAATCAACACAAGTGATAACATTGATTACAACAATTATTACCTGCTCTATACTTTTCTATTTTTTAAATAAAACAAAAACAGGCAAATCTATGAGAGCTTATTCAAATAATGAGGATTTAGCTTTGCTATCAGGTATTGACCCTAAAAAAATTGTTTTACTGACCTGGATAATTGTTTCTATTCTAGCGACTGTCGCTGGAACATTGTATGGATTGGATAAAAGTTTTAAGCCTTTCACTTATTTTAATAACCTTCTTCCTATTTTCGCAGCAACAATTGTCGGTGGTATCGGAAACCCTTTAGGTGCATTTTACGGGGGGTTTCTAATTGCTTTCTCTGAAATAGGCCTAACCTATGCTTATAAAAAATTTTTTAAGTACATCATGCCTGAAACTTTAGAACCAAGCACACTAATACAATTCATCTCCACTGATTATAAATTTGCGATCTCTTTTGCAATATTAATTGTCGTTCTTATATTTAGGCCAAATGGTATCTTTAAAGGAAAAGTCATATGATCAAAAATTCTGACTTTAAAATTTGTTTCTCAGTAATGACTATTTTAACCATTTTAGTAGGTTTATTTCAGTCATGGGGTATTGCGTTATCAATGTTAAATCTCTGTCTTATCTCTGCTGTAATGGCGATGGGAGTAAATATTCAATGGGGTTTTGCTGGTTTAATTAATTTTGGTGTAATGGGTTTTTTGGCCATAGGAGGGTTAGCTACTGTTTTAATTTCAGTTCCCCCTGTTCCTGAAGCCTGGAGTGCTGGTGGTATTGGAATTTTAATTTCTGGTTTATTTTTATTCTCAGTTGTTTTTAGTGTTTTAATAATTAATAAAAGACTACCTAATCATAAATATAAAAATTATTTTATATTCTTAATCATAATTTTATCTATACCATTACTTAAATTTATAGCTGGTCCATCAATTAGCAGAATTGAGTCAATTAATGCAGCGACATCAGGTTTTTTAGGCGGGGCTAATTTGCCAATTATATTTTCATGGTTTGTTGGTGCAATTCTGTGTGCCCTAGTGGCTTTTGTCGTAGGAAAGGTTTGTTTAGGATTAAGATCTGACTACTTAGCAATATCAACATTGCTAGTCTCAGGAATAATTATAACAATTGTAAAACATGAGGAGTGGTTATCAAGGGGTGTAAAGAATGTTATTGGTTTAAAGAGACCAGTTCCTTATGAAGTGGATTTACAAAATTCTGAATGGTTTATAAAACTTGTTGAATTTTTAAACTCATCAAAATTATCAAATGTCCTTGATTTTGATGAAAGAGCCTCTTTTCTTAATCAACTTGTAATCTCCTCTTCTGGAGTATTTGTAAAGTTATGCTTTAGTCTAATCTTTTTGGCTGTTGTATTAATAATTCTATATTTCTCTGAGAAAGCCCTGAACTCTCCATGGGGTAGAATGATGAGAGCTATTAGAGATAATGAAGAGGCAGCAAAAGCCATGGGTAAAAATGTTGTAAAGCAGCACCTTTTTATTTTTATGTTAGGTTCTGCAATTATTGGATTTGCAGGGGCTATGCTAGTTACCTATGACGGTCTTTTCACCCCATCAAGCTATCAACCTTTAAGATACACTTTTTTAATATGGGTCATGGTCTTATTGGGAGGCACAGGTAATAATTATGGGGCTATATTGGGAGGTTTTGTTGTTTGGTTTATATGGATACAGTCTGCTCCATTCGCACTACTTGTAATTAACATACTCACGAGTCATTTAGATGAAACAAATTATATTAAAGAACATCTTCTAAATAGTGTTCCATACTTTAGATATTTAATGATGGGACTCGGCTTGCTTTTGGTAATGAGATACAGGCCAAAAGGATTATTGCCAGAAAAAATTATAAAAAATTGATATATAATTTTAGCCCCACCAATATGATGGGGCTAAATTTAAAATATTATCTTTGAGCAACGTCGGTAAACTTACCGCCCTCAATTCCTTTTTCAAGGAATGCTCCGAACGCTTCACCAACTTCTGTAAAGTTAACATCAGTTGCACCGTCATAGTCAACTGCAAATCCTGCACAAGCTAGCTCAAGACCTTTTTTTAGCTCTCCAGCATAAATCTTTGTACCAGGGCCGTTGGCTACATCCATAACATTTGCTGCTACAGTTGCGCTATCATCTGATCCACCTTTACACATCGCAAGCATAATTAAAGCAGCAGCGTCATATGACTCTCCAACATAGACTGATGGGTCAACACCATTAGCTTCAGCATACGCTTTAAACTTCATAGCTCCAGCTCCTAAAGAACCAGGCATAGATCCGAAAGAACCATCTAGGTCAGAACCAAATGTGTCTGTTAATGATTCACCGATCATCCCGTCAGATAGAACAAAAGTATCAAAAGCTCCTGTATCTAATGAACCTTGAATTATTTGATTTCCACCTTGATCTAGGTAACCAATTACTACTAATGCGTCACCACCAGCAGATGAAAGAACACCTACTTCAGCACTATAGTCAGCTTTATCACCTTCGTGAGCTGTTTTAGCAGTAACTTCAATACCTCTGGCAATTGCTGCTGCTTCGTATACATCAGCTAAACCAACACCATAGTCTGTATTAACATAAGTAATTGCAACACTAGAAATACCTCTGTCACTTGTAATATCAGCTAATACTTCTCCACCTCTGGCATCAGATGGAGCTGTTCTAAAAAACAAACCATCATCTTCTGCTGTTGTTAGAGCGGGTGATGTAGCAGATGGTGAAATCATTGGTACACCATTTGGAACAGCTACATTTGAAAGCACTGCACCTGTAACTCCAGAACAATCCGCGCCCATAATGGCTGTTACACCTTGTGATATTAAAAATTCAGCTGCAGATGCTGCTGCTGCTGAGTCAATACATGTAGAGTCAGCTCTAATAGAACTAACAGTTGAACCACCTAATAATGCACCAGAGTCTGAGGCCTCATTAAAAGCTAGTTCAGCTCCTGCAGCCATACCTGGTGTTAATGATTCAATAGGTCCTGTAAAACCTAAAATAATGCCAACTTTAACCTCTTTAGCGTATGACGTGCTAAACATAAATAAAGCAAGCAGAGTAGTAATGAACTTAATCATTTCTTTCCCCCTTATTAATTAATAATTATGCTGTGATAATAGTATTATATTTAGAAAAATGAATATTTAATTACTAATGTGTCCAAGAAGTTTTTCTTGTATTTGAGAAATTACTGGCATAACTCTTTGGTTTTACTTGTTTATGAGTTTGATCAACAACCCTGAATTGATATGAGTTCTTTTGACACCATAAAATAGCGTCATCTAGACTGTCAAAGTTTAATTTTAATTGTTTAGTTGTGTTTTTTGAGCTATTCCATCCCATTAATACATCCTTTTGAAGGCTAGGATCAAACTCAAACTCAATTATCCACATCTTAGTTTTTTTTAAGCCTGATTGCATATTAGTTTTTGAAGGACGCTTGATTGTGACTTTTTTCATTTTTTTTGGTCGGGGAGACAGGATTCGAACCTGCGACTTTCTGCTCCCAAAGCAGACACTCTACCAGACTGAGCTACTCCCCGAGTATTGAATATATATACTTTTGTCTTATAAATAGTCAAACAGTTAAATCTTATGCAAAAAGTAACTAAAATTAAAAAATTACTTATATCAAACAGCTTTTTCAAATTTTGGAAGTATCAATTTTTAGTTCACAGTTACAACAAGAAAATAAAACCTTATAAGATTTTTAGAGAAATACTAAATGTCGGAGATGTAGTATTTGCTCTTTGTTTTAGCACTGAAGAGAAAAAATTTTACTTGATCAAACAATTTAGACCATTTTACTTTGTAAGAAATAAAACATTAAAATATGAAATTGTAGGGGGATTAGTAGATAAAGGTGAGTCACTAATTAGTGCTTTAAAAAGAGAAATCAAAGAAGAAATAGGAGTAAAAACAAAAAAAATTTTAAAATTAACCTCTTACTGTCCAGTACCAGGATACTCAGATGAGATCGTTCATGTTTATTATGCAGAGGTAGAGAAAATTAAGCTAAAAACTCTTTATAATAGAAATGAAAATGAAGAAATAAAAATTTTTAAATTAAGTCATGCTGAATTAAAAAAAATTAATGATAGTAAATCTATACAAAACGTCTTGACAAAAATTTCTATTTATGAGTATTTTAAAAAATTTAAAAAGAGTTAACGTTATTTACAATCTTGTTTTCTTTTAAAAAATCAGCTACTTGATTTGCTACGTCAATTGCTACATTAGATTGTGCTTCTTTCGAAGATGCTCCTAAATGAGGTGTGAGTAGTAAATTTTTAGCTCCAAACATTACATTATCAGTTGCAGGTTCATTTTCATAAACATCAATAGCAGCACCTGCAATAGTCTCATTATTGAGTGCATCTTTTAAATCAGTCTCATTAATCAGACCACCCCTAGCACAATTTATAATCACAGATGAAGGTTTCATTGTAGATAAGGTTTCTTTGTTAATCATATATTTAGTCTCATCATTTAATTTTGTATGAAGAGAAATAATATCAGACTCCTTAATTAATTGTTCAGTTGAAACTTTTTTTACATCAAATTTTGACAAATCATCATCGCTTGCTGATTTGGAATTAGTTATAATTTTCATTCCAATTGTTGAGCATATTTCAGCAACTCTTTGACCTATGTTTCCATAGCCTACGATACCAAGTATTTTTCCTCTTAGTTCAGTTCCAATAAACTTAGGTTTTTCCCACTTTCCTTGATGAGTTGAGTCGTTAGCTAAATGAATATTTCTCATAATTGAAAACATTAAACCGATAGTTAACTCTGCTGTTGCCTCTAAGTTTCCAAGAGGTGTATTCATCACAAGAATTCGATTTTTAGTTGCTTGATCTAAGTCAACGTTATCAACTCCAACTCCAGCCCTACCTATAACTTTGAGGTTTTTACAATCAGCGAGAATATCAGATGACAGTTTAGTTGCAGATCTTATTAAAATGCCATCATATTGATCAATCACAACTTTGAGTTCCTCAGGAGACATCCCAGTTTTGATATCATAATCAATTTGTTTTGACTTTAAGACATCTTCTACCTTATCACTCATCTTATCAGAAATTAAGATTTTCATTATTTATACCTTCCCATTGTTTCAAAAAATGACCATTCAATCCATGGTAAAACTTTTTCAATGTCAGATGCTTCAACAGTTGCACCTCCCCAAATTCTTATGCCTGCTGGTGCATCTTTATATGCATTAATGTCGTACCCAGCGTCCTCTTTCTCTAATGTAGAGCATATTTCTTTCACAAGTTTTTTTTGATTATCACTATCTAAAGCTACAAAGTCAGGATGTGTAAACTTAAAACATATACTAGTTGAAGAATATGTATGTGGGTCAACAGCTAAAAACTCTACCCAATCTCTCTGATCAATCCAGTCCTTAATGACTTGTAGATTTTTTCTTGATCTAGATATTAATTCTTTTTGTCCACCTATTTCAATACACCAGTTCAAAGCATCCAATGCATCTTCTGCAGCGAGCAAGGAGGGAGTATTTATAGTAGCTCCTTCAAAAATTTCTTTGGAAAACTTCTTGTTTTTAGCTAATTGAAAAATTTTAGGCATTGGCCAAGGTGGCTCATAAGTTTCAAGTCTTTCAACTGCCCTTGGTGATAGAGCAATCATACCGTGTGCAGCCTCTCCTCCCAAAACTTTTTGCCATGACCAAGTCACAACATCTAATTTTTTAAAATCCATATCCATAGCAAAAACTGCTGATGTAGCATCACAAATTGACAAACCTAATCTATTATCTGGTATCCAATCTGCGTTGGGAATGCATACACCTGAAGTAGTGCCATTCCATGTAAAAACAACATCATTATCAAAATTTACTTTTGATAAATCAGGGAGTTCGCCATAGTTATCAGTTTTATGAACTGTTACATTCTCTAATTTTAACTGTTTTGTGATATCCTTTACCCATGTTAGACCAAAAGTTTCCCAACCACATACTTCTACATCTTTTAAACCTAGAAGGCTCCACATAGCCATTTCTATTGCCCCAGTATCAGAGGCAGGAACGATACCTACTAAATAATCATCTGGTAACTCTAAAACTTGCTTCGATTTAACAATTACTTCATTGAGTTTTGCCTTACCGCTTTTTGCTCTGTGTGATCTACCTAAAACGGCATCGTTTAAAGCTTCTAACTTCCATCCAGGCCTTTTGGAACAAGGTCCCGAGGAAAAAAATGGATGATTTGGTTTAATGGTAGGTTTTTGCATAATTAATATCTCTCCTTAGCTTTTGTAAACTATTCAATAATTTTGTAAAAAAATAAACCATCTAGTGGTTTGGGTTCAAACCAGGTAGCTTTAGGTGGCATAAATTTCAAATTTTTAGAGTATTCTATCACTAAATCCATGCTAACTGGTCTCATTAATGTCGATAAATCTGTTATACCCGTATCAACTTGATTAATCAAATAATCAGTGCCTAATGAGGGTGGGACGAATTCGACCCTTTGATCATTAGTTTCGTCCTGAATATTCAATATTTCCTTCAAGACAAACTCACCAAAATCAATACAGTCAGCGCCATTTGTGGAGAAATCGTTTTTCAAATCTATTTTAAAAAATTTACCCTGATAATAGATTACAAAAAAGCGGTCTATCTTCTCATGATATTTTAGCTCTTCAACATGAAAATATGTTTTTAAATCAGATATGAACGAATCCTTATTGTAGGCATCTGGAAATTTAACACTTCTATTATAGGCTAGGTTTAAACATTTAGATTTTGGAAAAACAATAGATAGAAATTTAGTATCTTTATTAACATCTAATTGAGCAAAGCCCTCTATTCTATGATGGCCATCTGCAACAAAAAGTTCCTTAAAGTTAATACCAGTGAAATCGGTGTTAGTCTTGTAAATTGAGTGAGTGTACTTACCAGATTTAAACTTTATTAGTGGTTTTTTATCATGATGAATATCAAGGTTTAAATCTATATTTTCATCATCGTAAAAAAGGTAAATAGGTGACAATTGAAATTTTACTTTAGATAATTGATCAGCTCTTTCTTTGCCTTTACTGACTAAAATTTTTTCATGAGGCTTTATATTTCTATTTATGTAGTCTTGTATATTTAACAAGGAAATTAACCCTGTTTGCGAATGACCGTCAGAGTCTATTCTATATAAAAAATATTCATTTTCAGATTTATATATAATTTTTTCATCGATAAGTCTTTGGTAATATTTCTTTGATAAATCAAAAAATTCATTATCAGAAAGACTCTTATTAAAATAAATATCAGGCCTTAGAATTTGTAAAAGGTTGAGCTTATGGATCTGATCAAAGCTAAAATTATAGTCAATGATATCTGTGCTAGGTGAAATAATTGATTGTAGATATTTATTGTTAAGTACATAAGTATTTGGTAATAATGGCTTCATTTATGAACAGAAACAAAGCACCGTATTATTTTGCTTTAGTAGTAGCTTTGATCTTCTTTTTTTATGGGATATTTTCAGTTTTAATTCACTAATCTTCTTTGTTTGTTGAATTTGGAAGACTCTTTTCTTCATACCAAATAGATTTATCTGGGATGTTGCCATCCCATAAATAATTCTCGTAGTCAAATTTTGGCATACCTTTATCTGATCTTTCATAATAGAGTCCGAACTCTCTGCAATATTCTGATAATTGATCTGCATCAATCTCTAATATATTTAGTTTTTCCCATTTTTTTGATGATGCAACCCATTTAAAACCTTTAGATTTTAACCAATCCTTGTGATAGTAAGTTTCAGAACCTGATACTGCGAATGTAATATTTTCACTCATAAAGAACCTCTTGAAATAATTTGTACGGATAATATGTAAAAATAGATAATTTTTCAAAAGAATTTTTTGAATTTACAAAAGAATTTAGATCTTTGAGGTTATATATTGGCATATTGGGCAAAAATTCCTTTTGTTTGTCTAATTTGTTTGAATTGTTATCTAAGTTAGTAGTTAGTATAACGTTGATTTTTATATTATCATTAATCTCAATACAGCAATTAAAGTTAGATAATTTGTTAGTAATCTTATCAAGAATTTTTTCATATTTAAAAATTGATATTTTTTTTTCACGATATCTGTAAATTAAATAAAAAAGATCAGGGCATAATTCAAACAATACATCTCTGCTGAATAAGCTATTCTCAAGTATATTAAGATTTTGAAATGATTTTGTGTAATTAATAATGTTTTGTTTTAATGAAACCTCGTACAATTTTTTAATATTTGTTTCGTCAATTAAAAAAAGGTTGTTAATTAATTTTGAATTGATCAATTTATTATAATGTTTCAGGTCATTTGAATTACTTACAATTGGATAATCAGTTATAACTTTAATATTATTTTTTAGACAAAGATAAATATATTCAAACTTGATGCCAGATGGTAAAAAATTCAAAACAATATCTACGCCTTTATCTCTAATAAGATCTTCATAAGCACCATAATATTTTTTAAAATTATGCGTCTCAGCAAATATCTGTGCTACCTCAATATTCCTTGAACTATTAGCGTATAGATTAAGTGTGCTTGATAGTTTATTTTTTTTTATAAAGTCAATTGATTTTTGGTCCGAACTCAATATAGCTAAATTGCTTTTCATTTTAATTTTATTATAATCCTTGAATGAAACAGGTTTTTTTAAGCTATCACGATATACATACTGATTGTATAAAATTAGCAAAATTAATAAAAAAAAAATATAAACCTAAAAAACTAATTCTCATATCTAGGGGTGGCCTAATACCAGGATCTATTATTGCTAATTATTTAGGAATTCAGGATATTGATGTTATTGCTCTTAAAACTTACTCAGATAGGAGAAAAAATACCGATATTAAGATTTTTAAAAGAATTAAGTCTGAAAAAAAACTGGTTGTAATTGATGATTTAGTTGACAGCGGTGACACGGCAAAAATAGTTAAAGATATGATGCCAAATTCAAAGTTTGTTGTTTTATATGCTAAGACTTCAGGAAAAAAACAAGCCGATCTTCATTTATATGATTTTAAAGATAAAGACTGGCTTGTTTTTCCTTGGGAACAGGATTAAATATTTATATTATTCTATTGAGGTACCTCTCCGTCTATACCTTGAACATAGAACATCATTGAGGCCAACATACCATCGTCAGCAACTTCGCCCTCTTTAACAACTAGCTCTCCAGCTTGATTGTAAATAGGTCCCTCAAAAGAGTGAATAGTTCCATTTTCAATTCCCTCTTCTATCGCTTTTGCTTCAGCTATTAAATCTGATGATAGTAGTTTTTCATTATATGGTGACATTTCTACCATACCTTCCTTAAACCCTTGCCATGTATCTTCGGAAGACCATGTACCGTCAACAACCGCTTGTGCTTTAGCTGCATAGTATGGGCCCCAAATATCCTCTATTGCTGTCATGTGTGCATTTGGGCAAAATGCCTCTTGATTTGAAGCTTGTCCAAAAGCCAAAACACCAGCTTTTTCAGCTGCCTGACATGGTGCATACGAGTCTGTGTGTTGAACTATAATATCAGCTCCTTGATTGATAAGAGTATTTGCTGCATCTGCCTCTTTACCGGGGTCGTACCAAGAATATACCCAAATTATTTTTATCTTAACATCTGGATTTACTTTTGAGGCAGCTAAATAAAATGCATTTATTCCTCTAATAACCTCAGGAATGGGAAAAGATACTATATAACCAATAGTATTTGTTTCTGTCATTTTACCCGCAATATGACCTATAACTGTCCTACCCTCATAAAACCTTGCTGAATATGTAGAAACATTATCAGCCCTTTTAAAACCAGTGGCGTGTTCAAACTTTACATCAGGAAATTCACTTGCTACCTCTAAAGTTTGGTCCATATAGTTGAAAGAAGTAGTAAATATTAAATCATGTCCAGACTCTGCAAGCTTTCTAATTGATCTAACAGCATCAGCATTTTCTGGTACATTTTCTATATAAGTAGTTGAAACGGAGTCACCAAGCTCTTTCTCTAAGTATTGTCTCCCAACATCATGCATATAAGTCCAGCCATGATCTCCAGGTGGTCCGATATAAATAAAGCCTATCTTTTTTTGGTCATCTGAAACGTCTTTTTGTATATTTTGATTAGTAATAAAAAAAATGCCTGCGATTACTACAATGGCTGCAATTACTACTAATACCAATGATTGTTTTTTCATTTTAATTTCCCTAATAAATAAATCTGTTTATAGATTTATATAATAAAAATAAAGATTCGTTATATATTAGAAAAAATTACAGTGGATAACCTTATGAATTTTTTTCATAAGGTATATTCAGACAAGATGGAGCGCTAAGTTTTAATCTTACCTTATTTGAAGAAATAAATACTAAGACTATTAAAGTAGCAATATAGGGCATCATATTAAAAATTTGGCCAGGTAGTTCTACACCAAATGCTTGAAGGTTCATTTGCATTATTGCAACACCTCCAAAAATATAAGCACCTACCAATAATCTCCAAGGTTTCCAAGTTGCAAAAACAACTAAAGCTAGGGCTATCCAACCCCTACCGGCAGTCATTCCCTCCTGCCACATTGGTGCATAACAAATAGAAATGTAGTAACCTGCGAGAGAACTCATAACACCACCAAATATAATCGTAAAATATCTAGTTTTTATAACGTTATATCCCAAAGCATATGCTGAATTATGGTTTTCGCCAACTGCTCTTACGATAAGTCCAGATTTTGTCTTTGATAAAAAATAACCTACTGAAAACACTAACAAAAAAGAAATAACAATAAAATAATAAGGGCTTAATCCCTCAATAGGTGTTCCACTAAATTTTTTACCAAGCATTGCACTCAAACCAATGCCAAAAATTGTCAATGCTAATCCGGTTGCTATTTGATTAGTCATTAGGTTTAGAACTAAAAAAGCAAATATTCCTGAAAGGATGACACCTGATATTATTGACAAAATCAAAGAATAGAAATAGTTACCAGTTAAAACTAAAGTAATAAATCCGGTTACCGCTCCCACTAACATTAAACCCTCTAGTCCAAGATTAAGAACTCCACTTTTTTCAGTTACTAACTCACCTATACCAGCAAAGACAAGTGGTGTGGTCGATATTAAAACTATATTTAAAATACCTATAATTAATTCAATATTCATTCAATTGATACTTTATATTTATTTAAAAAATCTGTGCCCAGTAAAAAAAATAGAACCAAACCCTGAAATACAAAACCGACAGCTGAGGGAATCTTTAAAAATAATTGCGCATCCTCAGCTCCTAAATAAGTTAATGCAATTAGCAAAGAGGATAAAATAATTCCAATAGGATTCAATCTTCCCAAAAATGCTACAATGATAGCAGTAAAACCATAATTAGGAGAAATATCTCTGTATAACAAACCTATAGGCCCTGAAACCTCAAATAGTCCAGCTAGTCCTGCACATGCACCACTAATAATAAAAGTATAAAAAATTAAGTTATTATATTTAAAACCTGCATATTGGGATGCTTTTGAACTTAAGCCAGAGACTTTAAGTTTAAATCCAAATAATGTTTTGTTGTAAACAATATAAGTTATAAAACATATTATTGTAGCAAAATAGACACCAATGTGAACACGAAGGCCATCAAATAATACAGGAAGTCTTCCTGCATCAGGAAATGGCATCGATTTAGGTAAACCATATCCTTCAGGATCTTTCCAAGGACCAACAACAAAATAATCTAGAATAAAAAGAGCCACATAGGTTAACATCAAACTAGTTAAAATTTCATTTGTATTAAATTTTGTTTTAAGAATAGCAGGTATACTTGCCCAGAATGCACCTCCTATTGCACCAAATAAAATCATTAAAGGAAGTAAAAAAACACTTGTCGAGTCATTAAATAAAAGTCCGATACCGCCACCAAATATTGCTCCCATTGTCAGCTGTCCTTCAGCCCCGATATTGTAAATATTGTTTTTAAAACAATAAGATAATCCTAAAGCTATAATTGCAAGTGGTGTGGCTTTTACAAACAGTTCAGAAATACCATAAGAGTTTGAAATAGGACTGATAAAAAAAATTTTAAAAGACTCGATCGGACTTAAATCCAAAATTAAAAAAATAAAAGAGCCAAAAAATAAAGTTAAAGCAACAGCAACTAATGGTGACAAATAAAATATTAGATTTGAGTAATCCTCTCTTAATTGCACTCTAATCAAATAGACCACCCATATACTTTCCTAATTTGGTGATATTTATATTTTCTACATTTAAAGGTTTTGATAAAGACCCCTCATATAAAACAGCAATTTCGTGACATACTTCAAGTAATTCATCTAAATCGTGTGAAATAATAATTATAGATACTCCTTTTTGTGATAATTCTACAATTGTTTTCTTAATAAATGCTTCAGAACCTGCATCTATGCCCCATGTAGGTTGAGATAAAATTAATAGCTCAGGATTTGACATAATTTCTCTTCCAATAATAAATTTTTGAAGATTTCCACCTGAAAGTTTACCAGCTTTGACATTATAAGAGGGGGTATCAACTTTAAAATTTTTTATAACATCACTTGCAAATGAATTAATCTTTTCAAAATTTATAAAATCACCTTTTTTAAATTCACTTTTATGGTTCATGCTTAAAAATATATTTTCAGATAAAGACATCTCAGGCACAGCACTGTGGCCTAACCTCTCTTCAGTAACATATGAAATAGATAGAGATTTTCTTTGAAATGTAGATAGATTATTAATGTTTAAATCTTTGAAAAAAATATCTCCACTAAATTCATAATCGTTTTCATTTAGTAAAATTTCCATTAATTCTTTCTGGCCATTTCCTGCCACTCCAGCTATGCCAAAAATTTGTCCCTTTTTTAAATTTAAATCAATTTTATTTAAATTAACTGTAAATGGATCTTTAGATTGAGTTGATAAATTTTTAATATTAAAAATTTCCTGAGAAAAATTAATGTCGCTGACCTGTTTTGCTTTCGACACTTTATAACCTAACATTTTATATCCTAAAGTTTCAGGATCTTCATTTTGTGTCGAGATTGTGCTTACTACTTTTCCATTTCTCATAATTGTTACATAATCAGACAAATTTATAATTTCTTCTAATTTATGGGATATAAAAATTACTGTTAATCCGTCTTTAACTAAATTTTTTATAATTTTAAATAATTTACTAATTTCGTCTGGTGTAAGAACAGAAGTTGGTTCGTCCATAATAAGAATTTTTGGATTATTCAATAATGATCTAACAATTTCTAAAGATTGCCTCTGACCGACAGATAGAGAACTAATAGGAGAATTTAAATTTAAGTTAAAACCGTACTTATCACAAATTGTCTTAGACTTATCTTTTAATTTAGTTAAAGATATATTTTCATTCATACCAAGAATTAAATTTTCAGCAACAGTAAGTGACTCAAATAAACTGAAATGTTGAAAAACCATATTTATACCTAAGTTCTTTGCAGTAGATGGTGAATTAATTATTGCTAAATCAGAATTTATTAAAATTTCACCACTGTCAGGTTTTACATGACCATATAAAATTTTTACTAATGTTGACTTTCCGGCACCATTTTCACCTAAGATAGCATGGATAGATTGCTCTTTGATATTAAAGGATACATCATCATTTGCTATAACTCCGGGATAGGATTTAAAAATATTCTTAAACTCAACTATTGATTGCATAAATATTAATAGATTCCTTTTTTTAAAGATTAAATTGTTTTTTTTAATTTAGGATAAAATTATAAATATAAGGGTTCTGAGTCGTAAGATGACCACAGATACCATGTTACAATAGTTGAATAATTTCGCCATTTGTTCGAATGGAAAGAAAATTTAGATAAATTTTTATCTCTATAAAATTTCTTATAGGCATTAATAAAACCAAGGTCTCCTAATGGCATTATGTTTGGCAAACCTAAATAAAATATAGAGAACATTTCAGCAGTCCATTTACCAATACCAAAAATTTGAGTTAAATTATTGTTTACTTTTTCAAAATTACTATTGCTTAACTTTATTTCAGTTACTAAATGATAATTATTTAAAAGTGATATTAAACATTTTTTCTTATTTTTACTTAAAGGTAAATTTTTTATTTTAATTTTATTAGTTTTAAAATTTTTAAAATTTATTGGACCGATTATACTCTTAGAGTTTTTATAAATAGACATAGCAGCAGAAACAGATATTTGCTGGGAACAGATAGATTTAAATAAAACATCAAATTTATTTTTATTTGTTTTTAATTGATGATTTGGATTATAGTAATGTTTAAAAACAGGGTCATTCTCTAGTAAATAAGTACAACCTTTTTTCCAATAATTCATCAATCATTAAATGACTTAACTAAACTTGAAGTATCATATTTTTTATAAATTGTATTTTGTAAACTTTTATACTTTTTAAAGACACTTTTTGTGAGATTTAAGTTTAATTTAGATTTTTTTGCTTGTTGTAAAACATATTTTAAATCTTTAGTCATTAATTCTGTAGAAAAACCAAAATTAAATTTATTTTTAGCAAGTGTTGGATACCTATTAGTAAATTGCCAAGAATTAGCTGCACCATTTTTAATAGCATTAAAAATTTTTTTTTGATCAAGATTATTTTTTTTACTAAAAAGATAAGCCTCTGACATAGAGTATAAAATACCACAAATTAAAATTTGATTAGTAAATTTAGTTAACTGACCTGAGCCTAATTTCCCCATATGCGTTATACTTTTAGAATAAGAGGAAATTATTCTTTTTGATTTATTAAAATTTGGTTTACTTCCACCAACCATTACTGATAAAGAACCTTTTTTTGCACCCTCTTCCCCTCCTGTAATAGGAGCATCTAAAAATTTTACTTTTCTTTGATTGAATGACTTAGAAAGTATACCTATTTGTCTTAATGATATAGTTGAGTGATCAATAATAATTGTATTTTTGTGAAAATTTGAAGTTTTTAAAAATTTATTAAAAAAAGTATTAACTGCGTTATCGTCTTTTAGGCAAGAAATAATAAAGTCAAATTTAATATCATTTTTAAAATTATAACTTTCAGCTATAAATTTTTTTTTCCATTTATGTTCAACTAATTTAGTTCTATTAAATACAAAAAGTTTAAAATTTTTATTTTTGGACAAATATCCAGCCATATGGAAGCCCATTTTCCCAAGACCAACAAATAAAATCCTATAAGTTGGCATAAAAAATTATTTTTTTTTCTAATTTTGAATAATCAAATTCCATATTTGGAAGATTTGTTTCAAAATTTAATAGCTTTAAAAAACTCATAGCTGGAAATAAATCCCAAATTTTTGATCCGTAGACAGTTAAAAAAGATCTTTCACCCTCTATAGCTTCGATAACGTCATAACCAATTGATCTTGATCTAATTTTTTCTGTGTAAGAAAAAATTATATCTTTAAAATAAACTTTGGCATGTTCGCCTAAAAAACCAATTTGACTGCTATAATTTTGAGGTTTTATTTGCTTGTGGTTTTTAAATATTGAGTCCTTATAAGTATGATAAAAAACATCACTAATAGGGTCATAAATTATAGCAAATTCACATTGAGTAGATTTTATAAATGATACCATTATCGCAACTTTATTAATTCCGTTGATAAAATTTCTTGTTCCATCGATTGGATCTATTGTTAAATATTCATTTTTTTTAATTAATTCTGAATTACTCTCTTCAGATATGATATTTGAAAATCCAATTTTTTTAAAATAACCAATTAATTCATTCTCTATTATCACATCGCAACTAGTAACTTTTGAATTATCTTCTTTAGTTGAAACCTCATTATCAGTGAGTTTTCCAATGTTTGGAATAATTATGTCGGATGCAATTTTCTTCAAAAAGGTATGGGTATCTAAAAAAAAATTATTATCAATCATCATTAATGATTTTTTCTAAAACATGAGAGTCTTTTCGCAAGACACATAAGATTAATATATCGTTATTCAAAGGAATATGATCATTATTTTTTAACTCTAAAGTTTCATTTGTTAAGGTACATATGTGATTTATTACTTCTGATTTTTTTATATTTTCAAATATCTCATTTTTATATTTAATTTCATAAATTATGTACTCATCTTTAAAAATAGAATGATAAGATAAAAGAGAGCCTTTAGAAATTTTTTCAATTATTCTAGATGTCGTTAATTCTCTTGGGTTAATTATAACATCTATGCCTAAATCATTTGCAAAAGATGAGTATGACTCATTGTTAATTACTGATATAACTGATTTGGATCCCCTTTTTTTAGCAATTATTGACAATATTGTATTAATTTGATCATTATCTGTGACGGTAATTACTAAATCAGAATTGTTCAGTTTTATTTCTTCATACAAAGTTTGATCGAGAGCATCACCATGAAAGATAGTCGTATTTTTGAGTAAACCAGCTAAAAAATTGCACCTTTCTTTATCTAGCTCTAAAATTTTTAAGTTTATTTCTTGATCGTCTTGTTCTATTAAAGTTGACAAATTTTGACCAATATTTCCCCCACCAACAATAAGAACATCTAATACATAATCCTTAAAGCCAAAGAACTTTATAAGTTTATTTAAATATTTTTTCTTTATTAACAGGTAGAGTTGATCTGAGATTGATATATTTTTAAAATCAAAATTTATTTTATCCTCTTTACTATGACCTAAATAACAAAGGTTATTCGTTTTGAAGAAAACTTTTATTTCATCATAAGTATGATTTTTAAATAAGTCAGATGATTGCATTCCAATTAATAAGTAATCTTGTGTTATTAAAGACTCACTAAAAAAAGCACCAGGTAAATGAATTTTTTCAAATATATTATTTGAGACTTCCCATTCGGGAGATATTATATGATCAAGAAAACTATTTGACTCTATCAATAATGATTTATTTTCATCTAGAATTAAATTTTGATTCCTAACCCTTGCAATTGATTTATCAACTTTTAAAAATTCTTTTGCAAATTTACTTGTTATAATATTTTTTTCATCACTTCGTGTAACAGCAATAAAACAATCAATTTTAGAGTCAAAATTTTTATAAAATGATGGATTTAAAGGATCATCATAAATAGTTTTAATATCATATCTCTCAGATAAATTTTTTAATTCATTGGCATCATCATCTAAAAGAAAAACGTTTTTTCCTTGTTCAGATAATTTTTTTGCAAGATTTGCACCAACTATTCCGGAACCAAGTATAAGTATATTCATTAATCTATTTTTATTTTGAGTGATTTAACTTTGCGGTATAAAGATACTCTATCTAGTTTAAGCATTTTGGCAGTTAAAGTCATATTGAAATTATTTATTTTTAATTTTTGTAGTAGATAATCTTTTTCAAATTTATCCTTAGCTTCTCTAAAATTTAAATCATAAAGATCAGTGCTATCTATAGAATTATTCATCAAATCCTCAATTAAGTTTTTTGATACAAATAAACTATTGTGTGTTAAAAGTCCTGTTATATTTTCAGAAAGATTCATTATTTCAAATATATTTCCAGGCCAGGTATGGTTTAATAATAATTTCTGGACTTCATCATCGATTTTAATCGTATTATCAAATTTCTTTTGTGAAAAAATATTTAAATAATGTTTAAAAAGAGGAAAAATTTCATCTTTTCTTGTAGTCAATGGATTTAACATAACTCTATGGTCAACATTATTAACAAATGGATCTTTCATATCAATTTTTTTACTATCAAATATGATTGATGCATTTATTTTTTTACTTTTTACTAAATTTAAATAATTTAAAAGTTCAATTTGATTAAAATTTTCATAATCATTCAAGTAAATAGTAAAATAATTGTGTAATGAACTTAATTTTAATAAATCAGATTCATTCATTAAATTTTCATTTAAATTAATAAATGTATCAGGATTATTTGAGGATAAATTCATATGAATAGTATTTGCAAGAAAGTTTTTTCCTATCCCATTAGGCCCAATTATTAAAATAGATGAATTATTTTTTATCTTAGAAAGTGTTTTGAAAACATTTTCAATATAATTACCATATCCAATTGAGTCTATCTTAGAATGAAAAGAGATTTTGTTTCTGTAATTATTAATTGTAACTCGTTGTTTTAGTTCGAGTAAATTTTTTTGAACTATATGAATAAGTTTTTTAGTCTCAAATGGTTTTTCAATAAAATCATTTGCTCCTGCTTTTACGGACTCGATTGCGTTGTCTATATTTGCGTGGCCACTAAAAGAAACGATTACTAAATTTTCATATTTATTTTTTAAATATTCAATTATATCTATCCCTTGTTTAGTGCTATTTTTAAGCCATAAATCAACTAATACAACGTCATAATTAAAATTTCGTAGTTCAAGATCAGCAAATTCTTTATGTGAATTAGCATAAGTGACTTGATAACCATGTTTAGAAAGAATAAGTGAAATTTGTTTACAAATTTCTAGTTCATCATCAATTACTAATATTTTAGTCATAAAAAATTAATTCAATTTTAAATCCTGAATAACTGTTCGTTGTTATATTCATCTTAAAGGAGTTGTCAGTAATTATTTTATTTATTAAGGATAATCCTAATCCAGATGAATTTTTAGTTGAAAAATATGGTTTAATGAGATCATCAATATCCCCGTCATATCCAGGGCCATTATCAAAAAAGGTTAAAATCAACTTTTCGTCTATTTTTTTTAATGATATTTCAATTGTAGGATTGTTTGTTGATATTAAAGCTTCAATAGAATTTTTAAAAAGATTATTAAAAATTATGTCCAAATATGAATGATCAAAATTAACAAATAGATTTTCTTCAATAATATGATTTATTTCAATTTTGTCATAATTTCTTTTATATTCCTCAATATAAACTAAACAAATTTCTGATAAATTTAATTTAGTAATATTTGCTTTTGGTAATCTTGCATAAGTAGAAAATTCATTTACAAGATTTTGAATTAAAAAAATTTGCCTCTTTATAGATTTAATTGAATTAATCAATTCATCATCTTCAAGTTGACTTTCAATGAATTCTGTTGACAAAAGCATAGGTGTTAGTGGATTTTTTATCTCATGAGAAATCTTTCTAGCAAGATCTGCAATAGCATTATTTTTTTCAGCAAATATTAAGTCAGTATAGTCATTAAAAATTATAATTTGATCAAATAAAGAATTATTATCGATAAAAATAGATTTTACGAAAAAATATTTTTGAATATTTTCTAATTTAACTTCTAAATTAATTTCATATGATTTTCTATAAAGACTTTGACTATTGTTAAAATGGTTTGAAAGCAACTTAGTAAAATTATTGAATGGAGTGTTATTTTCACTACCAAATATAGTAGATGCAGAATTTTCAAAAATCATTAATTTATTTTTTAAAACAAAAATTCCATAAGGGGAATTTTCAATAATATTGTTTATGAAACTTAGTTGATCGTTAATAGTAGCATTAACCTCTTGTAGATTATTTTTTTGATCGATTATTGTTTTACTCATCTCATGAAAGGAGTTTGTTAATACTGAAATATCATCCTTATTTATCAATTTTTTATATTCAATTTGTTTATATTTTCCTTTTCTAAGATCTATAATAGAATTATTTAAGTCTCTTATTGGCTTCGCTAATCTAAAACTAAAATTTGTCCCAATTATTATGAATATAAAAATTAAACTTGTTGAAAGAATTATATAAATTGTAAAAAATGTTATTTGAATGTCTCTTTTATTATTATCAATAGAATTTATAGCTTCATATGATTGTATAATGTTCTGATAGTAATTTAATGTTTCTAGATCAATATTCTTTAGTAACAATAAGTAATTTGAGTTGCTTAAATTTACTTTGGAAAAAAGCTGATCATTAGAAAAAAAAATAGTAATATCGTTATCGCTTCTAGAACCAGCATCCATTAAATTTTCATCTGATAAAAATATTTTTTCGTCTGAAATATGTTCTATAAATTCATTACCATTAATATAATTATATACGGTTGTAATATTAAACCTTTGTATGATATCTCGATCTATTAATCTTTCAGACAAAA
>CACNLH010000010.1 GCA_902621205.1 uncultured Alphaproteobacteria bacterium | reverse complement strand
ATTTACCCAACTTAATCATTTGGAATTCGAAGACAAAATTTTATTGGGTAAACTTAATGCCAAAAGAATTTTAATAGGAAGAGACTTTCAATATGGAAATCAAAGAAAAGGAAATATTGAGACCTTAAGAATATTTTGTGAGAAAAATAAAATTCTACTAAACGAGATTGATCTCATTGTCGATGAGCACACTAATAATAAAATATCTTCAAGTAAAATAAGAGAAAATCTTAATATAGGAAATATTGAATTAGCAAATAAAGATTTAATAAGAAAATTTAGTATTTCTGGTAAAGTTATTAGAGGCGATCAAAGAGGTCGTTCAATTGGTATTCCCACAGCCAATATTGAATACCCTCTCAATACAATTATTATTCCATATGGTGTCTATGCTGTAGAGACCATGATTGATGGAAATACTTATTTTGGCATTGTCAATTTTGGTATAAGACCAACCTTTAATAAAGAAAAGCCAATTGTTGAGGCCTATTTGTTTGATTTTGATAATAATATTTATGATAAGAATATAGAATTATTTTTTTATAAACAAATTCGACAAGAGAAAAAATTTAATGGTATAAAAGAATTATTAAATCAAATCAATTTAGATATCGCTGAAGCAAAAAAAATATTAAATTATGGAAATTAAAGACTCTATTACACTTCCAAAGACTGGATTTTCTATGAAAGCAGACTTGCCAAAAAAAGAGCCAGGAATTCTTGATGAATGGATTAAAAATGACATATATAAAAAATTAAGAGAACAATCTAAGTCTAAAGAAAAATTTATTCTTCATGATGGACCTCCTTATGCAAATGGTCATCTTCATATGGGTCATGCTCTCAATAAAATTTTAAAAGATATAATTGTAAAATATCAACAACTTCTTAATAAAAATTCTATTTACGTTCCTGGATGGGATTGTCACGGACTACCTATTGAATGGAAAATAGAGGAGGAATATAGAGCAAAAAAGAAAAATAAAGACGATGTACCTGTAATTGAATTCAGAAAACAGTGTAGAGATTTTGCTAATAAGTGGATATCTATTCAAAAAAAAGAATTCCAAAGATTGGGGGTAATTGGCGATTGGGACAACCCATACACAACTATGAATTTTCATGCAGAGGCACAAATAGTAAGAGAATTAGGAAAGTTTCTCAAAAACGGTGGTATTTACAAAGGACACAGACCAGTTTTATGGTCTGTTATAGAAAAAACAGCACTTGCAGATGCAGAGGTTGAATATCATGATCATAAATCAACGACAATATATGCTTGTTTCCCGATTTCAAAAACTGATAACAGTAAATTAAAAGAACACTCTATTGTTATTTGGACAACTACTCCTTGGACGATACCAGGTAATAGAGCTCTGGCAGTTAATAATGATATTGAATACAAATCTATAAATTTAAAAATTAATGATGGAAACAAAAACTTAATTATAGCTAGCGATTTATTTGAGTCATTTATTAAAGAAAATAAAATTGAAGAATACAAACTAAATTTTTCAATTAAAGGTCATGAATTAACAAATACTTTTTGTAAACACACTTTATACGACTCTGGATATAGTTTTGAAGTTCCTATTCTTCATGGTGATTTTGTAACCACTGAACAAGGTACGGGTATAGTTCATATTTGTCCAGTTCATGGAATGGATGATTTTATTTTGGGCAAAAAACATGATTTAGAATTGCCCATGACAATAAATGAAAGTGGAATATATTATGATCATATCCCTGTATTTAATGGCCAACACATTTTTAAAGTTGATCAAAATGTTTGTGATGAAATAAAAAAAAATAATAACTTAATATCACAAGGAATTTTAGTTCATAGTTATCCTCATTCATGGAGATCTAAAGCTCCTTTAGTATATAAAAATACCTCGCAATGGTTTATCTCGATGGATACAAATGATCTAAGAACAAAAGCATTAAAAGCTATTGATGAAACTGATTTTTTCCCAAAACAAGGACAAAAAAGATTAAGAAGCATGATAGAGGATCGTCCTGATTGGTGTGTGTCTAGACAGAGAGTTTGGGGCGTCCCATTACCAATATTTGTCAACAAAAAAACAGGAGAGCCCTTACGTGATCAAAATATTATTGAAAAAATTGCTAATATTTATGAGTTGGAGGGTGGGGATGCCTGGTTTGTATCAGAACCCTCAAGATTTTTATCACCTGAATATGACCCAAATGATTTTGAACAAGTAAAAGATGTCGTTGAAGTTTGGTTTGATAGTGGCTCAACTCATTCTTATGTATTAGAGGCTAGAGAAGATCTTCACTGGCCAGCATCGATGTATTTAGAGGGCTCAGACCAACACAGAGGCTGGTTTCACTCTTCGTTACTTGAGTCTTGTGGAACAAGAGATAAGGCACCTTTTGAAAGTATTTTATCACATGGCTTTGTTGTAGATGGCAAAGGTAGAAAAATGTCTAAGTCAGTTGGAAACGTGATTTCCCCAGATGAAATAATAAATAAATATGGTGCAGATATATTGCGTATTTGGGTTGTTGCTTCAGATTATTCTGAGGATTTAAAAATTGATAATCAGATTATCAATTATCAAATAGACTCTTATAGAAAAATCAGAAACACATTGAGATTTCTTTTGGGGAATCTCCATAACTTTACTGATAAAGATATTATTAAACCAGATCAAATGCCTGAATTAGAGAGGTATATTCTGACAAGAGTTTCAAACCTTAATGATGAGTTAAAAGATTTAGTTTCAAAACACAACTATCATAGTATTTACACAGTCTTATTAAATTTCTGCACTCTTGAATTATCAGCATTTTATTTTGATATTAGAAAAGACTGTTTATATTGTGATGACGTCAGAAGTTTAAAAAGGAGATCAACATCGACCTGTCTTAATGTCATATTTGAATTTTTAACAAAATGGTTATCTCCTATAGTTACATTTACTTGTGAGGAAGCATGGAGTGCTAGAGAGTATGGTAATAATGATAGTATTTTACTTCAAAATATTAACAATGAAGATTTTAAATTTAAAGATATTTCTTTAGAAACAGTTTTTAAAGAACTCAAAAGAGTAAGAAAAAGTGTAACTTCAGCCTTAGAGATTAAAAGAAATGAAAAATTAATTGGTTCTAGCCTTCAAGCAAAGGTAACTTTATTTTTATCTCAAGCTACAAAAGATATTATCAAAAATTTGGATTTAGCAGAGATGTTTATTGTTAGCAATATTGAAATACAAGATATTTTAAATAAATCTAAAGAATCACTTAACTTTGAAGATGATGATATTTATGTCGAAATAAAATCTGCAAATGGAGAAAAATGTCAACGGTGCTGGTCTGTTTTGCCTGAAGTATCCTCAAATAAAAATAATTTATGTAAAAGATGTGAAGATGTTTGGAAATCTCTTCAGCAATAAATCAAATAGTAATTTAATAATATTATTTGTGTTAATTTTGATATTAGACCAAATCACAAAATTTCTTGTGATCAATACTCTTGATTTATATGAGTCAATAGTCTTACTGCCAATCCTTAATCTAACATTTGTAGTTAATTATGGTTTTGCTTTTGGATTTTTAAATAACCCATCTTTGAATCAAATTTTTGTTTCAATAATTATATTAATAATAATTTTTTATTTTTTATATCTTCTCATAAAAACACAAGATAGCATTTTTCGATTTACTCTTGTTTTGATTTTAGCAGGAGCTTTGGGTAATTTTCTAGACAGAATATTTAGGGGTTTTGTTATAGATTTTATTGACGTATATATAGGTAAATATCATTGGCCTGCATTTAATGTTGCTGATAGCTGTATAACTGTTGGTTTTGTGATATTGATGGTAAATATATTATTTTTGAATAAAAAATTATGAAAAGTATATTTTTGATTTTATTGATTTTTTTTACTATATCTTGCCAAAGAGAGACAAGAAATAACCTTGGTGTAGGTTATAATAAGACATTGATCTTACCCCCAACAGACGATTTACCAGTACCTAAATCTACAAATAATTCAAATATTAATTTGGTAGAAACCGACAATCCCGTAATAAAAGGTATTCTTAATCAAACAGACTCAATAAATACAAACTCAAATGTGGCAGATAAAATAGACTATGGTAGTGGCTATGACACTGATCAAACACTATTTCAAAGACTTTTTAAAGGTAAAAAAAATAACTAATCTTTTTTTAAATAAGGGAGCCTTATAGTGATTATTAAAAATAATTTAAAGAAATTAAGTTTTTTTCATAATTTAAATATTAAATATTCGATTGATGAATTCTTTTCATTAAATATGTTTAATCCATTAAATAAAAAATATTTTAATTCTTATAACCTTAATATATTTACAAATAAATCGTTTAGAACCCATGTTTTAGGAATGGGAGGGTCTTCTTTAAGTTCTAAGCTATTAGGTCAATTTATTGATCCAGATATAATTGATAAAAAACTTTTTTTTTATGAAAACCCTTCTCCAATGAGAATTAAGAATTCACTTTCAGAATTGAAAGTTGATAAAAAAGATAAATTTATTTTCATATCAAAGTCAGGAAACACAATTGAAACAAAATATTTTCTTCATGTAATTATAAAAATATTAAAACAAAAAAAAATTAATAATTATTTTAAAAATTTTATTTTTATTACTGAAGATAAAAATAATTATATGAAAAATTTTGCAAGAAAAAATAATATTTTATGCTTTGATCACGACCCAAATATAGGTGGAAGGTTTAGTGTTTTTTCAATTACAGCCTTACTCCCTTTAATATCAGTTGGATACTCACTTAATAAAATTTTAAATTCGATGACAAAAGCTAAAAAAATATTTCTTAAGAGTCATATTAAATTATCTAAATATATATTTGATTCTATAGCTTATGAGAAAAAGCATAAACTAAATATAGTCGTAGGTTTAAGTTATCACGATAAAATTAACGTTGTAAATGAATGGTATCGACAAATATTTGCAGAGAGTTTGGGTAAAAATAATAAAGCAAAAAATTATATTTCTTCATTTGGGTCTATAGATCAACATAGCCAATTCCAACTTTATATAGATGGACCACATGATAAAAGTTTTATTTCTTTTAAAATTGATTATAAAAAAAAATCTTTGTCATCTTTATCAAATTTGATTAAAGGTCATAATTTAATGAGCACTCTCGAAAATGGTGCAATCAAAACACTCGATCAAAAAAATTTTTTTATGACACAAATTTCAATAAAAGATAATTTAGAAAATTATTTTTATCTTTTATACTATTTAATTTTTGACATTTTCCTTAGATCAAAGTATGAAAAGATTAATTTTCTTGATCAACCAGCAGTAGAGATTTTAAAAAAGAATACAAAAATATAAATGATAAATAATTTAATTATATTTTTTGGTGCTAATTCAAAACTTCATTTATTAAAAATTTTTTTTATTTTTGGATTGGCTGGATCTCTTTCTGTTTTTATATCTGAACCATTACTACAATTTATGTCAATTGAAAACTTTATCTCAAATAAGTTTTTCTATTGGTTAATTAGATTAATATTAATTTTTCCTATATATCAGTTTGTACTAATTGGTTTTGCTTTTGTATTTGGAGAATTTAGATATTTTAAAAAATTTTTTATCAAATTTATTAATTATTTTAAATTTTATTAAGCTCTAAAAAAAAATAAATTTTTATTTTTGTATTTTTTCATTAATATTAGATTTTTTATATCAATTAAATTTGAGCTTTCCAATATGACTAAGATATTTGATTTAATATTAATTAATATTTTTTTTTGAATTAATTCAAAACTATGATCATATGGAGGATCTATATAGATTATATTGCAGTTATTTAGAATATTTATTTTTTGTTCATAAGGATCAAAATTAGTTATTTCATAATTCACCTCATTAATTTTATTTAAAAACTCTTCAATTTTATTAGTATGTTTTTTCTCGATATCGTTAAATATTACTTTTTTAACACCCCTAGATAGCGCTTCTATACCAATTGAACCTGTTCCTGCAAACAAATCACATAAAATTACCTCATTAAGGTTTATATTCAGATCATTACTATGTGATAATAAATTAAATATATCCTCTCTAATTCTTGTTAAGGTTGGTCTGTAATTACTTTTAGACTCAACTAGTATTTTCCGGCCCTTGTATTTACCGCTGATAACTCTCATTAACCTCCATTTCTTTGTAATCACCATAGGTTATAGATTTTAATAGGAAACGACCGTAAGATATCCTTTTTAGCTTTTCTACTTTTAAATTAAATAATGCACAAATATTTCTAATTTCTCTATTTTTTCCCTCAGTGAGATTAAATCTCAGTACATGTTTGTTTAGATTAGAGTGAACTAGTTTTACATTAGGCTTTTTATAAATTTCTTTTCCATAGATTTTTTTATTCATTGATTTAAGCTTATTTTGATTAATGGCACCCATTACATTAACAAGATAAGATCTTTTAATATTTGATTTAGGAAGTTCCATATATCTTTTATAAGAGGTCTCTTTTGTAAATAGTAATAAACCCTCAGAATTGTAATCTAATCTACCAATATAGTGATACTGGTGATATTTCCTAGGTAGAAAGTCATAAACAATTTTTCTATCTTTCTCATCTTTTTTGGAAGTGATACAACCTCGCGGTTTATGAAATAGTATTATATTAAGTTTATTTGATTTAAGTTTTTCAATATCAAAAATATCTTTATCAGTTACTGATATAAACGGTCTTGTTTCAATATTGCCATTTAAAGTAACTTTTTTATTTTTAATTAAATTTTCTGCTTGGTTTCTCGAAATTTTAAATTGAATAGATAGTTTTTTACTAAATGTTATTTTTTGCATGATCTGTAAACAGCTTTATTATACTTTTATCAAACTCTGTTATTAAAAATTCAGGATGCCATTGAACACCTATACATAATGGATGTTGATTGTGATGAAATGCTTCAATTAGATTATCAGGCGCAATAGCATCTACTATTAAATTTTGACCAATTTTTTTAATACCTTGATGATGAGCACTATTAACGAAAATTTTTTGACTATTTTTAAATATCTTTAGATTAGATGTATCATTTAAAACTATCTCATGACTAGTCTCATCTCTTGGATTGGGTTGTTCGTGTTCAATAAATGACTCAATATCTTGGTTTAAACTACCACCAAAAAATACATTTAGAAGTTGGCAACCTCCACATATTCCCAAAATAGGTCTATTAAGGGGAAAATATTTTTCTAATATTTTAAATTCAAATTTAGTCCTATCTTTAATGATTTGAATTTTATCTGACTGTATATTTTCTCCGTAATATTTTGGATCAATATCAAAGTCCCCCCCAGAGATGAGTAAGCCATCTAAAAAATCTATATTTTCTATAGTTTCTGTTATAGGCAGTATAATTGGTGTACATCCAAACTCATGTAAACAGTCTGAATAATGGCGTCTTAAAGCAAACCAAGGATACTTAGAATATGTGTTTTCTTTTTCCTTATAATCAGTTGTAATACCTATGACTGGGGATCTATTCACAATGAACAACCTAACAAATTTTATACGTATTGTACTTAGGCAATGTAAATTAGCTATGGAAAAAGGTGAGATTCCTATAGCATCCGTAATAGTGGACCCGATCGATGAGAGAATTATTGCTAGATCTTTCAATCAAGAAATTGCATCAAATGATCCAACAGCACATGCAGAGATTTTATGTATAAGAAAGGCATGTAAAAAATTAAATCAGAAGAGATTAGATGGTCTTATAATGATATCTTATTTAGAACCATGTCATATGTGCAAAGAGGTCATAAAATCCTCAAGATTATCTGAGGTTTATTATTTATTTAAAAATGAAAATCCCAGTAGAAAAACTATATCTAAGGTAAAGTATAAATTAATTAAAAATAATGAAGAAAATTTAATAAAAAAATTTTTTAAAAATAAAAGAACTAAACATTAGCACCAATATCAGATCTGTAATATTTTTCAGGCCAGTCTATAATATCTGCTATTTCATATACTTTATTTCTACATTCAAGATAATTATCTCCACGTACAACGATCGATAGAACTCTACCTCCATTAGAAAAGACTTTGTTATTAATTAATTTAGTTGCCGCATGAAAAATATAAAATTCATCATTATTTTTTAATTCACTTAAATTTCTGATTTCAGTATTTTTAGGATAATTCCCTGGATATCCTTTCGTTGCTAAAATTAAACAAATTGATTTTTTATTTTCAAACAATTCAATATTAGCATATTTTAAATTTTTTGTTGCAGTTGAATGAAGTAAAGATAAAAAATCTGACTTTATCCTAATAGAAATACTTTGAATTTCAGGATCTCCAAATCTAGTATTGTACTCTAATAAATATGGTTGATTGTGCTCATTGACGATTATCCCAAAAAATATAACACCTTGAAACGCTATTTTGTCGTGCTTTAAACCATCTATAGTTTTTTTTACTATTTGATCCTGAATTATCATATCTAGATTATTATCTAAAATAGGGGCAGGGCTGATAGTACCCATTCCTCCAGTATTAGGTCCAGTATCATTATTTCCAACTCTTTTATAGTCTTGGGCGGAACCAATATTTAAATATTCATTACCATCAGTAATTGTAAAAAAACTCAATTCTTTTCCCTCAATGAATTCTTCAATAACAACTTTATTGTTTTCTTGATTAAATTCTTTTTTTATAAATATCCTTTCACAAGCCTCTATTGCTTCATTTGTATTTGTGCATACAAATACTCCTTTACCAGCAGCTAATCCATCGTATTTTACAACTATGGGCCCATTAAAACTCTCGAGATAGTCTTTTGCCTCATCAAAATCAACAAAAGTTTGAGACTTTGCAGTTGGGATATTTTTAGTTTGACAAAATTCTTTCATGAACTCCTTGGAAGATTCAAGTTTTGCGCCTTCAGAGTCAGGCCCAAAAACATTTAAACCCTTATTTCTAAGTTCTCCCGCAAGATTTTCTGATAAATAGTTTTCCGGACCTACAACAACGAGGTCTGGATTAATTTTTATACATTCCTTAACGATATCCTCTTTGGTTGAGATATCTTTACACTCCGCAATTTGACTAATTCCATAATTTCCAGGAAAACAAAATACTTTTTCACAAAGATAGGACTTGTGAAGAATTCTACACAAAGCATGTTCTCGGGCACCAGATCCTACAACTATGACATTCATTTATATAACATAATAAAGTATATTTATTTTGTGAATAATATTCCTGAGTACACTGTATCACAACTGAATAAGTCAATAAAAGACTTATTGGAGGAAAACTATTCTTATTTAAAGTTAGTTGGAGAGACAGGATCAATAACTATAGCTAGTTCTGGACATGTATATTTTTCAATTAAAGAAAACGATGAGGTCATATCTTGCATATGCTGGAAAGGAACCTATGAAAATTTGCAAGTTCAAATTGAAGAGGGAACTGAATACAGTTTTTATGGTAGGATAACATCTTATTCAAAATTTGGAAGATCTGTTTACCAACTCATTATTGATCAGGTTGAGTATAGTGGCATAGGATCAATATTAAAGCTTATTGAAGACAGGAAAAAAGAATTATCTTTGCTGGGCTTGTTTGATGATGATAAGAAAAAAAAATTACCTCAGTATCCAAAATCTATTGGTGTGTTAACATCATCCTCTGGTTCAGTGATTCATGATATAATTCATAGAATTTCCGATAGATTTCCAGTTACTCAAATAAAGGTTTTCCCTATTTCTGTTCAAGGTAAAAATTCTCATATTGAAATTATAGATTTTTTAGATCTTATTGAAAATCATGACACAAAAGAATTTTTTAAGCCAGATTTAATCATATTTGCCAGAGGTGGAGGTTCTTTGGAAGAGTTAATGCCTTTTAACGAACCCGATTTAATAAAAAGAGTTTTTAAATTAAAGATTCCTAATATTTCAGCTATTGGTCATGAAACTGACTATACCTTATTGGATTATGTATCAGATTTGCGTGCACCAACACCTACTGCGGCAGCTGAAATTGCAGTTCCCGATAAAAATCATTTATTTAATCAAATTCAGGATTTTCAGTTAAAACTAAATCAATCTATCGAACAAAAATATTTATCAATAGAACAACTATTATTAAAATTCAAAAATTCTGTAAATTATTTTTCAAATTCAATTAAAGAAGTTGAGTACAAATTAAGTAAAATAAATAGTGAGAATTTAAAGATAGTTAATAATTCCTTTTACGATAAATCAAATTTCTTTAATGATATATTGATCAGATTACAAGAAAATAGTCCAAAACAAAAAATATTAGAAATACAAAGCAAGATTGGATATATAAACAATAATAACAAAACTTTAATTTCAAATAAATTCAAGATTTTTTCTCAAAAATTATATTTACTAAATAAGATACTTAATACCTCTTCTATAGAAAAAAACTTAAAAAAAGGGTATGCAATATTGAAATCAGAAAATCAACTTATTAAAAGTATACAAACTTTAAAAAAATTAAATAATTTTGATGTTACTTTGAAAGATGGAGTAATTAGTGTCAAAAAAAAATTATAATTTCCATCTCTTATGCACCCATAGCCATTGTGATGGTGAGTTTGTAATCCATTTTTCAAAATATTTTTTGTGAATCATTTCAACTAGGCCTTTTACGTCATAATTTTTATATTCATCATAACGTAAAGGTTTTTCAAAAATAATTTTAAATGTATTATTTTGATTTCTGATGGAGTATACTGGACATATCATTGTTTTGTATTTGATTGCTAAATTAGCAAAACCGTCTGTCGCAAGCGCTTTCTCTCCAAAAAAATCTATTTCTAAACCACTACTATCTCTTTGATCAATTAGAAGAGCTAAGTCCTCATTTTGTTTAAGAGCTTTAATCATGGATTTAGCACTCTCAGAGCCTTTTTTATAAAAAAAAGCATTATTTTTCTTTCTATTTTTCTGAATATAGTTATCGATCTTCTCATTATTTGCGTGTCTATAAACTGAATGTAATGTGAAACCATGACGTAAAATAAAATTTCTTGTTAGCTCCCAGTTCCCAATGTGCGCAGATATAAAGATTTTAGGACTTTTGTGAGATTTTATCTCGTCCATGATATGGATATTATCAAAATCTATATTTTTCCAATCAAATTTATTTAAGTTAAAAAATTCAAAAAAAACTTTACCTGTCTCTTTTAAATTTTCCTTTGTTAATCTTGAACTCTTTTCATCATTAAGGTTCAATACTTTCATATTATTTTTTATAATTTGCTCGTATTTTGTAAATTTCCCAAAAAAACCAACTAAAGTTCCTCCAACGTATGAGGCAAAATTAAAACTAAATAATCCTAATATATTTTTAAGTATAATAAAAATTACAAACTCAATATAATTTTTAAGAACTTTAAATATATTTTTCAATTTCCTTAGTAAATCCTAGATTGTTATCAGATACTATTTCTCCATGTATTATTCCAACAGAGCTTTTAAATTCATTAGGTATCCTTACATGATCTTTCTCAGTTGTTATTAAAAAAGCATCATTTTTATTTGCTTGATCAAGTAATAAAAATATATCATCGACAGTATATTGATGATGATCAGGAAACTCTTTTGTCAATACTAAATTTAAATTTTCAGATTTTAATTGGTCAAAAAATTTTTTATTAAAACCCAGACCCGCAAAAGCAATTAACTTTTTTTCTTTAAATTCTGGATTGATTTCTATTTTATATTTCAGAATATGCTTAAAGTGATTATCATTTAAATCATTACATACTTCTGTGTTAATTAAAAAAAAAATTTGTGATTTTCCAATTGCATTTTTTACTGACTCTCTTAGTGGTCCAGAGGGAACTAAAAGTCTATTACCAAATGATTGGATAGAGTCATAAACATAAATCGATATATTTTTATATATATTGTAAGATTGAAGTGCATCGTCTAGCACAAGTATATTCGCACCATCTTTTTTTGCTGAAATCATTGCGTGAAATTTATTTTTACTAACCCATGTGGTAAAATAATTTGACATCATTAAAGCCTCATCTCCTACAAAATTAAAGTCCATATGAGGTTTTACTTTTATAACTTCATTTACAGTAGTAGATCCACCATAACCTCTTGAGATAATATGAGGTATATATCCCATCTTCTTTAATTCTCTACAGATGTACAATACTGAGGGTGTTTTTCCTGAACCGCCAATTATAGCACTTCCAACTGCTATCACTGGTAAGTCAATTTTTTGAACTTTTGATGCTTTTCTTTTGATTAAATTTCCTATTGACCAAATTATTGACAAAGGAGAGAGAAGAAGTGCATTTAAAGAAATTGTTTTTTTATACCAAAATTTTGGAGCTTTTAACATTTATCAATCATCTCAGTAATATTTATTAAACTATTTTTATTATTATTAATAAAATCTTCAATTTCCTTAACATGATGAAAGTCTTCTTCTATTTGTCTGTTAATTTCATTACTTATATCTTTTAAATTATCACTATTCATTGTTTTGCAAAGGCTAAGTTTTTCGAGATCTAGATAAATTTCCTCAAAATTTTCATTAAAATGTCCTGAAAGCACAAAGCAACCTCTTGAAATAGGTTCCAGAGGATTCTGTCCGCCATGTTTAATTAAAGAACCACCCATAAATACTATTTTTGAGCGCTCAAAAATTGACATAATATCCCCAAATTTATTATGCACTGTAATTTTTTCTAAATTTTCAGAAATAATTTTTTGACTTAAATTATTAGAGAATTGAATATGACGCGGTATTATAATTATTTCAAATATTTCACTTAAATTTAATCTTTTTATTATATTTATAACTTTATCATATTCATTTAAGTGAATACTTGCAAAACAAACGATCTTTTTTTTTGAGTCTGGTATATTTGGATTAATATTAAATTTTAAGTTCCCAAAAAAATAAACTTTTTTACCAAATAAATTATTTATGTTCACTTGATCCTTTTTACTTTGTGCAAAAATTAAATCGTATTGTTCTCCAATTATCTTACTTAAATTTGGATATTTTGACCATCTGACAAAACTTGTATCCGATACTCTGCCATTAACTAAAATATTTTTTAAATTTTTCTTTTTTGACATCATTAGCCAATTAGGCCAAATTTCTGAGTCAATCCATAAAATTTTTTTAAAATTTGTTTTTGACATAAAAATATTTACATTCCAAAAAAAATCTAAAGGAAGAAATATACAAATAAGGTTGGGATACAATTTTTTTGACAATTCAAAAGATGACAATGTAGAACATGATAAAACAATTTTTTTATTATTGAGCCTATCAACTAAGAATTTAATAGAATTTAATTCGCCTATGCTGGCAAAATGAATTAAAAGATCTCTTTGTCTAATTTGTGTGTAATCTTGGTTTGCGAATATTTTTTGTTTATATGAAAGAAAATTTTCTCTTTTATTGAATATTCTAATTAAACCAATGAATAAAATCACTGGAAAAAACACAAGTTGTAATAATCTATAGCTAAAAATGAGCATCAATTATTTTTAAATTTTTATTCAAATTGTCTATAATGTATGTATTAAAAGAATTTTCATCGAACTTACTTGGGTTTATTATTTCTTCACCCCAAAAAAAAATACCTTTACTGAAAGGTAATGGTATTTTTAATTTATCCCAATTATTAAGACGAAAAAAACGATTGGTTTTAAAAGTTAGTAGTGCGATCTTTAAGTCAAACTTTTTAGCTAATTTGTATATATTGGTGTTAATTTCATATGGTGGTCCATGCGGTGCGTCTGGTGTGATATAAATGCACTCTCCTTTTTGTACGGCTAAAGTGATTTCTTTGATTAGAGCGGTCGGTTTATCTTTTTCTCGTAAAAGAGGATCTAAACCAAATTTTCTTTGAACTAAAGTACTTATTTGGCCATCTCTATGAGATGTTGCAACAGGTCTTAATTTTGGTTTAAATTTCCAACTAAATGTAGAACCCATAAGTTGGTTATGCCAAATAAGTACAATGATTGATTTATTATCTTGTAATTGTTTTTCTATGACTTCTTCATTTACACCTGACCAATTGCTTGTTTTTTTTATAAGTGATAATGACAGATAAATTAAATTAACAAAAATAATCTTAAAGAATTTATTATTAGATAATTTTTTAAGCATTTTTTTTAATCTGTCTTTGATAAAGACTATAATAATGTTTTTTCTTTGCCATTAAGGTTCTATGAGTTCCCTTCTCAACAACCTCACCATTTTCTAAATAGTAAATTTCATCAAAATTTTTGATTGTGCTTAATCTATGTGCAACTACGATCATTGTAATTTTAGGCAAATGATACAAATTATTGAATAGCTTAGACTCTGTTTTAAGATCTAAATTTGAAGTTGGTTCATCTAATAATACAACAGGGTTTTTTTGAGCAAGAGCTCTCGCTATTGAAATTCTTTGCCTTTGCCCCCCAGACAGTTTAATTCCATTTTCTCCAATTTTAGTATCCAATTTCAAAGGTAGTTTATTTGCAAAATCATTTACACATGCAATATTTGCAAAATGATTTATATTTGATTGATTGTGACCAGAATTATATTTTATATTTTCTGCAATAGTACCATCAAACAAAACTGTATCTTGGCTAACTAGGCTAAATATATTTCTAAGACTATTTAATTTTAATTTTTTTATATCAATATCATTTATTGTTATGTCACCTTTAGTGATATCAAATAATCTCAAAAATAAAGCCATAAGTGTTGATTTACCTCCTCCAGAGGGTCCCACAAATGCAACTTTTTTTCCTGCTTTAAGGTTAAAATTAACTCGGTTAATTATATTTTTATTTGTATTTTCGTATTTAAAAAAAACCTCTTTAAAACTCAAAGTCTTGAAATTTTTTATTGTCTTAGATCCTCCAATTGTTTCGTTTTTTAAATCTATAAATTCAAATATTCTGGAGGCAGCACCAAGACCGCTTTGAAGTAAAACATTCACATTTATTAAGTTTTTAAGTGGTGCATAAGCTAACATTAGACTTACTAAAAAACTCATCAATTGCCCAGCTGTCATATTTTCATTAATTACAAAAATACCCCCACCAAATATTGCTAGACCAGCTGCCATTGAACCCAATGTTTCCGTAAATGGTCTGGATCTCGCAGTAATTTTTTCCTGTTTAAAATTCAATTCTCTAGTTTGCTCAATTTCTTTATTGACTCTTTTGATTTCAAAATTTTCTGCATTGAAAGATTTTACATTTTTGACTCCTCTAAAGACCTCTTCTAAATTTGAAGCTAAAGTTCCAACCTGTTCTTGTAAGTTTTTTGTGACTCTTCTAATTTTTTTACCTAAAACTCTTATTGGAACAATGGCCAATGGAAAAATCACTATAGAAATACATGCTAATTTCCAATTTTGAAAAAACATATTTCCTATTAAGACAGTCAAAGTTAAAGAGTCTTTTATTAATGCAGTATATGTGTTGGCCATTGCCCCACTTAAATAATAAGTATCTGTAGTAATTCTTGTAATTAATGATCCTATTTTATTTTTAATAAAAAACCCATAATGCACATTTATTAAATTTTTAAAAACATCACGTCTGAGTTTTTCAATAATCCTATGACTCATAAATTGTAAAGAAGTAATTTGGATATAAGTTACTAAACCTTTTATTATCCCAGTAATTAAAATAGCAATGGGTATGAAATATAAATAAAACCTATCAGCATTAATCAAAACATTGTCAAGTGCTGGTTTAACCAACCATGCATGAAAACCTGTGCATAGAGCTGCAATAATCATACATAAAATAGCAACAAACATTCTTAATTTAAAATTAAGAAATAATTTAGAAATTCTTATAAAATGTTCTTTAGACTCAGACATTAAGGTGACTTCCAATTATTATACTAAAAAGTATGCTGATACCGTAATAGTTATTGCGACTAAAGTATGAGCCAGCCTTTTCAGGTATATTTTTCCACATAAAATTTAGATCTATAATGTTTATCAAAAAAATTATTAATAATAAGACATAGTATAAAAAACTGAAATTCAAGCTACTTCCAAAAAATGCCAATAAAAAATATTTAAAAAAAATCATTAAATTTAAAATGATCATTCTACGAGTTCCAAAAAATAATGTGCTAGAGTATAATTTTAATTCTCTGTCTTCTTTTTCATCCTGAGTAGCATAAATAGTATCATAAGTAAGTGTCCAAAATATTAGTGACACGTATAAAATTAGAACAGATGAAAAGGGAACGTTTGAGCCCATAGCAACCCAGCCAATAAAACAGCCCCAATTATAAGTCAAAGCTAAAATTAATTGGGGTAAGTAAAAAAATCTTTTTGCAAAAGGGTATAAAATTATCAAAGGAGTAATAACTAGCCCTAATACAATAGCTTCATAATTTAATTGAAATAAAATTATTAAACCTATTATTAAAAGAAAAAATAATAGTATGAGTGAATTCTTTAAACTTATTTGTGATGAGGCTAAAGCTCTATTTTGTGTTCTACTAACTCTCTTATCAATGTCTTTATCAATAAAATCATTTACTATGCATCCAGCAGACCTCATAACCACTGAACCTATAAAAAAAATTATAAACAAAATTAAAGTATTATTAGATGAACCATTTGTTGAGGATGCTAAAATAAAACTAATTGGGTAAAAAAGTAGAAGAAATCCAATAGGTTTATCTAATCTAACTAAAAGAATGTATGGGTGTGTGAAAGGTGGAAATAATTTAAAAATTAAATTATTCTTATAATTGTTATTCATGAAGAGAGTTTATTGTAATTCAATTATAAAGCAGGGTAGCACTTATGAGCTAGAAAAAAAGTATTATATCCATCTTGTAAAAGTTATAAGGCTTAAAATAGGAGATGAGATCTCTTTGTTTAACAATATTTCTGGTGAATGGAAGTGCGAAATAATAGATATCAAAAAAAATTTTTTAAAAGTGAAATCGATAAGTCAAATCTTAGCACCTCGAGCAGAGGCTTTGATAGACTTAATGTTTTCTCCCATAAAATACCAAAACAGTGAATTAATTATAAGACAATCAACTGAGATAGGTGTGAGATGTCTATTTCCAACATCATTTAATAGAACTGTAAGTACAAAGATTAATCTTGATAAGTTTAGTACATATGCAGTAGGTGCTGCTCAACAAAGTGGGAGATTATCAATACCAAATATAGACAAGTTAATTGATCTTAAAAATAGATCTAATATCATATCTGATAAAACAGTGCTAATGTTCGATGAAAATCTTAAAGGAATTCATTTATCACAAGCTAAAATTAAACCAAATAGTGAAATTTTAGTTGTGATAGGACCTGAAGGAGGTTTTGAGGAGGAGGAAAGAGCATTTATATCAGGTAGCTCAAAAAATTTCTTTAATGTGAGTCTGGGCCCAAACATTTTAAAAGCTGACACAGCAGTTATTGCCGCACTTAGTCTAACATTTCACTATTTTTCATAATTATAGCGGGTTTAAGCGACATCCTGTCAATATACTGTACAAAAAAGATTACTAATATGTCCTAGATGAAGTCAATATTTTCGGTATTTTTTTTTCTTGTATCTTTAAAGGCGTTTGGAAAACAAGCCACTGACTGGCAGTTAAGTTTTCAAAATCCTGCCACAGATTTGATGGGCAGTGTAGTTGGACTCCATAATATAATTTTGATTGTAATGACTTTAGTTACTTTATTTGTCTTATTTCTACTTTTCTATGTCTCTTTTCGTTTCAGTGCAAAAAGAAACCCAATTCCATCTACAACAACTCACAATACAGTTGTTGAAGTTTTATGGACTGCAATACCAATTGTAATCCTTGTAGTTCTTGCGATACCATCTTTTAAGCTTTTATACCAACAAGAAAAAAGTGAAAATTATGATATGACTGTTAAAGTCATTGGTCATCAGTGGTATTGGGAATACGAATACCCCGATCACGGTGACTTTTATTTTGAAAGTTACATGGTTCAAGACGCAGACCTTCAAGAGGGAGACTTAAGACTCTTGACAGTTGACAATCCTCTTGTAATTCCTGCCAATAAAAATATTCAAATACTTATAACCGCTGGAGATGTTTTGCACAGCTGGGCTGTACCCTCAATGGGATTAAAAACTGATGCCGTCCCTGGAAGACTCAACGAAACGTGGGTCAATGTTAAAGAACCAGGAACATACAGAGGACAATGCTCTGAAATATGTGGTACTGGTCATGGATTTATGCCAGTTGTTGTAAAAGTATTACCTGAAAGCGAATTTATTGCATGGGCTAATGAAGCCAAAAACAATTACGCAATCAATGAAGATATTAAAACTAACGAAACAAATGAGGAAATCATTATTTCACAAAATAATTTAATAAAATTAGAGGAGAATAATTTATGAGTTCAGATTCACTAGCAATGGATGATCATCACGATCATAAGCCAGGTTTTTTCACAAGATGGTTTTTTTCCACAAACCATAAAGATATTGGAACATTATACTTAATTTATGCAATTGTAGCTGGTGTAGTAGGTGGTGCCCTTTCAGTCATTATGAGAATGGAATTATCTGAACCTGGTATGCAGTTTGTGGCAGATGGACAAATGTGGAATGTAATTATCTCAGCCCATGGATTACTAATGATCTTTTTTGTTGTAATGCCTGCATTGATAGGGGGCTTTGGAAATTGGTTTATTCCACTTATGATCGGCGCACCTGATATGGCTTTTCCAAGATTGAATAATATTAGTTTTTGGTTATTGGTTCCTGCATTATTTTTAATTGCAGGTTCAATGTTTGTTGGAAGTGGTGCTGGAACTGGTTGGACTATTTACCCACCTTTGAGTTCGATTACAGGTCACAGTAGTCCTGCAGTAGACATGGCAATTTTTTCACTCCATTTAGCAGGGGCTTCATCAATACTTGGTGCAGTCAACTTTATTACAACTATTTTGAATATGAGAGCGCCGGGGATGACAATTCATAAAATGCCTCTTTTTGTTTGGGCAATGTTAGTTACAGCTTTCCTTCTTTTACTAGCTGTACCAGTTCTAGGTGGAGCTATTACAATGCTTTTAACAGATAGAAACTTTGGAACAACTTTTTTTGATCCTGCTGGTGGAGGGGACCCCGTTCTATTCCAGCATTTATTCTGGTTTTTCGGTCACCCAGAGGTTTACATTATGATTTTGCCGGCTTTCGGTATCGTCTCACATATTGTATCCACATTTTCAAAAAAACCTGTATTTGGATATTTAGGTATGGCCTATGCAATGGTTGCTATAGGATTTATCGGTTTTGTTGTTTGGGCTCATCATATGTATACAGTAGGGTTTAGTGCAAATGTTAGAGCTTATTTTATGCTTGCTACAATCGTCATAGCTGTACCCACAGGTGTTAAGATTTTTAGTTGGATTGCTACAATGTGGGGTGGTTCTATAACATTTACGACCCCTATGTTATTTGCTCTAGGATTTATTTTTCTTTTTACTCTAGGTGGAGTAACAGGTGTAATTTTAGCAAACGCAGGTATTGACGTCGTTTTACATGATACATACTACGTTGTTGCCCATTTCCATTACGTATTAAGTATGGGAGCGGTGTTTGGTATTTTTGCGGGAATTTATTATTGGTTTGGTAAAATGAGCGGAAAAAATTACTCTGAGTTTTTTGGTAAGTTACATTTTTGGTTATTCTTTTTAGGAGTTAACTTAACCTTCTTTCCCCAACACTTTTTAGGATTAGCAGGTATGCCTAGACGTATTCCAGATTATCCAGATGCTTATGCTGGATGGAATATTATATCCTCAATTGGGTCATATATATCTTTTGCTTCATTTATTCTATTCATTTTCATAATAGTTTACGCATTATTTAAAGGTAAAAAAGCAGAAGCAAATCCATGGGGTGAGGGTGCTAAAACACTTGAGTGGACATTACCGTCTCCTCCACCTTATCACCAGTTTGATACATTACCCGAAGTAAAAAATTAATTTGTGTTAGAAAAAAAGCATCATCAAACTTTTGTACAGACAGAACAAAACCTGTTCTTTTTGCAAGTTGTTAATTTTTTAAAACAACTTTATATACTAATTAAACCTGGTGTAATTTCTCTTGTAATATTTACGGCTTTATGTGCGATGTTATTAGCCCCATCTGATAAAAGTTTATTTATAAAAGGAATGACTCTTACCCTTATAGCAATGGGAGCATCTGGTTCAGCTATTTTAAACATGTGGTTTGATCGAATAATTGACTCTAAAATGGATAGAACAAAGTTTAGACCTATTCCTTCAGGAAATATCTCAGCAAATACAGCACTTGGTATTGGATTAATTTTTTCTTTTTTTTCTGTAATAGGTTTATTTTTCTTTGGAAATATTAAGGCCTCAATCTTATTAGCATTTACAATTCTTTATTACTCTGTTTTTTATACAATGTATTTGAAGCACAAAACTGCACAGAATATAGTAATTGGCGGTTTAGCAGGTGCTCTCCCTCCAGTGATTTCATGGATCAGTATTTCAAGTGAACAAATTTTCTACCCGTTAATATTATGCTTAATAATATTTTTATGGACACCTCCACACTCTTGGGCATTAGCTATATTTAGAAACCAAGATTACTCTGACGCTGATATTCCGATGTACCCTGTTAAACACGGCATAAAAAAAACACTTTTTATGATGAATATTTACACTTTTTTAATGGTTGCATCAGTAAACTCCCTATATTTTCTTAAATACGCGGGAATGAGCTTTTTTTTAGGCTCCAATCTTCTCAATGCATATTTTATTTACAAACTTTTTAAACTAAATAAGTCACAAAATACTAAGAAAGACTCAATTAAACTTTTTGGATATTCAATTGTGTATCTGTTTCTTATTTTCACTTTAACAGTTATTGATAAATATTTATTCTAATGAAAAGAAAAAATAAAAATTTATTAGTCTTGGCTCTACTTTTCATGCTCGTAACAGCATTTTATTTTATTACAATATTTAGAATTAAATCTGGTATTTGAACATATCAAATAAAAACAAAACATTAATTTTTTTAATGTTGATACTTGGATTTATGCTAAGTCTAGTAATTTTTTCTGTACCACTATATAAGCTTTTTTGTGACCTAACTGGATTTCAAGGTTTTAATAAAGAAGTTAAAATTCAAGAACAACACCAAAATATCAACTCGGGGGAACTTGACATAAAAGTTATATTTTCAGCTCAGGTAAATGAAGGTTTGGACTGGATGTTCGAAGCTCCTCAAAAAATGAATATTACAGAGGGTGTAAAGTATGATGTTGTTTTTAAAGCTAAAAATAATACTGATGCTAGCTTAACAGGTACGTCTATATTTAACATTTTACCACCTAAAATTGGCCCATACTTATATAAAATTGAATGCTTTTGCTTTATTGATCAAACGATAAAACCAAATCAAGTTGTTGAGTTTCCTGTCACTTTCTACTTAGATCCATTGATACTTGACGATCCTGAGGCAAGTAGGACAAAGAATGTCACTTTGTCATATACCTTTTTTGAGAAAAAAGAATGAAATATTATTTAAATGGTTGATTTAGTATTTAAAGACTCTGAAAAGAAACATAAATTTCATCTTGTAAATCCCAGTCCCTGGCCATTAGTTGGTGCTTTCTCAGCTCTTTTTCTAGTTTCAGGAGCTATTTTGTATATGCACTATGAGATGCTATGGCCTATGTTGGCAGGTCTTGTTCTAATACTTTTTACTATGTTTATGTGGTGGCGAGACATAATAAAAGAGAGTACTTTTTTGAAAGTACATAATTCAATCACTGAGATTGGTCTTAGGTGGGGTATGGCTTTGTTCATCACATCAGAAGTTATGTTTTTTGTCGCTTTTTTTTGGGCTTTTTTTGATGCAAGTCTATTACCTAAAACATTTTTAGCCGAGTACAAAGAAGTTTTCACGGGTACTCTTGGAATAGGAGTTTGGCCTCCAAAAGGAATTGAAACTTTTGATCCACTAGATATCCCATATTTAAATACCTTAATTTTACTTTTATCAGGCACTACCTGTACATGGGCACACCACGAATTAAGAGAGGGTAATAATAAAGAGGCTCTTAAAGGTTTATATTATACAGTTTTTTTAGGTTTCATATTTTCACTTTTACAAATATATGAATACCAACATGCAACTTTTGGTTTTACTGAAGGTATATATCCTTCAACTTTTTTCATGGCAACCGGTTTTCACGGTTTTCATGTATTAATAGGTACTTTGTTTTTATTAGTCTGTTTATTGAGAATAAGAAAAGGTCATTTAACCCCAAAAAGACATTTTGGTTTTGAGGCAGCTGCATGGTATTGGCATTTTGTTGATGTTGTTTGGTTGTTTTTATACATAAGTATCTATTGGTGGGGAAGATAAACTAAACATTTTTATCTTTTACATTTAAACTAAAATTTTATTTATGAATAAGTCATCATTAACATTTGTATTTATAGGAATTTCTATTTTAACCTTTATCCTTGGTTCGTGGCAACTTTACCGGCTAAATTGGAAAAATGATTTAATGGACAATATACGTAATTCAATTCTCAATCCCACTTTGTTTTCAGATGATCTAAATTACAATAATTTAGTTTCAGTAAAATTAGATGATAATTATACAATATTAAATAAACCAATTTATTTGGAGTCAAAAATATTTAAAGGAAAACCAGGTTATCACCTAATACTTCCGGTAAAGTATAAAAATAGCACATATAGTGTTATTAATTTTGGATGGTTTTTAGACAAAGACGTTGATCAAGTGCAAAATATCATTCAAAGATATCAATCTATAGACAACCCTAAGGTATACATAAGAGATTTCAATTCAGATAAACCTTTTTTTACGCCAGAGAATGATTTGTCCAATAATACTTGGTACTCTGTTAATAAAACTGATTTTAATCAATTTTATCAACATTCATTCCTATCAAGATATTATTTTGTTCTTCTAGATGATAGGGTATCTAAATATACCTTTAATCCTCTTATATTTTTGAGAAATAATCATTTGAATTATTCAATAACTTGGTTTTTGCTTAGCTTGTCAAGTATCGTTATGCTGTTAATTATAAGAAGAAAATATGAATAAACTCAAAAAGTATTTTAAAAGCTACTATGTGTTGAATGACGTCAGTGGTCTTTTATTTTGGGATAACGCAACTAATCTTCCAAAAAAAAGTATCGAGTCTAGATCAGAGCAAATGTCTATTTTATCTAACTTTACAGATAGAATATTTAGAAGCGAAGATATTCAAGAAGAAATTCAAAAAGCTGAAAATACAAAATTAAGCGAAGCAGATAGTATGTCTTTAAAATTAATGAAGAGCATTATCGTCAAAGAAAATGCTATTGACCCAGATTTGAAAACTCTACTGATAAAAAAAAAACTAACTTGTGAGCACTTATGGAGAGAGGCTAGATCAAAAAATGACTCTTCGATAATTGAAAAAGATTTTAATGATCTATTAGATTTAGTACATGAGGAAGCGTCTCAATTAGCTAAGGCTACTAATCTATCACCTTATGACTCTTTAATTTCAAAATATGATATGGATTATGACTCATTAAAGATCGACCAAGTTTTTTCAATAATTGAGAGTGAAATAATACCAAAATATTTGGATGTTAAAAAAATTAAATCACCTCATATTTACAAATCAAATATTTCAGACTCAGAAATATTAAAAAAGATAAAAGTAAAATTAAAACAACTCAACTTCGATTTTGATAGAGGTAGAATTGACCAATCTCATCATCCTTTTTGTGGAGGAGCTACAAATGATGTAAGGATAACAACTAGGTTTGAAGATAATATATTAGAGTCCTTATCAGCATTATTTCATGAGACTGGCCATGGAGTTTATGAGCAGAACCGACCTAATGAATATCTTTATGAACCATTGGGTCAATCTCGTAGTTTAAGTGTCCATGAAAGCCAATCTCTTTTTTTTGAAAATCATATCTTTAAATCAAAGGTTTATTTTAAAATTATAAACAAGATTTTTGATGACTCTAAAGATTTGGAAAAATCGTTTTTAGAGCACTATCATACCGTGAGAGTAAATCCTATAAGGGTTAGTGCTGATGAATTTTCTTACCCAATCCATGTTTACATCAGGTATAAAATCGAAAAAGAGATATTTAAAAATAAAATTAAATTTAAAGATATAAAAAATTTATGGAACGAAAACTATTTAAATAATTTGTCAATCAATCTTATTTCAGAAACAGAGGGGGTCCTCCAAGATATTCATTGGTATGAGGGTATATTTGGTTATTTCCCTACTTATGCACTTGGTGCTATGATAGCCTCACAAATTAAATTTAATTGCTCTTTATTTGATATTTTTTTAGGCAACCCTAATGAAGAAAATATAAATAACTTAATCATTTGGTTGAATTCTAATATCCATCAAAAAGCTTCTTTATATTCATCTGATGAAATGCTACAAAACATTTCTGGTGAGAATTTAAACCCAAAATATTATTTAGATCATTTGGTTGATAGATTTATTCAATGAAATATATAAGCACAAGAGATGATAAAAAAAAGTACTCTGCTGAGCAGGTACTAAATTTCGGTCTAGCTCCAGATGGAGGCCTATTTATTCCAAATGAAATTCCAAAATTTAGTAACAATCAAATAAATGCACTAAAAGGAAAAAATTATTTTGAAATAGCAAATTTCATTTTAACCCCTTTTTTATCAGATTTATTTGAAGCCCCAACAATTAAAAAGATTATCGAAGAGGCTTATAGTAAATTTGATGAAGAAATTGTTACAATATCAAACATAGGCGACAACGATCTATTGAATTTATTTCATGGTCCGACACTAGCTTTTAAAGATTACGCTATGTGTTTGTTAGCAAAAATATATGAATACTATTTAAAGAAACTAGATAGAAAATTAGTAGTGATCGGAGCAACCTCTGGCGATACTGGTTCTGCTGCAATCCAAGCCTTTAAAGATATTGAAAATATTAGTATTTTTATTCTGCACCCTCATAACTCCACATCTCTCTTCCAAAGAAAACAAATGACAACTAGTGGAGGTAAAAATGTCTTTAATATTGCCCTCAATGGAAGTTTTGATGATTGTCAAAATTTAGTAAAAAAACTATTTAGAGATAAAGATATAAATAATATATATAGCTTCACTGCAGTGAATTCAATTAATTGGTTTAGGGTGTTGCCACAATCAATTTATTATGCTTGGTCATGTCTTAATCATAATATTGATAATTTTGTTGTACCAAGTGGTAATTTTGGAAATATATATTCTGCTCATTTGCTAAAGTCAATGGGATTTCCAATAAATAAATTAATTGTTGCGACAAATGAGAATAATATTTTACATCGAATTATAAGCAATAATGATCTACATCTCTGCAATGTTGTAAAAACTAATAGCCCGAGCATGGATATAACAATATCAAGTAATTTTGAAAGACTTTTAGCAGAGCTCCTTGGACCAGGAGCAACAAATGAGCTTTTTCAAAATATTCAAAACAATGAGCATAATAAAAAATTAGAAAGTTCTATTCATAAGTCATTATCTGAGAAATTTTTATCTGAGAGTGCAACCTCTAAAGAGGTCGAAAATCAAATTAAAATTACATATGAAAATTACAAAATTTTATTAGACCCCCATACAGCTGTTGGTATAGTATGTGCGGAAAAATTAAATTTAAAAAAAGCAATGTGCCTTGCTTGTGCCCATCCAGTAAAATTTCAGGAAACTGTCGAAAAGGCAGTAGGTAACAATATAGAATATGATAAAAATATAGAATTTCTTAATGATGAAAAATTTGCAATTTTAGATAACAATTACCAGGAACTAGGAGATTATATAGAAGCACATGCCTAACACTCATAAGCTCAAAAATGGAATGACCTTGATAACAGATTATGTAAACACTGTAGAAACAGTAAGTGTAGGAATGTGGAACAAGGTCGGGGCAAGAAATGAGCGAAAAGAAATCAACGGTGTTGCTCACTTATTAGAGCACATGGCATTCAAAGGAACAAAAAATAGATCAGCCGCTCAAATAGCAAAAGAAGTTGAGCTAGTAGGCAATTCTCACAATGCTTATACTTCAAGAGAAATAACCGCATATTACATGAGTGGTTTAAAGGAAAATGTTGAACTATCCATAGACGTAATTAGCGATATATTGCAGTTTTCAACTTTTGACTCTAAGGAACTTGATAAAGAGAGAGGAGTCATATTACAAGAAATTGGAATGTATGCTGATGAGCCAGATAGTATTGTTGCTGATAAATTCGATGAGTTAGCTTACCCGGACCAACCCATGGGTAGGTCAATTTTAGGTACGGCTGAAATTATAAAGTCTATTTCAAGGGATGAAGTAGAGGGTTTTATGAAAGGATTCTATAACCCAAAAAAAATGGTGTTTTCTGTATCAGGAAATTTTGAAGAGGACAAAATAATTAAACTTGTTGAGGAGAAATTCCAGTATCTCCCTCTGGGTAATGACGATTATATTCCAAAATCCTCTTATGTTGGTGGAGAATACCGTCAAGAGAAAAATTTAGAACAGGTAAAGTTATTACTTGGTTTTGAGGGTGTAGATATTCATTCAGACCTTTACTATGCAACAAGAGTTTATTCAACACTTCTCGGCTCTGGTATGTCTTCAAGATTATTTCAAGAAATTCGAGAAAAAAGAGGATTAGTTTATAGCATATACAGCAGTGGTGATTTCTTTTCTGACTCAGGTATTTTTTATGTCTATGCCGGCACAGGACATAAGGAAGTTAAAGAATTAATACCCGTACTATGCGATCAATTAAATATTAATGCTAATACCTTTACTGAGGAAGAATTAACGAAGACTAAAGCTAAATTTAAAGTAGGAATTCTAAAAGGAGAGGAAAGTATCTCAACAAGATGTAGATCTAATGCCTCTAGTTATTTAATGCACAATAAGGTTAGATCTCCAGAGGAATTTATTTCGAAAATTGACTCAGTGCAATTAGAGGACCTTGAGCAAGCAAGAAAAAAAATATTAGAGTCAAATTTGACTATTTCATCAATAGGACCCATTGAAAACCTCGAAACAGCAGACTTAATTAAACGAAGACTCAGTTAGAGTACCTGCTGCTTTTCTAGCAAGATCATCAACTTGGTTATTGAATTTATCAATATTATGAGCCTTGACCCAACTCCAATTAATATTTTTTCTTTGATTAAGGTCATCTAACCTCTCCCAAAGCTCTTTATTTTTTACTGTTTGTTTTGTTGATGTTTTCCAATTATTTTTTTTCCAATTAAATATCCATGTTGTTATACCTTGCTTCACATAGTTGCTATCAGTGTTTATTGTAATATTTTCATATTGTTCTAAATACTCTAACGCTTTAATTGCAGCTAATAATTCCATTCGATTATTCGTGGTATTTTTTTCAAATCCAGATCTAAAGCTAATATCTTTTTCCCCAACAACTATAAAAGCCCAACCCCCATTTCCTGGATTACCAAGACACGAACCATCGGTATAAACGCTAATCAAAAAAAATCCTGTATGTTATACTTTTCATGAAATTTAAATATTTCAAAAAATTCAATTGGATTTTTATGTTTTACATTCCCCTCTTTATTAAAATGTAAATCATAAAGCCTTGTTAAAAAAAAACGAATGGCGCTTACTTTTAAATAAAAATTTAGTTCATTTTTTTCATCATTTTTTAACTCAAAATTATTTTGATAAGATTTAAGAAAATTCAAGTACTCATTTTCTAAAAATTTATTATCTTGAAAAAACCAAGCATTAACAAAAGTGGCCAAATCGTAAACTACAGTATCAGTACAAGAAAAAAAGAAATCTATAAATCCAGAAACTTGATTGTCTAAAAAAAATATATTGTCTTTAAATAAATCCGCATGGATATTTATTTGCCGTAGATTATCTGGAAACTTATCTTGAAGTAAATTTATATTCTCTAAAATATAATTATATTCATTAATATGAATTTCTGTGCTATTTCTAGAAAAACTTTCAGTGATATTTTTCCAAGAGGGTAATAACATCATATTTTTTCTATAGAGTTTCAAATTAATTCCAGACTTATGTAAATGTGCTATTGATGATCCTAATGAGTTTAAGTTTTCTTTATTAATTTCTAATAATGGCCTACCCTCAACAAAAGAGTAAATACAACACGGTTTTTCATTTACTCTAAATAAGTCTTCATTTTTAATGGTAACACTCAATGGACATGAAACACCATTACTGTGAAATAATTTCATTAGTTTATTAAAATAGGGTAAATCTTTTTCGTTAGTTCTTTTTTCAAAAATAGTCAGAATATATTTTTTAGAGTCATCTAAATGTACCAAATAATTTGTATTTTCTACTCCCTCTCTAATTCCTTCAAATTTCTTTATTTCCCCAAGAGGTTTGAATAATTGTTGGGCCTCAGTTTGAGTAATAGTTGTATAAACTGCCATTTGAATATTTTTTAATTAATGTATATATGATGCATAATATTGATTAATGATAAAAAATAAATTTCTAATATTTTGCTTTTTATGTTCATTTTTATTGTCATGTTCTATTTCTAACCCTCTAAAAACTAACTCTAAAATTTCAAGTAAAGACTGTCCTCGATCTCTTATTTTGTATGAATCTAGATTGCTCGAACTTGGTAATGCTAAGTTAGAATTACCCACAGATTATTTTTTAAATTGTTATTTAATTGAGGATAAAGGTATCGTTGAAATTTCTATTGATTACTCCTTGAATGTTCTTTTAAAAGAGGAAGAAAAGAATGAATATCTATCTAATTTTATTGTTTTTGTTACGGATGAAAGCAAACAAATTACTATAAATGAATTTAAGTTTCTAAAAGAATTAAAAATTGAAAATAATGATAGAAAGTTCTTTGTTTTTAAATTTAATGATAAAATTCAAATTGATTTGAACACCTATAACTCAGGTGTAAGACTATTTTTTGCTATAAATTAAACACAAATTATAATTAAAAACTAATTTAATGACTTTAAATCAGTGACAGATTTGTCAATTATCTTAATTTTGACATCCTCAGATAAAGTTGAAAAATAATTATGTATTATTTGATTTAGTTCAAAAGATGCTTGAGATTTTATTGATTGAATAGCAGATAATTCAATTTGTTTAATGCGGTCAAGAGAGTTTTTTTCCTTTGATTTAATTGTTTGATTAGTCCTCTCAATTATATTTTTTGAAATAGACTCAGCTTGTGATTTTGCATTTGAGATAATTTCATCAACTTTGTTAGATAAATCAATTGTTTGCTCCTCCGCGATTTTAAGCTTTTCTTCTGCTTGAGTAAAAGACTCAAGTGATTTATCTATATTTTGCTTGATCTCATCAATTTTTGAGTCCAGACCACCAATCATCATGCTTTTAAAGGGCTTAATCATTAAAACCAAAAAAATTATAAATGATATTAATAACCAAAATTTAGGATCAGAAAATAAATAGCCCATTATATATTAATATTACCTTTTTCAATCTTGGTTACCTTTGAGATAAAATTAGTAGCCGAGTCCTTTAATTGATCTTTCAACTCAGATATCGCTAAATCTTTTTCTTTAGCAACTCTTTCTTCAGTGATTTTAATTTCTCGTTGAATTTTTTCCTCAGTAGACTTAATTAGACTTTCGCTATCTTGCAAAGCCTTATCTTTTGCATCACTGATAAGTTTAGATGCTTCATTTTTTGCCTCATTAAGTTTAGTTTCATAATTTTCGATAATTGACTCAGCTTTTTTGATTAAATCATCTTGTTTTGAGATATGTGATTTTACAAAATCGTCTCTTTGGTTCAAAAAAGCTCTAATTTTAGGGAGTGTAATGTATGTTAATACACTAAAAAGCACTACAAAAAATACACCCAGCCAAAAAAGCTGAGAAATAAAAAACTCTACTTGCTCTAATTGAGGCATAAGCTAATTAAATTCCTTAGGAAAATAATATTACTAAGGCTATAACCAATGCAAATAAAGCAATAGCTTCAACTAGGGCAAAACCTAACATTGTCATTGTAAAAACTTCGTTTCTGGCAGCTGGATTTCTTCCAACAGCAGTAATAAAAGCAGCAAAAACATTGCCAATACCAATTCCAGCTCCGATCACGCCAATCACAGCTAAACCAGCACCCAAGTATTTTAGTCCTTCAACTAGTTCCATATTTACCTCCTTATGTTCATCTAGTGTAAGTGTAAAGCGTCGTTAATATACAAACATGTTAATATTGCAAAAACATATGCTTGCAAAAATGCAATTAATATTTCTAATCCTGTTAAGGCAATTATAAATACTAATGGCAAAATTCCAAAAAAACCTAATGCAGATACAAATCCTGCAAAAACTTTTAGTAAAGTATGACCAGCAAGCATATTAGCAAAAAGTCTAACTGATAAACTTATTGGTCTAGAGAGATAAGATATAATTTCAATTGGTATTAATAAAGGAAGCATGTATATAGGCAAGCCAGGAATAACAAAAAAGCTAAAAAATTTAACTCCATGTTTTACAAATCCTAAAACTGTAACAAAAATAAACACACCCATTGCAAGAGCTAAAGTAACTATAATATGGCTAGTAAAAGTAAAGCTGTAAGGAATCATACCAAAAAGGTTTCCAAATAAAATAAACATGAACAAAGTGAAAACTAAAGGAAAGTATTTTTTACCCTCTTTACCTACAGTGTCTGCTAATAAACTATTTATAAAATTAAAACCAAGTTCAGCAGCAACTTGCATTCTGGTCGGGTAAAGGTCACTTACAGAGTTTGTTTTTTTTGCTTTTAAAAAAGGCACTGTAAAAAAAATTAAAATAAACGCTGTTGTAATCGTCATCCACAGAGCAGAATTTGTAAAAGAGATATCAAAACCTAGAAAGTTAATGTCAACAATGGGTTGTATTTCAAACTGTTTGAGAGGACTCTCACCCTTAGCCATGAAGTAATAAAACAGATTTATTTAGAGTTTTCTATGCGACGTATAAGCCTGTAAATATTTAATAAACCAGCAAAAAAACCTAGTATTATCAACGTTATTAAACCAATAGGTTTGCTGTCAAACATCTTATCAATCAACAATCCAATAACAACAGAAACAATTAAAGCGCCTAATAATTCAGTTGAGATTCTATAAGCAAAGCTAAGACCTTGCATACTTGGCTTTTTATTATCATTTTCTTCATCATTTGCCATTATTCAGCGTACTTTACTGCTTCTTCTAATTCAACAGAGACTATTTGAGAAATTCCCTCCTCAGGCATTGTAACACCATAGAGTCTGTCTACTCTAGACATTGTCATTCGATTATGAGTAACAATAATAAATTTGGTTTGAATTTTTTCTGAAATTTCTTCGACCATACTACAAAATCTATCCACATTATTGTCATCTAGAGGAGCATCAACCTCATCCAATATACAAAAAGGTGATGGGTTCGCTATAAATACGGCAAATAATAACGATATTGCAGTCAAAGCCTGCTCACCTCCAGACAATAAAGTTATATTTTGCATTTTCTTACCTGGAGGACTGGCAAATATCTCCAAACCAGAGTTTAAAGGATCTTCATCATTTTGGATAAGTTTTAGATATGCTTTACCTCCACCAAATAACTTAGTGAATAGTCTCTCAAAATTTTCATTAACAATTTTAAAAGCTTCTTTTAGTCTCAATACACCCTCTTTATTAATTTTATTAATTGCCTCATGTAACTTTTCTATAGATTCTTGAATTTCATTTTTATCTTTAATTGTTTCATCAACTTTTTCTCTTAATTTTACATATTCATCTTCAGCAAGTAAGTTTACAGCACCAATTCTCTCCCTTTCAGCGTTTAATCTTAATACTCTTTTCTCTGCAGTCTCTAAATCCTCATCTCTTTTGAATTTATCTACCTCATTTTCTAAATTTAATAAATCAACATTAATTTTTTCTCTACAAGATTGAGCGAGTTGAGTTAAATTATTTGAATAATTTGAAATTTCTGACTCCTTTCGTATTAATTCCTCCTTTACAACAGAGTAATTTTGTTCTTTATTTCTCAACTCTTTTGAGAGGCTTTCTAAAAGATTTTCTTGCTCTTGTAATCTATTGTCAAAAAGTTTTTTTTCGTCATCTAGTTGCTTAATTTTATTTAGTAAAAATTGTCTTTTGCTATCAATATCTCCTGGATTATTTTCAGAAATTTCTAATTCCTCTTTAGCAGTTTTTATTCTTTGATTTAAGTCATCAGTTTTTTGAACAGTGACCTCTAAAATTCTTTCCCACTCAAGCTCCTGTTTTTTGAGATCGTTTAGCCTCTTTTCTTTTAATTCTGATAGTATTGTGGAGATATTTGCTTCATAACTACTGGAAATAAAAAGTCCATCCCAACGCCACAAATTACCCTCTAGATCGACTATAGCTTGTCCAATATTTATTTTTGTATGATTTTCTAAACCTTCTTTTTTTGAGGACACAATGGCAACATTATTAAGCTTATTCATTACATGGTTTGGAGCTTTAATAACTTCAGAAGCTGGTTCACAATTAAAACTAAACTCTCTATTGGCCTGCTCACCTAAGTGCTCTCTCCAATAATAAATTTCATCAGGTTCCAATGAAGCTAAAAGTTCTTTACCAAAAATAGCAGCTACTGCATTTTCATATTTTTTATCAAAGGAAATATTATTTAATAAACTTCTATCTGATTGATTGACGTTACTGTCTCGATTTTCAGCTTCAAATTCTTTAGAAGATAAATCTTCAATATCTTTCCTAATAGTTTTGATTTTACTGGTAGTTTCTTCAAATTGTGTTTGTTCTATTTGTAAGTCTTGATTAAGTTGTTTTACACGATGCTCAAGATTTATTTTGTGCTCTTCAAAACGTAATTCTTCCTGTTTAAGATTTTCTACAGTCATATTCAATCTATCAAGTTCACTATTCAATGAGTAGGATTTCTCTCTCATTGGTGGAATTTTAACTTTTAAATCTTCATAAGCTTGATCTTGAGTCGATACATCACCCTGGAAATCAGCGAGTTTTACTTTTATTTTATCTTTTTCTTCATTAAGTCTCTCAAGAATAAGCTGTAGTTCATTTCTTTTTACAAAAAATACAGACGCCTCCGCATTCTTGATTAAAGTTGAAATATTTCTAAATCTTTCAGCTTCTTTAGCTTGTTTTTTAAGAATAGCTAATTGCTCTTCGTATGTTTGAATAACATCCTCTACCCTCAATAGATTATTATTTGCACCTTTCAACCTCAACTCTGCGTCATGTCTTCTAGATTGCAGCCCGAGTATTCCCGCAGCTTCCTCTAAAACCATTTTCCTATCCTCTGGTTTCGCTTGGGTGATTGCCCCAATACGACCTTGACTAACTATTGAAGTTGATCTAGCTGAGGTAGAGGCATCTGCAAATAACAATTGAATATCTTTTAATCTTACCTCTTTACCATTTATGAATGAATTAGTTCCTTCTCCTCTCCATATCTTTCTGGCGATTTCTAATTGTTTGGACTGAAATTTATTTTCTAAACCACTTCCATCAATATTTACAAACAAACCTACTTCAGCAATATTCCATGAGGGCCGGTTATCAGTTCCATTAAAAATCAAGTCATCAATCTCTTTGCCGCGAAGTTGTTTAGCAGAGACCTCCCCTAAACCAAACCTTATTGCTTCAACAATATTTGATTTTCCGCAACCATTGGGACCAACTATACCAGTAAGACCGTTTTTGATTTCAAAATCTGTTGGCTCTACAAAAGATTTAAAACCTTTAATTGAGAGTTTATCTAAAGATAACAAATTAATTATTCAATTTTTTTTTTATTATTTTTATAAATTCTGATGCAGGTCGATTACCTTGGACCTTCTCTCCATTAATTAAAAATGTTGGTGTGCTCTCAACACCAAAAATGTTTTGAGCATCAACTTGTAGGGATAAAAGCTCATTATGAAAATTCTCATCTTTTAAGCAAGATTGTATCTCTTCATCCCCAAGACCATGTTGCAATCCGTAGCTATTGAGTAATTCAATAACTTCTTCTCCAGAACTTGCTTTTGTCCAAACATCATAGTTTTCATAGACAGAGTCAACATAGCTTGTACGAACATTTTCACTACAATTGGCAATAATAGCTCCATAAAAAGCAGCTTGATTTAAAGGAAAATCAATTAAATAAAAATTAATATTTTTATAAACGCTACTTTCTTTTAATTCTTTAAGCGTTTCATTGTGAAATGCAGCACAGTATGAGCAACTGAAGGATGAAAACTCAATAATATCAACTGAATTTTCTTCAGACGACTTAACAAGAGGTTCAATCTTGTTGTCCTCTAAATAGTTTCTGTATTCATAAATTTTTGATATTGCAGAGTTAGTGGATAGTGCAACCAAAAAAAATATCAGACTAATTATTTTCATATAACTTTTTATTAATATTTTCAAAAATAGATCTTACTTGTTCATCTTTTATATCATTAAATTTTTGATTATTAAGAGTTTTTCCTTCTTGTTTCATCGATAAGTTAGAAATATTACTATTCTCTAAATTTTTATCAGAAAGATCTTGAAAAAATAGGATTTTATTTACTTTCACTCCAGTTACTTCCTCAATTTTTATGACTATTTCATTTGTCCTTGAATGCATTTCGAAAGATTTTTCTGGGCTAACTCTTAATTCAAAAATTACAGATTCTGTTTTATTATTTATTATTGTTTTTTTTAATTGAACAAATTTATTATTTTTACCAAAAATATACTCCCAGTTTTTTAGAATAAGAGTATTTATTTTTAGTTTTTTTTTATTTACCTTATTAACAAGATGAAAAGCAATATCATTGAGCTTGGAGAACTTTTTCATAAAAACAAATTTATCCCTTTAATCCTACATTGGTTTAAAAAAAATCAAAGAAACTTATATTGGAGAAGGAATAGAAATCTATACTTAACTTATTTATCAGAAATAATGCTTCAACAAACAACTGTTAAAACAGTAGAAAATAAAATATTAGAAATTATAAATATTTTTCCAAGTTTTAATTCCTTTAAGAATAAACGATTAGATCATTTATTAAAAGTTTGGTCAGGATTAGGTTATTACAAGAGGGCAGAGAATTTATTCAAAGCAGTAACAATTATTAACAATAGCTATAATGGTGAATTACCAGATAACAGAGATATTCTTATCTCGTTGCCTGGTGTTGGAAAATATACTTCAAGCGCGATATTAGCTATAGGACATAATAAAAAATCATTCCCAGTTGATATCAATGTTAAAAGATTAATACAGAGAGTATCTGGTTTAAAACTCAATGATGATAAGATCGAAGAAATACTTAGTTTAGCTTGTAAAAAAAAGATTTCTTATAGGAGTTTAGCTGAGTCGATGATGGATTATAGTTCTATTATTTGCAAAAAAAATAACCCCGAATGCTCCAAATGTATATTTTCTAGTTTTTGTAAATCAGCTTTTAAATCATTTAAAAATAATAAAAATATAAAAAGAAATAATAAGCAAATAGATTTCTATTTGATAAAGTCTCCTTTACATATTTGTTTTATAAAAAAACCAAAATTTCAATTTTACAAAAACTTTATCCATTTACCCTCAAATTTGGATAAAGCATTTATAGCAAATTTAAATTTAAAAAATAAAGAAAAAATCAAAAGTTTTAAATTTACAATTACAAATAATCTCTTCAAGATAAATGTTTATCAACTTAAGCTTAAAAAATTAAAAATTAACAATTCAGTATGGATAGAAAAATCAAAAACTAACCAGCTTGCATTACCAACACTCTTTAAAAGAATATTAAATTAACTCCTCATCTTTTTTCTAATTTCATCGATAGATATTAAATTCTTTTTTTTATCCTCATAATGCCAATAATCCCATCCATTGAAACTCGATGTCTTATTTACTTTTGCAGCAATTTTATGAATTGATCCTCTCTCATTTTTATATGAAATACTCCCATCTGGTAAAATAGTAGCTTTATAACTTTTCTTATTATTATAGAGCTTAGCACCTGGCTTTAAATGCCCATTGTCAATTAAGCTTGCAAACGGTATTTTTTGTGTTGGTTTATCTTTTTCATTAATTTCTAATAAATCATTTTTTAAAGATTTAATTTTTTTTAATCTTTTAATAGCTAAATTAAAATAACCTTCATCTTTTTCAAAACCTATGTAATTTCTACCCAAATATTTTGCTTCAGCACAGAAACTTGCTGTGCCTGCAAAAGGTTCTAGTACTAGATCTCCTTGTATCGATGACTGAATAATAATTTTTTTCATCAAAGCTAAGGGTTTTTGAGTTGGGTGAGCTGTTTGGTTTTTATTGTTTTTCAGCCTTTCTTTACCTGAACAAATCGGGAAGTTCCAAATACTTCTCTCTTGTCTGTCTTCATTTGCAACCTTTAAAGTATGATAATTAAATTGATATTTAGATTTAGGTTTTTTTGAACACCAAATAAGAGTTTCGTGCGCATTAGTAAGTCTTGTTGCCCTAAAATTTGGTAACGGGTTAGATTTTGCCCAAATCACATCATTTAAAATCCAAAAGTTTAAATCTTGGAGAATTTTTCCAATTCTAAAAATATTATGATATGAACCAATAATCCATAACCCTCCATCAGGTTTAAGAACTCTTTTGCACTCAGTTAAATAAGAAAAGGTAAAATCATCATAACTCGAGTAGCTATCAAATTTATCCCAATCCTGATTGACACCATTGACAACGGAATGGTTTGGTCTAGTTAAGACTTTGTTTAATTGCAAATTATAAGGAGGGTCTAAGAAAACTAAATCAATTGTCTGATCTTCAATCTTACCCAATAGATCAAGACAATCACCTAAATATAGGTTATTTGATTTCAACACGTATGAATCTTAATATTAATAAAGAATCTTGTGTAAAAAAAATTTACTCTACTGTTGATAACTAAGTAGATAACTTTTTGATAAGTTTACTTATAGGTTGATAAGTGGTCCTGTGATATTTGCTGACCCCATGTGTATAAATAGCGCTTAAGTGAGACTTTGTACCGTACCCAGCATTTTTATTCCATTGATAATTACCATCTAATGAGTGGAGTTTTAGAAGTAATTTGTCTCTGAAGACTTTTGCTATAATTGAAGCTGCTGACACCTGATTAATTTTATCATCTGCTTTAATTAAAGACTTCACCTTATAACCTTTCATTTCGCTGGGAATAAATTTTCCATCTATGATGATCGTATCTGATTTTTTAGACAACAAAATTATTGATTGTTTCATGCTTTGCAAAACTACATTGTGAATATTAAACCTTTCAATAAATTTTTTTTTTCCAAATATAATTTGATAATTATATTCGAAACCTTTATTTGATCTAAAATATTCATAAATCTCTTCTCTTTTTTTTTTATTTAATTTTTTTGAGTCAGAGACACTAAATGGAAGTTTATCAAATAAAGAATTTTGTGATCTAAAAGCACAAATTATTGCGCTTCCAACAAGAGATCCTCTGCCAACCTCGTCGACGCCAACAACATATTCACTCATCAAGTCTAGGTATTAGTTCGACAAAATTACATGGCTTGTGTCTAATGTCTAATTGATGAAAAAGAATATCATTCCAAGCATCTCTAACAGCAGAAGTCGATCCAGGTAAACAAAAGATGTAAGTTTGATTTAATAAAAATGCACTTGCTCGAGATTGTATAGTTGAGGTTCCAATTTTTTTATAGCTTAATTGTCTAAACAATTCACCAAATCCTGGAATTTCAACTTGAGATATTTTTTTTAAGGCATCAATAGTATTATCTCTTCCCGTCAGACCAGTCCCACCTGAAGTAATTATTACATCGTGTTCGATAGATGCTGTTAATTTAAGAATAATAGGAATAAAGAGCTTAGGTTCATCCTCAATAATCTGATAATGGGAAACAGAATGTCCTTTTTTTTGTATCAGTTCTTTTAATGTATTACCTGATTTATCATCACTTTCTTTTCTTGTATCCGATAAAGTGATTACAGCAATATTTATTTGTTTAAATGTTATTTTTTCATCAATCATTAATCAAGATAGTATTAGTGGCTATGAGCTCATCAGCATAATTAAATGAATTATGATTTATTAATTCATAAATAACAAGATTAGTTAGAACTCTCTCAACAAACATTCTTGTTTCTCTTGATGGTATAGACTCAATTAAAAGAAAACTATCATCATTAAATGTAGTTTTTTTCATCCATTTTGAAAGATTTCCTGGCCCTGCATTATATGAGATTAAAGCCTTTAGCAAATCTCCATTGATATAATTAATAGATAATAAATTTTGAAGGTAGAGGCTACCTGTTTCAACATTAATTTCAGGATCATACAATATTCTAGGATTAGACTTAAATTTATGTTTTTTATTTACCATTCGAGCAGTTGATGGAAGAATTTGCATCAATCCATATGCACTTTTACCACTTTTTGCGAAAGCACTAAACTGAGACTCTTGTCTAATCATGCTAATAATAATAGTTGGGTCAATACTATTGAAATTGTAATCTTGGATCCATTTTGGATTTGGGTATAAAAAATCTATCGGTGCATCATCTTTAAACAAGTATTTTGCTGTTTTAATTTGCAAGGAACTGAGATCATTTTTAATAGAAAAATTTAGTATGAGTCTTTTAAACCTCTCATTTGTAATGTTTTGAAGTCTATTTAATTCTATCTCTGCAATTGGAAGTTCATCGATTTCAATTAATGCCTGAATTCTCTCACCTAATTTGGTATTTAAAAATGACTCAAGATCTGAGCTCATTAATGAGGTATTAAATTCAAAGTCTTGAATGGTTTTATCTAAAATTCTACAAGATAAAATTGAGTATATATTAAAACTTGGTTTGCAAGATTTATTTAGAGCCTCTAAAGATGCTTTGAAAGTAATTTCATCATTAGCGTCTTTTGTTGAGGATAAAAATGACCAATAAGCACCAGCATCCCTTAACCATTTGTTATCTGAAATTTTTGAGAGTATTAAAAATTGTCTCGAGGCTTTTTGGTATTTTCCTTTTCTATAATATGAGAGACCTTTGATCCATAAGCCCTCATCGTACGGTTGACTCAAGAAAGCTTCATCATTTAAAACATTTATAGCCTTATCATCTAAATCTGCAAGGTAGTAGCCATTGGCAATTTTGGAAAGTAGAAAAGATTTTTCTTTTTGATTAAAATATTTTATATGGTGGTTTAAATACTCTAATGCTCCAGTAGGCCATCCTCTTCCAACTCTTGATCTTACAGTATTATAAATACTAATTTTTTTTGAGTAATTTTTATTTGAAAATATTTTATTTGATTTAGTGGAGACTGTTTCTTGTAACTTATCTTTTTGAAAGATCTCATCAAAATATGGGTATGAATTTTTTTTTGGTTTTTTTGCCCCATTTGGCATCCTTCTTACTCCCAATTTATAAATCCTTCTAGCTTCGTAATGATCACTATATTCACTCAACCAATCTCGGAGCTCTAAAAAACTAGAGCGATGTGCTGTTGGATGAAGAAGTTTTAAAGCTTGTACATGACCCATAAGAATCAAATCATCTAGTTTTGCTATGTCTTTATCACCTTTATCAAAATTTCCATTTCTGTAGTCATTAAAAATACTTTTGTAAAGGCCAATATCTTTAGAGCTAAGAGCAAAGATACTGTGTGAGTAAAAAAACGTCACAATTAATAAAACTATAATTTTCATTCTATCCACCAAGCTGCTTTTTAATTTCTTTTAAATCTTCCCAAGCATCTTTCTTAAGTTCTGGATTATTTATTAATAAAGACGGCTCATAAAGCACACGGCATTTTTTGGGTACCACGTCATTGGGTGTGTTGAAATCAAACCATTTTCCACGAAGAGACATGGAAGACAAGTCTGCAGCCAATAACATTTTGATGCAATAATTTGACATAATGATTAAATATTTTGGGTTAATCAATTCAATCAACCGATAATTGATAAGTTGTAAAATTGAATTCATTTTGTGGTTACTATCAAACTCACTAAGTCCCCTTGGTATATAAGACACTAAGCTTATTTGTTTCCTATCTAATTTTATGGAGGAAAGCATTTTATCGAATAACTCACCACTTGCTTTATCTATTATCTTTTCATCAGTAATGTCACATTTACCGTAAAAAAATAAGATCTTCGAATTTTTATCACCTTCTACAAGATTGATTGGTTGATTAATATTTAACTTTAATAATTCATTTTTTAAAAAATCCTCTATTTGCTCAATACTGGTTGCTTTGCTTGGACTATTGATAATATCTATATTTATTTGGTTATCGGAATCATTTTGAGATTTTTTTACTTGAAATTCCTCCAGATTCATCAATTCCAAAAGAATATTTTTTTGGTAGTCTTGGTTATTCATGATTAAAAAATTATCTTTTAGGTTATATTTTATATGTTTTTTTGGATTTATTGTATATGCATATGGGTCTCAATTAAAAAATACTTTCGAAAATCAACTTCTAAGTTCAATTTATTCTGAATACAATAATGATTATTTAATTTGGGAAAAATTACCCAAATATAATTTTTCAAATGACCATACTTCAACCTTACTAAGTAATATTATCATAGGAAATTATACTTTTGATAATATTAGTGAAATTGAAAGTGGGTTTATTCATGAAATTGTTCTTTTTTTAAAGAATCTTGGTGATGACAAATGCTTAAATATTCCTGACAAAAAACAAATTTATATTTTTGAAGAGGCTATACAAAAAAGCATAAATTTTTGGATGACTTTTTGTAATAAACACAATGTTCAAAATAATTTAGAAAATTTGAATGAAATTGATAGTCGCTTTACAAATTTAAGATATATCAATAGTATTTTTTACTATCATCTTCAAAATGACCTCAACAATTTAAAAAAAATTAATGAAGAAATAACATCAAATAAAGAAACACTCTCTATATTTAATTCTAAAGAATTAAATGTTATAGATAGTATTTTAAATTATCATAACATTAATTTTCCACTGTCAGATTTTATTAAGTCATCAACTACTTTTAATAATTTGTCTATAGAATTAGATCAAAATTACGTAGTTAAGGATTATGAAGACATAATATATCTTCAACTATTTCAAACTAGCAATTATTATTTTTATGCGCGTGAGTATAAAAAAGCACTTGCTTTATTGTCTTATTTAATCGAAATAAATCCGGATAATAGTGATTATTATCTTTATAAAAAAATTTCATTTTTAGCAGAATTAAATCCAAGTAAAGAAATACTAAAATTAATTAAAAATTTTAACCCAACTGACAAAAATTTTAATTTTTTTAAAAACTACCTTTATATCTCAACATCATTGGAATTAGACACTGATATGAGTGACTTATTGTATTTTATAAATAATAGAGATCATCAAACTGATTGGATAAATCTAGAGTTATCATTTCTTGTTGCGATGGAAATGTACGTTTTAAATGATAATAGTGGTGCTTTAGATTTTATAAACGAGTGTTGCATGAGTATTTTAGAGAATTCTGATGATGCAATTCATCTTTTTAAATATGGTATTTTGTTAGAGAGAAATAATGAAATTAAAAAAGCTGAAGAAATTATCCAAAAAAGTATTGATATATCTAAAAGTTCATATCCTTACATATTAAATTATCTTGCATATTTATGGGTTGAGAATGATAGAAAATTAGATCTTGCAGAAAGTATGCTTCAAAAGGCAGTAAAAGACTCAAATTATAATGATGGGGCTATACTTGATAGTTTGGGATGGCTTTATTTTAAGAAAGATAACTTAGATTTGGCAGAAAAATGGATTTATGATGCTTATCAACTTGAACCCTCAGAGCCAGAAATAATAGATCATTTATCTCAAATATATTATGAATTAGGCAGATACAAAGAATCAAAATTTTTAGATAATAAAATTATACTATTTCATAAAGATTATTTTAAATACGAGGAAGTTTTAGGCAGAAATGAAAATAAATAAATTAACAAGCTATGCTAAAATAAATCTTGATTTAAAAATTAAATATTATGACAAAATTATCAAAAAACATAAGATTTCTTCTAAAGTCGTTCTTTTAAAATTAAATGATTTAATTAAGGTATCTAATTCTACAAAGTTACAAATTACTTATTACGATCAAAATAAAAAAATAATCAAATTGAAAAATGATATTATAAAAAAATCAATTCTATTTTTTGATAGAAAATACAAAACTAAAACAAAATTAAAATTTTTAGTTTACAAAAAAATACCAGTTGGTTATGGGTTAGGAGGCGGATCCTCAAATGCAGCCTCAATTTTAAAATTTCTATATAAATATCATCAAATTACTTCAAAAAACTTTGAAAAAGATGCACCTTTAATTGGTTCAGATGTAATTATTTTTAAAGATAAATATCCAAAAATAATTGATGGATTAAGTCAGTATAAATACCTCAATGCAAAAAAATATTATTGGAGGAAAGTTTACTTAATTTTTCCTTCACAAAAAAATTTAACTAAAAAAATTTATAATTATTTTAAAAACCATAATATGGGAGCAAAAAAACAACTAATATCTCAAAATAACTTAACTAGTTCATCCATGTTGCTAAATAAAGAGTTTAAAGAATTATTTATGTTCCTTTTGGATTATAGGAAAGATTTCTTAAAATTTGGCATGAGTGGTAGTGGATCTTCAATTTTTGTATCTTTCAAGAAAATCGCAAAAGAAAGGTCGATTTTTAGGGAGATTAATAAATTTTATCCTTCAGTTAGAATTGAAAAATCCTCTTATTTCGGATAAGTTCTTTAAATCCTGATGGGGCGTAGCCAAGCGGTAAGGCACCGGTTTTTGGTATCGGCATGCGTAGGTTCGAATCCTACCGCCCCAGCCATATCTAAGCTATAAATTGAGATAATATGAAACAACTTTTATTTTCACTTAAAGAGGGATCAGTTAGTTATCATAAAAAAGAAATTTTAAAGGAACTTGATATAAATATTCATCGAAAAGATTTTATTGCGCTTGTTGGTAAAAATGGGGCAGGGAAATCAACCCTAATGAATGTCATATCAGGTCAACATGATATTGATGCTGGTGAAAAATGGTGTATTGATAATTTTGCTGTAAATTATTTCAACCAAAATTTTGTATTAAATGATGATAATAACACCGTTGAGCAAGAAATTTTATCTGTAATCAAAAATCAAGATAATAATTATGAGATAGATATATTTTGCAATAATTTAAGTATTGATAAAAACAGTTTAATTAAACATTTATCTGGGGGGCAAAAAAGGAGAGTAGGGCTAATCAAAAATTTAATCAAACCATCTGATCTTTTGCTATTAGATGAACCAACTAATCATTTAGACTTGGACACAATTGTTTGGCTAGAAAATTATTTAAAAAAACTAGATTGTGCAATTTTATGTGTAAGTCATGATAGACAATTTCTAAAAAACTTTACAAATAAAATATTATGGATAGATCGATATAAAATAAAAATAAACTACAAAGGTTATAGTGATTTTGATAATTGGTCTGAGACTCTTTTATCACAAGAAGAGAGAGAACTACAAAATAGGAAGCAATTTGTCAATTTAGAGGTGAATTGGGCTAATAAAGGAGTTAAAGCAAGAGTTAAAAGAAATACCAGAAGGTTAGAACAAGCTAAAGACTTAAAGGAAAATTTAGACAAAGATATTAGCGAATTTAAAAAAGCTACAAAAAAGATTGAAATTAATCAAATTTATGAGAATTCAAAGAATTTTAAAAATGTTGCAGAGTTTCACAATGCAGAATTTTACTATGAAGAAAATAATAAAAATTTTATTTTAAAAAACTTTAATTTAAAAATAAGCAAAAAAGATAGAATTGGTCTTTTGGGAGGTAATGGATCTGGAAAAACAACTTTTTTAAAAATTTTACTTAATGAACTGAATTTAAAATCGGGAACTTTAAAATTAAGAAAAGAGTTAGAGTTTTCCTATTTTGATCAATTAAGAAATGATTTAAAAGACAATTTACCAATAAAGAAGGTCTTAGTCCCCTCTGGTGGTGATTACTTAAAATCGCAGGGTAAAGAGAGACATGTATGCAGTTATTTAAAAGATTTCCATTTTGATCCATCTAAAGCAAATGATCCTGTCGGGAGTTTATCTGGTGGAATGAAAAATCGACTACTTTTATCAAAAGTCTTATCAAATCCTAAAAGTGGCTTAATCTTAGATGAGCCTACTAATGACCTTGATATTGATACTTTAGATTTAGTAGAGTCTATACTTTCTAATTACAACGGGACTCTCGTAGTTGTCTCACACAATAGAGATTTTTTAGACAAATTAGTAAATAAAATATTATTTTTTAAAGGAAATGGTGATGTTTTGTTATTTAATGGTGGCTATCATGACTTCTTAAAAAACAAAGATCTTCTTGAAAATAATACTAATAACTATTCTCAAAATGAAAATAAATCTGAAAAGAAAAATATAAATTTAAAAAATTTACATAAAAAAAAGTTAACCTTTAAATTACAATATGAGCTTAATAATTTACCCAAGCAAATAGACCTTTTGAAAGAAGAAATTGTTCATTTTGAAAAAATCATAGAGGCACCAGATCTTTATAAAAAGGACTATGAGTTATTTATTAGCACAACTAAAAAATTAGGCTCTCTCCAAATAGAATTGGAAAATAAAGAGCAAAGATGGCTAGAACTCATGGAATTAAATTAGAAGATGAATTTAAAAAAAAAAGTTGAAGAAATCTCTAATATTTCTCATTTTGATGAAATCTGCAGTATGCTTCCATTTGAAAAAAAGGATATTTATCTTATTGGAGGAGCTACTAGGTCTTTATTATCGGATAATCACGAAAACAAAGATATTGATGTAGTTATTCCAGAATTAGATGATCGAACAGTCGATAAAATTTTAGATAAATATGATAGTGCAAAATATTATCAAGCTTATAAAAGTATATCGTTCGAATTAGGTGATTTTGAGTTCCAGATAAATTCATTTAGAAAAGATGTAGCCCCATCTGGAAGACATTCAAAAATTGCTAATGCCTTGAGTATTAAAGAGGACTCTTTAAGAAGAGATTTTACATTTAATAGCATATACATAAATTTAATCGGGGAGGTGTTCGATTTTTATTCAGGTGTTGAGCATTTTAAAAATAACTACTTGAAGTTTATTTTTGACCCAATTGTACAAATTCAAAAAGATTATCTAAGGGCAATAAGATATATCAGGTTTCTTTCATTATTTGAAAATACAAAAACCTTTCCAGCTGATTTGGAAGCTATAATGTTACTCTCAAAAAACATTACAGATTTTGTAAAAGAAAAAAAAATATCACAAGAGCTTAATAAGATCTACAAGATGCCATTTCCAAAAAATACCATTACTTTTTTAAAAGCGAATAATGAGCTGAGGCAATTTTTAGATTTTTTATCTTAAAAATCAGCTTTAATTGATGAAACGACAATTGCAACAGAGGTAGCAAGATTTAATGACCTTGTTTTGCTGCTTATCGGTATCGTTATTTTGTTATTGACAGTATTATGAATTGTTTCTGACACACCTGCTGTTTCTTTTCCGAATAAAATAATATCATTATCTTCAAACTTAAACTCATAAAGATTATTGTCGGTTTTAGTAGTGGCTAAGATTATTCTGTTGTTATTTTTTTTTGAATATAAATAAAAATTATCCCAATTTTCATGATTTACAATTTCACAATGGTCTATGTAATCCATCACAGCGCCTTTAAATCTTTTATCTGTCATGGAGAAAGGCAAAGGTTTGATTATGTGAAGGGGAAACTCTAAACAAGCTGCGGTTCTGATAATCACACCAAGATTTTGAGGCATATCGGGCTGATAGAGACAAATTGCAAATTTATGCGTCATGATGACTACTACTTATGCTACATCTTACCAATAAAATCTACTTGGATTTTAACTCAAATGTCAGATAGTAAAAAACCAAGAAGAGATTTTATTAAATTATCAGCAATGACCCTAGGAGGGGTTGGGGCTGCTAGTTTACTTATTCCTTTTATATCAAGCATGAATCCAGGTAAAGATACTCTAGCCTTGGCATCAACTGAAATAGATTTATCTCCCTTGGAAGAGGGCCAGAGTTTGACAGTAATATGGAGAGGTAAACCTGTTTTTATAAAGCATCGAACAAAAAGTGAAATTGACAGTGCTAGAAATATTTCTTTAGAGGAACTACCAGATGCAGAGGAGGACTCTGCTAGAGTTCAAAAAGATAATTGGTTAGTTGTATTAGGTGTTTGTACTCATTTAGGTTGTGTACCTCTTGGACAAAAAGCTTCGGATACAAAAGGAGACTATGGCGGATGGTTTTGCCCTTGTCATGGTTCTCATTATGATACTTCTGGCAGGATAAGAAAAGGCCCAGCTCCGACCAACTTACCTGTTCCCCCTTACGTTTTTTTAACTGATAACAGAATAAAGATAGGATAATTTAATGAGTTCAAATGAATTACAAGGTTACAAAAAAACACTAAATTCACCATACACTGGTATAAAAGGTTGGATTGACTCTAGACTTCCTCTTATAAGAATGATGGAAGCAGAATACCTAAAGTTTCCCGTCCCTAAATCACTCAATTACTTTTGGTCATTTGGTGGTATAGCTATGTTTTGTCTTATAGGACTAATTTTAACTGGAATTTTTCTAGGGTTTCATTATAAGCCTTCAGCCGATGATGCCTTTGACTCTGTTGAAAGGATCATGAGAGACGTTAGTTTTGGTTGGTTAATTAGATATTTACATGCCAACTTAGTGTCTTTTTTCTTTATAGCTACTTTTATTCACATTTTTAGAGCTTTATATTTTGGATCATACAAAGCACCCAGAGAGTTAGTCTACATTTTTGGTTTGACTATGTTTATGCTGATGATGGCAACTGCATTTCTAGGATATACACTCCCATGGGGTCAGATGTCTTATTGGGGAGCAACAGTTATAACAAATCTCTTCTCAGCTATTCCTGTTGTAGGAGATGCGATACTTACATTACTTCTTGGTGACTTCACTGTTGGTGACTCAGCTGTTAATCGTTTTTATGTACTTCATTGGCTATTAGCTTTTGCAATTGTCGGTTTAGTAGTCTTTCACGTAATTACACTGCATATGACTGGTTCTAATAATCCGACTGGCACAGAGCCTCAAAGCTGGGATGAAACAGTGAGTTTTCATCCATACGTAACTATTAAAGATCTAAATGCTACAATATTTTTCTTTATCATTTTGGCATTTATTCTCTTTTATTACCCAAATATTTTAGGCCACTCCGATAATTACATCAAAGCTAACCCTATGGTAACTCCTGCACATATTGTGCCTGAGTGGTACTTTCTACCTTTCTATGCAATACTTAGAGCTATTCCAGATAAACTAGGCGGTGTGATAGCTATGTTTAGCTCCATTCTAGCATTAGGCTTACTACCATGGCTGGACACATCTAAAGTTAGATCATGTTTATTTAGACCTATCTGGAGATACTGTGTTCTCTTGTTTGCTGTAAACTTTTTGGTTCTTATGTATGTTGGAGGTAAACCTGCTGAAGGTCTTTATGTACTTATCTCAAGGATTGGAACTGCATATTGGTTTTTGTTTATATTTGTTTTAGCCCCACTTGTAGGATTTTTAGAAACACCACGACAACCTCTAACTATCACAAATTATTTGCAAAGCAAAAAAGCCTAATATGAGAAAAGCTCTACTGGCCATTTTTTTACTTTTTAGTTTCAATTTGTATGGTGCTGGAGCTAAAATTGATATTCCAAAATATGATTGGTCTTGGAAAGGTTTTTTCGGTACATATGATCGTGCCTCAGCTCAAAGAGGTTTAAAAGTTTATAGAGAAGTTTGCGCTGGATGCCATTCCATGAATTATTTGTCTTATAGAAATTTAGCGGACCTTGGTTTTAGTGAAGATCATATAAAAGCTATTGCAGCCGAACACTTAGTTTTAGATGGACCAAATGATGAAGGAGAAATGTTTGAAAGAGACGGAATTCCCTCAGATCAGTTTGTTAACCCATATCTTAATGAAAATGCTGCTAGAGCTGCCAATAACGGAGCTTACCCACCTGATTTATCTTTAATAGTTAAAGCCAGACCTAAAGGTGCTGATTACATTAAAGCATTGTTGCTTGGATATGTTGATCCACCAGAGAATATGAAAGTTCCAAAAGGTCAACACTATAATAAATTTATGGCAGGCAATCTAATTGCCATGACATCTCCTTTGTCTGATGGTCTTGTTGATTATGATGATGGAACTGAAAGCACAATGGATCAAATGACAACAGATGTTACAACTTTTTTAGCTTGGGCAGCTGAGCCTAGCTTAGAGGACCGAAAGAGAATGGGTTTAAAAGTGATATTATTTTTATTGGTATTGTTCGTCTTAGCCTATATTTCTAAACAACAAATTTGGAGAAATATTAAACATTAAATAAGAAGTGGATAATATCGCCATCTTTGACTACATATTCCTTTCCCTCCAATCTTAACTTTCCTTTTTCTTTAGCGCCACTTTCTCCCTTGTATTCAATATAATCTTCATATGAAATTGTCTCAGCTCTAATAAAACCTTTTTCCATATCACTATGAATTTCTCCAGCAGCATTGGGCGCTAACGTACCTCTAATAATCGTCCATGCTCTTAGCTCTTTCTCACCAGCAGTAAAAAAATTTATATAATTTAAAAGTTCATAACCTTTTTTAATAACTCTTTTAAGACCGGTTTCTTTAAGGCCTATACTATCAAGAAACATTTTTTTTTCTTCATGATCGTTTATTTGTGAAATTTCAGACTCAATTTTAGCACTTACAATCAATGTCTCTGAGTCATTCAATTTAGAATATTCCTCAATAGTTTTAGTGTATGCATTTCCGCTTACAGATGAATTTTCATCAACATTACAAACATATACAACAGGTTTAATAGATATAAGTTGAAAAATATGCAAATATTCAATCTCATCTTTATTTAAATTGCTCAAAATTCCTTTTTCTTTAGAAATAAGATCTATTGCTTTTTCAATTATCAATATCTTTTTTTTATCATCATCTGTTTTTTGAGTTTTTTTTAGTTTCTGATAATTTTTTTCCAAGATCTCTAGATCAGATAAAGCTAATTCAGCATTAATTATTTTTATATCTTCGAGAGGATTAATTCTATTTTCAACGTGTTGTATATCATCATCTTCAAAACATCTCACAATATGAAATAACGCATTAACTGAGCGTATATGAGATAAAAAAGCATTCCCAAGACCCTCACCTTTGGAGGCCCCTTTTACAAGACCTGCAATATCAACTATTTCAAAAGCTGCAGGAATTATTTTTTGTGGGTTGCATATTGCAGCAATTTTTTGAATTCTATCATCTGGCACTCTTACTAAAGAGCTATTTGGGTCAATTGTTGCAAAAGGATAATTGGCTGCTAAAGCTTGCTCATTTTCACATAAAGCATTAAATAAAGTAGATTTTCCAACATTTGGCAGGCCAATGATTCCGCACTTCATTTAAATGCCTAGATTAGATAAATGTTTCGATACAAATATCTGAGATAAGTTTAAGTATATAACTTCAAATAATAAGATGAGCTGTTTCTTTTCTTCTGTATTAAAGTTACCCAGTACATGTTTTGTCACCTTATCTTTAACACCAGGATGACCAATTCCAATTCTGAGCTTCCAATAGTTATCTCCAATTTTACTACTGATACTTCTTAGCCCATTATGACCAGCGTTTCCTCCCGCAAATTTAATTTTTATCTCACCTAAATCCAAATCTAGTTCGTCATATAGAACAATTATTTCATCTAACTTACTGAGTTTATTTGTTTTGAGGCTCAGTATACCGTTTCCGGACTCATTCATATAACTTTCAGATAAAGCGATTTGACATTTTTGGCCATCAAGTAGGAAAGAATTAGAAAGTTTAAAGTTCTTAAACTTTTTTAGTTTGAGTTCTAATTTATCGACTAGAAATTCTCCAAGTAATAGTCCAGCGTTATGCCTATTATTTTTATGTTTAACTGTTGGATTGCCTAGGCAATATAAAGTAAGCATATAGATAGACTGTATTATTCGGCTGCTTTTTCTTCTTCTTTCTTATCTTCGGTTTTTTCTGCTGTTTCTTCAGTTGTCTCTTCGGTTTCTTCTGGTTCTGGTTCTTTTTCAACCTTTGGAGCCTGAACCGTAGCTAACATAAAATCTCTACCTTGAATAGTGGGCTTCATTCCCTCACTTAAAGTCACAGAACTTAATCTGATATCATCACCAATTTCCTTACCCTCAAGAGAGATAACAAATTTTTCTGGTATATTATTAGCAAGACAAGACAACTCGATTTCTCTTCGAACAACGTTTAAGATACCACCTTGTTTTAATCCAGGAGATAACTCTTGGTTGGTAAATTCAACAGGGACTGATATTACTATTCTTGTTTTTTCATCCACTCTTTGAAAATCTACATGAATAGGGTTATGTTTAACTTTATGTCTTTGAACACTTTTGACAATTACTGCTTCTTTTTTATCACCAAATTCGACTTCAAATATTTTTGAGTAGAAGCCACCCTCATCAAATCTTTTTTTAAGCTGAATAGTGTCGACTGCTACCATTACAGGGTCAGTCTTACCACCATAAATAATAGAGGGTATCAAACCTTCTTTTAAATATGGATTAGTATTTCCTTTTTTTCGCTCTTTAGCTGGGATATTTCCACTGATTTTCATAGGCTGAGTTTATACAACAAAATCCTAGATTAATCAAACAGAGAAGATATAGAAGTTTCGTTATTAATACGCTTAATAGCTTCACCAAAAAGTGGAGCTACAGATAAATACCTCATTGATGAGGGCACATCAAAAGTGGGTTTAATTGTATTTGTACAAACCATTTCCTCCAAAACTGAATTATTTATGTTGTCTAAAGCCTTTCCAGAGTAAACACCATGAGAACAATATCCATAAACCTCTGTGGCACCATTCTCTTTAAGAGCTTTAGCCGCATTGCAAATTGTTCCTCCTGAGTCAACCAAATCGTCAACGATTATACATTTTTTTCCATCAACCGAGCCTATGACATTCATAGCATTAGACACACCTGGAGCGTCTCTACGTTTATCAATTATAGCTAAATCAGCGTCGAGTTTTTTTGCAAATGCTCTAGCTCTTAAAACACCTCCGACGTCTGGAGAGACAAATACAAGATTTTCATCCCTTTTATTTGATTTAATGTCATTCATGAACATATTAGTTGCATATAGGTTGTCTAAGGGGATATCAAAAAAACCTTGAATTTGACCTGCGTGTAGATCCATTGTTAAAACTCTATTTGCACCAGCTGTGGTAATTAGATTGGCTACTAATTTTGCTGATATAGGAGTTCTTGGTCCAGTTTTTCTATCCTGTCTTGCATAACCAAAATATGGCAAAACAGCAGTGATTCTTTTTGCAGACCCACGTTTTAGAGCATCAATTGCTACCAATAATTCCATTAAATTGTCATTGGCAGGGAAAGAAGTTGATTGAACTAAAAAAACATCTTCTCCTCGAACGTTTTCACCAATTTCAACAAATATCTCTTTATCAGAAAACCTTGTCATAGTTGTTTCAGATAATTGGATTTTTAGATATTCTGAAATCTCTTTAGATAACTCAATGTTACTATTTCCAGAAATAATTTTCATCAGTTAGCTTGGTTATATAGTAAAATGTATATCCATACAAAGTTAAATTATAGATACCAAGCTTAAATTTCTCCCATAATCTCTGTATTTGAGATGAATACTTCTTCGATAACTAAAATATTTTAAGTTTTTAAAAGTATCTATTTTGGAGTCTACAATTTCAGAAATACCAAAAGCATTCAATTTACGTTTAGCAAGTTTAGGAAGGTCAAAATAATATTTATCATCTTTTTTAGTCCATAAACCTTTATCTTTAAATTTCATATCATTTATGAATTCTCGAGATACCTCGTAAGAGTTCTTTCTTATACAAGGTCCTATAAAAGCCCTAATATTTGACTTTATGGAGCCAATTTGAAGCATTTTATTTATGGTATTTTCGATGATATCTCT
>CACNLH010000009.1 GCA_902621205.1 uncultured Alphaproteobacteria bacterium | reverse complement strand
GGATATAAGTTTTGTCTGCGCTCTATTGAGAGAAGTATCAAAAAGATCCATTGAACTTAGACATTATGACTCTCAAATCATCGGAGGTATTGCTCTTTATCATGGATTTGTTGCTGAAATGAAAACAGGAGAGGGTAAAACACTTGTTGCAACAATTCCAATCGTATTAAATTATGTTTTAAATAAAAAAGTTCATTTAATTACTGTTAATGATTATTTAGCTAAAAGAGACTCTCTCTGGATGGGTCCAGTTTTTGAATACCTAAATATCAGCTGTGCGTATATTCAAAACACTCAAACTATTGAAGAGAAAGTAAAAAGTTATCAATCACACGTGGTATATGGGAATAATAATGAGTTTTGCTTTGATTATCTTAGAGACAATCTAAGAGGCGTAAATCAACCAAAAATGCAAAATGAGCATCATATAGCACTAATTGATGAAGCCGACTCAGTTCTAATAGATGAGTCTAGGTCACCTTTAGGTATTTCTGGACCTGTAAAGACTCCAATTCAACTTTTTAAATTATGCTATGAAATTACACAAGATCTTTCAAAAGATGATGTAGAAATAAATGAAGAAAGAAAAAATGTTTTACTTATAGATAGCGGCATTAAGAAAATAGAATTTAACTTAAAAAAAATAAATTTTTTAAAAGGAAATAGTTTGTTCGACAATGAAAATTTAGAGGCTTATCAAATTATAAATCAATCATTGAAGGCTCGCTTTTTGTATGACAGGGACAAAGATTATGTAGTAAAAGATGGGCAAATAATTGTAATAGATGAATTTTCTGGAAGATTAGCAGAAGGAAGAAGATTTGGTGAGGGTCTGCATCAATCTTTGGAAGCTAAAGAAAATCTCAAAATACAGGAAGAGAGTATTACTTTAGCCAGTATTACCTTTCAAAATTATTTCAAAAAATATCAAAAATTATCTGGAATGACCGGAACTGCATTGACTGAGTCAGAGGAGTTTTTGGAAATATATGGCTTAAGTGTCATAGAAATACCTACCCATCAACCTATGATCAGAATTGATCAAAATGATCAAATTTATAAAACCCCAGAAGAGAAATACAAAGCTGTTTTAGATTTAGTGAAAGAAAAATATGAAAAGGGTCAGCCAATCTTAGTTGGTACAACTTCAATTGAAAAATCTAATTTTATTTCAGATATTTTAAAAACTAATAAAATTCCTCACAACGTTTTAAATGCAAAAAATCATGAAAATGAGGCTGAAATCATCGCTTCAGCAGGCAAACCTTTTCAAGTAACGGTTGCGACTAATATGGCAGGTAGGGGTACTGATATAAGATTAGGTGGCAATCCAGAAATAGATAAAAATTTTAATGAGAATGATTATCAAAAGGTTATTGATTTAGGTGGATTATGTATTTTAGGTACTGAAAGACATGAGAGTAGAAGAATAGATAACCAATTAAGAGGAAGGTCTGGAAGGCAGGGAGATCCTGGACAAAGTATATTTTTTGTCTCTTTAGAAGATGATCTTATGAGAATTTTTGGATCAGAAAAACTTCAATCTATGCTTTCAACATTGGGCCTTAAAAAAGGAGAAGTTATTGAACACAAATGGTTAACTTCATCAATTGAACGAGCTCAGAAAAGAGTTGAGGGTCATAATTTTGATATTAGAAAGCAATTATTAGAGTTTGATAATATTATTGATAAACAAAGAAATATTATTTACTCCAAAAGAGAAACTATAATTAATGAAGATATCATAAATTTTATTCAAGAAACTGAGGATGAATTTATATCCAATTTATTAGAAGGCGAAAAAGAGGAAATTAAGAATTTCTCAGACTTATTGTCTTTTATTGATGCAGAAGAAAATAATAATAAAGATCATTATTTGTCTTCATTTAAAAAAATAAAAGACGAAAATTATGCAAAACATACAAATGCTTATATTTTTATACTTAGACAAGTAAGCCTATCTATTTTAGATAAAAATTGGCATAACCATATCCAAGAGCTAACAAATATACGCATGTCTGTTAGTCTAAGTGGATATGGAGGAAAAGATCCAGTTAATGAATTTCGTAAGGCCTCTTTGAGTGCATTCAATCAACTAATATATGAAATACAAAAGCAAATGGTGTTAGTCTTAAACAATATTAGGGTTGAAAAAAAGAGTGAAAATCAAGATGACAAAAAAATTGAAACCATTACTAAAAAAATTGGAAGAAATGATCCTTGTCCTTGTGGATCAGGAAAAAAATATAAACAATGTCATGGAAGTAATAAATCAAACAATATAATTTAAATATCGATTATTTCTTTTCTTTATCAAATCATCTATTGATAATAATTTAAGATCCTCAATGCTTTTTATTAAAACAGTCTTAAGATCATTTGAGACCTTATCAAAATGCCTATGAACTCCTCCAACTGGTTCTTCAATAATTTGATCAATAATTTTTAATTCTAGGCAATCTTTTGCTGTTATTTTTAGAGAATTAGATGCTGTCTCAGCAAAATCTGAGGACTTCCATAGTATTGAGGAACAACCCTCAGGAGAAATAACAGAGTAAATCGAATTGCTTAACATTATGACAATATCGCTTGTAGCTAAAGCAATTGCGCCACCTGATCCACCCTCACCTATGACAATTGAAATACATGGTGTTTCACAATTTAATGCTACTTTCATTGATTGAGCTATTGCCTCAGCTTGCCCTCTTTCCTCGGCGTCCTTACCAGGGTAAGCTCCGGATGTATCCACAAAACAAATTAAAGGTAGGTTTAATTTTGAGGCTAATTTCATAATTCTTTGAGATTTCCTATAACCTTCGGGTTTTGCCATGCCAAAATTATGTTTTAATCTCGTGTTCATATCATTACCCTTCTCAGTGCCTAGTATGATGACAGGTAAGTTATCTAAAAAAGCAAAACCTGAGATAATGGCATTATCTTCAGAATAAAGTCTATCACCGTAAAGAGGTGTAAATTGTGTAAAGATACTATTTATAAAACTTTTTGTTTTAGGTCTATTTGGATGTCTTGCAAGTTTGACAATTTGCCAAGGAGATAAATTAGAGTAAATTCTGTTTAACTCTGTTTGTTTTTTTTTTTCAATATCTTTAATTTTTCCATCGACATCTATATCACTTTCTTTTGAAAGCTTTATTAAAGATTGTATTTCCATATCAAATTTTTCCAATTTTTCTTCAAAATCTAAGTAAAACATTTTTAGGACTATAATTTATTTTTTAGTGGATGATAAGAGTCTAAAACTTTTTTTTTCATTGACTTTGCGACTTTAGTATAAATTTCAGTAGTTGAAATACTTGAGTGGCCTAAAAGTTTTTGTATGTGTCTAATATCAGCATTATTTTCTAACATAGTGGTAGCAAATGAGTGTCTAAAAACATGAGAAGACAATTTATCTTTAATTAGTGAGTCTTTATGACAATTTTCAAGAAATTTGTTTACTGATCTAGCAGAAATCTTTTTATTATTTAACACAAATACAAATTGGCTTTTTTTTCCTAAATTTTTCAAAAGCTCCAAAATATCTTTTATTATATATACTTTTCTCTCTTTAGAGCCTTTTCCATAGATATAAATAGAATTATCTTGATGGTTAATATCAGACCATTTTAAATTTAATGCCTCTGATATTCTCAAACCTGATAAATAAATTAATTTTAGTACTAAAATATAAAGTTCTTTATTAGTCTGTTTTGAATTATACAAATCCATGAATATTTGCTCCATTTGTTGTTTTGATATGGCCTTAGGTATTTTTTTTAAATTTGATGAGCTTTCAAATTCTTGAAAATCAATTTTTTCAATTATTTTTTCAATTTGCAAAAACTTCAAAAAATTTTTCACTGATGATATCTTTCTATTAATACTAGATCTTTTTAAATTTTTTTTTCTTAAATAAGTAATATATGATTTAATCTTAGTATTAAGATCACTAAACTTTATATGCTCAGTATAAAAAAATTGATCTAAATCAACTAAATAATTTTTGACAGAATTTCTTGAAAGATTTTTTTCAGAAATTAAAAATTGTATGTATAAATCTTTATATTTTTCATATTTCATAAATTAATTAAATGTGCTCTGAAGGCTAATTTTATTAATTCATTTTTAAGATATTCATTATCTATTATATAATTATTCAAAAAGTATAAATCAAATTCATTTATCGAATAAAATTTTTCACTTAAATTAACATAGTATATGTATGAGTCGATCAAATTTAAATTTTCAGCCAAACTTGCCAAATACACAGGATTAACTGAAATTGTATCTGTATTTGTTATTTTTAGGTTATCACTCTCTAAAAAATTAACATTTCTATTCAAAAATAAAAATTTCATTAAAGGGCTTTTTGTGTATTCATTATTATCTACATAATATTTATTATCAAAGTTTTTGGTCAAAAAATTCTTCAAAGCTGTCGCTATATTATTATTTTCAATTACTCCTGTAGGAACGTCCCTCAATAATATTAACAAATTTTCTAAAAAACTTGAATTTTCATAGAGTGATAAAAGCATTAATCCATTTATGTAATTTAAATTTCTTGAGGTGATTCTCATTTCACTAAATTGATCATTAACTAATCTGGATACATCATATAAATCTAATTGTAACAAAGGAATATAGCTCTCTAAAATTTCAAGTTTTTTATTATAGTTAATATTTTTTTGCATTTCTTCATACATAACTAATTCTTTAGGTTTATCTTTTAGCATTTCTAGCATAGATAAATATTGTGATTTGTTTATGACTCTATTTTTAAAAAGGTAGTTTATTTGATAAAGATCTATTTTGTTTGATTTGAGATATATCTCTAATTCAAGAGTATTATTAATTTCATCTACATTGACTTTTATACTATCAGAAACCAAAGCGATATATTTATCAATTAATCCTAATTGACTTAAGTTGTAATTGATTTCAAAAGTGTTATTTTTGAGAAAGTCTAATAAAAATTTTGTATTTAATTTATCAAACTCTTTTTGATCATAAATTTCAATTATAAAATTAATCTGCTCAAATTGATTATCTTTTATTAAGCATAAGATATTAAAGACTAAAATATCCTCAAAATTTTTTTGATTATTATCCAATTCAAATAAATATCGACACAATTCATTAAATTGATTTGAGTCAAATAAATAAGCTAAATATGCTTCATTATGATTTGGGTTTTGGAATTCTTCAAAAATAACTTTTTCAAACAAATTTGAATTAATTTGGAATCTGTAGTTTTTTTTATTAAATAAATTTATTTTTTCGAAAAAAAAATCTTTTTCATTTGAATATTCAGGATAAATAATATTATTTGTCAAAGGATCAAATAAAGAGTAAAAGAAATTATTATTATTTTCTGTTGAATTTATAAGTTTCAGAAGAGTTTCTTCTGATTTGATTGATGAAATTATATTGTTTTGCGAGAATGATTTTTCTTGAAATATGATTTCCTCATTAACCTCATCGGCCTTTATAGGGAGAATTGTGATTAACAAAAAAAAAATGAGATATTTCATACGAACTGATCTATTGAAAGGTCATAAACCTTTTCTTTAGTGGGTGCTGGTATTTTTATAGAGTTAATTAAAACAAAGCCTAATAAAAATACTATGATAATTGTTGATAGTAATGCTATTTTTTTCATTATTATTAAATTATTGGTTTTTCATATTATATATTTAAAACATATCAAATAACAACGATGAAAAAAAATTATGAAAAAATATGTATGATTGGTATGCCTGGATCAGGTAAATCTACAATTGGTAGGGCTTTATCTGATTACTTAAAATTTGATTTTTATGATACTGATGAACAAATAGAATTAGAAAACCAATCTAAAATAAAGGACATATTTAACAAAGAGGGTGAGGAGCGTTTTAGAAAATTAGAAAGGTCTATATTCAAAAAATTAATTTTGAAGAAGAAGATTGTTGTTTCTACTGGTGGAGGAATAATTTTGAAAAATAAAGACCTTTTAAAGCAAACATTTAATATATATTTAAAATGTGATTTAAAAACTTTGATTAAAAGAACTTCGCGAAATAAAAATAGGCCCTTATTAAAAAATAATGTTGAGAAAAATATAAAAATACTTTTCAATGACAGAAAAGAAATTTACAATGCAATGTCTGATTTTACAATAAATACAAATAGTAATACTCAAAAAACTATAAAAACTATATTAGAACATTTAAACTAATGAAGATAAGAAAGATAATTGATAAACACATACACGAAATTGAAATTTTAAAAATATCTCAATTAGAAAAAAAATTAATTAATAATATTTTAAATCGCGATATTTTAATTTTTGATAGAAATATTGTAGAAATTAGATTAATCAAAAAGCTTTTAAAAAAATTTCCTAAACAATGTATTGTTATTAAAGGCCATGAGAAAATTAAAAATATACAGAACTATTCGTATTTAATTGAGAAAATAATTAAATTAGGAGTTCAACGTAAAACTATAATTTACTCCTTTGGTGGTGGGACACTAGGGGATCTCTCTGGCTTTTTAGCATCCACTATATTAAGAGGAATTGATCACGTAATGATACCTACCTCTCTTTTAGCAATGGTAGATAGCTCAATTGGTGGTAAAACAGGGGTTAATAGCAAATTTGGTAAAAATTTAATTGGAACTTTTTATCTTCCAAAAAAAGTATTTATATGTTCAGATTTTCTTAAAAGTTTACCAAAAAGGGAAATTTCATGTGGATATGCTGAAATAATAAAATATAGCCTTATTAATTCAAAGCAACTTCATAAACTTCTTGTTAAAAGATCCCAAGGCGACATAAATAAAATTATTAAACTATCAATTAACACTAAATTTAAATATATCAGTGATTTTAGGGAAAAATTAAAATCTGAAAATTCTAGGGCAATTCTGAACTTTGGACACACAATTGGTCATGCTATTGAAAATTCAAATTTTTATAAAGGTAATCTAAAACATGGAGAGGCAATATCTTTAGGTATGATTTTAGAATTAAAAATTTCTAGTTTATTAAATTACTATCCTAAAAGAGTTGATAGTTTAATTGAAATTTTAAAAAAATATAATTTACCTATTAACTTCAGCAAATATGTAAATAAAAAAACTATTCCAACATTAATAAAAAAAATTACATATGATAAAAAAGTTATAAACGAAGATGTTAATATTGTTCTTATTGGAAAAAATGGAGGTTTTATTAAAAAGATTTCAATTAGAGATCTTAAATCTATTCTTAATCAAATAAAATAATGACTTTAATTGTTATTATAAAAATTTTAGCGATAATTATTTTACTCTTATTATCAGCCCTTTCTTCTGGATCGGAAACTGCTTTAACTGCAGTATCGAAACAGCGAGCTCATAGACAAAAAGATAAAGGAGCTAAAAATGCGAATTTCATTTTAAAAATTAAAGAATTCAAAGATGAATTTATTACAGGAATCTTACTTGCTAATAACCTATTTAATATTTTAGCTACAGCTTTAATGACAGAATTACTTGTTTCAGAATTTGGTGGTTTAGGGGTTTCCGTTGCAACAATTTTTATGACATTAATGATAGTTATATTTTCTGAAGTTACTCCTAAAATTTTTGCAATCAACAAACCGATGACCTTTGCACTAAAAGTTTCGAAGTTTTTTTACTTTTACACGAAAATAATTAAACCAATTGTAAATCTTATTAATAGAGTTTCTAACAAGATTATTAAATTAATTGGATTGAATTTAAATGCAGACCAATCAAAAATTATAGAAGAGGAGTTTGAAGGGGCTGTTCAACTACAAAAACAATACTCAAAAGATGGTGAATATGAGGCTGATTATATGAGTAATATTCTTGAGTTAAAAAAATTAAAAGTTGATGAGCTAATGACTCACAGAAATGAAATTCTATTCATTAACCTAGATGATCCATATAAACAAAATTTTAAAGCGATAAGTTCATCAACATTCACGAGAATACCTGTTATTAAGGGAAATTTTAATAATCTGGTTGGTATTATAGATATCAGAGATTTTTTAAAAGACTCCTCTTTAGAGGAGTCAAATGAAAGTATTGAAAGAAATACTTTTCAGCCTGTTTTTATTCCCCAAAACAAACTTGCGATGAAGCAGCTTATTGATTTTAAATCTTCTAGAGAACATATGGCTTTAATAGTAGATGAATATGGAGAAATACAAGGCTTAATTACATTAGAGGATATTATTGAAGAAATAATTGGAGAAATTTTTGATGAAACTGACACTGATGAAACATATCTAGAGAAAATTGACTCTAACAATTATTTATTTAATGGAAATGCTAGTGTAAGAGAAATTAATAGAAGTCTAGATATTAACTTACCTGATCAATTTGTAACATTATCAGGCTTAATTCATGATTTAGCAAAAGAAATCCCTAAAGTTGGAAAAGTTTTCTTTATTGAGGATGTAAAATTGCAAATTATCTCTAGATCAATTAACAAAATTAATAAGGTTAAGCTATCTATTTGATATTTTTATTTCTAAGGAGTGTAGGCCAAATTTAAAAACCGGTTCTAATTTTTCATGAATTGTTCTATGAATATCTATTTTCTTAAGATTATTTTTATTCAATATTCTGAGTTCAATATGAGTTAACATGGCGGATGTATTTTCAACACCAGAATGTCCCATATGTTTGTCACTGTTATCAATAATTTCTAAAATTTCAAATTCATTAATATCTTGTAAAAGGATCTTAATATTATTTAAATTCATAATTAAATCTTAAATGAATAAAAAAAATAAAATAGAAAATTTATGCAATCATCCAAATTGTACACAGGAAGGTGTTTATAAAGCACCTTTAGACTATGATAATTTAGGTAATTATCAGTGGTTTTGTATTGAACATATTAAAGAGTTTAACAAAAAGTGGAATTACCATAAGAAAATGGATGCAAATGAAATTGAAAATGATATTCGTTTTGACACCATCTGGAGAAGACCGACAAGCTCTTTTGGGTCGGGTAGAAAATTTTATAATTTTACAATCAATGGCGAGGATATGGGCGCATTTGATAACCCTGCTGGATTTCAACCTCAATCAAACAAACTGTTAAAATCCCTTAGTATTTTAAAGTTAGATATAAATACAGACTTAAAATTGATAAAGAAGAGATACAAAGAACTAGTTAAAGAGCATCATCCAGATTTAAAGGGTGACAGTAAAAAAGTTATTGATAAATTTAGAGAAATAGTAGAAGCATATAACTACTTAATTGAAAGATACAAAAAATGAATAAAATTGAGGCTCTTAAGAAAAGTAATAATTTACAAATTTCTGAAATATCATCAAAGGAGGAATTTGGCATTCAAACGGATATAAAAGTTCCAAAATTTAATGAGTCTTCTGAATATTGCCCTAAATTAGATACAAACTATGTGTTTGATGAGAGTACAACAATTGCTATTTTACTTGGACTAAAATTCAATAAACGTGTTTTCTTACAAGGCTTGCATGGAACTGGTAAATCCTCTCATATCGAACAAGTTTGTGCAAGATTAAACTGGCCGTGCATTAGAGTTAACTTAGATAGTCATGTGTCAAGAATCGATCTTATTGGAAAAGATGCAATAGTTTTAAAAGATAACAAACAAGTAACAGAATTCCAGGAAGGAATTCTTCCTTGGGCGTTTCAAAATAACGTCTCATTAGTTTTTGACGAATACGATGCAGGTCGACCAGATGTGATGTTTGTTATTCAAAGAATACTTGAAGCTGAGGGAAAGTTAACTCTTCTTGACCAAAGTAAGGTTCTCTCACCTCATCCTTATTTTAGGCTATTTGCTACTGCTAACACAGTAGGTCTTGGGGATACCTCTGGGATTTATCATGGAACAAATCAGATCAATCAAGGTCAAATGGACAGATGGAATATAGTTGCAAAATTAAACTACCTTGATGAGGATAAAGAAATAGAAATTATTTCAAAAAAAGTTTCTGCAAACAATGAAGAGAAGAAAATAATAGCTTCTATGGTTCAAATGGCAAATTTAACAAGAAAAGGTTTTGAACAAAAAGATATATCTATTGTCATGAGCCCTAGAACTGTAATTATGTGGGCAGAAAACTATAAAATTATTAAAGATATTAAAAACTCTTTGAAGTTTACTTTTTTAAATAAATGTGACGAAAGTGAAATAGATATATATAAAGAATATTTCCAAAGAACCTTTGCAATTGATATCTAATTGTCCGAGAAACAACTAAATATTCCCAGGCAAATTTCAAATACACTTAATTCTGTTAATAAAACCATATCGGAAAACAAAGAATTAAAAATAAATGTAAATTCAAATATTGTTTTAGAGAAAGATGATACTTTAAACCTTCCTTCAATCTCAAATATTTTCAATTACGAGGATATGCGTGGTGCAGCAGACTCATTTGCTCTTAAAAAAAAATATCATGATGAAAAACTGTTAAACCAAATAACATCTAAAAATATAGATATTAGAGAAGAAATTATTTTCTTAGAGCGTTTGCGATATGAGACATTTGGCTCAAAACCCTTCAAAGGTATTATAAAAAACATTGAGAATAAATGGTTTAAAAGATTAGAGTTATTAAAATTGAAAAAACAAAAAGACTCTAAAGATTTATTTTATTTTACCTTAACGCATTTTTTCATTGATTTAGTAAATAGTAAAATGTGGAAATCAAATAATAATCATTTAAAGAATATAACTTCTAAAGACAACATATCAAAATTTTATAACACACTTCAAAAATTATCTCAGAATATTCAAGACCAAAAAGAATATTTAAACTTATCGGTAGATTTACTCAGAATTATTTTTCCATCGGTTGAGGATGAAAGCCAGCCAGATGATAAAGATCTCGATGAGGGAAATGATGAAGAGGATTTTAATCAACAACAAAGCCAAGAAGAAAATCAAGCCCAAAAACCTGAAGAAAGCCAATTAGAGGAAAATATGCATACTCCAGAAAATGACTCAGATAATAGTCAGTCTAGTGTTCAGGGAGAAGAAATTGATATTGAAATTTCAGACCAACAAATTGAAGATATATTTAAGTCAATTGATAGTTATAGAAACCTTAATCAAAATTATAAAGCAGCTACTAATCAATATGATGAAATCATAGAAGCAATTAAACTATGTGATCATGAAGAGTTAGTGGCCCTAAGAAGGCAACTCGATGAAAAATGTGATTTATATCAAAAACAAATATCAAGATTAGCAAATAAATTGTATCGAAAACTTCAATCAAAACAAAATAGGTCATGGAATTTTGATTTAGATGAAGGTGTTCTAGATACTTCAAAACTTACCAGGGTTATAACTAATTCAAATAGTTCTCTCTCTTTTAAAAAAGAAAAGGAAATTAAATTTGAAGATACAACAGTAACTTTGTTAATTGATAATTCAGGATCAATGAGAGGAAAACCTATTATGATAGCTGCTTTAACAACTGATATGATAGCCGCTACTTTAGAAAAATGTAAAATCAAAGTTGAAATTCTTGGTTTTACAACAAAAGCATGGAAAGGTGGAAAAACTCGAGAGCATTGGCTTAAAAATGGAAAGCAGAAAAACCCTGGAAGACTTAATGACCTAAGACATATAATTTATAAATCTGCTGACCAAAACTCAAAAAAATCTAAAATAAATTTAGGCCTAATGTTAAAAGAGGGTCTATTAAAAGAAAATATTGATGGCGAAGCCCTTCTTTGGGCCAGTTCTAGAATTTCAAAAAGGCCTGAAAGTAGAAAAATACTAATTGTCATATCTGATGGCGCACCTGTAGATGACTCAACACTGTCAGTGAACAACAGTAATTATTTAGAAAAACATCTAAAAAGCACTATTCTTGCGATTGAAGAGAAATCAAACATTGAACTATTAGCAATCGGTATAGGTCATAACGTAGGTCAGTATTACAGTAAAGCAATTACCATTCATGATGTAGAAGAGTTAGGTGGAATTATGTTTGAAAAAATAGAGTCATTATTCGACTAAATTAGACAAAATTTTATTCTTATACTCTTCAAATCTATCCTCATTTATAGATGATCTTATTTCTTCAAAAAACTTATTCATAAACCAAATATTATATATTGATAAAATGGTCATACCGAGCATCTCATTAGCTTTAAACAAATGATGTATATAAGATTTTGAAAATTTATTTATTTCCTTTAATTCACATCCTTCATCAATACTAGAATGATCGTCTTTAAATTTTGAGTTGTTTAAATTAATTCCTTTACAACTTAATTTTGACATCATAATGCCATGTCTAGCGATCCTTGTAGGCGATACACAATCAAATGTGTCATATCCAGAACTTACACCATGCAAAATATCATCTATTCCTCCAATTCCTAGAATATGAATAGGTTTGGATTTATCTATATAATTTTCACAGATTGAAAAGATATCGTACATCTGATTTTTTGTGCTCCCCAAAGAGCCGCCTATTGCAAGTCCATCAAAATTTTTTGAGCATGTTTCTTCACATGCGATCTTTCTTAAATCCTCATAGACACCGCCTTGTATAATACCATATAGTGACTGTTTTCCTGAGGAACCAAAGGTTGAGTTATACATTTTAAATTTTGAGTCAAAAGAATTTTTACATCTTGCTGCCCAGCGATGACTCATATACATAGACTTTTCCGTATATTTTTTTGAAACATTAAAGGGCGTACATTCATCTAAGACAAAAATCAGATCAGCGCCAAAGTCACGTTGTAATTCAATTGATCTCTCAGGTGATAAGAATACTTTATCCCCATTTATATAATTTCTAAATGATGCACCATCTTCGGTTATTTTTATGAGAGATTTTCTCTTTGCATTATTATTTTTTCCTTTAATTTCCTCTGAAACTGACCCATATCCTAGTGAAAATATTTGATATCCCCCACTATCAGTCATCATAGGTCCATTCCAATCAGTAAAACTCTGTAAACCACCTTCTTTTGATATGACCTCTGGACCAGGTTGAAGCATTAAATGGTATGTGTTTGAAAGAATAATTTGTGTTCTTGCTAATTTTAATTGAGAGGGCAGTACAGATTTGATAGTGGCCTTGGTACCACAAAAAATAAATGAAGGTGTATTGATTTTACCATGTGATGTATTTATTAATCCAAGTCGAGCATTTGATAATTTTGACTTTTTTTTTACTTGAAAAAAATTAGTCAAGTTTAGATGGCAAAAAGATCTTCGCTAAATATATAAATATTGTGTCAAATAGACTTAATAGAATTCTAAGTAAATAAATACCTATTCCATAAGAAATAATTAGGTCAAATAAAGGCACTGGGTTAGAAGATAAGATATTAAATGCAAGAACACTAAATATAATATTATCAATAAATTGCGATACAATTGTTGATGCATTATTTCTAAACCAAAGGTTAGTATTTTTATTTTTTAAATATGAAAATATAAAAATATCAATTTTTTGACTTATAAAAAAAGCACAAATACTTCCAACTATTATTGGAAACTGTGGAAGGAAGATAGTCATAATTGACTCATGCATACCATAGCTCCAAGACCATGCAGGATGCTCATCAGGGTTAATTGGAGCCATAGATATTGTTAAAAACATGAGTATGGTTGAAAATAAGTATGCTGCAATACCAAGGTATATACATTTAGTTGCAGATTTTTTATCAAAATATTCATTCAATATGTCTGTACAAAGAAATATAGAAATAAACAAAACAGTTCCTAGGGCCATAGGTTCAGGAAAGAAAGGAAAGTCTACAACTTTTAGAACTTGAATATTAGCTAATATGATTGCAATCGCTACATAAACATAAATTCCTGTCTTTCCGAAGAACTTAAGTGAGATTAAAATTGAAAGATAACAAAATATGATTTGAAATAACCATATAATTACAACTGAAGAGTTATTTAAGTTATTTGATAAATTTAAAAATAATTCTTGAAACATCTAGCTAGCTTTTTTGCTAACGTTTTTTTCGATTTGTTTTTTGATTTTTAAGGCTTTATGAGTTAAAGATCGTGAGCTAGTTTTATTTAAATATTGATCTAAACCACCATGTTTATCTATAGTTCTAAGTGTAGATGAGGCTAATCTTAGTCTAAATTTTCTTTGTAAAGACTCACTAAATAGAGTGACACTGTTTAAATTAACCATAAAACGCCTTTTAGACTTAATATTGGAATGGCTGACATTATGACCAGTTTGGTGTTTTTTTCCAGTAATATCACAAGATCTTGACATGAAATGAGTTTATAATACAAAAGTCCCTTTTTTACAATAAGTAATAGTTTCTTAGAGTTTTAAATGACTTATTGCATATTTTGGTCTGTACTTCTCTAAAAGTGGGTTGATCTCATCTTTTTTTTTCAATTTAGATTTATGAATTCCATTTTTAATCCAGAGCGAGTCTAATTTCATTTTTTTACCTCCTGCAATGTCATGCCACAATGAGTCACCAATAACTAATACCTTACTAAGATTTGTAATCCTCATTTTTTTAAATATATCCTGATATATTGGTTCGTAAGGCTTTCCATATCTAAAGACAGTCCCTCCTAAATCGGAGTATAACTCTGCTACTGTGCCACCACTCATAGAAAGAGTATTTTTATTATGGACTAAGTAATCTGGGTTTGCGCATAGTAGTGGAAGTTTATACTTCATAATTTTATCTAGATGTTCAGCAAAATCTAAAATAGATAATCCGTCTTTTAGATCTGCAATCATGGCAAAATTTGCACTTTCAACTTTTTTAGTGCAATCTAGATTGAAATACTTAATTTTTTGCTTTGATAGCTCTAAAGGGTAACATTTTCTACCAAACTTTTTATAAATATCTTTTTTGATGTTATTTAATGCTATTTGTCCACTAGTAATACAGTAATCAAATAAATTTTCGTTAAAACCCAATCTTTTTAAATTTGCCTCTGATTGAATAGTAGGGCTAGCTGAATTAGAAATAAGAATGATTTTTTTATTTTCTAATTTAAGATACTCTAAACATTTTTCTGCTTCTAAAAATTTTTTATGACCGTTATGAAGAACCCCCCACTGATCAAATAAAAAATATTCATATTTACTAACTACATTTTTAAAAGATGAAATATTGTTCAAGAGTACTGTCCAATTACCTCGGAGATGCTTCTAAATCCTTGTTGTTGAATTAAATTCATCAAATCATAAGTCATTTTTTTTACATGGTAAGGACCTTCATATGTAAAGCTACTATAAATCTGAATTAATGAGGCTCCTAATTTCATTTTAGTTAAGATATCATTAGCATCAAAAATACCCCCTACTCCTATAATTTTAATTTTTCCTGATGTCAGAGTATAAAAATCTCTTATTAATTCATTTGACTTAAGGAATAATGGTCTACCACTTACCCCTCCCTCTAACTTTTCATTAACCATCGATTTATTAATTGTTGTGTTAGTCAGTATTAGACCATCCACATCATTTGCCAGTGAAATCAATGAAATATCCTTTTTATCTTGATCAGAAATATCTGGTGATATTTTGAATAAAATAGGAATTTTTGAGTTATTCTCATCTCTTAATTTATGAATATTTGTAACGATCTTTTCAAAATTTTGAGATTTAAGATTATCTCTCAATCCAGGTGTATTTGGTGAAGATAAATTGATCACAATGTAATCGCCAAGTCTATACAGTCTATCGAAAAGCTTTTTGAGATCATCTAAAATTTCTACGGTATCCTTATTATTACCGATGTTTATGCCAATGATTTTATCTTGGAAATTTTCTTTTAGGTTTGAGTTATTGATATTTCTTTCAAATACATCCATGCCTTTATTATTAAACCCTAAAGAATTTATCAATGCTTTTTGTCCAGGGAACCTATGAATTCTAGGTTTTGGGTTGCCTCTTTGAGGCAAAGGAGTCACTGTTCCCAACTCAGTAAAACTAAATCCTAAATTTAATATTGGATTTATAACCTCTGCATTTTTATCAAAACCTGCCGATAACCCTATTGGAGTTTTGAAAGTTCTTCCCCATATTGTTTGTTCAAGGATTTCTGTATTTTTACAAATAATTTTTGGATAAATGCCTAATTTGAGAGCTTTTATTGATATATTATGTGATAATTCTGGATCTAGCTTTTTGAGAATACGATGAGCTAAATTATACATTTAGCTTCGAGTTGAACAACTCAAGAGTTTTATCTTTTGTATAAATTTTAGTAAATGAGCCCAATCTTGGCCCGTTCTCTTGACCAAAAACAACTTGATAAATAAGTTTAAAAAATTCTTTAATATTCTCTCTATAGACAGAATTTTTTCCGACACTAAAAATTGCAGTTTGAAATTCATCTGCATCAGCCGAAGACTCTACTTCTTTTAATTTAGACACAACTTCTTTAAGTATAATTAATTCTTCAGAATTTGGAATTTTAAAGTTTAAATTTGGTTGAATAAAGTCCCTAAAATAATTAATACCACAATCAATCATTCTATTAATAAGATCAGTTTCCGATTTACTAAAATTAGATTGATAATTTTTTATTAAACCAAAAATCACATTAGAGTCCTCAGACTTGCAAACTGATATAATATTTAGGATTAAACTATAATTAATTTTGGATTTATATGATGGGTTTTCAGCTTTATGAATATGCCAAGCAGGGTTATCTGGGTTTAGTTCGTCGGACTCTAATTTGTTAACATGCGATAAGTATTCATCGGTATTTTTAGGAATTACATCAAAATAAAGTTTCTTTGCAGTTGTTGGTCTCTGATACATAAACATGGCCAAACTCTCTTCAATAGAATATTTGAGCCAATCATCGATGCTTATACCATTGCCTTTTGACTTACTAATTTTTTCAGCATTTTCATCGAGAAATAGCTCATAAATTAAATTTTCAGGAGGCTTAGAACCGATTATCTTACATATCTTTGATGATAGGGTATAGCTCTCTGTTAAATCCTTACCACACATTTCATAGTCCACACCGAAAGCAGCCCACCTCATTGCCCAATCAACTTTCCACTGAAGTTTACAATTGCCATCTAAAACTGATTTAGACTTCAATACACCGTCCTCATAATATGAAATAGAAAATTCTTCATTATTAATTTCTTCAATTGGAACTTGCAATATTTTACCAGTTATTTCACTAATTGGAAAAAATGGACTATAAGATTTTCTTCTTTCTTCACCAAGTGTCGGAAGAACTACATTAATAATTTCATCATAATTTTTTATAATTTTCTTTATTGTTTCATTAAACAATCCTGATTTATAAGCATCTGTTGAACTTTGAAAAGAAAAAGGCAAATTAAATCTATTTAAAAAATCTTTAAGTTTTGAATTATTATGTTCACCAAAACTATTAAACAACTCAAATGGATCTGGGACGGATGTCAAAGGGTAATCAAGGTAGTCAGATAATTTTTCTTTGTTTGGGATGTTATCAGGGACTTTTCTAAAGCCATCCATATCATCAGAAAATGCTATGAGGTCTGTCTCTTTACCAGTCAATTTTTCATAGCAAAATCTTACCATATTTGTCCTTAGCACTTCCCCAAAAGTACCAATATGAGGTAAGCCGGATGGGCCGTAACCAGTTTCAAAGATTATTTTGTCTTTGGGATTATTTTTTTCAAAGCGTTTTACAATTTTTTTTGCTTCATTAAATGGCCAGGATTTGTATGAATTATAATCAGTCAAAATTTAGGTGCTAATGTTAGAGTAATACCATTAAGCTCTACTGTAAATGGAATTTGACATGAGAGTCTTGAATTTTTTTTTATATCCATAGCTTGGTCAAGCATAGATTCCTCATCGTCATCAGCCTTTGATATTTTTTCTAACCAATTTTCATCGACATAACAATGGCAGGTGGCACAAGCGCAACAACCCCCACATATAGCCTCAATATCTAATCCAGCGTCTCTAATAATCTCCATTATTGAAAAACCAACTGTTGCTTCAATTTTATGAGGTGAACCCTCATGATCTATAACGTTAATATGATATGTCATTTTGAAATTTTTAAATATTTAGACTATAAGATCTATCAGTTAGACAGGCTTAATGCGACTAAAATTAATATACTAAATATATTCTAAAAAATTATAAATTTAGATTAGATGTATAAATCCAAGAATTTTCAGATAAGTCTTTGGCTTGTAAGTCTCATGTCAATTATATTGCTGATGATCATTGTTGGTGGTTTGACAAGATTAACTGAGTCTGGTTTGTCCATGGTTGATTGGAGATTATTTATGGGAACAATACCCCCTTTATCTCATGGAGATTGGTTAAAAGTTTTTGATGACTATAAGCAATATCCTGAATATCAAATAAAAAACATAAACATGACACTATCAGAGTTTAAATACATCTTTTGGTGGGAATATGGACATAGAGTATTGGGAAGACTAATAGGAATTATTTTTATCATCCCTTTTATTTACTTTGCTTTGAAAAAATACTTTTCTAATGAGGAGCTATACTCATATTCATTTCTTCTTTTTCTTGGAGGGGCACAAGGTATTATCGGATGGTGGATGGTAAAAAGTGGATTAGATGTTAATCCATACGTTAGCCATTTAAGACTTGCCGTTCACTTAATTATAGCTCAAATAATTCTCTCTTTAATTGCTTATCTTTTCTTAAAAAGGCTTGATATTGGAATTTATAAAAATAATTTTAGCTCACATAAAATTTTTTTTATTTTTTTTAATATAATAATTTTTTTTACTGTAATTTACGGTGCATTTATGGCTGGCTTAGATGCAGGAAAATCATTTAATACTTGGCCCAAAATGGGAGATAATTACATTCCTGAGAATTTAATTTTTATTGAGGATAGACTTTTTGGTTTTTTTGATAACAGTGTCTTCATACATTTTTTTCATAGAGCCTTAGCTTATTTATCATTTATAGCAATTCTTTATATGTGCTTTAGACATTTTAAGGGAATTGAAAATAAATATCAAAAAATCCATTTCCTGATTGTTCTATTTCTAGTTTTAATTCAGTTATTTATTGGTGTTTTTGTTGTTTTGAGTAATGTTCAAGTCTCTTTAGGTTCTATCCATCAAATAATAGGCACATTATTGTTTGTATCAGCTACTTGTTATAGCCTTCAAGTACTTAAGAATTAAATCTAATTAGGGTTACATTTTGTATAAACTGCATGGGTAAAATTCTAGTTATTGGTGCAAATGGTTCTGTTGGCAAATCATGTGTTAACAACCTAAAAGATGATAATGATTTAGTTCTAATATCAAGAAGTGAGTTTGATAGTGATGTTGATGGTAATTTTGAAAAAAATGTTTTAGATATTAATGATTACACGAATACAGAAAGTTTCATACAATCTATTAACTATGAAATATCTGGAATAATTTTTGCCATTGGGTCGATAAACTTAAAACCTTTTTCAAGCACTTCTGTTGATGATTTTAAAAAAATTATGGATGAAAATTTTTATAATATCGTTCATTTCCTTAATCATTGCATAACTAAGATGTCGGTTTCATCTTCAGTAGTATTTTTTTCATCAATTGCAGCTGTTAGAGGTTTTAAAAATCATACAGCAATCTCCTCTGCAAAAAGTGCATTAATTGGTTTATCAAATTCTTTAGCTGCAGACTATGCTCCGAAGATAAGATTTAATACAATATCTCCTAGCCTATCTTTTTCCAAAATGTCAAATTTTATGGTTTCTAATGAAAAGATTGCTGAGGGAATTGGAAAACTTCACCCTATGTCAAGACTTGGAACAGGTGATGACATAGGTAATTTGGCTTCTTTCTTGGTATCTAAAAAATCATCATGGATTACAGGACAAAACTTCCAACTAGACGGTGGAAGATCAACTTTAATCACAAAATAATAAAAACAATATGAAGGAATGCTTTGTAGTTCTTGGAAATCAACTATTTGATAAGAAGCACTTAACAGAATTCAAAAACTCATGTGATTTTTTTATACAAGAGGATATGGGACTTTGTAGTTATTTTAAACACCACAAACAAAAAATTTATTATTTTTTGGCATCAATGAGGGAGTACAGGGACTATCTAAAAAAAAATAATTTTAGAGTAAATTATATTTCTCTTGATAAAAATATTTCAAATTTCAAGGACTATTTTGCTGGTCTAAAAAGCTTCTTAAGTAAAAAAAATATTTCTAAAATTAATATCTTCGAAATAGAAGACTTAGAATTTAGAATTAAATTTGAGCAATTTTGTAAAAATAGCAAAATTGAACTAATTTTTCATGAATCTCCTATGTTCCTAGTTAGTAGAACCGATTATAAAGATATGGTTACTACAAAAAAACCTCAACTTGCTAATTTTTATAGCAATGTGCGGAAAAATTTTCAAATATTTGTAAAAGACAATAAACCTATTGGAGATAAGTGGAGTTTCGATGAGGATAATAGAAAAAGAGTTCCTAAAGATTATCAAAGTCCTAAATCTTATACTTTTGAGTCAAAATATTTTGAGGAAATAAAAAAATTAATTGATAAATTTTTTTCAAAACACTTTGGAAATCTGGAAAAGAAAATTATATTTCCAATGAATTTTAAAGACTCATCTAAAGTTCTTGATAATTTTATTAACAGCAAACTTGAAAACTTTGGACATTACGAAGATTTTGTGAGCACCAGTGATCCATACATTAATCATAGCTTAATTAGTGCACCATTAAATATAGGTTTGATAACCCCAGAGCAAGTGCTCAATAAATTGAGCTCTATTTCTTATTCTAAAGTTGGCATCAATAATTACGAAGGGTTTATTAGACAAGTTTTTGGTTGGAGAGAATTTATGAGATACTTAAATATTCACTATTATAAAGATTTTAATAAAGGTAACTTTTTTGGAAATGACAGAAAATTAACAAAACATTGGTATGAGGGTACAACAAACATTCCTATTTTAAATGACATGATAATAAATTTAAAAAAAAGTGGATATGTTCATCATATCCCAAGATTGATGATAATTAGTAATATTATGAACTTAGCTGGATTAAAGCCATCTGAAGTTTATAAATGGTTTATGGAGACATTCATTGACTCATCTGATTGGGTTATGACACCAAATGTCTATGGAATGGGGATGTTTAGCGATGGAGGTATTTTTGCAACTAAACCATATTTATGCGGTTCAAATTACTTACTAAAGATGAGTAATTATAGTCGTGGGGATTGGACACAAACACTAGATGGTTTATATTGGAATTTTATATATAAAAATAAAAATTATTTTAAAACTAATCAGAGACTCTCTATGATGTACTATACTGTAAATAAAATGGACAAGTCTAAAATTAGTACTCATATATCTAATGCAAAAAAATTCATCAAAGAATACACAAGATAGAGTAGTTTTTATTACAGGTGCTAGTAGTGGGATTGGCTACGCACTATGTGAAGAGTATCTCAGACAAGGCTGGAGTGTGATAGGCTTAGCGAGAGATGATACCAAAATACCAAATGAAACAATTGATAATCCAAAATTTGAGTTTGTAAAAACAGATTTATCAAATTTTGACTCAAGTAAGCTAATTATTGATGAGGTATTTAAAAAAAATGCGAATATTAGTACATTTATTTTAAATGCAGGTATTTATATTCCCGATAGTCTAAATGATTTTAACTTTGAAAATGCTAAGGCAACTTTTGATACCAATGTTTTAAGTATTTATTTATCAATAGAGCTAATAAAAAAAAATTTCGAGTTAAATTCAAATTATACCTTGGCAATAATGTCCTCCACAGCTGGATATAAGGGTCTCCCAAAGTCTATTTTATACGGACCCTCGAAAGCAGCTTTAATTAACCTAGCCGAGGCTATAAAATCTGAAATGCATGATAATCTCAATGTAAAACTTATCTGTCCAGGATTTGTAGAAACTCCCGCTACAAAAGTAAATTCATTTAAAATGCCATATTTAATGTCACCTAAAGATGCAGCTAGGATTATTTATAGTAAAATATATAAAATAGGTTTTGAGATATCCTTCCCTTTTCCTTTTAATTCTATAATGAAATTTGGTAAAATATTGCCCTATAAACTTTACTTCAAAATTACTGAAAAAAAGTTTTCAAAAAAATGAAAATATCTATCCCAAAAATCTCAATTGTAATGGGAAGCCAAAGCGACTGGTCTACACTTAAGCATACGGGTAAAATTCTAAAAGAATTAAAGATTGTCCATGAAAAAAAAATAGTTTCAGCACACAGAACTCCCAAAAGACTCTATGAGTATGCTGAACAAGCGTATGAAAGAGGTATTAAGATTATAATAGCTGGAGCTGGTGGGTCTGCTCATTTACCAGGCATGATAGCAGCTATAACACATATTCCAGTAATCGGGGTACCAATTGAGTCAAAATCACTAAAAGGCTTAGATAGTTTACTTTCAATAGCTCAGATGCCTTTTGGCATTCCAGTTGGAACTGTGGCTATAGGTGATAATGGAGCCAAAAATGCTGCTTTATACGCAGCTTCAATTATTAGTAATTATGACCCCATTATTGAAAGAAGTTTAGTAAAATGGAGAATGGCTCAAACAAAAAAAGTTAAAAAGACACCTAGATAATGATCATTGGTATATTAGGTGGAGGTCAATTAGGTATGATGTTATGCCATGTGGCTAGTAAATTAAATATTAAAACTTTTATATACTCTGATTCTGATGACTCCCCAGCAATTAAATATGCAAATCACTTCTTAATAAAAAAGTATGATGATTTTCACGAGATAGATAATTTTATTAAAAAATGTAATTTTGTGACTTATGAGTTTGAAAATATCCCTTTTAAAACTTTATCATATATTGAACAAAAGATTAAAATTTCACCTAGTTCTGAAATTAATAAAATTATTCAAGATCGATTAACTGAAAAAAATTATGTAAATAAGATTAATATCCCTACTGTTCCATATATTAAAATTAATAATACATCAGATTTAAAATCAGTTGATCCTGAATTTTTTCCTGCAATATTGAAGACTCGCAAACTTGGATATGATGGTAAAGGCCAAATAGTAATTAATAGTAATAAAGACATATATGACATACCAAATAATGAGTATATTTTGGAAAAAAAAATTAATTTACAACAAGAAATCTCTATTATTGCTGTCAGGTATAAAGATGGTACTATTTTTACCTATCAACCAATTGAAAATATTCATAAAAATCAAATTCTTTTCAAATCATTTTCACCAGCTAACTCAGAGACATCGATCATTAAAGAAGCGACAAAACATGCTTATAATTTTGCAGAAAAAATAAGCTATGTTGGAACTTTTTGTTTAGAATTTTTTATAACTGAAGAAAAAAAATTATTATTAAATGAAATAGCTCCTAGAGTTCACAACTCAGGACATTTAACTATTGAATCATACAATGTTAGTCAATTTGAGTCTCATATCAGATCTGTATGTGATCTTGAGAAGGTAGAACCCTCCTTAAAGTCTAAATCTGAAATGATAAATATTCTAGGGGACGATATTTATCACTATCGTGAGAAATCATTTAAAGAAAATGAATATTTTCATGATTATCACAAAAAAGAGTCAAAAACTGGCAGAAAAATGGGCCATTTTACAAAAGTTCTAATCTAGTTTTTAGACCAGTAATTTTTATAGTGATTATAGTTAATTAAACTATCGTTTTTGAATTTAGAGTATTTTTTAAATGTGAAATCTTTTTTTCTAAAGTATGAAATTAGCGTGTTATCAAACTTAAGGTTATAATGTTTACATCCATTAATTGTCAAAAATTTGTTTAAATTATTTGATTTTTTTGAGGTGTAAAAGAGCTCCAATATATTTGAGACAGAATATTTTGTAGAATATACACCAGCACAACAAAACTCGTTAAATTTGCGATTTTTAAGATGTGGAGCTGAATCAGAACCAAAGAAAAATTTTGAATTGCCAGAAAGAGCAGCGTTCAATAATGATTTTTGGTGATTTACACTTTTAATTACAGGTTTACAAAATATTTCTGGTCTTAAAAAATTTCCAAGAAAAGTGTTTGTATTTTCAAGTAAATGATGTGTTGTTATAGTAGCTGCAAGGTTTTTGTTGGATTTTACAAAATCTACAGAGTCTTTAGTTGTTATATGTTCTAAAGTTATCTTTAAACCTTTAAACTTTTTTACTAACCAAGATAACTCAAAATCAAGAAATCTTTTTTCACGCTCATACGGATCATCGTTTTCATGAATGTGCTCACCATGTAAGCATAATGGTATTTTATTATTTTCTAAAAATTCAAAATATTTAGACATTTTTTTGATGTCTTTTACTCCTGATGAAGAATTAGTAGTTGCATGAAGAGGATATAATTTAGCTGCAAAAAATAATTTTTCTTTAACCATATTTTTTAAATCAATAATGGAGCAGTCTTGGTTTAAATAAATTGTAAAAAGAATTTCAGTATTGTTATTATTTTTTAAAACGAAGGATCTATACTTTGATAAGATATTTATATTAGTAATTGGCTTAGTTAAATTAGGCATAACTAAAATTTTTTGGAAATTTTTATTATTTTCTTTTAATACATTTTTTAAAAGTTGGCCCTCTCTTAGATGAACGTGAAAATCGCAAGGCTTAAAAATTTTGAGCATTTAAAATATTATTTATTTTATCAATTACTTGATTATAAGACACATCATTCATTAAACAATTATTTAAAGTATAGTTTTGAGTTTTAATAACTAGTTTTTCATATGACTCTGATGACCTAACGAGATAACAATGATCAAAGATTTTAGGAAAATAAATATTATCATTTGTGGGACCAAAAAGACCAATAGTTGGAGTTTTACTCAATGAAGCCATATGCATCATGGATGAGTCATTCCCAATAAATAACCTTGATTTTTGAAGTAAACCATAATCGTTGAGAATATGTTGCTTGCCACATCTGTTAATTACTTTATCACCTAGTTCTGACTCAAAATGATGAAATTTTGAACTTTCATTTTCTGATCCTAAAATAAATATTTTATCAATGCCTTTTTCAATTAAATATTTTGCTATTTTAACAAATTGTTCAGAAGGCCATTCTTTTGGTGGCCAATTTGTAAATGGGGCTAAACACACATAATTTGAATTTGGAAATATATTACGAACTCTGTCGATCAATATTTTAAAATCTTTTTTTAGATCAGTATCAAATCTTTGATGGATTTGCTCATAAATATTTTTACCCTTTTTCATTTTGAATATATTTCTTTTTTTTACTCTCAAGAAATAACCAATGATCGAAGATCTAAAATCTACTATTTCATCGAATTTAAGTGGCGAAAGTTTTTTATAGAGTTTTAACCAGTGTAAATTATATTTTTGTTTAGTAAGATTAATCCTTCTAGAAATCATAGAATAATCGTCATAAATTGGCATTGGTAAAGGGCCAGAAACTAATGTTACCTCGATATTTTTCTTATATTTTCTGATGTATTTATTTAAAACTTGAAGGTTAATTAAGGAATCACCTATTCTATTTGAAGAAATAAATAGTAAATGCATATATATACATATAGATAATATATTACATGCAAATTGAAACACTTAATCCAATAAAAATTAGAGTATTTGGGGATGAAAGATTTGATTTCCTACAAAATATAATTACCAATGACTTAACTAAATTAAAGAAAGAGTTAAAGAGCTATATACTATCTCCACAAGGCAAGATTCTGTATGAAATAATAATTACTAAATCAGACGAGTCATATGAATTAGTTTGCTCGAATGATCAAAATGATTTGCCTACATTCTTAAATAAATATGCCTTGTTATCTGAAGTTAAACTCAGTATTGAAAAGGTTGATAAGAGAGAATTTGATAAAAATTATATTTTAGATCAACTTTCAACTGGGATAATTGACTCAAACCTTCTTAAACAGTCATCTCTACTTCCATCTGAAGTCAATGATCAATTAGTAGACTATTCGAAAGGATGCTTTGTAGGTCAAGAGGTAGTTTCAAGAATTAAACATCGACAACTAAATAAAAAAAAACTTACAATTAAAGTTTTTGAGAAAAAACCTCAAAAACTTCCAACTAATTCAGAAATATTATTACAAATAAATAATTATTACGTACTTAGAGAGCCCAAAGTTAATAAATAAATTACTTAAAATATCCAGAGTAATAATTTACTATTTCAGAGAGTGATACTTTTTCTTGTTTCATAGTATCTCTGTCTCGCACAGTAACTATTTGATTTTCTAAAGTTTCAAAATCAATAGTAACACACAAAGGTGTCCCAATCTCATCATGTCTACGATAATTTTTTCCAATATTTCCTGTATTTTCAACCATAACTCTACCTAGACCAAGTGATTGTAGCTCTGATTTGACATTATTTGCTGTATTGACCAAGTCAGAATTATTTCTCTTGAGAGGAATGACTGCAGCTTTAATTGGTGATAAATGTGGTTTGAGTTTTAACAATATTCTCTTATTTTCTTTCTCTAAAGTATAAGCCTCGTTTAAAACTGCCAGAACACCTCTTTCAACACCTGCTGAGGGCTCTATGACGTATGGTATAAACCATTCATTATTTTCTAAATCTTGAATAGCTAATTTTGTTGTAGAATTTTTATTTTCTTGAACTTTAGCTTTAATATTAAAATCTTTTTGATTTTTAGAATGTGAACCTAAGTCAAAATCAGTTCTATTTGCAATACCCTCAAGTTCCTCAAGGCCATGTGGAAACTCATACATAATATCAAAAGTTGATTTCGAGTAATGTGATAAATCATTTTTTTCTACCTCTAATAATTTTAGTTTATTTGAGTTTACTCCTTGATCAGCCCACCAATTTAAACGTTTATCTACCCAATATTTATGCCAACTCTCATCAGAACCAGGTTTAACAAAATACTCAAGTTCCATTTGTTCAAATTCTCTTACTCTGAAAATGAAGTTTCTTGGAGTGATTTCATTTCTAAATGATTTTCCAATTTGAGCTATACCAAATGGAGGCACCCTACTGGTTGAGTCGACGACATTTTTAAAATTTACAAATATTTGCTGAGCAGTTTCTGGTCTCAAATAAGCAAATGAACTCCCGTCATCCACAGGACCAATAGCTGTTTTAAACATTAAATTAAATGGTCTAGGATCAGTCAAATCAGTAGATTTGCAATTTGGACATTTTCCGTCTTCAAGTTGATCAGCTCTCCATCTTGATTTACATTTCTTGCAATCAACTAAAGGATCAGAAAATGTATCCTCATGGCCTGAATATTTTAAAACAGTAGGTGAGGTTAAAATAGTTGAATCCAATCCCTCAACATCATCTCTTTCATAGACTATTGATTTCCACCAGGCTGATTTTAAATTTAATTTTAGCTCTACACCCATAGGCCCAAAATCATAGAGACCTTTCATGCCACCGTAGATGTCATTTGAAGGAAAAATAAATCCTCTTCTCTTACATAGAGATACTAAGTCATCCATATTTTCTGCTGTCATTGATCAGATACCAAATTTGTTAAAAAGAAGCTCCTCTTTTAATTTAGTAATTAGGTCTTCACTATTTAAAGAGTTAATACCTAGACCTAGCTTTTGTTTTAGAGACTTTGGTTGTTTTATTTTTTTAATTTTGGTCTTTTCACCAAATTTACTTTTAAAAAAAGATGCCTCAGATGCAATACCATCAATTAAACCCAAGTCTTTTGCCTCTTTAGCTAACCAAAAGGAACCAGAGAATATAACTTTTTTATTTTTTTCACTAATTTTCTTTTTTCTTCTCGAGGACACCCAATCAATAAAGTTTTGATGTATTAACTTTTGAAGTTTTTTCAATTTTTCTTCATCTTTTTTATTAATTTTTAAAAATGGATCTAAAAAGCTTTTGTTCTCTCCAGCTGTAAAAATCCTTCTCTCTACTCCAATTTTTTTAATGAGATCAGTAAATCCAAAACCGCCTGATATAACACCTATTGAACCAACGATAGAATTTACATCTGCATATAACTCATCAGCTGCACATGCAAGCCAATACCCTCCAGATGCAGAAACATCCTCAATAAAACAATAACATTTAACTTTTTTCTTTTCAGAAATTTCTCTTATTTTTTGTGCAATTAAAGATGATTGTACTGGAGAACCACCAGGAGAGTTAATGACAATTGATAATGCATCAAATTTCATTTTCATTATCTTTGAGAAAAGTCCATTCAAGTTATCCATATTCAATGGTGCTCTACTTCCAGATGCAATCATTCCTTTGAGATCAATTGAGACTATTGTTTTGTTGTGACTGAACATTATTTAAACCAATTTTCTATATTTTTAGAATACTTTGATAAATCATCGTGGATTATAATTGCATTTGATGTTTTCTCTATAAAATAATCACTTTTAGTGATTTTTAGAAGGGCATTTTTAGGTTTTGACCCTTCAAAGGATAATAAAGGTGTTGTGGTCACTTCTAGATTAAATTTTTTCAATATATCTAACATAAAATCCATATTTTCAAATCTATTTATGATAAAAGCACTTCCTTTTATTTTTAAATAGAGAATTATGTTGTAAATCCATTTTTTCAAATTTGACTCTGTTATATATTTTGAGGCATTTATGGAAGGATTTTTGGACTTTAGTACTTTATTTGAAAAATAAAAAGGTGGATTTGATAAAATTAAATCAAAGTAATTCTCATATCTTTTATCAAAAATGCAATTATCATGAACTTTGAATTCTAAATTTTTTAAATTATTTTCTTTATGATTCAAAACTGAAATTTTATGATGAGTTTTATTTTTTTCAAAACCAATTACATCAGATCCTGGATTTCTATAAGCAACAATTAGGGAAATAGAACCACAACCAGACCCCATATCTAATATTTTATTGTGCTTTTTTTTTGCATATGAAGCCAGAATAATTGGCTCTATACCGCTCCTATAGCCTTTCTTTAATTGATAATATACAATTTTACCATCTAGTAGAAAATCTTTGGAGTATAAATTCATATCTAATGCAAAAAATTAATTTTGAACAAACTATAAAGTTAATTCATAAAGAAATTAATGTAAAGTTAGTTAAAACTAATAAAGAGCTTGATAGATTTCTTGTAAGTGCTGTCCCTATTATTCCAAAATTAGGTAATTATTTTTTCAAAAAAAGGGGAAAGCAATTGCGGCCAGTTATATGTTTACTATCAAGTAAAATGATAAATAAAAATTATTCACAAATATCAAGTGATATTGATATGTCTGCTGCAATAGAATTCATTCATGGAGCTACCCTCTTACATGATGATGTTATTGATGAGGGTAAATTACGAAGAGGCCAAAAGAGTATAAACACAATATGGAATAATAAGTTTAGTGTTTTGTTTGGTGATTTTTTATTTTCAAAGTCGTTTCAATTAATGACAAAAACTAATTCTTTAAAAGCAATGGCTTCACTGTCTCAAGTAAGTAGTAAAATTTCTGAAGGAGAATTTTTGCAACTTACTAATGAAAATAATATTCTTATTACTGAGAGGAAATATATAGAGATTATATCCTTAAAAACTGCAGAATTATTTGCAGCATCAATGAAAATTCCTGCCATTTTAACTGGTAAAAATTTAACAATAATTTCAAGTTTGAACAAATTAGGATTGTACTTTGGAATTATATTTCAAATCATGGACGATTACCTTGATTATTTTGGAGATAGGGTTACTGGAAAAAAGAATGGTAAAGATTTTTATGAAGGAAAAATTACTCTACCAATAATATTACTCTTAAAAAAATCAAATAAAACTGAAGTTAATTTTATTAAAAAAGTATTCAAAAAAAGAAAAAGATTAAAAAATGATTACACAGAAATAATGAATTTAATGAAAAAATATAAAATTAATGAAGACATAAGAATTTTTTGCGATAAATATAATAAAAAATCTTTAGAAATATTAAAAATATTTAAGGGTCATCAAAAAGATCTTTTTATAAATCTTTTAATAGGTTCAATTAATAGAACTTATTAGTCATATCTAAATTTTTTATTTGGAAATTTACTGTTATTTACCTCTTTAGCGTATTTTTTTACAGCGATTTTGATATTTTTTGATAAATCTTCATATCTTTTTACAAATTTTGGATGATTATTTCCATACATACCAAGCATATCCTCAGATACTAATATTTGACCGTCACAAAATTCAGACGCGCCAATTCCTATGGTGGGTATTGCTAATACTGTGGTAACTTGCTTTGCTATTTTTGTTAACATTCCCTCCAATAGGATGGATACAGCACCAGCCTTTTCTAAACACAATGAGTCCGAAATAATTTTATTTAAATCCTCTTTCTTTTTTCCATATATCTTAAATTTTTTTGTAGAGCTAAATTTTTGTGGTTGTAATCCTAAATGTGCCATAACAGGAACATTTTTTTTCTTCAAATACTTTATTACATCTTCTAATTCAGTATTACCTTCAATTTTGACACCGTCACAAGAAGTTTTTTTCATGACAGATAAAACCCTTTTTACAGTGTTGGACTCACTAAAATCTTTATTGTAGGGTAAATCAAAAAAAACTAGCGATTTCTCTGCAGCTTTTTTTACTGCAGTGGCATGATTGATCATTATTTGATCATCAATAGTTCTTGTTGAATCCATTCCATAAAGTACGTTACTCATTGAGTCACCAACTAGAACTACATCAACTAAATCATCAATAATTTTTGTATAATTATAACTATAAGACGTTAGACAAATAATTTTTTTTTTGTTTTTTTTATTAAATACTGATTTAATTGATCTTTTCATGAATAATGATTTAAAAAGTATTCGAATTATAAAAGACTTTCCAAAAAAAGGTATCGCTTTTTACGATATATCTACAATTTTATCAAATCCTAGAGTTTTTAACAGAGTTGTAAACTCAATGTCAAAAGAGGTAAATAAATTAAATGCTAATACTATAGTTGGGATAGACTCAAGAGGATTTATTTTTGCCTCAGCTATTGCCTACAAATTAGAAAAAAAGTTAGTTATGATTAGAAAAAAAGGGAAATTACCGGGCAAGACTTTTAATACAAGTTACAAACTTGAGTACGGCTCTAATCAATTAGAAATTCAGAGTGATATGATAAGAAATTCAGACAAAGTTGTTATAATTGACGACATTTTTGCAACAAGTGGAACAATACGTGCATCAATGAAATTAATTAAAAAAACTAAAGCTAAAATTAAAGGTATTGTAGTGCTTTTAGAATTAAGTTTTCTCGGTGGAAGATCAAAAATTAAAAATAAACTTATAAGTATAAATAAGGTTAATACTTAGAGTATTCTTTTTCTTCTGTTATCTTTGAGCTAGACAAAAGATTAATTTCTTTTTTAATTGACGCCCTAATATCATTTTTAAAATGTACATCTCTTGATATTTGAATAAAAACCTCTCCAAATTCTTTATTAGCTTCACATTCTCTTTTAGCATTTTCTATATCCCAAAGCTCTTCATTTATATCTTGGAGTTTTTGAATGTTTTTTCTTAATATTTCATCATCTTTCAAAATTAATTTATTACTTTGCTCCATAAGGGCATCTAGCTCAATTTTTATATTTTTTAATTTGTTAGGATCATTAATTTTTTTTAATTTGATATTTAATATGGTAATTTTATCATAAAGTTCTCCGACAGAAATTTCAGCTAATATTTTCAAATTGTTCTTCCGTAAATATCTGAATATCTTTTAATGTCTGACTCTAAAAATTTGCTTCCTTTTTGTACCTCAATAAAAATTAATTTTTTTTTGGAACTTTCATTCAAAACTCTGTGTTTAGATTTTTTTGGAATGAATATATTTTCATTTTCTGACCTATAATATGTACGATTATTTATAATAACTGTAGCTTTTCCCTCAATGATTATCCAGTGTTCTGATCTAAAATTATGAGACTGATATGATAGTACGCCCTCAGGATTTACTATAATTTTTTTAATTAAAAAATTTTTAGATTTGGAAAGAACTACATAAGACCCCCAAGGTTTTTTTATAGATTTTATCATGAGAACATTCTCTTTCTTTCGTTTATAGACATAAAATTCAACATTAGTGCACAAATAATTAGATTACTCAACAAAGAACTTCCCCCATAAGACATGAACGGCAATGCAACTCCGACTACTGGTAAAATACCAATAGTCATAGATATATTTATAAGAAATTCAAAAAAGATTTTAAAAGATAATACGAATAAGATTATTTTATTGAAAACTTGAGACAATTTGTATGTTTTTAAAACAGGAATTAAAAACATTATAAAGAATAGTGAAATTAATAGTATAGATCCTGTAAAACCAAATTGTTCAGAAAAAATTGCAAAAACAAAATCTGTCTCTTTTTCTGGAAGAAAATCTAAGCTACTTTGGGAGCCCTCAAGAAAACCATTGCCTTGTAACCCGCCAGAACCTATTGCAATCTTGGATTGAATAATATGATATCCTTTTCCAAGTGGGTCCAAGTCAGGGTTCAGAAAAATTTGTATTCTGTTTTGTTGGTAAGGCTTTAAAAATGTCCATAAAATTGGACTTATAGACAAAATAGCGCCTAGTGATAATAAAGGATAAATTAATTTAATGCCTGCATAAAAAATAACAACCAGACCTAAGGCTAGAATAATTACAGCAGTTCCTAAATCTGGTTGGATAGCAACTAAGATGAAAAATATAATTGATACAACAAGAGGTAGTATTGATTTAAAAAGGCCTATGGTTTTCTCTGCATTAAGTTTGTGAAAGTATTTAGCCATGGATATAACTAAGGCTATTTTTGTAAATTCTGATACTTGTAAATTAAATCCAGCAATTCTTATCCATCTTGTTGCGCCCATTCCTGTATATCCAAAAATTAGTGTTGTTATCAGCCCAATCAAAACTAAAATTAAAAAAATCTCTGCAAAATTATAAATAAACTTTGGCTCCAACATTATTATTAAAAAAAAAAGTGGTAGAAAAAATAAAAATCTTGTTAACTGATTTGCTGCCCATGGATCAAAAGAGCCACCAGCAGCTGAGTAAAGATTGATTTCTCCAATCCAAAAAATTATCAAAAGGATAAAAAGATAAATCCAATTTAAATTATATATACTTTTAAATTCTCTAAACATTATTTTTGTATGCAAAATTTAGGACCTTATGAGCAATTGGTGCGGCTACCGCTGATCCAGATCCACCATTCTCTATAATCACTGAAGCTATATATTTTGGCTTATCATAAGGGGCGTAGCCAACAAATACTGAGTGGTCTTTAAATCTCTCTTCTATTTCCTTTGATTTATATTCATCATCCTCTCTCTCACTTTCTTTAATTCTTATTACTTGAGAAGTTCCTGTTTTACCACCTATTTTGACAAATTCTGGATTAGAAATACTTAATTTATGTGCTGTTCCTCTAGGCTCTTGAACAACAGCATTTAAAGAATTAACTATAATTTTTTTATGTTCATTGTTTAGTAATTTACCTGTAAATCTTGTAGGAGTATTTTTATCAAGTTTAGGTATTGGATATTTTCCTCCATTTAAGATAGCAGAATAAAGTGTTGCAAGTTGTAATGGAGATGTTTGGTTGTACCCTTGTCCGATACATGTAATTAATGTTTCCCCTTGATACCAACTTTCGTCTAAAAACGCTTTTTTCCATTTTTTACTAGGAACAAGTCCTTTTCCTATGTTTGATAGACCAATATCGTACTCTTTATTTAAACCTAAATTGCTGGATAAGCTTGCAATATCATCAATATTTGTTTTTTTTGCTAATTCATAAAAATATACATCACAAGACTCTTTAATAGCTTTTTTAAGATTAACCTTTCCATGTCCCTCTTTTTTCCAACAATAATAATTTCTATCACCAAGTGAGGAGTGCCCTTTGCAAAAAACTTCATTTTTAGAGTCAATTAATTTTCTTTGAAGACCAACTAAAGCAGAAATTGGTTTAAACACAGAACCTGGGGGATAAAAACCAGAGAAAGCTCGATTTAAAAGTGGTTTCTGATCATCGTTAAGTAAATCTTTAATTTTAGTATTTTCTCTATCCTCAAAGATTTGTGCATCAAAAGTAGGATTAGAGTTCATCGACAAGATCGATCCATCTGAAACGCTGATAACAACAATTGACCCTTTTTTATCTAACGGAAGTTGAGATTGGGCGTAATTTTGAAGAGTTAAATCTAATGTTAAGTCTAAATCATTACCTTTAATAGATTTTTCAATAGAAATTTCTCTAATAGTTTTGCCTTTAGCGTTTACTTCACTAAATATTTTACCTGACGTACCCCTTAAATGTTTTTCATAACTTCTTTCTAAATGAAATACACCTTTAGAGTAAAGTTCAGAAGATTGAGTTGGTTGCCCCATATAGCCAATTATTTGTGAAAAATTTTGATATGGATAATATCTTTTTTTAGACTCAATAATTTTTATAGAATTAAATAAAAATTTGTTTTTTTCAAATTCTACAATTTGTTCCCATGAGGCTCTACTTAGACTAAATCCACTATATTCATTATATTTTTTTAATTGTTTTGATATTTCGCCAAGATTCAACTTAAGTTTAATAAGACTATCAAGTGATTTAATTTCATGAAGATGATCTTTGCTTAAGTTTTTAAAGACTACAAATTCATATAATGAAGAGCTTCCTGCTAGTAAATTTTTTTTAGAGTCATAAATGTCCCCCCTTAAAGGAGGAGTTAGTTTTATAGAAAGTTTATTTTCAACTGATTTTTTTTTATAAAAATTAAAATTAATAACTTGTAATGAAAATAATCTTAAAGAAACAATTATAGATAAAATAGCCCCAAATATAATTATGATGAATGATCTTCTATTTAATATTTTTATACTATCTTCACTTGTCTTATTCTTTTCCATATTTTGAGAGTCCTAAAAATATTAAAATTAAGATGAATATAGTTATAAAATACTGCAAATTGAACAATCTGAATACTAATGTTTGATCAAATATACAGAAAGCAATAAAACTTAGTAAAAAAATAATTGATGATTTAATAAATAATGCAAAATTATAATTATTAATAAAATAATTTAGTAAAAGAAGAGGTATAAACAAAATTACAATGCCAATTAATATTGGTAAACCTACAAAAACCTCAACAACGAAAGTTGATAAGATAAATATAAAGATATCAATAATTTTAATATTTTTTTTCTTAAGAACTGTATAAAAAGCAATATTTATTAATGAAAAAACAACAATATCATTAATAACTAAACTAAAATTTCCGTAAATTAAAAATAATATTGTTACAAAAATTAATCTAATCATTAGTAACTGCCCTCAAATTTTCAAAATTTGTTATATCAGATGTTAATAAGATGGGTTGATTATTCTCATAAGAAACTATGCCAAGTCTTAGTGTTATATTATCAAGATGGACAACAGCGATATCGCCTGCATTTAAATCTGGTGATACAGTGCTTTCTTTTTGTCTTAAAAAACTCAAATAATTATTATTTGTACCACTAACGATATATGACTTTCCGTTAATAAAAACTTCGTCTCCATAATTAATACTTTTGACTGTAACAACTTCGGATGTATTAAAGTTTAAGCTAACAACCCTACCAACTATATTTAGTCCGTCAATAATGTAATCACCTAATTCAAGACCATTATTTGAGCCCTTATTTATAATAAAGTTTTTATTATATACTAAATTTCTATCACCTAAAACTTTGACACCTACTGAAATCGGTAATTTAATAGAAGACTGATGAAAAATTTTATTTTGCTCTGAATATTTTGATGTCAATGTTAATAAATACTTATTGATTGATCTAAGATAATTATTGTCGTCTTCTAATTTTTTTATAGCATTCATATGATCAAAGTTAAGATTGATAACCAAAAATAAATTTCTTACTTCGTTACTTATAAAAATGAACGGAGACTCTACTTTGTCTTTTAAAAAATATGTGAAAAGTTTAGTTTTAGAATTATAATTTGGAAATAATATTAATGTTAAGAATAAAAAAAAACAGATTATATATATTAAGAAAACTTTTTTGTTATTAATCACTTAAGAAAACATCTTGATGGTTATGGTTCTCTTCTAAAGCCATGCCAGTTCCTCGAGCCACACAAGTTAAAGGATCGTCAGCAATAGAAACAGGTAATCCGGTAGTTACTCTAATTGCTTCATCTAAGCGTTGAAGTAAAGCCCCTCCACCTGTAAGCATAATACCCTTATCAACTATATCTGCAGCTAGTTCTGGAGGAACAACCTCAAGTGCTCTTTTTAAAGCTGTAATAATTTGAGATAATGAGTCAGATAAAGCCTCAGCCACTTGTCTTTCAGATATAACAACCTCTCTTGGGAGGCCATTTATAAGATCCCTTCCCTTTACAGTTAGGGTCTTGCCATCTCCATTATCGGGAATTCCTGCACAACCTATTTCAGTCTTAATTCTTTCTGCGGTTGACTCACCTATTGCTAATTTATGAACACTCCTCATAAAATTAACTATCGCATCATCCATAGTATCTCCACCTACTTTAATACTGCTTGAATGGACAACCCCTCCTAGTGATAATACAGCTATTTCGGTTGTTCCACCTCCAATATCTACAACCATAGAGCCAGATGGCTCAGATATTGGTAAACCAGCACCAATTGCAGCTGCTACGGGTTCCTCAATTAAATACACTTTTTTAGCACCTGCTGTTTCAGCAGACTCTTTGATAGCTCTTCTTTCAACATTTGTAGCACCTGATGGAACACAAATAACAATATTTGGATTTGCAAAAAAACTTTTCTTATGAACTTTTTTTATAAAATGTTTGATCATGGCCTCAGCTATATCAAAATCTGCTATTACTCCATCTTTCATTGGTCTAATTGCTTCTATTCTACCAGGGGTTCGTCCAAGCATTGATTTTGCTTCACTTCCGACAGCTAATACTGATTTATTATTCTTATTATCTGTAGCAATAGCTACAACAGAGGGTTCATTTAATATAATTCCCTTTCCTTTTACATATACAAGTGTATTTGCAGTCCCAAGGTCCAATCCCATATCTTCGCTTAAAAAAGAGTTGAATGACTTTAACATTTATATTCCCTTAATATTTGAGATGCTAATCTCAGAAACTCCTTCTTGCATATTAGAGTTCTTTTCAAAGTTTAATATTTTATTGCATGCATTGATATAAGATTTTGCAGAGGCAACTATAATATCAATATCAGATGCCTTACCAATGAATTCTTTATTTAGATATCCGAGTTTAACAGTGACTTCTCCTTGTGCATCAGAGTCAGGAGTAATTGCATTTATGTGATACAGGACTAATTTTGGAGAAAAACCAACTACTTTTGAAATACAATTAAATACAGCATCAATGGGTCCATTTCCAGATCCACTTACCTCTTTAAGTTCCTCCTTAAAATTTAACTCTAAAGAAGCAACATGCTTAGAGTTAGTACCTGACATAATGCTTAAGTTTTTAAGTTTTAAAGTATTAGATTTATTAAAATGAGTATCATCTACAAGGGCTATTATATCCTCATCATAAACATCTTTCTTTTTATCAGCTAAAAGCTTAAATTTTTCGAAAACCTCATTGATATAATTATCACCTACTTCATAACCTAAAATTTTTAATTTTTCTTTAAATGCGTGCTTTCCGGAATGTTTACCAAGCACCAAACTCGATTTCTTTAAACCAATCGTTTCCGGTGACATAATTTCATAAGTTTGGACATTTTTTAAGACTCCATCCTGGTGAATTCCTGACTCATGAGCAAAAGCATTAGCGCCAACAATTGCTTTATTAGGTTGGACAGGAAAACCAGTAATTGATGATACGAGTTTTGATGTTTTAGAAATGGCACTCGTATTCACATTAGATTGAACTTTTAAAAGATCTGATCTGACTTTCATAGCCATTACTACTTCCTCTAATGCGGCATTACCTGCTCTTTCTCCTAGTCCATTTATAGTGCATTCAATTTGTCTTGCACCATTTTCAACTGCGTTGAGGGAATTTGCAACCGCTAACCCTAGATCATTATGACAATGAACAGATATTATTGCTTTATCAATATTAGGAACATTGTTTTTTACTTTTTTTATAATCTCTCCAAATTCAAAAGGTAAGGTATAACCGACTGTGTCAGGAATATTTATTGTAGATGCACCGCTTTCAATAGCTAGCTCTATACACTTATAAAGATAATCAATTGAGGATCTTCCACCATCTTCACAACTCCACTCTATATTAGGGCATAAATTTCTAGCAAATGATACACTATCTTTGATTTTTTCTAAGACCTCTTCTTCAGTTAACTTGAGTTTAAACTTCATATGAATTGGACTTGTGGCAATAAAAGTGTGAATTCTTGGATTTTTAGCTTTTTTTACAGCATTCCAAGCTGTTTCAATATCCTCATGTTTTGCCCTAGCTAATCCGGCTATCTGGCAGTCCTTAATTTCACTTGCGATTGCTTGAACTGAATCAAAATCACCTTTAGAGGCTATTGGAAAACCAGCCTCAATTATATCAACCTTTAACTCCTCTAATAGTCTAGCAATAGAGAGCTTTTCTTCTTGATTCATCGAAGCCCCAGGAGACTGCTCTCCGTCTCTAAGAGTAGTATCAAATATTAATACTTTATCAGGCAATATTAGATATCCTTTACAAGTTTATTCGATGCTATCCATGGCATCATAGATCTTAATTTAGCACCTACCTCTTCAATTTGGTGCTTTGCACCTTGATCTCTCATTTGTTTAAACTTAATTTGTCCTGATTTATGTTCAGCCATCCATTCTTTTGTGAAAGTACCATCTTGTATTTCACTTAGAACTTTTTTCATTTCAGCTTTTGTAGCTTCGTTAGGAACTACTCTTGGACCTCTGGTATAATCACCGTATTCAGCAGTATTAGATATAGAATACCTCATATTAGCCATTCCACCTTCATACATTAAATCAACAATTAATTTTACTTCATGTAAACATTCAAAATAGGCCATTTCAGGCGCATACCCAGCTTCAACAAGAGTTTCAAAACCGTTTCTAACAAGGGACATTAAGCCTCCACAAAGAACTGTTTGCTCACCAAATAAATCTGTTTCGCATTCCTCTTTGAATGTGGTTTCAATTATACCGGATTTACCTCCACCCAAAGCAGAAGCATACGCAAGACCAATTTCTTTTGCATTACCACTTACATTTTTGTCTACCGCAAGTAAACATGGCACTCCTCCACCTTTAAGATACTCTCCTCTTACTGTGTGGCCTGGGCCTTTTGGAGCAACCATAAAAACATCTAAATCTTCTCTTGCTGTAATAAGTTGAAAATGAATATTTAAACCATGAGCAAATGCTAAAGCAGCACCGTTTTTTATATTGTCGTGGATTTGAGTTTGATAAATTTCTTGTTGATTTTCATCAGGAGCTAAGAACATAACAATATCTGCATCCTTTACTGCATCTGCAGGTGTCTGAGTTTTTAAGCCAACATTTTTTGCTTTTTCAATTGATGAAGAACCTTCCCTCAGTCCCACAACCACATTAGAGGCCCCAGAGTCTTTTAAATTTAATGCATGAGCATGACCTTGCGATCCAAAACCTATTATTACAATTTTTTTGTCTTTTATAATGTTAAAATCAGCATCTTGTTCGTAATAAACCTTCATATTACCCCCTAAAAACGTTATATACCGAGCCCTATAGGCCCACTTCGAACTAATTCGACTTTTATACCACCGATTGTGTCTAAGTCATCTAAAAATTTGTTAATTCGCTCGCTTGTGCCAGATATTTCATAAACAACAACATTTTGTCTTTTTTGAACAGTTCTTGAACGATAAATATCTGCAAAATTGAGTATTTTTTGATCTTGTTCCTCATTTTCAAATTCGATTTTAACTAGGCAAATTTCTGCCTCATAAGACTCACTTAAGTATGCTAAATTAGTGGCGCTATGAACAGGAACAAGTTTTTCTAGTTGCGCTATAATTTGACTAATTACTTTTTCTTCCCCTAAAGTTTCTATAGTAATTCGAGAAAGATTTTTCTTAACATCTACAACTGTTACGTTTAATGCTTCAATATTGTACCCTCTTCCTGAAAATAAACCTACTATACGTGCAAGAATACCAGGTTCGTTATCAACAATAACAGAAAGAACACTTCTCTTAGACTGTTTAAAAGTATTTATAGGTGTAGGATAAACTGAAGTAGACGACATTGTGAAAAAATTATTAAACTAGTACTTTTCCTTTTTCCTGATTTTCAGGATTTTCTTTATCGTATTTAGATAGTAACATTTCATGATGCGCAGCTCCACTCGGTATCATAGGAAAACAATTTTCTTTTTTATCTACCCAAATATCGGCTATAACTGGCCTGTCAATTGAAATCATTTCATTAATTGTATCATCTAATTCAGAAATATTTTTTGCCCTAACTCCAACAGCATTGAAGCTTTCTGCTAATTTTTTAAAATCAGGAAGGGCATCCACATAACTCTCTGAGTATCTACTACCATGTAATAGTTCCTGCCACTGTCTAACCATTCCCATATATTCATTATTTAATATAAAAATTTTGATTGGTAACTTATATTGAACAGCTGTAGCTATTTCTTGGATATTCATAAGAAAAGACGCCTCACCAGCTATATCTATAACTAGTGAGTCTGGATTTGCCATTTGTGCACCGACTGCGGCAGGCATACCGAAACCCATTGTGCCTAAACCACCTGATGTAATCCATCTGTTTGGTTTTGAAAACTTATAATATTGAGCTGCCCACATTTGATGCTGACCAACTTCTGTAGTAACAAAAGTGTCTTTTTGTTTTGTTAATTCGTAAAGTCTGGAAATGGCATGTTGTGGTTTGATCACTTCATCGCCTTGTTCGTAGTGGAGGCATTCTTTCTTTCTCCATTCATTAATTTGACCCCACCAATTACTATAATCTTTATCGTCGAAATTAATGTTATTGGATTCTATAAATGAGTTAATTTCTTTAAGTGTTAGAGTAATGTCAGTATTAGTATGAAAATTAACTTTTACGTTTTTATTGATTGAACTTTGATCAATATCTATATGGAATTTTATAGAGTCTGGAGAAAAAGCATCTAATCTGCCTGTAACACGGTCATCAAATCTTGCTCCAATATTAATCATCAAATCACATTTATTCATAGCCAAGTTAGCTTCATAATTTCCATGCATGCCTAACATCCCAAGTGAACTTTTATCCTCACCTGGAAAGCAACCCAATCCATGAAGAGTTGTTGTAATTGGAATATTAGTTTTATTTACAAGTTTAATGAGTTCTTGGCTAGCTTGATGGCCTGAATTTAAACAACCACCTCCAACGTAAAATATAGGTCTCTCAGATTTTTTAATATGATTTACTAATTCTTCGACAAAAATTTTATCAACATTTTTGGAACCAGCTTTAATTCTGTGCTCTCTAAAACTAATGTCTTTCTTTGATATATATTTTGACTTTGCAAACTGAACATCTTTAGGAATATCTATTAAAACAGGTCCAGGTCTACCAGAGCTAGCAATTTTAAATGCCTCATGGATAGTCTCAGAGAGTTTACTTACATCCTTTACTAAATAGTTATGTTTAGTGCAAGGTCTTGTAATTCCAGTTGTATCACATTCCTGAAATGCATCTGTTCCTATTAAATGAGATGGGACTTGTCCACTAATACAGACAATTGGAATGCTATCCATCAATGCATCAGTTAATCCAGTAACAACATTGGTCACGCCTGGACCAGAAGTTACCAATAACACACCTACTTTCCCACTTGATCTAGCATAGCCCTCTGCTGCGTGAACTGCACCAGCCTCTTGCCTTACTAATACATGTTTTAAAAAGTTTTGGCCAAATATTGCATCATAAATGGGAAGAACAGCTCCACCTGGATAACCAAAGATTGTATCAACCTCTTGGTCTTTTAGGGCTTTGAGTAAAATATCTGCTCCCGTGAATTCGTTTTCATTAGTCATTTAGATATATACTTATATTTTCAATTGAATCTTTAGGGAAGCTTTTTTTATAGTTTATTCTCAAATTAAGTTGGCTAAATTTTTGGTTATTCCACCATGTAAACTGTCTTTTAATATACCTCTTAGTATTTTTAATACCTAAATAAATAGCCTCATCTAAACTTAATTTATTTCTAACACAAGATAGCAATTCTGGTAAGCCATGAGCTTTATAAAGAGTTTTTGATATTTTTTTATTTTCATAAAGTGATTTAACCTCATCTAAAGCTCCCTTGTTTATCATTTGATGAAATCTTAATTCTGCTTTTTCGTAAAGATCTTTCTTGGGTTTTGTAACTTGAATAACAAGTGAATTAGGAGTGATTGGTGCTTTACTACCATAATTATTTTCCATTGTATCATTATACTCTAAGCAAAAAGCTAAACGGCTTAATAATCTTTGTTTATCTTTTGGGAAAATTTTTTCTTTATAATATTTTTCTAAAATATTAAGACAATGATCTGGGCCTTTTTCTAAAAATAAATCCTCTGCATGTTTTTTAAATTTATGACTAATTGAAGGCATCGTTGATAATCCCTCTATTAGTGATTGAATATAAAATCCAGTACCACCAACAAACACAGGTATTTTATTTCTACTTTGAATATTTTTGATTACTTGTTTAACTTCATCTATCCAATGATTGACTGAATATTCTTTATTATTGACATGTCCATAGAGATGATGAGGTACTATCTTTAATTCTTGTTCTGTGGGTCTATTTGATAAAATCTTTAGTTGTTTATATACTTGTATACTATCAGCATTAATAACTTCTATGTCTACTAATTTTGATAATTCATATGTGTAATCATTTTTACCTGAACAAGTGGGACCTACGACAAAAAGAAATTTATTCAATAACGAATGGGTTTATTAACCAAAATTCATTACCATCTCTAATAACTCTTAATAACAATTTATCTCGCTTCAAATTAATACTATTAGATATAATCTTCTCAAAAGAACTAATATCTGTAATTTTTTCACTGGATACTTGGATAATAACATCATTCTTTAAAAGATTATCGTTATTATCTCCTACCTCTGTGACCAAAATACCTTTAGTTTTTGAGTCTAACCCTAAAGAATTTATAGCGTCTATTGTTAGCTCAAGAACAGTAATATCTAACTCTTCTAAATAAACTCCATCATTTCTAGCGAGTTTGCGACCCTCTTCTAATTCACCTACCTTTACCTGTATATCTATAATTTCTCCGTTTCTCCAAACTTTAACAATTACTTCACTATCTATTGGGGTTTCTGCAACAACTTTAGGTAAGTCTTTAAATGATGTGATTTTTTGATTATTAAACTCAATTATTATATCTCCAGCTTGAATGTTTGATAACGCAGCAGGGCTATTTGGTTCTACAGAGGCAACAAATGCTCCCTCTGTTGAGTCATAGCCTAAACTCTCGGAAAATTCTTCAGTTAAATCTTGAATTTGAACACCAAGTCTTCCTCTTTTTGCCTGACCAAATGAGATTATTTGTTCAACAATTAATTTTGCTGTTTGAGATGGAATAGAAAAGCCTAAGCCAACACTTCCACCTGTTTGAGAGATAATCATTGAATTAATTCCAATTACCTCTCCATCTAAATTAAATAAAGGTCCACCGGAGTTACCTCTATTGATTGGTGCATCAGTTTGTATGAAGTCAACGTAAGGGCCGCCGCCTATGTCTCTATTTATAGATGATATTATTCCTGAAGTTACAGTTCCTCCTAAACCCAGAGGATTACCAATAGCTAGAACAATATCTCCAACTCTTGACAAATCCGAGTCTCCCCAGTTAACACTTTGTATATCAACGGATGAGGGGTCAATTTTTAAAACAGCTATGTCAGTTTTAGGGTCAGTTCCAACAAGTTCTGCGGGAACTTCATCGATACCATTATTGAAAATTACAGTAATCTGATCTGCTCCGCTTATTACGTGATTATTTGTTACTACATAACCTTCATCACTAATAATAAAGCCTGATCCAAGGCCAGTTAGATTTTCTCGTTTTGGCATTTGATTACCAAAAAAATCATCAAACATATCATTGAAAGGATGGCCTTCTGGAAATTCAGGTAATTGCCTCGTTTGTCTTTCTACAGTTTGACTGGTAGCTATACTTACAACTGAAGGTAGAAGTTCATCAACTAAATCCGCGTAACCTCTCTCAAATTTTGCTGATACACTCTGGATTGTAAAAAAAATACTGAAAAGAGATAATACAAAAAGTCTTTTCATTGAAAAAATTATACTTAGTTGGCGCCCTCAGAGTTTTCAAAGTACTCAAAGAAATCACTATCAGGAGATATAACCATGGTAGTTGTTCCATCTTTAAAAGTATCTGCATAAGCTTCCATTGATCTAATAAATTCAAAAAACTCAGGGTCTTTTGCAAAGGCCTCATTTAAAATTTGGTTTCTTGCCGCTTCACCTTCACCTTTTAAAATATTAGATTGTTTTTCTGCTTCGGCTATAATTTCAATTTTCTCTCTATCTGCAGTAGCCTTAATTTTTTGTGAAATCTCTTGACCCTCTGCTCTTAACAAATTTGCTTCTCTTTCCCTTTCCGTTCTCATCCTGTCAAACACGTTGGATTGAACTTCTGGCGTAAGTTCTGTTCTTTTTAACCTCAAGTCAACAATTTCAATACCAAATGTATCTTGATCTTCGCGAACATTTTCAAAAATCTCAGCCATAATTTTATCACGATCATCAGATAACAAATCATTTAATTGATACTGGGCTATTACACCTCTTACAGAAGAGTTAACTATTCTACCCAAACGATCATTAAGGGCTAACTCTGTTCTAGTTGTTTGAAAAAACTTTAGGGGATCTTTAATCATATATCTAACTATTGAGTCGACCACAATACGCTTTTGGTCTCTGAGTATTACCTCTTCTTGAGCAGGATCTAAGTTTAAAACCCTGCTGTCGTAGTAAACAACGTTTTGAATAAATGGTAATTTAAATTTCAAACCAGGTGTTTGATGCACAGCACGCGGTTCACCAAATTGCAAAACAATTACTTGTTTTGTTTGATCAACAACAAAGAAAAAGCCTGATGCAAACAAGATAAAGAAGAAAGATAATCCAACAATAATATAGTTTCTCATTTTCATTAGTTGTTACCTGTCTGCTTGCTCTTGTTTAACTCGTTTAAAGGCAAATACGGAACAACTCCGTTTCCAGAATTCTGATCAATCATTATTTTACTAGATCCTGATAGGACGTCTCTTAATGTTTCTAAATAAATTCTTTTTTTGGTTGTCTCTTTAGATTGCTCATACGTATCTAAAACTTGGAGAAATCTACTTGCTTCACCTTCAGCTTGTTTAATTAATTTATTTTTATAACCCTCTGCCTCTTGGAGTATTTTTTCAGCCTCACCTCTTGCCTCAGGCACAATTCTATTACTATAAGCCTCTGCTTGGTTGACTGTTCTCTCTTTATCCTGTCTTGCTTTTTGAACATCATCAAATGCATCTATAACCTCTCTTGGAGGGTTAACGTCTTGTAATTGTATAGATTGAATTAGTATTCCAACTTCATATTCATCCAAGAGTTCTTGTAGTAAAGATCTTGAGTCTCTCTCAACGGATTGTCTAGAAACGGTAAGTAATCCTTCTAGGTTAGTTTGACCAACAACCTCTCTTAGCACACTTTCAGATATAACTTTTACAGTTTCTTCTGGATCCCTTAAATTAAATAAGAATTGCCCTGCATCTTTAATTCTATAAAGAACAGTATAATCTAAATCAGATATATTTTGGTCGGATGTTAACATCATACTTTCTTCGAGTACATCTCTGGTGGAATTACCATTGGATCTAAAACCAACATTAATTTTCCTGATTGCCTCAACTTTTGGAGTTAAGACTTTTCCTATAGGTGTTGGGAAAAAATAATGAAGCCCTGGATCTGTTGTACTTTCATTCCATTTACCAAAAAGTAGTTCAACTCCTTGTTCATCAGGTTCAACTCTATAAAAACCTGTCGCAAGCCAAATTACAAATGCTATCAGTAGTAGAAATGAAACACCCTTAAAACCACCTTTAAAAGGCATTTTAATTTTGTATTTATTTTTTAAATCTTTGAGAAGGTCATCAATTGAGTCGTTGTTACCCCCTGAGAAGCCGCCGGAACCTCTGTTATTGTTCCCTGATGAAGGTCCCCATGGACCATCAATTGCAAAAATTTTAAATTTGTTTTTGTTCACGATACATTATATGTAGTGTTTAATATATGAATATCAAGACTTGTTTTGGAATATCAAGCTGTAAAGGTGGTGTTGGTAAATCAACTGTAGCTTGCAATATCGCTATAACTTTAGCAAACCAAGGATACAAAGTTGGCCTTTTAGACGCAGACATTTATGGACCTAGTGTCCCAACATTACTTGGCATCGGAGATAAGGAACCTAAAGTTGAAGATGGGAAGTTTTTACCCTTTGAAGTATTTGGGATAAAAGCAATGTCGATAGGTTTTCTTGTCAATGAAGAACAAGCAATTGTTTGGCGGGGACCAATGTTAGCAAAAGGGCTTGATGGACTCATTAACAAGACAATTTGGGGTGATTTAGACTATTTAATTGTTGATTTTCCCCCTGGTACCGGAGATGTACAAATATCAATGTCTCAAAAACTCAAACTAGATGGAACACTTATTATTACAACTCCACAGCTTCTATCTTTAAAAGATGTCATCAGAGGTATTAATATGTTTATCAAGGTTAATGTTCCAATACTTGGTGTAGTTGAAAATATGTCTTATTTAGAAGAACAAAATGAAAAAAAATATATTTTTGGTGAGTCTAAGACTAAGTCTTTATTACTTAAAGAAAATATAAATTTAATTGAAGAACTTCCTTTTAATTTAAATATTCCTAAAAGTTGTGATGACGGAAAGCCCTATTGTTTTGACTATAAAGATGATTATTCTTTAAAATTTGAAAATATAACAAACGCAATTACAAAAAAATTTCAAAGTTAAGATAATTTAATATTAAACTTTACTTCTAATTCTCTAAGCTCTCTTGGTGATAGTTTATAATTAGACTTTTTAATTTTTTTATTTGCTAATTTATCTTTAACAATTTTCAAAGCGTCTTTAGAGAGTTGGAATGAGTCCGAACGGTAATCTTCAAAAGCTTCGTATGTTAAGGGTACCCACTTTTTTAAGATTTCAACCATTTTTTCAGCATAAATTTGTATTTCATATTGAGCATGGCTATCTGCGCGTAATCTTAAAAAATGCATAAGATTATGAAGATCTACCTTCCAATACCATTGTGTGTAATAGTTTAATGGAAGTGTTGTTCGAGCTAGTTCTCTAGCTAGTCCCTCCCCTTCGACGTATTCATCGTTATTCAAAAGTTTACCATTCAATAAATTTTGGTAGTCGTCATAGAGTTGTTCGGAATTCTTTTGAATTAAATCTTGGGCTTGTTTTGCAAACTTTTTATCTAAAGTATTTGATCTCCCTTGCTTGTTTGTAGTGGATTGAGATCCAAGTTGATCCATCTCTGGAACATAAAACTCTTTATCTAATACTGAATATCTCGCAGAGTATTCATTTACATTTGCGGTTCTATGTCTAATCCATTGTCTAGCAACAAAAATAGGTAATTTAATATGAAACTTAATTTCGCACATCTCAAAGGGAGTTGTATGCCAGTGACTTAAAAGATATCTAATAAGACCCCGGTCCTCACGTAATTTTTTTGTTCCTTCTCCATAGGAGACTCTGGCTGCTTGGACTATTGACTGATCTGTTCCCATGTAATCAATAACCCTTATAAAACCATGGTCTAAAATTGGGATTTGTTTATATAGTATTTTTTCTAAAGCGGATGATGTGGCTCTTGTTGTTTTAAAATCTTTAAATTTTGACACTTTATTGGTTTTTTTCTTCATAGGTGTTTAAAGGATTCATTTATTAGACTATATTATCCACGTTGTTTATCAACTATAGCAATAAACGCTGTATGTAATAGGTGTATCGGACTCGGGGGCGGTACCCGACACCTCCACCATAAAAATAAATTTACGGGGGTGATATAGGTTTGACGTGCTCTGAAGGATATAGTTTTTGCTCGTTGTAAGCGTTTCTTCGACATAGAAACTTAAAATAATTGCTAACGATAATGAATTAGCACTCGCTGCTTAATCTAATTAGGTAAGCGCGGCTCTGGGGCGGCCGGGCAACAGAACGCCCCTCTTCATATAAGTTATTGTTATTTGTTTTCAGCTTTTTTATTAGATTGTTTTTTTTAGAACACAACAAGAACACAGTAGGAATTTATCTATATACTGTTAATCAAATATACTCATGATAGCTCCACCAACAGTCTCATAAAATATATCATCATCAGACTTTCCTGAACTACAACTACTAAGCTGATTTCTTAAATCTTGAATTTGCTCTCTTTTGCAATTATCTGTTTTACAAGTTTTATCTTTCCAATATTCCCAAGCCGCACTTTTTCTATAGCATTTTTTATTATTTTTATTTGAAAGCTGCTTTTCAAGTTGTTTTATACTGCTCTCAAGATTAGTAATTTTACTTTCATTATCCGAAATTGAATTAGTTCTTTCTTTAATATTATTGACCGCAATATCATGAGAATATCCTGCTTGAAGTATTAGTTTTAAATATTTATCACCCCACATCCCTACATAATCATATTTACTAAAATCAAAATCATCTCCACATTCAAATTTTTTAAATTTTTCCTCATATATTTTATCTAATTTGTAGTATTCAGAATTGTATTCACTTCTTTTTTTATCTGTAATTATTTTGAGGTCATCTCTGTTTGTACCACTGTATGAAAGCCGAAGGTTATCTAGTTCATTTATTATCTTATCAAATACTAAATTATTATCTTTTTTAAATTCTATCTCTAGTTTATTGAGATAATTAAATTTTTCTTTGTTTGTGTGCCTTTCACATTTGGCGATACGCTCACTGCGTTCTTTTTTATAATCAATATATCTTACATATAGTGAATTATCTGTTTTCTCACAAATTAACCTTGATTTAAAATCTGCAGTATTAAAATCATTATTTTCATATTTGTATATATCGATGAACCTTAGCTTTTTATTTAAATTATAAAGATATTTGTCAGTTTTAAATGTGATTTCGCTATAGCCGTCCATTGCTCTCTCTAATTTAAAACTAGAGTTGTCAGCATTTCTAAAATATGGCGGGTCCTTTTTTGCTCTGCCCAAGTACTTTAAATTATAGCCATCATAAGCGTAATAACTTTTAATTATCATGTAAGGGTCTGGGGATTTATAACTATAGTTTGTCTCAGAAATGCACACTAATACTGTATGGTCCTTAAAATCATTTTCATTTGCATTTGCATAACTAAAACCAATTATTAATAACAATAGAATTAATAGTTTTTTCACAAGAGAAATTTAGCATATGCGGAACACAATGAGAACACAGTCAGAGATAATTTTCTACAATTTTGAAAATATGTGTTAATCTGAATTAGGAATATTTGCTTTATTTATGAATACTTTCTCTCGCAAATTACTAATTAAACCTGCGGGTGGAAGGGTTTAGCGGGCAACAGAACGCCCCTCTACTTTTCAATAATTTTCCTTTGTTATAGACTTTTTAATTCAATTACTTTTGATAGAACACAATTAGAACACACTTTAATCTATTTGTGAGGTTTAATTAATTTATTTTTCCTCCAAACACCTTTTACTACAGAGCCATCTTCATAAGTTTGTATCCCAAAACCATCTTTTAAACCTTTTTTGAACTCACCCTCATATTTTGTTCCAGTTGGCCAAGTATACTTACCCTTACCAGTTCTATTACCATCTTTAAAGTCACCAATATATATACTTCCATCAGGCCAAATTATTGTTCCCTTTCCGTTTAAATCATCATTTTTAAAGGTACCTTTTTCAATCATTCCACTTTTGTAAGACATTTCTCCAAATCCAGAAAATTTTCCTTTTTGGTGCTTCCCAATGTATTTATCTCCATCTGAAAATATATAAGTTCCATCACCATGCATCTCACCATTTTTAATTTGTCCAATATATTTATCGCCATTAGAAAACTTCATTATATTGCGTTCTTTTTCTTGCTTTATTGATTTAACAGAAATTTTTTTTGTATTTTTTAGATTTTTATTTCTATCTTTGTTAATTGCTATTTGCTCAGCAATCATTATGTAAACAAAGAAAAATCCTAGTATAACTCCTATAGCTCCTGTAATACCACCTGGAGAATAGGTGGCACCTCTCGCAGACCAACTCAAACTAGGAATTAATAACAATAGGGCTAAGAGAGTTTTCACAAGAGAAATTTAGCATATGTGGAACACAATGAGAACACAGTCAGAGATAATTTTCTACAATTTTAGAAATATGTGTTAATGTTTGTTAAGGTTATTTGCTTTAATTATGAATACTTTCTCGCGCAAATTACTAATTAAATCTGCGGGTGGAAGGGTTTAGCGGGCAACAGAACGCCCCTTAAAAAAATCATATGTTTGAAAAAATAAAAAGACATCGACATGAAACTTATTCTGAGAGTAAAAATTCATATCTATATAGAATATTTCAAAAAACTACTGTAAAAGCGCGTAATGATTTTTTTAATTTATTTCAATTTAATAATGATTATACAGATAACAAAAGCATCATCGATATAGGAAGTACTCCATCTGTTGATACAGAGCAAAATATTTTTTTAGAAAACACAAAAAATAATCCAAATATAACCTGTTTATCTAATCAAGATTGTAGAATTTTAAAAAAAAAATACAAAAATATTAAGAATATATTAATTGGCGATGGAAAAAATACTAAGCTAAAAGATAATTCTTTTGATATAGTTCATTCAAACGCAACTATCGAGCATGTAGGTTCATTTGACAATCAAGTCTCTTTTGTGAGAGAAGCACTCAGAATTTGTAGAAAGAGTATTTTTATACAAACACCCAACAGATTTTACCCTTTAGACTTCCACACAATATTACCATTTATTCATTGGTTGCCAAAAAAAATTCATAGGAAAATTTTAAAACAATTGAATTTAGATTTTTATTCTAAAGAAGAAAATTTAAACTTATTAAGTATTAAAGAATTTAGAAGGATATGCAAAATACTTAAATTAAAAAAATATAAAATATTAAAATATAAATTATTTTTCTTTACCTCAAATTTAATATTAATTGTCTATAAATAATATTTTTACTCACATCTGAGTTAAATTTAGGTTTGTTTAATCTAGCTAATGAAAATTATAAATTGATTACAAATATACATAAACAAATTAAGAAGAAACTATGGTATTAAAGAGTAATTTTATAAGTCCTAGTGTCTTTCTGATCACTAACTTCAATTATCTTAAACTTACCGGTTTTTTCTATCTTTTCGCCTTTAGATGTAACAAAAGATTTCATTTTTTTTACTTCACCTTCAGACATCTTTCTTTGATATTTAAGGGTATGGTTTTTAGAGCCAATTTTAAAAATAGTTTTCATAATCGTAAATACGACTCTGAATTATGCTGGATGAAACTTAATTATGATTTATTTGCATAATGTGTTAATAAAAATTTAATTTTTTTTTTAAATTATTATAAGCTAAAGTAAATCTAATTAAGGAGAGTGTAATAATGGAAAAAATGATGTTAGCAATTGGAAGATTAAAAGAAGGTGAAGGTAAATTTGAAAAATTTATGGCTTTTTTTCAATCTGAAGAGGGGATGGCAATGAGGAAAACTGCAGCACATGTAGAAAAAACAGTTCCTGGAATTTTACCTGATAAAAGCGGTATCATGTTTAAAGTTCATGTTCATAATGAAGAGGAAATGATGGGTATCGTTAAAGGAACTAACCCTGTGATGAAGCCAATTTATGATGAATGTATACAAAGCATTGAATTGTTCGAATTAACACAAGTCTCATTAGACAAGTAAAAGAGGGTTAAAATGTCAATATTAAAAAAATATGATGAGGTCTTTATGAATAAAGATGAAGCTGGAATGAATGAGGTGCTTCATGATGATTATAAATTCACGATGCATGCTTCTGGAAAAGTTTTAACTAAACAAGATGTAATTCAGTGGGCAATGAGCGATGATATTAATAGAGACAAGGTTAGAATTATTTATGAAAATGATGAAATTGGTGTTGAGCACTCATTTGTAACTTTTTCAGATGGTAACACACAGGCAGTTATGGCAGTATTTACTTTCAAAGATGGTAAAATCTTTTCTTTAGAAACTGGTGCCACGAATATGCCAAAGTAATTAATTTAAATATTTTGAAAGGTCTGGTTTGAAATAATTTGGGCCTTTCATTACTTTTCCAGCCTCATTAAATATGGGTTTTCCATCCTCACCTAATTTACTCATATTAGAGTTTTGAACTTCCTCAAAACACTTATCTAAATCAATACCAAAGGCATGACCGGCTCCATAAGTGACGTAAAGTATATCAGTTAATGCATCTGCTACCTCAAGTAAATTTTCATCCTGCATTGCTTCAGTTAATTCTTCTAATTCTTCTTTGATAAGGTCAATTCTCAACTTGTTGGTCTTAGTGTCACTAAATCCAGCTTTATCTTTTACTTCTTGACCATATGTTTCCATAAATAACCTTACTTTTTCAAAATTTGTCATTAATAACCTCTAATCTTTTAATAATTGAAAATAATTTTATTTCATTTTCATTTTAAATTTATAGGATCTTATTATAGGAGAAAATATGGCAACTTACGAATGTTCAAATTGTGGAATGTCAGTAAATGCAACATGTGGAAAATGTGATGCGCCTTTGGTTGATGATGTGCTAAAGCTAGATAATGGATCAGAAGTTCAGATATCCAAGTGCCCAAATGATCACGGTAAAATTAAATCTCCAACCTGTTGTGGAAATGATATGTCCTGTTCAGCAGATAACTAATTTTTACTAGTAAAAAGAAACTATTTGTAATAAGAATTATGCGCTATGGCCAGATAGCTCAGTCGGTAGAGCAGAGGACTGAAAATCCTCGTGTCGGCGGTTCGATTCCGTCTCTGGCCACCAGTTCCAAATATTATTGAAGATTTAACTCATCAATTGAACGATCGTTTCTAGATCTACTTAATTCTAAAAGCCCGCCCCTGGTGTAACCATAAACATTTGTGATACTTAAATCGTCCCTAAATTCATTTTTTAACATACCTGCGAGTTTTCTAAGTGTATTTTGATCACTTGCTACAGGGTCAATAACTACTTTTCCAGATATATTTTTTAATTTTATGAGCCTAGAAATTAATTGGATAGCTTCTCTATTAGTATCAAATCTTTTTGCTGAACCAGTATTGACATCTATAGCTGTAAGAGCATCTGTTTTACCAATCATGATATTACCTCCACTAGGTAAATCGTAATTACTACCAATTAAATAATCAATTTTTTCTCCTAGGTTAAAGACTTCTTCAATTTGTTCATTGGACATCTCTTCACATAGATTTGCAAAAGTAGAGTCTAGTTTTTCATCCCATTTTTTTACTTTTTCGAATCGATCATTGTCACTAAAGATGATTTGATCAGTATTTTTATCAGAGTAATCACAAACAAAATTTTGATCAAAATATGTATTTTGGAAAACAAGACCCTCATCACTTAATTCTTTTGCATTTAACTCTATTTCTTTCCATTGATTATTTAAATCATTCAACTCAGATTGAGCTATTTCGATGTTTTCTGGAATAAGATTATGCCTAGCTATCAATCCCACTTCAGACTCACTTAGAGCATCCATAATTTTATCTTGTTGATTTGTGTCTAAATTTTTTCTTGTTCTTCTACTTAGAATAATTTCATCACCATATGGTAATAAATTTATAAATTTACCAGTTAAAATGACATTATTTGTAAAAAGATGAACTTTATCTTTAGAGCCTATACTTCTTACCTGAAGTAATAAAGATTGTCCTTCATGCGCCTTATCGCCATTAGGAAAGTTTATTCTTTTAAAAAAACCTCTTTGATCTCCGTTACCGTAAGAGACAAATGCCCCACTATCATTTGGTAAAATTTCTGTAATTTTTACTTTATAGATATCCCCGATTTGAACATCTTCATTGGGTTGAAAGCGAATATTAACCAATTCCCCTTCATTTAGTTTAACTCCGCACTTAAAATTTTTATAGTTTGTAACAATAAGTTTTGTAGACATGGCATTGCTCCTTTTAAAAAATTATTCATTAGTTCTTAGACCTAAATGTTATTCTGCCCTTAGTTAAATCATATGGTGTCATTTCAACTGTTACTCGGTCTCCTGCAAGTACTCTTATTCTATTTTTCCTCATTTTCCCAGATGTATGGGCTATTACTTCATGGTCATTATCTAGCTTAACTTTAAACATAGCATTTGGAAGTAACTCTGAGACTACACCTTGAAATTCTATTGCATCTTCCTTGGACATATTACTGTATCTTATGGTTTGATCTTTCTAATTTCAACTGATAATGCGTGTGCCTCCAGACCTTCTTGTCTTGCAAGATTAATTGTGTGATTTGCGATTTTCTTAAGAGTTTTTTTTCTAGGGTCAATAAAAACTGTTTTTTTAGTGTAATCTTCAACACCCAAACCAGATGAAAATTTTGCAGTTTGATCTGTTGGTAATACGTGATTAGTTCCAATTGTATAATCTCCCAGAGCAACAGGGGATTTTTCACCTAAAAATACAGATCCAGCATTTTTAATATTTTTTAATAAATTTTTATTAAATTTTTCATGAATGTGAAGATGTTCTGGAGCAATAAAATTTGAAATTTCATATATCTCTTTTTGACTCTTAGCTAAAATTAAATTGCAATTATTCTTTATAGATTGATCAACATTTTTAAATTTTGTCTCTTCCATAATTCTTTTAAGTTCATTTTTAACTTTAATTAAAATATTTTTGGATTTAGATAAAACATATGTTTTTGCATTAGGGTCATGTTCACCTTGGGCGAGAACATCATAAGCTATCCAAGTAGGATTAGAATTATTATTTGCTATTACTAAGACCTCAGATGGACCAGCTGGTAAGTCTATTCCTATAACTCCAAATAATTGTTTTTTTGCTTCAGCTACGTATTGGTTTCCTGGGCCAAATATTTTATCCGCCTTTTTTATAATTTTTGTGCCAAAGGCGAGAGCTGCGATTGCTTGAGCACCACCAACGTTGTAAACAACATTTACACCACATAAATATGCAGCTGCAAGAGTTAGTTTTGAAGTTTGACCATTTTGAGAAGGAACACAAATCATAATATTTGGGACCTCAGCTATTTTTGCAGGTATAGCTGTCATTAAAACAGTTGATGGATAAGAAGCTAACCCACCAGGGATGTATAAACCAACATTTTCAATTGGCTTCCATTCAATATAAAACTTCGAGTCAAGTTGATCTTTGAAAGAATATGATGTTTTTTTTTGTTTTGAGTGATAATAAAAAATTCTTTTGTAAGCTAATTTAAGAGACTTTTTACTCTCATTTGAAAGAGAATTATAAGCATCTTTTAAAGTTTTTTTTGGAATTATTAAACTATTTAAATTTGCTTTTTTATTTTCAAACTTTTTTACATACTTTAATAAAGCTACATCCTTATTTTTTTTTATATCCTGTATAATTTTTTTTACAGTTAAGCTTACAGTGGAATTTGTATTTACAGATGAGTTGAGATTATCAAAAATCCATTTTTTATTTACAACTTTCACTATAAACCTTGCTTTAAAATTTTTTTAATAAATTTCTTTTTCAAATCGTATGCAAAATAACTACTAATTATTACAGTTGAGATGTCATTGTTTATAACTACATTTTCATAAAGCTGATTATCTTTTAATGTCTTGCCTGATTGAACTAAATCTAAGATAAAATCAGCTATTCCATATTTTACTGCAAGCTCGATAGAACCATTTAATTTTATTGTTTCAGTCTGTATATTTAAATCTTTAAAATAATTTTCAGAAATATTTTTAAATTTTGTTGCAACTTTAAAAATTTTCTTTTCAGAAAAATTAATTTTTTTTTTATTTGAGGCTATAGATATTCTACACTTTCCTATTTTAGTCTTTTTTAAAAGAACAATATTTTGTGAGCCATTTTCAAGAATCTCGTCATATCCTACAAATCCTATGTCAGCTGCACCTAACATAATATATGATCGAATATCGGATGGTTTTAACTTAATTACTTTTATTTCGTTAAGATTTGTATCAAAAGTTAATTTTCTAACACTTTCATTAAAAAAAGCCTCTTCAATTCTTAAACCTCTTTCAGATAAAAATTTTACAACTTTTTCTTCAAGCCTACCTTTAGGGCAGGCAATTATTAAATTTTGATTATTCATTTTTTTCTACTAATGTTTACGCCACATTTTTTTAATTTTAAATCAAAATCTTCATATCCTCTATCAAGATGATAAATTCTATTTATTGTAGTTTTTCCCTTGGACATCATCGCTGCGATTATAAGAGAAAAACTAGCCCTTATATCTGTCGCCATTACCTCTGCGCCCAGTAAATTAGATGTTTTATCAATTGTTACAGTATTTCCTTTGATTGATAAGTTTGCCCCAAATCTTCTAAGCTCTGGAATATGAATAAATCTATTTTCAAATATATTTTCGACCACTTTCGACTTTAAACCAGACTTAAGTTGTGTTGCTATTAGCTGAGCCTGTAAATCTGTAGGGTATCCTGGAAATTCTTTAGTAGAAATTTTTTTTATTGGTTTAAGTGTTTTACAATAAATTTCATAAGAGGTATGAGATAGCTTTTTTATTTTTAGACCCATTCCTTTGTAAAGTTTCAAAGGGAGAGCTAAGTCTTTTGGATTGAAGTTATATAATTTGAGTCTCCCTTTTGTTGCCATAGTTGCTAAAATATATGAACCAGCTTCTATCCTGTCAGGTATTACTTTGTAGTCTTGAAGTAGTAGATCTTCTACTCCTCTAACTGTAATTGTCCTATTTTTTACTTTTATAAGTGCCCCACATTTATTTAAAAAATTAATTAAATCTATGACTTCAGGCTCGATGGCACAATTTTTTAATATACTTTTTCCACTTGCAAGACTAGCTGCCATTAAAATATTTTGTGTTGCACCTACACTAATTTTTGGAAATTTATGGTCAATTGAGTTTAAATTATTTTTTTTTCTCTCAGCTATTACATAACCATTTTTAATTGAGATTTTTACACCCATTAACTTTAGAGCATTTAAGTGCAAATCAATTCCTCTAGTGCCAATTGAGCAACCACCAGGAAGAGCTATTTTAAATTTTTTATATCTTGAAATCGCAGGTCCTAAAATAACAATAGATGCTCTCATTTGACGAACATATTCGTAATCAGCTGATTTTTTTGTAATAGCAGAACTTCTAACAAATAGAGTATTTTTTTGAAAATCAATATCACAACCTAAATCTTTTAAAATTGAGATTAAAAATCTTGTATCTCTAAGGTTAGGTACATTATGAATAAGACACTCACCTTTTGCCAACAGAGTCGAAATGATAATAGGCAAAGAAGCATTTTTTGAACCAGAGATTTTTATTTGCCCTTTCAAGGTTGA
>CACNLH010000008.1 GCA_902621205.1 uncultured Alphaproteobacteria bacterium | reverse complement strand
GTATACTATCTGTATGAAAAAATTTTACTGGGTCTAGATTTCTTAATGTATTCTGAAAATTCTTTCTTTTAATAAAAAAACCATTTGCACCAATTACTGGAGGATTATTTGATAATGAACAGATTGAATAATAATTATTTTCATTGTGTAGATTCAGTCCATAAGGAATGTTTTTTGATAAATATTCAACTCTGTCGTTTTTTTTTAAATAATAAACAAAGGGATCGTTGCCTCCTATTAATGAAAAGTATCTATCTGCTGTTGATGATTTCTTATCAAAACCGTAATGTTGAGAGTAAGAGGCTAATACATCATTATTTTCAAATGGCCTTACATGATTACTTATCCAATTGGATGATGAGGGAAGATTATCAGAGTCTATAAAACAAATAAGATCGTTTGATGCATATATCGAACCAGCATATTTTCTTGCTTCAGGATTTTCATTAAATCCTAAATATTTAATTTTAATATTATCTTCATTATAATTATGGTTAATTATTTCTTCTCCACCGTGGGAAATAATTATTTCTATTTTATTTTTATCATAATTTTGTTCGAGCAAACTACTGATACATTTTTTTAGTCTCTCATCAAAACTAATTGTTGGGATAACGAAACTTATTGATGGAAAAATCACAAATCTATAACTAAATATGAATTATTATTATAATGTTTTGGACTAATAAATTTATAATTTCTGACTTTATTTTTTGATAAAAGTTTTTCAAAATAAGATTTATTATCTATTTCAAAAAAATTATTTTGAAAACCAATTAAACTAAACTTTGAATTAAAAATTATTTTTTCGAACTTTTTTCTATTGTTTATTGGAATTTCAGATATTGACCATAAAGCAATGAATAAATCTATTTTTTTATCTGAATATTTACTCAATGATTTCTCTGAGACATAATTTGGAAGTATTGATATATTTGATTTTTTTATATAGTAACTTTGAATTTTATTCATAATTATACTGTCAAATATATTATATTTAATGTTTGGATATAAAATTTTCATTATTTTAAATAAAGAACCATAGCCTGCGCCAATTTCTAATACATTTTTTAATTTAGCTTTTGAGGGTGACTTTTCGATAAAAGTTAGAAGCTGATTTAAGTTATATATCTGATGAATGATATTACCGAAAGAATTATTTTTGATATCAATATTGAATTGTTTTTTTTTTAATACAGCGCTACTAATTATTTTAAATTGTTTGCTTTTAAATATTTCCTGTTTTTCAATATCTATATTTTTTTTATTACTATAAACCATCGTCATATAAATATATGGGAAATTAATAAAAAAAAAATTATCGTAAGATTTTAAATTATCGTATATACCATGGAAAGCTTTTGACCAAAATAAAGATGAATTTTTTTTTGAAGAAATTAAATCTTTTTCATATATTTCTATTTTTTCACCTTTATTAGACTTGAATAAAAATTTAAATCTAAAAATTATATTATATATTATAAGTTTTAAGCTAATAACCATTATCTTTTTTAAGTCTATTAATGAAAAATAATAATAACAAAGATGCAAATACAAAACTTAGTGACAAATTTATGCAAGCACCCATTAATCCAAAAAAATTTATCATTATAATGGCGCCAAATATATTAAAAATTGATGATAATAGTCTGTATAAACTTTGATACTCAGGTCTCCCAAATACTATAAAAATATTTTCAGAGGGATGAAAGAAAGTAAATAATAGGTAACCTATCGAAACTATTAATAGGGATTTAATTATTACTATAAACGCTGGAATATTGAAGTAAAAATACAAAACATAAAGTATGAAAATAGCTATTAGTATTAATAAAAAGTTTAAAATTAAATTAAAAAATCCATGAGTAATGAATGCTTTTTTTAATTTATTTTTACTATTAATTAAATCAAGATACTTACTTGTTAAAATATTTTTTAGAACATTGCTAATTTCATAAAAGCCCTCAAAAAAGAAAATCATGTATGAAAAAATACCACTCTCTTTTTGATACAAAAAAATTGATAAAATTAATATTTCTGACTTAAATTGAGTCTCTAGTAAGACAGAATTTAAATATACTTTTATTGAAAAATCTCTCAAATTATCAAATTTTGAATAAACTTTTCTGATTTTTATTTGGTTTGTGTATATGAATATTATCATCAAGAGTAACTCACACGATAAAAAACTTAAACCAAAACAATAGTTTTTATCTGCAACTTGTAAAAATAATAGAGTGAAAGAGAATAATAATATTACTCTGGTAATCTGCATTGTAGCAAATCTAATTAATTTTCCATTAGAGATTAAATATGAAAAAAATATTTTATTTATTGCTAGCAAAGGCGAAAAATAAATTCCCAAAATATAGTTAAAATTTATTTTTATGATATCTAAAAAATTATTTATTAAAAAAAAAATTGAAAAGATTAATAAAAATATTAAAGAATTTTTAATAAGTCTGTAAATTGCTAAATTTAAAATTTCATGATTATTTTTGGATAATTTAATAACAGCATCGCTTAATCCAAATAAAATTACAACTGAAGAAATAATCATAGTCAAATATGTAATATTAAATACTGCTACGTATTCTTCTTTAAATTTAACTAATATATATGTTGTTAAGACTAAACCTAAAATTGCTAGTATAGGAACGTATAAATAGTTTGCTACATACGAAAAATTTGATTTATTTGTATATAGTTTTTTTAACATTATAATCTCGTAATGAAATATGCTAGAGATATTTACATTCAGAATACACTAGCTATATTAGTATTAGTTTTTATTTTTCATAGCTTAGTTTTACAGCAAACATTTTTAGCATCCGATTATTTACCCACCATATATTGGATTTACAATTTTTATACAAATTTAAATTATTTTAACTCATCACTAGCTTGGGATGGCTTTACTAGTATGGGAACACCATTGTATGTTAATCCACTAGGACTATACTACTCTCCTTTAAATTATTTTTTATCTATTTTTAGTATAACAAAAATCTCATTTTCAAATTTTTATATTCTGATGCAGTACTATCTTATATTTATTTTAATTTGCTGTTTTTTTTCATATAAATACTTTCTTAAAAAATCAATTTTATTCAGAGATATTAATAATGATAAGCATCTGATTTTAGCATTTAGCTTTGTTTGTAGCACTTATTTTATAAATCAAATTAATACTATTTATCCAATATATTGTGCTTTTTTCATGCCTCCATTGTTGGTTTATGTGGAAAAGGTTTTCATGAAAAGTAATTTTAGAAACTCAATAATATTTAGCTTGCTATTATCTGCAATCATCTTATCAGGAGGTATAGAATTAATAACTTATTGTTTTATTTTACTAACAATTTATATTTTCTTTTTAATTTTTCATTTTAGAAAAAAGATTATTTTTGAAAAAAAAAAAATAATAAAGTTAATATCTTATTTATTCTTCATTTTAATTAATGTCTCATTAATATGTTCTATATACTATTATCCTATTTACAATTTCAGCGAATATACTAGTAGGGGGGTTGTAAACTATGATATTTATCCTAAATATCAATATAAAGATTTAATTTCGATTTTTTTTAGAAATATTATTAATCAACCACAATTTGTTTGGTATTGCGGTGGTTTATTCTCAAGTTTAATAATTATTAATTTAATTTATGTAAAAAAGATTTTTGTCAAATATAAAGTAAAAATATATTTTCTTTGTTTAATTTTTTTTACAGGTATTATTTTTTCACTTGGTTCCAAAACTTTTTTATTCTATTTTATATATAAATTTATTCCTCTAGTAGATAGTTTTAACGGTCCCTATAAATTTAATTTTATGTTGACTCTAATATTGCCATTAATTATTGGCTACTTAATTCAAAATATTGATTTATCAAAAAAAACTTTAAAAACAAGTAAGTTTAAAATAATGATAATAATATTTTTTTTATTAATAATATTACTTTACTTTACTTTTTCAAAAGGATGGGGTTTAAAAACTAAACTTGATAGATTTGAAATATATGTAATCCAATTAGTAATAATTTTTTTATTTTCTTACGTTATATATTTATATAATTTAAAAAGATTTTTAAGCAAAAGAAAATTTTCGATTTTGATAATCCTTTTAATAGCATTCGATGCAAGAATTACTTTTATAAATACACCTCAAACCACAAAGACAAGTCCTGAGAGTATGTTTGACCATAATGATATAATAAAAAAAATTAAAGAGTTAAATAATACTGGGGAATTAAATAAAAACAGAGTTATATACTATAAATATCCAACACCACTTCATTATGCAAATGAGTATTCAGGAATTCCAAATATTTTCGGTTATAATGTGGTTGAAATTTACTCAGACCGCCACAAATTTTATAATAATTTATCTGTATTAGGTTTTTTAAATACAAAATATATTGTAACAGAGGAAAAGTTAGAACTTAAAAAAATTTTAGAAACAAAAGATTATAGAGATAAAACAATTTACTTATATGAGAATAAAAATTTTAATAATTTATTTTATATTAACAATAATGGCTTTATCTTTTTAAATGAGGAAGATTGTTTAAAATACATAGCACAGCAAATTAATAATAATTCCAAAATTAAAGTTTGTATTAGTCATGATCAAAAATTTAATTTTAATGACAAGAAATATGAAATTTTAAAAAATAGTAAGATAGAAATTTTAAATATTGAGGATCATCAATTAAATATTAGGATACAAAACAATAAAGAAAGCTTCATTGTATGGAATGAAAATTACCACAAATATTGGAATTTGAAAGTCAATAACTTAGACAAAAAAATTTTTAAAGTTAATGGAACTTTATCTGGTTTTGAGCTTGATAAAGGTATCAATGACATAAATTTAACATATAAACAAGCCGATGTAAGATTGTTGTCAAAATTATTTTTTTTTATGATTTTAATTAATTTCTTATCATTATTTTTTGAAAGAAGATTGGTAAAAAAAGATTTCTTTTTTAAAAAATAAAATTTTAATGGCTATCAAGTAAAATGAAATTATTGAAACTAAAGTTGACGCTATATAATAAAAAATATTATTTGAAAAAAATGTAATTATAAAAATAAGTAAATTAAAAAATATTAATGAAATAATTTTTTTTTTATTAAATTTTAAGTAAATTATACTCTTTAAACCAAGTATGATAAGTTTGAATACATTAAATTTAGAAGTTCCATACTCTCTATCTCTAATGTCTATGGAAATAAAGCCCTTTCTTAAACTTAGAGAGTCTAAAAAATGTCTCATAAAAGGAGGATAGATATTTATATTAACTACTTTCTTGATAATTTTGCTACTTATCAGACGATAATCAGAAAAGTGTTCCTGATCTGTAGATAATCCACAAAAGAAAAAATAAATTTTTTTTAGAAATTTTACAACCTTTGTTTCTTTATATGATTTTCTTAAACCTATTACTGTATCATGTTTACCGTCCTTAAATTTATTTACTAAATCCTTTATATAAATAGGATCATGTTGCAAATCAGAGTCAATGAGTATTACAAAATCAAAATCTAATGAGTACCTGAGTGTGTAAAATAGTATTTTATTTTTTCCATAATTTTTTTTAAAGTTAATATAATTAATCTTTCTATTTTTTTTGCAAATTTCATATATGACGTTTTGTGTATCATCAGTACTACCATCATTTAGATATAAAATTTCAAAATTAGAATTAATTTTTTTTAAATTATCTAATAATATATCGTTAAATTTTTTTAAAGACTCGGACTCATTATGGCATGGTGCTATTATCAATCCGTCCATGTTTTAAATAATAACTAAGTAAAATAAAAATTAAATTGTTAAATTTTTTAAATTATCTGATAACTTTCTTAAAATGAATAAATATACATTCAGTTTTATAGTGATATCTCAAGAAGATAACATGTTTTTAAAAAAGTGTATAAAAAGTATTTTAAAACAAAATCATAGTAATTTTGAAATAATAATAATTACTGATAAAAAGATTAGTGATGAAATTTACTTGGATAACAGAATTAAGAAAATTGTAAGCTTTAATAACAAACCATCTTACAAAAGAAACATAGGCTTAAGTAATTCAAAAAATGATTGGATTATCTTTATAGATGACGACAGTTATATCAATCATAATTACTTAACTGTATTAGAATATGACCTAGAAAAATTTAAAAAAGATAGTTTATTTTTAGGTTTTGGCGGACCAGGTATTTTGCCAGAAGATGATAATTATTTTTCAAAAATTTTGGATTGTTTTTTTTCAAGTTTTTTTGGAACATCCACCAAAGAAAGATACTCTATACCTCAAAAAAATCATTTTAGAATAAATGATTGGCTAAGTGCAAATTTAGTTCTAAAACGTGAAAAATTAAAAGACCAAAAATTTGATGAAAATTATTGGCCTGGAGAGGATACCCAACTCTTATCAAACTTACTAAGTGGCCAGAATTATTTAATTTTCAACAAAAATATTTTTAATTATCATTACAGAAGAGGTGAATTAGTAAAACATATTAGGCAAATATTTAGATATGGAAATTTTAGAGGGCATTTAATAATTATCAATTTTAACTATAAGTATATTAAATTTTACCTAGCCTCTCTTCATATATTGTTTTTAATTTTAAGTTTCATTTTATTACTTCAAGATTATTCAGTTGGTTTTATATATCCATTATTTTATACAACAATATGTATTCTATATTTTTTTGAATGTGTAATGATTAATAAAAAAAAAATATTAATATCTCTTTTTTCAGTGCCTATTTTTATATTTTCACATTTAATTTATAATGTTGGATTATTAAAAGGAATTTTATTTGGCAGACCAAAAATAAAATTAGGAAGATAATTTAAATAGTTTTTACTAGTTCGTAATTGTACCTTTTATCAATTTTTTGTATTTTTTTTAAAACATCGTAAAAATTAATATTTATTACATCACAAAATTCTTTAATTAATAAGGGGTTAACATAATTATCTGCATCGATTTTTTCTAAAGCTTGCTGCCTATCTAAATACCCCTCTCTAATCTGATTAGATCTATAGTTATCTTTTTCAGTGAAACCTGCGACTTCTAAAAAAACATAATTCATAAAGGCTACATGTAAATCACCTTGCCTCCATTGGCTTGTTCCAAATTTAGAGTCAAATTCGTAATTGTATTCTTTCACAAGTAGTTCCTCTACCTCTCTTTCGTCAAATTTTAGGTAATTATATAAATATATATCGTTAGTTTTGAAAAAAAATGAATAGTAGAATGATAATAAATTATCAAACATAAATTTATTTATATATTTATAATTTAATAAAAATTCTTTTGAGTACCAAAAAAATAACTTCAATTTGTTTATAAGCTCATACTTGTACATGTTTTGATTGTTCTCTAATTTTTGATTAATTCCAGTGAAGCCTATCAAAAATTCTCTTTGTTCAAGTTGATGACCTGTACAAAAAACACCTAACTTTACTGAATTTTCATTAATTACTTTATTAAAATGATATAAAAATTTTTTGTCTGGAGCCATGAATATAGGGATCATTCCTAAAACTGGTCTTGACATCCAACCTGATATGTTGGCTTTTACAAAATTTCTTTGCCGTTGAGTATCAGATGCCCGCAGTATGTGCTCAATATTTAGTTTACCGCATATCCTTGAGATATTTCTTCTACAATTATCACTTATTAATCCCCAATCATATGTATAAGCAATTGGGTTCATATTAAAGACTTTTTTTAACATATGTAAGCCGTAAGAACTATCTCTGCCACCACTCAAACCCACTACACAATCTACTCTGCCATCATTACTTCTTACTTGAGCAAGAATTTCTTCAAGTTTATTTTCTCCAAGAAAATCTTGTTTTTTATAGTTATTACAAAAGTTACATACCCCATTTTTATCAAATTTTATCATTGGATATGTATGAGGTAATATACATTTAGTGCATCTTTTTATTATTGGTTTATTAATGAAAAAATTTAGTTTTTTTTTGTATGAATTATCTTTTTGCAGAGCAATATCTGTTTTTAAAGATAGATCTTCTAAGTCAATTTTAATTAATTGATAAGGTTCTAAATTTACTACTCTATCTTTCTGAATAAACATAGCAATTGAGTCAAAAAATTTAAGCTCTGATGTAAAACAAAAAACTTTACTTTCATCGTTGTGATAATACCAAATATTTTTATTGTTTGAGATTAGATATATCTCATTTGTATGTATATTTGTAAAAATTAATGAGTGATAACCTTTTAAACTCTTAAAATATTTATCAAAATTATCAAAGTCAAAAAAATTATTATTAAAATAACCAGATATTTTCTTACAGATTAATCTGGTATCTGATGATGTATAGTCAGTATGTTCGGGATTATCTGTAAGAATACCATTATGCATTACCATGGTATTATTTTCTATTATTGGTTGATTGTTTTGTTGAAAAATTGAGAAGCCATTTGTTTCCATTCTTGAATGACCTAAAAAAAAAGTTTTTTTATTAAAATTGCCATAATCATTACTAATAAAATTTAGGAAGTCTTTAAGTTTTTTAGAATCCCAAAGTTCTGAGGTTTTAAGACTATCTTTTATATGAAAAAGATTTTTTTCCTTAATTATAACCATACCACTTGAGTCATATCCTCTATTTTCAGACTCTAAATGAAGTTTTTTAAAGATTTTTATATCATCAAATCCAACGATACCTGTTAATCCGCACACAAATCTAAATATATATATTAATTTCTATATAGTAAAATGCTCTCATAAAAATCTTAGAAGATCATTAAAAACTTTAGTGATTTATAAAATTTACAACGCAAATATGTAATGTGATAAAATAGGCGGCGTCCTACTCTCCCAAGCCTTAAGACTAAGTACCATCGGCGCTGGAGGCCTTCACGACCGAGTTCGAAATGGGATCGGGTTTTTTCACTCCGCTATGACCGCCACAAACTTTTTATAACATATTGTTAAAACTTTTCGCTGTGTATTAAAATTCAAGCATTGGATTATTAGTACTGGTTAGCTTCATGTGTTACCACACTTCCACACCCAGCCTATCAACGTGGTAGTCTTCCACGATCCTATAACGAAGCCTAGTTTTGAGGTTGGCTTCCCGCTTAGATGCTTTCAGCGGTTATCCATTCCGTACATAGCTACCCTACGATGCAGCTGGCGCTACAATAGGTACACCAGGGGTACGTCCACCCCGGTCCTCTCGTACTAAGGGCAGATCCTCTCAAGCTTCCACAACCATGGCAGATAGGGACCGAACTGTCTCACGACGTTCTAAACCCAGCTCGCGTACCGCTTTAATTGGCGAACAGCCAAACCCTTGGGACCTGCTTCAGCCCCAGGATGCGATGAGCCGACATCGAGGTGCCAAACCTCCCCGTCGATATGGACTCTTGGGAGAGATCAGCCTGTTATCCCCGGCGTACCTTTTATCCGTTGAGCGATGGCCCTTCCACGAAGTGCCACCGGATCACTATGACCGACTTTCGTCTCTGCTCGACTTGTGGGTCTCGCAGTCAGGCAGGCTTATGCCATTGCACTCGACGAACGGTTTCCAAGCGTTCTGAGCCTACCATCGCGCGCCTCCGTTACTCTTTGGGAGGCGACCGCCCCAGTCAAACTGCCCACCATGCATGGTCCCAACACCGGATGACGGTGTATGGTTAGGCATCAAGGAACAGAAGAGTGGTATTTCACTAGTGACTCCAGAATGGCTAGCGCCACTCCTTCAAAGTCTCCCACCTATGCTACACATCTGTTCCCTAATACCAATACAAAGCTGCAGTAAAGGTGCACGGGGTCTTTCCGTCTAACCACGGTTACTCGGCATCTTAACCGAGAATTCAATTTCACTGAGTCTATGTTGGAGACAGTGGGGAAATCGTTACGCCATTCGTGCAGGTCGGAACTTACCCGACAAGGAATTTCGCTACCTTAGGACCGTTATAGTTACGGCCGCCGTTCACCGGGGCTTCAATTCAGGGCTTGCACCCCTCCTATTAACCTTCCGGCACCGGGCAGGCGTCACACCATATACGTCGTCTTTCGACTTTGCATAGTGCTATGTTTTTAGTAAACAGTCGCTACCCCCTCTTCTGTGCCACCTCCTACTGGTTGCCCAATAGCAGGTCACTTTTATCCCGAAGTTACAAGTGTAATTTGCCGAGTTCCTTCAACATAGTTCTCTCAAGCGCCTTGGTATTCTCTACCCTCCTACCTGTGTCGGTTTTGGTACGGTCTAATGCTGGAGCTATTTCCTGGAACAAATTCACTGCAAGTTCAATCCAGTAAGAACTTACAATTTACTTCATCCGTCACTACCAGCTGGTGCAGGAATATTAACCTGCTTCCCATCGACTACGGCTTTCGCCCTCGCCTTAGGGGCCGACTAACCCTGCGCAGATTAGCTTTACGCAGGAAACCTTAGGATTTCGGCGGAAATGTCTTTCACATTTCTTATCGTTACTCATGTCAGCATTCGCACTTCTGATACCTCCAGCAATGCTTACGCATCACCTTTACAGGCTTACAGAACGCTCCGCTACCCAATTACAAAGTAATTGTCAAAGCTTCGGTAAATGATTTGAGCCCCGTTACATTTTCGGTGCAGGATCTCTTAATTAGACCAGTGAGCTGTTACGCTTTCTTTAAAGGATGGCTGCTTCTAAGCCAACCTCCTGGCTGTCTTGGAGTTCCCACTCCCTTTCACACTTAATCATTATTTGGGGACCTTAGCTGTTGATCTGGGCTGTTTCCCTCTCGTCCAAGGACCTTAGCACCCATGGACTGTCTGCCGTGCAGACTTATCGGTATTCGGAGTTTGATTAGGTTTGGTAGGAATTGCTTCCCCCTAGCCCATTCAGTGCTCTACCCCCGACAAGATTCACACGACGCACTACCTAAATAGTTTTCGCGGAGAACTAGCTATTTCCGAGTTTGGTTGGCCTTTCACCCCTAATCACAAGTCATCCCGTAGCTTTTCAACGCTAGTGGGTTCGGTCCTCCGGTGAATTTTACTTCACTTTCAACCTGCTCATGACTAGATCACTCGGTTTCGAGTCTAATCCCATTAACTAAATCGCCCTATTCAGACTCGCTTTCGCTTCGCCTACACCTATGTGGCTTAAGCTTGCTAATGAGATTAAGTCGCTGACCCATTATACAAAAGGTACGCTGTCACCTCATAAAGAGGCTCCAACTGCTTGTAAGCATCCGGTTTCAGGGTCTATTTCACTCCCCTGCTAGGGGTTCTTTTCGCCTTTCCCTCACGGTACTGGTTCACTATCGGTCATAAAGTAGTATTTAGGCTTAGGAAGTGGTCTTCCTATATTCAGACAGGATTTCACGTGTCCCGCCCTACTCATGTCTATTTTTTACTATCTACCCATACGAGGCTATCACTCACTATGGCCTGCCTTTCCATACAGTTCTGGTTTAGTAAAAAGTAGCACTGGCCTGATCCGCTTTCGCTCGCCACTACTAACGGAATATCTTTTCCTCTAGGTACTTAGATGTTTCAGTTCCCTAGGTTCGCCCTTATAAGCTATGAATTCACTTATAAGTTATTGGGTTTCCCCATTCGGAGATCTCGGATTAAGCTTATTGACAGCAAGTCCGAGCTTATCGCAGTCTGTCACGTCCTTCATCGCCTCTTTATGCCAAGGCATCCACCAAATGCTCTTACGCGCTTGAATTATTAACACACAGTGAAAAGTTTGTAGTTAATAACTTTTTGTAGTTATTTGTTGTTATATTAGTTGTTAATTGACGAATAACTCGTGCAAGTCATTCGTCTGTGTTATCAGCTTACATATTTACGATTTTAAAAAGTTGGTGGAGGATAGCGGGATCGAACCGCTGACCTCCTGAATGCAAATCAGGCGCTCTCCCAGCTGAGCTAATCCCCCAACATTGTTGGTGGGCGAGGGAGGACTTGAACCTCCGACCTCACGCTTATCAAGCGCGCGCTCTAACCAACTGAGCTACACGCCCAATCAATGCTCTTTATCAACACATGTTGAAAAAAGCAAAACAAATAGACGGTGGTTACTTTGAACGTACACTTAGTTCAAAGTTTTTTTTCCTTTAGAAAGGAGGTGATCCAGCCGCAGGTTCCCCTACGGCTACCTTGTTACGACTTCACCCCAATCGCTGGCCGTACCGTGGGCAGCTGCCTCCCGAAGGTTAGCGCACTGACTTAAGATAAAACCAACTCTCATGGTGTGACGGGCGGTGTGTACAAGACCCGGGAACGTATTCACCGCGGCATGCTGATCCGCGATTACTAGCAATTCCAACTTCATGCACTCGAGTTGCAGAGTGCAATCCGAACTGAGATAACTTTTGGGGATTAGCTCCACCTCGCGGTATTGCGTCCCGTTGTAGTTACCATTGTAGCACGTGTGTAGCCCAGCGTGTAAGGGCCATGAGGACTTGACGTCATCCCCACCTTCCTCCGGCTTATCACCGGCAGTTTCGCTAGAGTCCTCAGCCGAACTGTTAGTAACTAACGATAAGGGTTGCGCTCGTTGCGGGACTTAACCCAACATCTCACGACACGAGCTGACGACAGCCATGCAGCACCTGTGCGAAAGCCAGCCGAACTGAAGGTTACCATTCTGTAACCGGTACTTTCCATGTCAAACGCTGGTAAGGTTCTTCGCGTTGCGTCGAATTAAACCACATGCTCCACTGCTTGTGCGGGTCCCCGTCAATTTATTTGAGTTTTAATCTTGCGACCGTACTCCCCAGGCGGGGTGCTTAACGCGTTAGCTACGACACCGAACAAAAGTCCGACGACTAGCACCCATCGTTTACTGCATGGACTACCGGGGTATCTAATCCCGTTTGCTACCCATGCCTTCGCATCTCAGCGTCAATATCAGTCCAGAAAATCGCCTTCGCCACTGGTGTTCCTTCCAATATCTACGAATTTCACCTCTACACTGGAAATTCCATTTTCCTCTCCTGAATTCCAGAACAGAAGTTTTAAAAGCAATTCCTAGGTTGAGCCCAGGGATTTCACTTCTAACTTTCTGTTCCGCCTACATGCGCTTTACGCCCAGTAATTCCGAACAACGCTAGGACCTTCCGTATTACCGCGGCTGCTGGCACGGAATTAGCCGGTCCTTCTTCTTCGGCTACTGTCATTATCCTCACCGATGAAAGAGTTTTACAACCCTAAGGCCTTCGTCACTCACGCTGCATTGCTGGATCAGGGTTGCCCCCATTGTCCAATATTCCCTACTGCTGCCTCCCGTAGGAGTCTGGGCCGTGTCTCAGTCCCAGTGTGGCTGATCGTCCTCTCAAACCAGCTAAAGATCGAAGCCTTGGTGAGCTTTTACCTCACCAACAAGCTAATCTTGCGCGGGCCAATCTTATAGCGATAAATCTTTCCCATTACTGGAGTATACGGTATTAGCTACAGTTTCCCGCAGTTATTCCGTACTATAAGGTATGTTCCCACGTGTTACTCACCCGTGCGCCACTAAGGACACCTAGCAAGCTAGGGCCTCCGTTCGACTTGCATGTATAAAGCATGCAGCAAGCGTTCGTTCTGAGCCATAATCAAACTCTTAAGTTGAATTACCTACTCATAAAAAACAAAGTTTTAAATTGACGTAGGTTAGACGCCAAAATAACGAGCTGTCATTTTTCTCAAATGAAAGCTTGATCGAAATTTGACGTTATAAACCCACCGTCTATTCATTTCATATTTACAAAAAATAAAGAGCAAGAATCACTAATGCACAATAAATGGCCTAGTGAATCGAATAAAAAGTAGAATATATCTACACTTTATGTAGGCATTGTCAAATGCATTTCATTAAAAAAAAATAAAAAAAAACCATTGAAAAGAAGTGTTTTTTAGGGATTTGGTTGCGGGGGTAGGATTTGAACCTACGACCTTCAGGTTATGAGCCTGACGAGCTACCAAGCTGCTCTACCCCGCGATCAGAAAACGAAAGATATGTCAAAATATCAACAATTACAATGATTATTCTTGGTAGCGGAGGAGGGATTTGAACCCCCGACACATGGATTATGATTCCACCGCTCTAACCAACTGAGCTACTCCGCCATAAAGAAATATTGTTTTATATTATATTAGCTTAATCTTAAATGATTTTGTTTATTTCTCTTAATATGAATTTTTTTGCGTTACTAACACCCAGTTTGTTTATTTGAGAGTTTATAACAATCTCTACACCCTTCGGCTTTCCATCAAAAATTGGATAGCTACCTATAGAAATATTTTTATATTTTCTCTCAGCTTGATCAAGTAGATGGGCTATTTTACTCTCAAAAAGTTTTGTAGATATTGTGGTTGAATAGAATTTATTTTTAATTTTTATCATTTTTTTGAACTCTTTCATCATCGCTTGTACTATTGAAGGTATGCCAGCAAAAACATAAATATTTTCAATTTTAAAACCTGGTGCTCCGCTAACTTTATTATAAATTAACTTAGAGCCTTCCGGCATATACGCCATTTTCATTCTAGCATCAGTTAATTCAGATTTAATTTTTGTATAATATTTTTTTAATTCTCTATATGCGCCATTATGTAATTTGTATTTTTTTTTAACTGCTAAACTAATTGACTCAGATGTAATGTCATCGTGAGTTGGACCTATACCACCAGTAGTGATAATAAAATCATACTGATTTTTTAATTTTCTTATTTGAGAAATAATTATTTTTTTTTGGTCAGGAATTACAACCACTAACTGCAGAGATATACCACAAATGAACAACTCTTTGGCTACATGATTTATATTTTTATCTTGTGTCCTACCTGATAATATCTCATTGCCAATAATAATAAGACAAGCAGAGTTAATTTTTTTAGTGGCTACCATAAATGAAGTATAAAGAGCAAATATTAGAGGGTTTTTTTATAAAACGCTATAAGCGATTTTTTGTAGATTTAAAGATTAATAATGAAGTTGTCACAGCTTACTGCCCAAATACAGGTTCACTTTTAGGTTTATTAAAAGAAGGTTCAAAAGTATTAGTTGCCAAAGTTGAAAACCCAAATGCAAAATTAAAATATAGATTAGAAGCGATTAAAGACCACAAAACTTTTGTAGGAATAAACACATCTTTGCCAAATGACATAATTTTTAACGCCATGAAGGAAAAAAAAATTTTGAGGGAAATTAAAGGAGATTTAAAAAAAGAGGTGAGATATGGAAAAAATTCTAGAGTTGATATCTTTGCTAGCCACCCAAATGGAGATACTTACATTGAAGTTAAATCAGTCACTTTATTAAGAAAAAAGTATTTAGCAGAATTTCCAGATGCAGTAACTTCAAGGGGATCTAAACATTTAATTGAGCTAAGCAATATGTCCAAAAAAGGTAATGAATGTTTTTTAATTTATCTAATTCAACGAAATGATGTAGATAGCTTTTCTATAGCTAAAGATTTGGATAATGAGTATTATGAGAATTCTCTTACAGCAAAAAAAAGTGGCGTACAATTTAGAGCTTTTAAATGTAAAGTATCACATAAAGGTATAAATATTACTGGTGAGATAAATATTGATAAAAATTAAATCATACAAAAGTGATGAAGTAGAACCTTGCAGAGAGGCAAGTAAAATAACTGCAACTATTTTAGACGAGCTAAATAATATCATAAAAGAAGGTGTCTCAACATCTGAGATTGATGATTATTGTTTAACAAGAATTCAAGAGCTAGGAGGCACACCTGCACCGTTGTTTTACAGAGGTTTTCCAAAGTCTACGTGTACCTCATTAAATCATGTTATTTGCCATGGAATTCCAAACTATAATCGAAACCTTCAAAATGGAGATATTGTAAATGTGGATGTAACGACAATAATTGATGGTTGGCATGGGGACTCATCAAGGATGTTTAAAGTAGGAGACATTTCAATTAAAGCAAGTAATCTATGCAAGGTTACCCACGATTGTTTGATAGAAAGTATTGACGAGATAAAAGTTGGTGAGCCTATCAGTAGAATAGGAAAAAAAATTGAGGATATAGCAGCTTCAAACAACTTTAGTGTTGTTAGAGATTTTTGTGGACATGGAGTTGGTTTAAAATTTCACGAAAATCCGAGTATTTTACACTATTACGATAGTGAGTATGATAAAGTAAAATTTATAGACGGAATGATTTTTACTATTGAGCCCATGATCAATGTTGGTAAATATCAATCAAAAATACTTAACGATGGTTGGACTGCAGTGACTAAAGATAAAACACTTAGTGCTCAGTACGAACATACGATATATATTAATGGTGATATTATTGAGATTCTAACAGAGTCTCCAAATAAGGCTTTTTATAATTGATACCAAGATACTCTAGAAAAATTCTTAAAGAAATCTGGGAAGATAATAATAAATTTCAAATATGGCTTGACCTTGAAATTCTCGCTTGCGAGGCTATGGAAAAATTGGGTCAGATACCCAAAGGGACTTCTAATAAGATCAAAAAAAAAGCGAAGTTTAAGGTAAAAGAAATAGAAAAAATTGAAGAAAAAACAAAGCACGACGTAATTGCTTTTTTAACTAATGTAGCAAAGTACGTAGGACCCGAGTCTAGGTATATTCATAAAGGACTAACATCAAGTGATATTCTAGATACATCTTTCTCAATACAGCTTAACCAATCAAGCAATATAATTCTTGGAGGTTTGAAAACTTTGAGTAAATCTCTTTTAAATATTGCAAAAAAACATAAATACACATTATGTATCGGTAGAAGTCATGGTATTCACGCTGAAACGACTACTTTTGGATTAAAAATATTAGGTTATTTATCCGAAAATAAAAGAAACATAGATCGTCTTAAAAATTCGATAAAACAAATACAAACAATTCAAATGTCTGGTCCTGTAGGGACATATTCAAATATTGACACAAGGGTAGAACAAATGATTGCTAAAAAATTAAAATTTACAATCGAACCTGTCTCCACGCAAATAATTCCAAGAGACAGGCATGCGGATCTTTTTTGCTCTTTTGCTATTATTGCAAGCTCCTTAGAACGTTTATCAACTGAAATTAGACACTTACAAAGAACAGAAGTTTTAGAAGTCGAGGAGGGTTTTGGAAAAGGCCAAAAGGGTAGTTCGGCAATGCCTCATAAAAAAAATCCAATTTTATCAGAAAATTTAACTGGACTTGCAAGAGTGGTTAGGTCATTAACCATCCCTGCTTTAGAGAATATAACTTCATGGCATGAAAGAGATATAAGTCACTCTAGTGTTGAGAGAATAAACGCTCCTAATGCCACCATAACGCTCGACTTTGCAGTTCAAAGAATGATCAACGTTTTAAATAATTTAAACATAAATAAAAAAAATATGATGAAAAATTTAAATCTTTTAAAAGGTCTACCCTATTCACAAAATGTCCTAATTTTTCTTATTGAAAATAAAGTTTTAAGAGAAGATGCCTATAAGATTGTTCAAGATTGTGCTTTAAAAACTTGGAATGGTGATAGGTCTTTTAAAGATAATCTTTTAAGTCATCCTCGTTTAGCCAAATTAAAAATATCAAGTAAAGTAAATAATATCTTCAATAATAAAAATCTTTTTAAAAATGTTGATAAAATATTTAAAAGGATTAATTGATGGTAGCAAAATTGAAAAAATTATATGAGGGAAAAGCAAAAATTATTTATGCCAAAACTAGTAAAGAAGTCATAGCTACTTATAAAAATGATGCTACAGCTTTTAATAATTTAAAAAAGGGCTCGATAAAGAATAAGGGTGCAATTAATAATGCTATATCGAGTTATTTATTTCAAATATTGAATCATTGTGATATTCCAACACACTTTATAAAGAAAATTGATAATAAATCTCAGCTTTTAAAAAAAGTAGAAATTATTCCAATTGAAGTTTTAGTTAGAAATTTCTTTGCTGGCTCTTTATCTAAAAAGTTTGGTGTAAAAGAAGGAACACAATTATCTGACACGCTAATTGAGTATTGTTTAAAATCGGACGAACTTGGTGATCCTCATATAAGTTCTGAACATATTCTTAATTTAGGTTTATGTGATTTTGATGAATTAGAGTTAATAGATGAATATTCTTTGAGAATTAATGACATATTAAGGTCTACGTTCTATTCTGTAGGAATAAATCTTGTTGATTTTAAATTAGAATTTGGAATTTGTAAAAAAACTGATGAGCTTGTTTTAGCAGATGAAATATCGCCAGATACATGTCGTTTGTGGGATTTAAAAACAAATAAAAAACTTGATAAAGATCGATTTCGTAGAGATTTAGGAAATATCGAAGAAGCATATGAAGAAGTGCTTAATAGGTTAAACTTGAAGATTTAATGCGAATAAAAATTTTAGTGAGACTTAAAGGCCAAATTTTGGAACCACAGGGAAAAGTAATTGAACAGTCACTTAATAGTTTAGGTTTTACAGAATTTTCTAATATCCGACAGGGAAAACTCATTGAATTAGATTTACCTGATAATATAAGTAAAGAGGAAAAAGTTCAAAAAATCGACTCTGCTTGCAAAAAACTCTTAGTCAACGATATTATTGAAGAGTATGAAGTGCTTGGATGAGTTTTAAATCTGCTGTTATAACATTTCCTGGATCTAATTGTGACAGAGACGCATTATGCTACTTAAATGATTTAACTAAAGGTGAGGTTCATAATATTTGGCATGAGGAGACATCATTGCCAAAAGTTGATTTAGTAATTTTACCTGGGGGTTTTAGCTTTGGTGATTATTTAAGATCAGGAGCAATGGCGTCAAAGAGTAAAATTATTCATGAAATTGTAAAACATGCAAATGATAATAGATATTTATTAGGTATTTGTAATGGCTTTCAAATTTTAACTGAAATTGGACTTCTTGAAGGAGCATTAATTCGAAATAAAAAACTCAAATTTTTAGGAAAAAATTGTTTTATTAAAAAAAAATTTAAAAATAATTTTAATTTATCAATCAAAGATAACCAAATTCTTCAAATACCTGTAGCTCATAACGAGGGAAATTTTTATTGTGATACTGAAACTCTAAATTTATTAAAAAATAATGAACAAATTGCATTTGAATATTGCAAAGGTGAATTCTCAAACACTGAAGAAAATATAAATGGTTCAATAGAGGCTATTGCAGGTATCACAAATAAAAAAAAGAATGTTCTTGGAATGATGCCTCACCCAGAGAGAGCATATTCTGATTTTCATCAATCACAAGATGGAAGACTTATTATAGAGTCGTTAATTTCATGAATGAAGATTTAATACTTCAACACGGATTAACTTTAGATGAATTTAAGGTTATTAGGAAATATTTAAACAGAGACTTAAGCATTGAGGAATTGGGTATTTTTTCTGCTATGTGGAATGAACACTGTTGTTACAAAACTTCAAAAAAATGGCTTAAGAAACTCCCTACAGATAATGAAATTGTAATTCAGGGACCAGGAGAAAACGCTGGTGTAATTGATCTGCAAGATAACGATGGTATTGCATTTAAAATTGAAAGCCACAATCATCCAAGTTACATAGAACCTTTCAACGGTTCAGCAACTGGTGTTGGAGGTATACTAAGAGATATATTTACAATGGGGGCAAGACCAATTGCTACTCTTGACTCAATTAGATTTGGTTTAATAGAAACTGAAAAGACGAAATACTTATTAAATGGTGTAGTTAATGGGATTGGACACTATGGTAATTGCATTGGAATACCCAATATAGGTGGAGAGTGCGAGTTTGAGTCAACATATGATTTTAATAATTTGGTTAATGCTATGGCTGTGGGACATGTTCAAAAAGATAAAATTTTTTACTCTAAACCAAAATCTATTGGTGGCCTTATTGTTTACATTGGATCTAAAACTGGAAAAGATGGAATTCATGGAGCAAGTATGGCCTCTGATGTTTTTTCAGAGGAAGATGAGGATGAAAAAAGACCCTCTGTACAAGTTGGTGATCCCTTCATGGAAAAACTTTTAATGGAAGGTTGCTTAGAATTAATGTCTTCAGGATTAATAGAGTCTATGCAAGATATGGGAGCTGCGGGTATTACCTCCTCCAGTGTAGAAATGGCTTCAAAAGGGAATGTAGGTGTTTGTATCAATCTTGATAAAGTTCCATTGAGGCAACCCCTGAGCGCCTATGAGATACTTTTATCTGAAAGCCAAGAAAGAATGCTAGCTGTTATCGATAAAAAAAATAATCATAAAGTCAGAGAAATTCTTCAAAAATGGCAAATTGATTATGAAGTCATTGGAGAAATTACAGATACAAAAAGAGTTGTGTTCGAGTCAAATAATAAAAAAGTTGTGGATCTTCCTGTAGAAATAATTGTTGATGATGCTCCTGAATACGATAGAGAGTTTTACATCCCAAGAAAAAGAAAAAACAAAGATTTTGATTTTTCCAAAATTAAATTGGAAGATATGATAAATAACCTTCTTACAAATCTTAATTATTTAGATAAAAGTTGGGTTTTCGATCAATATGACTCTACTGTGATGGGAGATACTATCAGAGAACCAGGTCAATCATCAGGTATAGTAAAGATTCACGGAACACAAAAAGTTATTGGTGCATCTACCGACTGCAATCCATTATATATAAGAATCAATCCTTATGAAGGTATGAAATATACGGTTGCTGAGTCATATAGGAATCTTATTGCATGCAATATAAATCCTTTAGCGATTACAAATAACCTTAACTTTGCAAGCCCTTTAGATCCAAACATTATGGGAGAATTGGTTTTATCTATTCATGGATTAAAAACTGCAGCTATCAAATTCAATACACCTATTGTTTCAGGTAATGTATCTTTATATAACCAGACAAATGAAATACCAATTAAACCTACACCTGTTATAGGAATGGTAGGTTCCAATATGGATTTAAATAAAATAAACACAAATAAGTTTTGTGAAATTGGTAATAAAATCCTTATTTTAGGGAAACAATTAACAAAAAATTTTAGTCCTTACTTATTACAAGATCAAAAAATTACTTTTAACATATGTGAATTTAATGACTTAGAGGTATTAGATCTGGATTTTGAGAAAAAAATTGCAAATTGTGTTTTGGAATTATCAGATTTGAAATGCATTATGTCTTGCAATGATATTTCCAGAGGGGGTATCTTTTCGGCATTATTAAAAATGCAATATAAGGATATGGGTTTTAAGGTCAAGGTCCCTGATCCTATTGATTTATTCTGCGAATATAGTGCTGGATATGTGATTGAAATTAGAAGTAAAGATTTTGAAGAAGTAACTTCATTTCTCACAAAAAAAGGTGCTGAATACCTCGAAATTGGGGAGGTAATTAAAGAAGGTATTGAGATAAACTCTAAAAAATTTGACTATTTTGATATTATGAATAAATATCGTAATGATTTTGAGAAGATAATTAGTTAGATGCCTATTGAACAAAAAAAATTAGAAGGACTCCTTGAGAACAAATTTCCAAATTCTAAAATTGTAATTGAGGATCTTGCCGGTGATAACGATCATTATTCAGTTGAAATTGAAAGTGATATGTTTAACGGATTGTCACGTATACAACAACACCAGCTAGTTTACAAATTACTAGATGGATTAATGGATAAAGAGCTTCATGCTATGCAATTAAAAACGAAAGGAACAAAATAATGGAATTAGAGAGTAGTACAAAAGAACAAATTGAAAAAATGATTGGAGATAATGAAGTTTTCCTATTTATGAAAGGTAACCCTGACTTTCCTATGTGTGGTTTCTCGTCAGTTGCAAGCGCAATTTTAAAAAAAACTGGGGTTGAGTTTGGCCATTGTAATGTGCTTGAAGATAACAACATTAGAGAAGGTATAAAAACTTATTCAAATTGGCCTACTATACCTCAACTTTACATAAAAAAAGAATTTGTAGGTGGTTGTGATATTATGAAAGAAATGGCTGAGTCTGGTGAACTTCTAGAATTACTAAACACAAAAGGCATCAAAACTGAAGTTAATTAAAAAAGGGGCATTTATATTGCCCCTCTCATCAATTATTTGAAATATAATTATTTAATTCTTTGTAATAAGAATTATTTTCCCCAACTAGTTTTTTAAGTAAAGCTAAATTATTTAGGGCATTTTCTTTTTGACCAAGATCTACATACATCTCGCCTTGGTATTCGATAGCACCTAGGTGTTCTGGATCTAGTTCAAGAGCTTTCTTGTAATATTTTGCTGCATTATCAAAGTCTTCACTTTTTCGATATGCAAATCCCATCTCATTGTAAACATCTGCTCTTGTAAAATCTGTTGAAATAGCAGTTGTAAGGGTCTTCAGCTTTCTTATTGCCTTATCATAATCTTTACTCCTTATAAGCTTAATTGCTGCCTTGTAATCTTTTCCATAATTAGTTTTGGCATTATCTTCATTGCCTGTTCCAGCAGCATAAAGGCTTGAAATAAAGAGAGAGAAAATGACTATAAGTGTTTTTATTTTCATGAATACTCTTTCGAAATATAAGTATTATTAGATTAATTGGAAATACTGATGGTTATTGATTATCTTGAGTAAAATTCAACAACAAGGTTAGGTTCCATTTGGACAGGGTAAGGTACATCTGTCAATTGAGGTCCTCTTACAAATTTACCGAGACATTTTGAAATCTCTAATTGTAAATACTCAGGTACATCTCTTTCATTGGAACTTAATGTTTGAATAATCATTGGAATATTCTGGCTAGTTTGTTGAAGGGATATTTCATCGCCATCATTAACCTGATAAGATTTTTTATTTACAACTTTACCGTTTACCAAAACATGCCCATGATTTACTAGTTGTCTTGCGGAAAATACAGTTGGAGCAAACTTTAATCTAAATACAACGGCATCTAATCTTCGTTCTAAAAGTTCAATTAAAATTTGACTTGTATCACCTTTTTTTCTAGATGCTGCTTGATAAATCTTTAAAAATTGTTTCTCAGTAATATCGCCATAGTATTTTTTAAGCTTTTGTTTAGCTGCTAATTGGACTCCAAAATCAGAGGGTTTTCTTCTCCTTGCTTGACCATGTTGGCCAGGACCGTAGGGTCTTCTATTAAAGGGGCTTTTGGGCCTACCCCATAAATTTAGGCCTAGTCTTCTATCAATTTTATGTTTTGACGATAATCTTTTTGTCATGAATTGGTGTTTTATATAGATTTAGCCTTTTAAGTCAATTTATTTTGTAATAAATTTCAAAATTCCATAGGCTGTTTTTATTTGTTTTTGGTCAATTTTTGATGTTTTTAAAAAATTTCTTAAGGATATTTCTAGATTATCTCTTTTGAATGAGATTGATGTAAATTTTCTTTTCTCAAGTATTTTCATAAGAAATGATAAAAATTTTTCAATATCTTTTGAACTAGCAGGAGAATTTTCAAAAGTTGAATTGACACTAGAAAGAGATATTTGACTCAATTCATAAGCAATTAAAGCTACAGTATGAGATAAATTGAGTGAACTCTTGTTGTATGTAGGTATAGACAATAGAAAGTTAGCATGCGATATCTCCTTATTGGACAATCCATTATTTTCTTGACCAAACAAAATTGATATTTTTTTTGATTTTAGTTTAGATATTTCATTTACTTTTATTGGAGGTATGTGAAAGTCTCTTTTCCTAACTGTCGTTGCAATTAAGATATCACTGCTTTTCATAGCTTCTGGTATTGATTGATATACTCTAACTTTTTTAACTAAGGATGAAAAATGCTTTGCAGATTTTATTCCCTTATCATTAGGCCAAATTTTTCTTGGACTTACTAAGGATAAGTTCTCAAAACCAAAACATCCTATTGATCTTAGAGACATACCAACATTTTCAGATAACTGTGGTTTATTTAATATAAATTGAATTGTTTTTTTCAAGAGGACTTAATTAATTTATAAATTAAGCTCTCTCTGAGGGCGTTATAGGACGCATCAATTATATTAGTTGAGACACCTACTGTTGTCCAAATGGATCCTTTTTGATCCTTTGTCTCGATAAGAACACGAACTATTGCATCTGTTCCTTTTTCTGAGGATAAAATTCTTACCTTAAAATCAGTTAATTCTAAATCCTCTAAAGCAGGATAAAAGCCCATTAATGATTTTCTTAAAGCTTTGTCCAAAGCATTTACTGGACCATTTCCTACTTCTACATTCATGTATTCTTTTTTTTCAACTTCTATCCTTACAGTTGCTTCAGACTCAGTTACTAATTCTCCTTTAGCATTCCATCTTCTATCATCAATAACTTTAAATCTTTTTAATTCAAAGTACTCTGGGATACCGAAAAGAGTTTGTCTAGCTAGTATCTCAAAACTCGCAATTGCCTGATCGTAAGCGTAACCCTTGAATTCTCTCTCTTTTACTTTTTGGAGTAAAAAATCTAATTTATCTGAATGATCATCTGGGTTAATACCAACAGTATTTAAAAGAGATATGATGTTAGATCGGCCAGATTGATCAGAAATTACAACTTTTCTGGTATTACCTACTATTTCTGGGTCTATATGCTCATATGTTTTAGGGTCTTTGTTAATTGCTGAAACATGCAAACCTCCTTTATGTGAAAAAGCATTTTCACCAACATAGGCTTGTTGAGTATTTGGCATACGATTTAAAATTTCATCTAAAAGCAATGAGGTTTTCTTTAAGGCTGATAATTTTTCTTTGGGAATACTAGTTTCAAATTCTGTTTTCAAAATTATTGAGGGAATAAGAGATACTAAATTAGCATTTCCACACCTTTCTCCTAATCCATTAATTGTGCCTTGAATTTGTCTCACTCCTGCTCGAACAGCAGCCAGTGAATTGGCAACTGCATTTTCTGTATCATTATGAGCATGGATGCCCAGTTTTTCACCTGGTATATATTTTGTTACTTCTTGAACAATTGTCTCTACTTCATTTGGTAGAGTTCCACCATTAGTATCACACAATACTATCCACCGTGCTCCATTATTTAAAGCCTCAGCTAAACAATCTAATGCAAATTTAGGATCTGATTTATATCCATCAAAAAAATGCTCAGCATCATACATTGCCTCTAAACCTTTTTCATTGATATGAGCGATACTTTCACCAATCATTTTTAGGTTATCAGATTTTGAAATGCTTAAAGCCTTTTCGACCTGATATGAAGATGATTTCCCAACAATGCAAATATGTTTTACATTTGTATTAATTAAAGTATTTAGGCCTGGATCGTTTGAAACACTTGTATTAGGTCTTCTGGTCATTCCAAAAGCAACCAAATTAGAATTTTTAAAATTTGTTGTAGAATTAAAAAAACTATCATCAGTAGGATTTGACCCTGGCCAACCACCCTCAATATAATCTAAACCTAATTCATCAAGAGCATTAGAGAATTTGATTTTATCATCTACAGTAAAATCAACACCGGTAGTTTGTTGACCATCTCTTAATGTGGTGTCAAAAAAATAAATTTTATTTTCTAGTTTTTCTTCCATGTTGTGCCATTTTTGGTGTCTTCTAAAACAATCCCTTGTTTAAATAACTCATTTCTAATTTTATCTGCTAGTTCAAAGTCTTTATCTTTTTTAGCCTCTTGTCGGCGAGATATCATATTTTCAATAAATTCTTTATCAAGTTTTAAATCTGTTTTATTAAAACTAGGATTTAATCCTAATAAGCTTAAACCATTATTAAAATGAGCTAATAAATCATCATTATTCTTGTCTTTTTTAATGTTAGCTATTATTTGCTGTAATCTCATAAGTGCTTTTGGGGTATTTAGGTCATCTAAAAGTGCATTAACAAATTCTGAGTCTAATTCTTTGCTATTAACCTCTTTAATATGTTCTCTCCACTTGTTAATAATGTTTTCACTATAACTTATAAGATCGTTTGAAAAATCAAGTGGTTGACGATAATGAGTAGTCAGTAGTGAATATTTGAGAACAGCAGGATCGTGTTTAGATAATAAATCATTAACAATTGAGGTATTTCCTAAAGATTTTGACATTTTTTCACCCTTAAAATTTATAAATCCATTATGGAGCCAAAAGTTCGACATTTTTTTATCATGACAACATGTTGACTGAGCAATTTCATTCTCGTGGTGTGGAAAAATAAGATCAATACCCCCTGCATGGATATCAATGGTTTCTCCAAGTAATTCTGAAATCATAGCTGAACACTCTATGTGCCATCCAGGTCTACCATTACCCCATGGGCTATCCCAATGGGGTTCATTTGTTTTTGATGGTTTCCAAAGGACAAAATCTTCAGGATTTTTTTTGTAATCGGCAACTTCTACTCTTGCACCAGATATTATGTCTTTTAATGAGAACTTAGAGAGAGAACCATAACCCTTAAATTTCTTTGCTTCAAATAAAACATGTCCTTCAGATACATAGGCATATTTTTTTTCAATAAGAGATGTAATCATCTCAATCATTTTTGAAATATAATCTGTGGCTTTTGGTTCATATGTTGGAGATAATATTGATAAAGAACTTAGATTTTGTTGATATATTTTTTGAGTAGAATTAACCAACTCATCTGTTGATATTTTAAGTTCATTGGCTTTATCTATAATTTTATCATCAATGTCTGTTATATTTCTGACGTAACGTACACTATCCTCTCCAAAAATTAGTCTTAGGACTCTAAATAAGATATCAAAAACTATAATTGGTCTGAAGTTTCCTATATGTGGATTACTGTAAAGGGTGGGTCCACAAGCATACATTTTAACTGCAGATGAGTTAATAGGTATAAGTTTTTCTTTTTTTTTGGTTAAAGTGTTAAAAAGATTAATATTCATTTAAAATTTTTTTTAAACCTTCGTGGCCAAAATAATTATATAGGTCTTTAACAGATGGGCCATTTTGATTACCTGTAAGTATATAACGTGTATTAGAAAATATTTCTTTTTTTGAGAGTGATTTATCAATACTCATTAAGTAATTGACATATTCATCAAAACTAAAATTTGTAATATCATTCAAATTTTTAATCAAAAGTTTGATGAAGCCATCTGAGGGTTGAATTTTAATTTCTCTTCTATTAATAATGTTCCATACATTTCTTATATCTTCGTACTTTTCAACATTTTCTTTAATAAGTTCCCACTCAGCTTCAGTTAAAGCTAACTCTTCTAGCTCAGGGAATTCTTTATTTAAACCTTTTAAATTCATTGACCTTAATGAATTTTTTTGAAAAAAGTCAATTTTATGAATATCAATTTTTGGTAAGTTTTTAGAAATATCCTCTAAATTAAAATCATTAAAATTATTCTCTAAAATGGTTTCAAAATCATAATCTGAGTTTAAACCAAGTGAATACAAATAAGATAGAATACTATTAACTGTATATCCACTGTTTCTAAATTGCTTTAGTGAAATTGAGTCTAAATTTCTCTTACTTAGTTTTGTTCCATCCTCATTTAGCATCAATGGGTTGTGACCTAATGAAGGTAAATCAGAATTTAAACATTTAAATAATTCTAAATGAATTGCTGAATTAGTTAAATGGTCTTCACCTCTAATAATGTGAGATATTTTCATATCTATGTCATCAACGACACTTGGAAAATGGTAGAGGTAGCTACCATCAGCCCTCCTTAAAACAGGATCTGATTGAGAAGCTAGGTCTACTTCAGTCTCTCCTTTTACTAAATCTTTCCATTTAATTTTAGTCTGTGAAAGCTTAAATCTCCAATAAGGCTGATTACCATTGATTATTTTTTTTTCAATTTCTTCTTTAGATAAATTTAATGAGGATCTATCATAGATTGGAGGTTTTCCTGCTTTTAACTGTAACTTTTTTTTTATATCCAAATCCTCACTTGACTCAAAACATGGGTAAACCAATTTTAAAGAAATTAATTGATCGAAAAGTTCATTATATCTATCAATTCTTTTACTTTGATAATAAATTTCATCATATTTTATTTTTAACCAATCAAGATCAGATGCTATGGACTTTACATATTCATCTTTGCTTCTCTCTTGATCAGTGTCGTCATATCTAAGAATAAATTTACCATTATTTTTTTTCGAATATGCCCAATTTAAAAAGCAAGATCTCATATTTCCTAAGTGCAGGTGACCAGTTGGGCTTGGTGCAAAACGTGTAATTATCATTTAACTTTTTTTAAGAGGTATTCTCTTGAAACTTTTACTCTAGAGGAATTACCATATTTTATAATATCAGCAGTTGCATATGTTTCTGACCACTTTTCTGGTAGATAACTTCCAGTTCCTATAACATCTATTGGAGCTTTAGCTAGAGACATTGCCTTGCATTTCTCATTTGTAAATCCGCTAGATGCAATAATTTTAACTTTTTTAAAACCAAAATTGTCAAGCTGTGCTCTCAAATACCACAAAGATGCAGCAGAAACTCCAGGCCCAACTAAGTGTTTTAACTCTTTATCAGATCTATAATCTTTAATTGAGCCAGGTGCGTGTTTTTCTAAGACCTCATATGATTTTGAGGTATCAAGATTTTCAATAAATCTTCCATTTGGGGTATCAAGTCTTATCATTACTTTTCCAGCTTTAGACAACTTATCGAAGTGGCTACAAACTTGAATAGAGTCAGTAATTTCCTTACCGAAATAATCAGGCAATACAACTAAATCATCTTTAGGAAATGTTTCATGAAACATTTTTACTGCCTCTAAAGTAGATCCTGCATATCCTATTAAAGCATGCGGCATTGTCCCTAATGCTTTATTAGATTGAAAATAATGTGATGTTGCATCTATCGATGTTCCAATGAAGCCTTTAGCTTTCTTTCTTTTTGCTGATTTTGATCCTACTGATGCCGCATATGACATTAATTCAGACATCTCTGTACCTGCACAATGTCTTGCATCCATAGCTATAAAGGACGTTTTAGGCAAATCTAAACACATTTGATATGCATTAGCTGCTGCTATACAAGCTGGACCAATTTTTTGTAAGAGTAAAGTTTCCAAATCGACTATATGTTTAAAAGAACCCCTAATATAAAGAATTGGTTCTCCAGCACCGAAATGGTCACCCTCATTGAATGGACTAGAAGTTGATACTTTAATTCCTCTGTCTTTTGAAATTTTTTTAATCCAATTTATTGCTAGTTTTAATGCTATAACACCTGGTCTACGAATAAAAACAGCATAAGTAACTTTAATATCTCCATACTTATGGATAATTTTTTTTGTTTTTAAAAAATAATTATCAGTAAAATTATTAATTAAATTTGAATTTGTTTTTTTATTCATTATGAATAAGAAAACTAATTCATTTCGCCATTGGACAATAAATCAGCTAGGAGAAAAGATAGCTCTAATGATTGATTAACATTTAGTCTTGGGTCACAAAACGTATGATATCTATCACCTAAATTTTCATCTTTAATATCATCAGGCCCACCAACACATTCAGTTACATCTAAACCTGTTAATTCAAGGTGAACGCCTCCTGCGACTGAACCCTCTGATTTATGAATTTCAAAAAAAGACTGAATTTCTTTAAAAATATTCTCAGTAGCTCTAGTTTTATAGCCAGATTTACTTGTAGATGTATTTCCATGCATAGGATCACATATCCATGTAAGATTAAGACCGAGCTTATTAATTTCTTTCAATAAATCAGGGTATTTTGAATTAATTTTATCTGCTCCCATTCTAACAATAAGTGTAAGTCTCCCACCTTCATTTTCGGGATTCAGTATCTCAATATTTTTTTTTAAATCATCAATGGTTGTAGATGGACCTACTTTAAGACCTAAAGGGTTTTTTATACCACTTAAATAGTGTATGTGAGCACCATCAGGATCTCTAGTTCTATCACCAACCCACAAAAAATGAGAATTTACATTGTACCACTCACCTGTAGTGCTATCTATTCTTGTAAAAGCTTGTTCATAAGGTAAAAGAAGTGCTTCATGGCTTGTGTAAAAATCTGTCTCTCTTAGTTCTCTTGTATTTTTTTCATTAACACCACAGGCATTCATAAATTTTATACTTTCTGCAATTTTTTCAGATAATTCTTTAAATTTTTTTGTTGTATCAAAGTTATCTGCAAAATCTAAATTCCATTTATTTAATTGTGTTAAACTAGCAAAACCTCCTTGAGCAAAAGCTCTCAATAAATTTAAAGTTGAAGCTGAATGGTTATAAGCTCTGATCATTCTTTTAGGGTCTGGTTCTCTAGAGGACTCGTTAAACTCAAATGAATTGATGATATCTCCTCTATAACTAGGTAGCTTTTGACCGTTTTTTTCTTCAAAGTCTGAGCTTCTTGGTTTAGCAAATTGTCCACCCATTCTCCCCAGTTTAACGACCGGTTTATTAGTAGCAAAGGTCAAAACAACAGACATTTGCAATAGTAATTTAAAATTATCTCGAATTGTATTGGGGTTTAATTCCTGAAAGCTCTCAGCACAGTCACCGCCTTGTAAATAAAAGGATTCTCCTTTTTGAACTTGATAAATTTGTGATTTTAGAGACCTAGTCTCACCAGCAAATATTAAAGGGGGCATAGAGGATAATTCCTCTATTACAGAGTCTAAATTACCTTGATCAGCGTAAGCAGGCATTTGCTTTGCTTCAAAGTTTTTCCAACTATCTTTAGTCCATTTCATGAGGCAAGGATTATATTGTTAAATGTATTAAATAAAAGAAATTATTGGGTTTTGGATTTAAAAGGCCAAATTTTGGGTAGCTTTAATTTAGGTAATGATGGCTCATAACCTGTAGCATAAAAATTATCTATGCTGGATTGTTTATTATCTGAATACTTTGAATCAATATCTTCATGATTGATAATTCCGATATTATCAACGATATCTACTGTGGTGATTAGGCCATGATTGTCTGTAATGTAATAGCATTTATCTAAATTTAAATAATCATATGAGCTTTTACCAATTTGATAAGAATTTTTATCAGAACCATCAGATAGAAAAATAAAATTTTTTATGTTTTTAATTTTATATTTATTTGAAAGTATGTATGTATCGTCATCCTTGAGTATCTCATAAATATGCTTTTTATTGCTTAATTTTAAATTAGGGAAAAAAGTTCCTTTTGATAAGTAACTAGGATATTGATTGTCATCGATTATATTCGAGAAGAAATTATTTTGTTTGTTAAAATTATTATTAATTTCTAATACTTGATTAGAAAATATGTAAGATTTATTAAACCTGAGTAAAAATTTAAATATGAATAAAGATATAAACTTAGGGAAAAAATTATAAAAATTAAAAAAAAGGATATTAATGTAGTAATTGTTATTATTGCTGGAATTATACGTATTCTTAGTGTCTAAGGTATTTAAGCTTAAAAGATTAACTATTTCAAAACATATTCCCAAATAAGATTTATTTTTGATTGTAATCTCTTTGGTATTATTATTTTTAGAGTAATAAATAGATAAACTAGTTGGGACTTTGATTTTAATTAGATCACTCTCTTGAATTTTTTTATTAGCAATTTTCTTAATATATTTTTTTAAAAGGGATATATTCTCAGAAAAAAAGTGTATTGTGCTGCTATTTGGAAAAACAATATTTATTTTTTTAAATTTTAAATTAGTAAAAATTGATGAGCAGTATTTGTGTTGAATCTCATTAATTTCAAATCTATAAAAAATTTTATAATCTGTTGTTTCGATTTTGATATCTGGATTATTATCTTTAACATTGTAGCCATTATCATTAATTAAATAAGATATTTGTTCTCCTGTAATAGGTTCTCTTGTAAATAACTTAGATTTATTGATTATTCCATATGTGTCTAAAGGCACTGAATTAAATGTATTTGATTTCAAATTATCCTGAGGAAAAAAAATAGTTTGTTTAAAATTAGCTTTTTCAATATTTGAAGAAAGCTGTGATTTGATACCAAACTGAGCGTCAATCACACTTGCTAAAATCTCATTATCAACTTCAATATTCATATTAAAAAATATCCAATTTATTCAACGGTAACTGATTTAGCGAGATTTCTTGGTTGATCAATATCAGTGCCTTCATTAAGAGCAAAATAATATGAAATGAGTTGAAGAGGAATAGTATAAATGAAAGGTGTGTCAATAAAGTTTTCTTTTGGAAGGCTTACATTATGTGTGTTTAATGATTTTCTGTGAATTTTAACACTCGATAAAATTATAACCTTACCATTTCTAGCAGCGATTTCCTCAGCATTAGAAATAGATTTCTCATATAGTTCGTTGTTTGGGGATAAGCAAATTGTTAATGATTTTTTATCGATCAATGCAATTGGGCCATGTTTCATCTCTCCTCCAGGAAAGCCTTCGCTGTGCATGTAAGATATCTCTTTTAATTTCAAGGATCCCTCTAATGCTATTGGGTATACAATATTCCTTCCAATAAAATAACAAGTATCAGATTGGCTTAATTTTTTTGCAATTTTTTTCGCCTCTGGTGTAAAATCATTTATTAATTTTTTCAGCTTTATTGGCAATAACTTTAGAATTGCTAAATTCTTATTGTAATCTTTTTTCGATATGGAATTTGTCATTTTACCAATTTCAATAGAAAGATTGGCTAAGCTCAATATTTGACAAGTAAAAGCTTTAGTTGAGGCTACACCAACTTCTTTATCAGCATAAGTAGGTATGGTTACATCAGCCTCTCTTACCATACTACTCTGCAAAGAATTAGTGATGACAATAGAGGGGTGTTTGTTTTTTTTGATATATTTTAGAGCCATCAATGTATCCATGGTTTCACCAGATTGTGAAATAAAAATAAATAAAATTTTTTCTTCTTTATTTATTTTTTTATATCTAAGCTCGGAAGCTAATTCTGATGAAGTATCTATATTTGTATATTTATTAAAGTAATACTCACCAACTAAGCAGGCATGGTATGCAGTACCACATCCAACAAATATTATTTTTTTGTTTAAAATTAAATTTTTAAATTTGCTTTCAAAATCATTAAAAAATTCTTGTACATAATTTTTTTGGGTATTTTTTATAACTTCAGGCTGCTCATGAATCTCTTTCAACATATAATGTTGATATTTTCCTTTATCATATGGGTTTTGTTTAATTTCATTTTTTTCGAAGAGTATTTTTGCTTTATTTAAACTAGATATTTTAGATTGCTGAATTTTAATAATATCGCCATCTTTGAGATGATAAATTTTATCACTATAATCAGATAAAATAGATGAATCTGAGCATATGTAAGAGGAGTTTCTATTATGTGACAAAGCGATTGGACTGCCATTTTTTAATAAGTAAAAACAATTATTTTTTTTTATAAATATAACAAAGGCGTAGTTTCCTTTAATTACACTTTTAAATACTCTAATGGCTTCATCTGAATTTTTATATTTATTGACTAAATAGGTGAGAAAGTAAAAACTGATTTCAGTATCTGATTGAATATTTTTGGGAATTTCTACAAATCGATTTTGAATTTTTCTATAGTTTTCAATTATACCATTACAAACTAAAGTAAGATCGTCATTTGCAAATGGATGAGCATTGTTTTTACTAACAACTCCATGTGTTGCCCATCTTGTATGACCTATCACACCATAAAAATTTTTATCTGATAGATTTTGAGCTTTATTTTTTAGTTCTGATATTTTGCCGACACTTTTAATGGTTTTTATTCGTTCTTTTGAAAACAAGGAAATGCCAGCAGAGTCATACCCTCTATATTCCAGCTTTTTTAAAATATCTATAGAGTTATTCTTTAAAGAAGATGAATTTAAGATACCAACTATGCCGCACATTATTTTTTATTGTTAATTTTATTTTTCTGTTTTGATCTGGCTATTGAAAAATGATTATTTGGTATTGATTTGGTAATTACAGATCCTGCAGCTATGTATGCTTTATTGCCTATATTAACAGGTGCAATAATAGAAGAATTTGAGCCAATAAAGGTATTATTACCTATTTTACATTTAAGCTTATTTTTTCCATCATAATTACAAGTAATAGTTCCAGCCCCGATATTACTATTTGTTCCTATAGATGAGTCTCCGATATAACTCAAATGATTTACTTTTACTCTCTTTGATAATTTTGATTTTTTAATCTCAACAAAATTACCAATTTTTACCTCATCTGCGATAATAACTTCTGGTCTTATTCTTGCATAAGGACCGATGGAGCAATTACTACCTATTGTGGAATTTTCAACATAAGAAAAGGACTTAATTATAGAATTACTTTTGATGCTTACATTTTTTTTTATAACAACATGTGGCTCAATTACTACTCCTGGAGAGATACTAACATTGCTCTCAATATAGACCGTATCAGGATTAATAATTCTAACTCCACTATCTATTAATTTTTTCTTTATAAAATCTTGAGATGATGTTTCTAATTTATTAAGTTCATTTAAGGTGTTAGCACCTGATATCACTGTGGCTTTATTTAAAAAAGTAGTCATTTTAAGTTTTTTATTTAAACAGACACTTACTAAATCAGTAATGTAAAATTCATTCTTATTTTTATTTTTTTTTATTAAATTTAAATTTAATGCAGCTTTTTTTGAAATTAAAAAAATACCAGTATTTATCTCATTGATTAATTTCTCTTCATTAGAACATTCATTTTCTTCAATAATACTAATTAATGAATTATTTTTTTTAATTATTCTTCCATATCCTTTTGGGTTTTTTACATTTTGTGTAAGAACTGACAAGTCATTAAAATTCTTTATACCTGTTGAAACAAAATTAGAGAGTATTTTATAATCGAAAATAGGAGTATCTGCTAAGGTTAATAAAAAATAATCAAATTTATTGTTGTATTTATAAAATTGTTTAAAAGCTCCACCAGTACCGTCTATTGGATTTTGAATAAATACTTTATCGTGAATGAAATATTTTTTATTAGCTTTACTTGAAATAATAAAAGTTTTTTTTACTTGTTTAATTTTGTTTAGTGCATCTAAATTATACTGTATTAACTCTTTACCAGATATTTCATGAAGAAATTTTGGCTTAGGTGATTTAAATCTTTTGCTCTTTCCAGCAGAAAGAATAATAGCGCATATATTCATAAAGTTGTAAAATAATATTAATTAATCTTAACTGAATACTAAAAATATATCTAATTATGTAAATTATGCCCATTATCGTTAAATCAAATTTATCAAAGCAACTTACACATTTCTTAAAGTCTAAACTACTAAAAGATGAATTAGTAGTTTTGCCAACAGAAACTGTTTATGGGCTAGCTGGTTTAGGTACCAATATTAAAGCAGCAAAAAAAATTTTCTTATTAAAAAAAAGACCATTGAAAAAAAAACTAATATTTCATTGTTCAAGTTTAAAAATGGTAGATAAATTTTTTAATTTAGATGATGAAAATTTAATTTTAGCTAAAGAATTTTGGCCTGGGCCTCTTACTCTTGTTTTACAAAGGAAGTCTCTCGAAATACCCAAATCTCTTACATTAAATAATGAGTGTGCTGTAAGAGTTCCAAATAATAAATTTACATTAAATTTAATTAATAAAGTAGGTAAGCCCCTTGTAATGCCCTCAGCAAACAAATTTAAACAACTAAGCCCAATCAACAGTGAAATGGTTTTTCAGCAATTTATTGAGACAAATTTATTAATTGTAGATGATGGAAAATGTAAAGTTGGTATCGAGTCAACTTTAATTAAAATATCTGATAACAAATTGAATATAATAAGACCAGGGATGGTATCATTAGAAAATGTGAAAAAAATATTACCCTATATGGTTATTAGTAAATATAACAAAAATTTAAGTTTTCCTGGAACTTCAAGAAAACATTATTCTCCGAAGAAGAAAATATTTTTAAATGTTAAAAATGCTAAAAAAAAATCTGCATATATAAACTTTGGAGCAAATAAGAAAGATCAATTCAAAAATTTAAGTAAGAGTAGAAATTTAATTGAAGCTGCCAAAAATCTTTATCATTTTATTTTTTTAGCAGATAACGACAACCAATATAAAAATATAAGTATCGCACCTATTCCTTATAAGAAGATAGGAATCGCTATAAATGATAGATTACGAAGAGCATCTAAATGAAGTTTCCAATAAAAACTGTAAGAAAAAGTGCCCAAATAACTGCTTTCCCTAAAAATTCTTTGGAGGTATCTAAACTCGTTAAATTTTCTAACAAATATAAATTTCATATTTTACCTATTGGTGGAGAGACTAATAGAGTAGATGGTACAAAACCTCAATTTGAAAAAACTATCCTAATAGATTTTAAAAAAATGAATCGTATTGAAGAAGTTGATACTGATAATTTTATAATAACAGCTCAAAGCGGAACATTGTTAAAAACTATTCAAAAAGCAGCAAATAATAAAAAACTTTTATTTCCAGTTAATATTGCGCCAAGTGATAAATGTACAATTGGGGGTAACATATCTACTAATGTTGGGGGTTTGCAAACCTTGAGATATGGCAACATAGAGGATCATATAAATGGCCTTGAAGTAGTGCTTAGTGATGGAACTATTATAAATTTTTTAAATAAACTTAAAAAAGATAATTTTGGTCCAAAACTATGGAAGTTATTTTGTGGTTCTGAGGGTGTTTTTGGAATAATTACAAGAGCGAGCTTAAAGTTAATCCCAAAAAAGAAATACAATTCTACATATTTAATACAAACAAATAGTTTAAATAAGTCAATTCGATTACTAAAATTTTTAAGAAACAATTACTTCGATAATTTAACAAGTTTTGAAATAATATTTCCAATACCTAGCTCTTATTTATTTAATGAAAGTATAAATCACTTCAATTTAATCATAGAGATACAATCTAATATTATTGGTAATTACAAAAAAGACTTAAAAAAATACTTTAATTTATATGAATTTAAAATTGATAAAATAGAACATGATAAATCGAAATCATGGATATGGAGCAAAAGAGAAGAGCTAGTATATAATCAGATAAAATATAATTTTACTGAAAAATTTGATATTTCTTTACCCATTGATAAGTGGTCTGTCTTTATCAAGAAGGTAAATACATTTGTAAAGGATAATAAAATCTTTACTCCTTATTTTTTTGGGCATTTGGGAGATGGTAATTTGCATTGCAATTTTAAAGTACATCCTAATTCAAAAAAGAATTGTGCTTACCTCTCAAAATTTATTTATGATTTGACTATTCAAAGCGAAGGTAGTGTGGCAGCAGAACACGGTCTTGGTTTGAAAAAAAATTATCTTTTAAAAAAATATAAACCTAGTGAAAATTACCTTTTTATTAAAAAATTAAAAAAACACTTAGATCCTAACTATAGATTAGGCAAAAATAAGTTATTTCAGGCTTAATTGATCTTTTAATTTAAAATAACTCATTGCTAAAACTAATAATGGCTTATCAATTACGCCAAAACCAGGAAAGTTTTTATGTATAAACTTTTCAAATAAGCTCAAATTATTGTTCTGATTTGTTATTGTTTCAGCAAGCATTTTTCCGACCATAGTTGTTATTGCTAAACCATGTCCTGAATATCCTTGCGCAAAAAAAATATTATTATCAATACTACCGATATGAGGGAATCTGTTTACAGTTATGGCAACGTGCCCACTCCAAGTACACCAAGCTTTGAACTTTTCTAAACCAGGAAGTATCTTTTTTATACTTTTTTTTAAAGATAATTCCAAATTTATCGGATCTATATTAGAGTAACTTACACCTCCACCAAAAATTAAATTATTATTAGAATCCAGTCTAAAATAATTTAGTACAAATAACATATCTCCCACTGTGATAGGTTTTCGAAAATATTTACTCAATTCTGTATTTGGAATTTCAGTAAATGCTGATACATAAGTTTTAACAGGCATTATTTTTTTTCTTAAACTTTTATTCAAATTATCAATATATGCATTACAGCAGATAATTAATTTATCAGATTTAACAGTTAAATTTTTTTCAGTTTTTATTATTACTTTTTTTTGAGATTCATATGATATCACTCCTGTATCTTCAAATATTTTACAATTTTGATTTTTTAATAATTCTCTTGCTAATCCTAGACAATAATTAAGTGGATGAATTTGACCACACTCTGAGTCATACATTGCAGATTTGTAATAAGGGCTATCAAAATACTGGTCCATTCTATTTTTTGGTAGATACGTCACTGACTCATAATCAAATTTTGTTTGAAGCCTGTCTACGTATTTTTTTAACTCCTCATCATGGGATTTACTTACTGCGGCTAAAACATAACCCTCGATTAAGTCACATTGTATATTTAAGTCTTTGATATTTTTTTTTACTTCTCTAACAGCGTCTAATGTGAATTGCCATAATATCTTAATTTCCTCTTGAGTGTGTTTTTGGCTAGAGTAATTCTCTGAGGAAAAACCATGTAATAATTGCCCACCATTTCTTCCAGATGCACCCCAACCAACTTTATTTTTCTCCAATATGACTATGTTTAAATCTGGATTTAATTTAGATAAATATAATGCTGATGAAATTCCTGATAAACCTGCACCAATTATACAAACATCACATTGTAAGCTCTCATTTAATTTGTTAGTATTAAGACTGAATGCTTTTGTTCTTACGTAATAATTATCTGAGTAATCCATCAGATACATAAATATCAAATTTTAAAGGTTAGTTATAGCTATGAATGATTATGTCGATTGGTTAAAGAAAAATAAAATAACAGAGGTAGAATGTATGATTCCTGATAATTCAGGTATACCAAGGGGTAAAATACTACCAACAAAAAAATTTTTAAGCTCTATTGAGTCAGGTGGATTAAGATTACCTTTAGCACTATTCAAATTAGCAGTATCTAGAGATGTGACTTATTCAATAGATGATCAGATTTTAAATCCTACAGATGGTGATTTTATTTTAAAGCCTGATTTTAATACTCTGAGAACTGTTCCATGGTATGAAGAACCAACCGCACAGGTTATTTGTGATGCTGTTGATAACAATGATAATGTTATAGAGGTCCACTCTAGAGGTATTTTAAAAAAAGTAATTGGTCTCTATGAAAAAATAGGGCTTGAACCAGTTGTCGCTCCAGAAATTGAATTTTATTTAGTTAAGAAAAACAATGATCCAGATAATCCTTTGGAGACACCGAGTGGGCAATCTGGAAGAATTGAAAAAGGAAATCAATCTTACGGTATTGACGCTGTTAATGAATTTGATCATATTTTTGAGGATCTATATGACTACTGTGAAACTCAAGAATTAGAGGTTGAGAACATTAATCATGAGGATGGACCAGCACAAATGGAAATTAACTTCAAGCATGGTAACCCTCTTGACTTGGCTGATCAGGTTTTTTTATTTAAAAGAACTCTGAGACATACTGCATTGAAGCATAATTTGTATGCAACTTTTATGGCTAAACCGATGGAAGATACTCCAGGAAACTCGATGCATATACATCAATCAATTTTAAAAAAAGGTAAACCAATATTTGTGGACAAAAATCTTAAAACTACAAAACATTTTGATAACTATTTGGGTGGATTACAAAAATATTCAAAAGCTTTTTTACCTCTTTTTGCACCAAATGTTAATTCCTTTAAAAGGCTCAGAGGTTTTTGGGAGGAAGGTACACCTTTTAACCTAAACTGGGGTTTTGAAAACCGTACCTGTGGTTTTAGAGTCCCAAATTTTAACTCTGCTAACCAAGCAAGAATTGAAAATAGACTTTGTGGATCAGACGTAAATCCATACTTAGCTATAGCTGCAACTTTATCTGCGGGATATCTAGGTTTGAAGAAAAAATTAAAAGCAACCCCAGAGACCAAAAAAGCTGCTTATAACGTAAATGTTTCTTTGACAGAAAGCATCTATCAATCAATAGATACTTTTTCTAGATCTAAGGAGGCAAAAGAGATATTTGGTGAAACATTTATAGAATTATTTTGTTCAATCAAAGACTTAGAGGTAAATGCCTATAATAAAATAATTACTGCATGGGAAAGAGAATATTTACTTCTTAATGTTTGATCTATTAATTAAGTAAATACTAATTGCTGCTAATATAACAATTAGCATTATTATTGCAGATAGAGCATTAACTTCTGGACTCAATCCCAATCTAACTTTAGAAAAAACCACTATTGGCAAAGTGTTAGCTCCGGGACCGGTAGTAAAACTAGCAACGACAAGATCGTCCAAAGAGAGTGTAAATGCAAGTAACCAACCTGATAATATTGCAGGTAATATTACAGGAGCAGTTACTTTCCAAAAAATCATATTTGGAATTGTCCCAAGATCCTGAGCAGCCTCTTCTATATTTTTATCGTAACTACTCAACCTTGATTGGATAATGACTGCAACAAAAGCGACAGAGAAAGTTATATGCGATATTAAGACTGTTAGTTGTCCTTTTGAGGAAGGAAAGCCAATAATATGGTTAGATGATATAAAGAATAACAACAAAGAAAGTCCTAAAATTATCTCAGGCATAACCAAAGGAGAAGAACTCAAGAAAATAAAGAAAGGCCTGGCTGGAATTTTTGATATTCTTGTTAATGAAAAACCAATCATTACACCCATGATTGTTGCAAATGTTGCTGAAAGAGAGGCAATTTTTATACTAGTATAAAAAGCCTCTAAAATTTGTTCATTTTGAAATAATTCCTTATACCATCTTAAAGAGAAACCCTTCCAAACCATAACTCTTTTATTATCATTAAAAGAATAAGCTATAAGAGTTAAAATAGGAAAATATAGAAATGAAAATCCAATTGTTAAGGTAAAAATTTTAAAAAATAATTTATTCATTTTTAAAATTATATTTTGCGTACATTAATTGAAAAATAATTATTGGAAATACAAGAATTACAATACCAGACATAGCAAGTGCGCTAGCAATAGGCCAATCTCTATTTACAAAAAATTCATCCCAAATTATTTTCCCAAAATAAAGTTTATCACTGCCACCTAACATTTCTGGAATTATATATTCTCCAACAACTGGTATAAAAACCAACATACTCCCCGCAACAATTCCTGGTAAAGAGAGAGGTAAGATAACTTTTACAAACGTGTTTAAAGGCTTTGCACCTAAATCATTAGATGCATCAATCAAATTTAAATCAAATTTAACCAAATATCCATAAAGCGGTAAAATCATAAATGGAAGGTAAGTATAAACAACACCTAAAATTACAGCATAATGATTGTGTAACATAGATATTGGTTCAGAAATTAGCCCAATATGTATAAGAATTGAATTTATAATACCAGAGCCTTGTAGTAAGACTTTCCATGCATATACCCTAAGAAGAAAAGAACTCCAAAAAGGTATGATAAGCATAATCAATAGTATGTTTCTTATACTTGTTTTAGATTTTGCAACGTAAAAAGCTATGGGATAACCGATTATTAAACATAATACCGTGGATGTAAAAGCTAAAGAAAGTGAATTGAGGTATGATCTGATATAGAAAGGATCTGAAAAGATAAATAAATAATTTCCAAGAGTTGAATTAATCTCCAATCCATTTTCAGATAAAGAAAAAAGATCACGATAAGGTGGCATACCCCATTCAGACACAGATATAGATATTTTAAAAATTAAGGCTAATGGAACAAAAAAGAACAAAACTAGCCATAAATATGGAGTAAATACAAACCACACGTTTTGTTTTTTAAAATTTTTAATCATTAAAGAAATATATTGATGTTTCGTTAAAACTTATCTGAACTTTATCATCCCATCTTATTTGAAGGTTATCTGAAACTAAACTATTTTGCATAAAAGAGTAAAATTCAAATCCATTAACCTCAATTAAATACTTAGTATAGCTCCCTAAATAAGCTACTTCTTTAACTACACCAATATTTAAATTATCAGATTGATTTTCAAGTTTTTTAACAGAAATTTTTTCAGGCCTAATTAAACATTTAAAATAGTTTTCTTTATTGTTAATATTTTTAACTTCATAATTTAATTCTTTAATGATGATTTGATTATTTTTATTAAGAACATTAAAGATATTGGCTGTGCCAATAAAATTCGCTATATATTTGTCCTTCGGTTTTTCATATATCTCAACAGGATTACCTACTTGGAGGATTTCTCCATTTTTCATAATTGCCATTCTGTCAGATAATGACATTGCTTCCTCTTGATCATGGGTAACAATAATAAAAGTGATGCCTAACTTATATTGTAAATTAACTAACTCGAATTGTGTTTGTACTCTTAGCTGTTTATCTAATGCTGCAAGTGGTTCATCCAATAAAAGTAATTTTGGTTTTTTGACTAGACATCTTGCTAATGCTACTCGTTGTTGTTGACCACCAGATATCTCATTGATTTTTCTTTTCTCTAAACCATTCAGCTCTAGTAAATTTAAAATTTCATTAACACGGTGATTGATTTCTTCTTTAGAAATTTTTTCTTCTTTTAGTCCAAACTGGATATTATTAGTGACATTTAAATGCGGAAATAGTGCATAATTTTGGAACATAATATTTAGTGGTCTTACATATGGGGGAAGTTTCGTGATATCCTTTCCCTCGAGTAGAATTCTTCCTTCATCAGGCTTCTCAAAACCTGCTATAATTCTCAAAAGTGTTGACTTACCGCATCCTGAAGAACCTAGGAGACTGAATATTTCAGATTTTGCTATTTTTAGATTAACTTTGTCTAAAGCAACAACATTATCAAACCTTTTTGATAGATCTATGATTTGTAAAAAAGGTTCAGACATAAAAAAGATTGTGAAAAGCGCAACTAAAGTAAAAGTTGCGCTTTAATTAAATTATTGAGAAGCTTTAAAACTATTAAATACTCTCGAAGATATCCTAGACTTTTGAGGTGAGTCAGCTGTATCTGCAAAAAGTTTAGTTAATGTCTCTTCTGTTGGATAAATTGCTGGGTCTGAAAGGATATCAGGATCTATCAAACCTTCAGTTGTGTTAGCTACTAGATTAGGATTTGAGTACCACACATAGTTAGTAATTTCTGCAACAACTTCTGGTCTCAAAATATAATCTATAAATTTATGAGCATTTTCTACGTTTTTTGCGTCTGCTGGAATTCCCATCATATCAAACCAAATTACTGTTCCTTCATTTGGAATTGAATACCAGACCTCTTCAATTTCCTCGTATGCTGCTATAAATACATCACCTGACCAACCTATTGCTAAGCAAATCTCACCATTTGCTAAATCATCAATGTACTGAGAAGAGTCAAAATACTTTATGTAAGGTCTAATATTATTCAATAATTCTAGTGCCTCTTGATTAGCTTTAGTGTTTTCTGTATTTGGATCATGGCCAAGATAATTTAATGCAATCTCAACAATTTCACTTGGTGCATCTAAGAAAGCCACACCACAATCTTCATATTTAGAAATTTGATCTACATCAAATATTATGTCCCATGACTCAACATCTCCACCTCTTTCCTCGACGGCAGCAACGTTGTAACCAATTCCAGTTGTACCATACATATAATTTACAGAGTATTCCCCACCTGGATCATGAGCATCAGTTTTATCTAAAACACTTGGATCTAAATTTTTGAGGTTTGGAATCATACTTTTATCAAGTTTTTGAAAAACTCCTGCTTTAATTTGGTTTTCCATAAAAGAGCCTGATGGAACAACTAAGTCATAACCACTTCCTCCAGCTAAAAGCTTAGCCTCTAGAACTTCGTTTGAGTCAAATACATCGTATGTTACATCAATACCAGTTTCTTCCTCAAAATTTGCAATTGTATCTTCAGCTATGTAATCGGACCAATTGTATATAAATAACTCTTCTTTAGCGCTCAAACTCATAGGAAGTATTAGCACTAAAAGAGCTGTTAAAAATTTATTCATATTACCTCTCCTCTTTAATAAGTAGAATATGAATAATATGATAATTTTTTTTAAAAATCACAAATTTTTTTATATAGATCTGGTCTACGATCTCTAAAATTTCCCCAAGATTGGCGATATTTTGTTATTTCTGAAAAGTCGAAATTCTTAGATACAAAGCCCTCATCTTTCTTGTCCATTTCAATTTCAATATTACCCAAATGGTTAGCGATAAAGGAACTTCCATAAAATGTAACAGATATTGAACCTTCATTTTCTGTGCCAATTCTATTAGAGGCAATGACTGGAATTTGATTTGCAGCTGCATGACCTTTCATTACGTTTTGCCAATGATCTTTTGAGTCTAATAAAGGGTCTTGAGGCTCAGAGCCAATTGCCGTGGGATATAATAAAATATCTGCACCAGAAAGTGTCATAGATCTCGCACATTCGGGAAACCATTGATCCCAGCATATACCACAACCAAGATTTCCAAATTTTGTGTTAAATACTTTGAAGCCAGTATCTCCAGGTTTAAAGTAAAACTTTTCGTTATAACCAGGGCCCTCGGGAATATGGGACTTTCTATATAAATCACTTAATTTACCATCAGCATTAATCACAACTAGTGAATTAAAAAAATTATTTTCTTTTTTTTCAAAAAAACTGATTGGCATTACCATATTATTTTTCTTACAAAAATTAGAAAAAATTTCAAATAATTTGTCATTAGGAAATTCAATTGCATAATTAAAAAACTTTGTATCCTGAGTTGAGCAAAAGTACTCAGTCTGGAATAACTCCTGTAGGAGGAAAATATTTACATTTTCCTTAGATGCTTGTTGAGCAATGTGTATAGCCTTATTTATGTTTAAATCTTTTTTTTCTTTTATTGATTTAAATTGTGAAGCAGCAACCTTAATTGACATTTTTTGGCACATTCATGGTAACACAATGGATATTACCTCCACCATAATTTATATGTGAAGTTTCAATCATCTCAATTTTTTTATCTTTAAAAATATCCTTAAAAATATCATAAACCATTTCATCTTCTTTAACATTAAATTTTGGAACAAAGATTTTATGCTTTGAAAAATAAAAATTTATATACGAGGCAATAAGCTTTTTATCATTGACAACTATTTTTGAAGGTAGTGGTATATCAATTAATTCTATATTACTGTCAATGCTAGAAAGGTTACTTAGAATAATTGATTTAATCTTAGTTAAATTATTTGAATTCAAATCATCTAAATCATAACTTTTTGCAATTAAATATTTTCTATTTCCAATAGGACATAAAATATTGTCTATGTGCCCATCAGTATCGTCATCTTTTAAACCTTCGGGGATCCAAATTATTGAATTTAAGTCAAATAAACTAGTCAGTGTTTGCTCTATTTTTGCTTTTTCAGGATTATTTCTATTTGGGTTAAGCAGCACACTTTCAGTGGAAAACAAGTTTCCGTATTCATCGTAAGTAATGGCGCCTCCTTCTAACGTAAGATCATTTACATATGAAGTAATAGAAAATTGATTTGAGATATATTCACCTACTTTATTATCATTTAAATAATTTGGGTATTTTCCATAACCATTAAAATTAAAGTTAATACATTTAAGTTCATTGTCCTCTTTTATAAAGATCGGGGCAATATCTCTCATCCAAGAGTCATCTAGTTCTAGTTGGATAATATTTATTTTTTGATTATTTATATATTTTTTACATTCATTATAATCCTCTTTATTGCAATACATATAAACTGTTTCTTCATCTGAAATAGAATTGGCTAAATTAGCCATTTCTAATCTAGCATCTTTAATTATTTCGTTGTAAAGATTTTTATTACATGGCCAAGCCATTAGACATTTGTCATGTGCTTCCCATTCTGGAATTAACTTCATAAGATTATAGTATATATTTTTTTTTAATTATGAATATTTGTATGCTCTCAGATAGGACCAAAAAAGAAACAAGAATGCCCCTTATACCAGATGATATTATTGAACTAAAAAATAAATCAACCAAATTCAATTTTTATATTGAAAAATTTACTAACATAATAATTGAAGAGAAAGAATATATTTCAGTTGGGTGTAAATATTATACTAATCAAAAAATAGATTTATTTTTATCAATGCAAGGTTTGAAACTTAGTCAAATTAAGTCAAATCAAAATTACTTAGTCTTATTCGATATTGTTGAATATGTTGAGCGAAATAGAGCAATGTTAAATAAAATTTTAAAAAATAACTGTTCTCTATTAATTTATGATTTATTGAACAGTAAACACTCAATCAAAATTTTAAAATCTGCTAATAAAGAGCATTTGCTAAAATCAAATATTCATATAAGTAAAAAATTAAAAGCAAAATTACCAGTATTTTGTAATTCTTTAAAAAGAGATAGCATTGAAAAATTTTATTTATCCAAAAAAGGATATATTAATTTTCGTTATTTAAATTTGCTTGAAAAATTAGCTTAATATTAAATAAATTCCCGTAGATACTAATAATAGTGCAAAGAAGTACTCAAAACTTCTTTTTAATTTGGGATTCGATACTAAATTTTTAATCAAACTTCCAAAAAGTGCCCATAAACTTATACATGGAAAGCTTACCAATGATGACATCAACCCTGTGAAAACAACAGCTATCCAAAGCTTTTCTTCTAGAGGCATAAAACCAGATGCCACTGTAATAGCAATCGTCCATGCCTTGGGGTTTATCCATTGAAAAAGTGCAGCCTCGTATACATTTAAAGGTCTACCTGTATCTTTCTTGTAATCCTTTAAAGATCCAATCATTTGATAAGCTAAATAAATGAGATAAAAAAAACAAAGCCATTTTAGTATCATTTGAAATTCTGGTTTATTGATCAAAATTAACCCTAAACCTGTGCAAATTAATGAAACTTGAAGAGCATGACCTAAAGAGATACCAGTAATATGTGGTAGAGACCTTTTAAAACCAAATTTTAAGCCTGAGATCGTTAACATAGCATTATTGGGTCCAGGTGTGATAAACATGACGGTGTAATATGATACGATTGCTATAACTAAAGCTATATCTATCAATTAATTAATCTTTAATACTAAACTTATTATCTTTTAAGATAACATGTATTGGAACACCAGTTGAGAGTTCAACAGAATTAATATTATTTGGTTCATAAATATTCATAACAATTAAAAGCGCTCTAAGAGAATTCCCATGTGCTGCTATTAAAATATTATCATTTTCATTACTTTGAATAGCAGGTTTAATTACTTCCTCAAAATATTTTGTAACTCTTCTGACCACATCCTCAAGACTTTCACCGTTAGGGGGTTGATCAGAATAACCTCTTCTCCACTTATGAACTTGTTCTTCTCCAAATTTTTCAGCAGTTTCCTTTTTGTTTAAACCCGTGAGATCACCATAATCTCTTTCATTTAAATTAATGTTTGAGATTATTTTTCCTTCATTATTTAAAAAATCCCACTGTTCGAGGTTTTGAAGAATTATTTTGGCGGTTTCTTGAGCTCTTTTTAATTCGCTTGTAAATACAATATTGAATTTAATATCTAAATTTTTGAAGTTTTGCCCCGCTTTATTCGCCTCCTCAATGCCTTGTTCAGATAATTCAATATTTTTAAAGCCAGTAAAAAGATTTAATTTATTCCATTCGCTTTGACCATGGCGAATTAATAAAATATTTTTCATTGAATTTGATATATATTATTAATTACTCATGGTCAAATTTCGCATTGAAAAAGATAGCTTAGGTGAAATTAAAGTTGAAAGTACAAAACTTTGGGGGGCACAAACTCAAAGATCAATAGAAAACTTTCAAATAGGTATTGGGAAATTTCATTTTCAGAATATTTTTATAGAGGCCCTTGCCTTACAAAAAAAATCATGTGCTTTGGCAAATGCAGAATTAAAATTATTACCAAAAAATCATACAAAAATTATTGGTAAAGTTTGTGATTTAATTATATCTGGAAAATTAAATGATCACTTTCCTCTTGTTGTATGGCAAACAGGATCAGGGACTCAAATCAACATGAATATTAATGAAGTCATTGCAAATAAAAGTAATCAGTTGCTAGGTAGAAAGCTCCCGACAAATACCCCACTTCATCCTAATGATCATATAAATAGGTCTCAATCATCAAATGATAGTATTCCTACTGCAATGCACATAGCTACAGTATTATCAATAAAAAAAATATTACTACCGAAAATATCTTTTTTTAAAAAATCTTTAAAAAAGAAAATTTCTGAGTTCAAAGGGATAATTAAAATTGGAAGGACTCACACTCAGGATGCAACACCAATAAAAATTTCAAATGAATTTTTAGCATTTTATGATCAAATATCTTATGCAGAAAATGTTATAAAAAAAAGTCTAGATAAGCTCTACGAACTAGCTCAAGGTGGAACTGCAGTTGGGTCTGGAGTAAATGCACCAAAGAATTTTTCTAAAATATTTATAAAATACTTAAAAAAGGAAATAGGACTTCCGTTTAAATCTGCACCAAATAAGTATGAGTCGCTTGCTTCCCATGATGTATTTATTGAAGTTATGTCAGGTGTCGAAATTTTGACTAGTGGTTTATTTAAAATGGCAAATGATATCAGGGTATTAGCATCTGGGCCAAGAAGTGGAATTTCTGAGATTATTCTTCCAGCCAATGAACCTGGCTCATCAATTATGCCAGGAAAAATAAATCCAACACAGTGTGAGGCTCTATCAATGGTGTGCGCACATGTGATTGGCCTTAGAAATTCTATAACTTTTGCTTGTACACAAGGCCATTTCCAATTAAATGTTTATAATCCATTAATTATACATAATACTCTTGATGCAATTAGTTTAATTAGCGAGGCTATGGCCTCCTTTAATAAAAACTGTTTAAAAGGATTAAAAGTCAACAAAGAGAGAGTGAGTGAGCTTTTGAATAGATCTTTAATGCTAGTGACCCCTTTGACAAAAGTTATTGGCTATGACCTTGCATCAAAAGTAGCTTTAAATGCATATAAAAAAAATATTTCCTTAAAACAATCATGTATGGAATTAACTGATCTGTCCGAAGAGGATTTTAATAAATATACTAATCCAAAGAAAATGGTCTAGTTGACTTTATGTATCTTATAATTATCTTTTGATTTAAATAATTCTTTAATTAAGTTAATGGTAATAAAATGTCCAGTTTTAAAACCATTATATTTACCAATAATAGGAAAGCCTGATAAATAAAGATCGCCTACTACGTCCAAGACTTTGTGGCGCATTAACTCATCTTCATATCTTAATCCATCTTTATTAAGTGGCCTCTTATCTTTAATTACAATTGCATTATCGAGTGAGCCACCTTTAATCAAATTTTGTGACTTTAAATATTCTATTTCTTGAAAAAAACCAAAAGTTCTTGCTTTCGAAATAGAGTCAACGTAATTACCGTTTAGATTTCTGATCTCAATATCTTGGTCTTCATACTTTCCATCAAAGCTGGATTCTAAGTTTATATTTAAACCCTCGTCTTCTGAAGAATTAGGAGATAGCTCTGCAAATCCGTAATCACAAGAGAATTTAACTGATTTAACTATTTCCAAAATTTTTTGTTCAGAGTCTTGCTCTATTAATCCATTTTTCAATATTTTATCAACAAATATAGAGGAGCTTCCATCCAGAATTGGTACTTCAATATTATCAATTAAAATTTCACAATTATTGATATGAAGCCCTGAAAGTGCACTTAGTAAATGTTCAACGGTTTTAACTTCAGTTTCATTTAGTGCTATATTAGTTGAAAATTTTGTTGATATTACTCTATCCCATTTTGCTGGTATAATTACAGACTTATCAATTCTGTTAAAAAAAATGCCTGAATTTATTGGAGCTGGCTTAAGAGTAATTTGAGTCTTTACACCAGTATGTAAGCCAATTCCATCAAACTTAATAGGATTACGAAGAGTGATACTTTTCATTTATACAATATTAAGAAAATAGCAAAAAACTATTACTTTATATTTGTAAAACTTTGTATTTATAAATTTATTGATTTGATCCTTTTCTAAGATATGAAGGAGTATCTATATCTTCGAGAGTCTCATCTTCTTCATTAGTAAATGGAGAAATATCTGAAATCTCTGGATCTTCAATGAAATCCTGACCTTCGTTTGATTGATCGCTTTGCTCTTCAACGACATCACTAAATAAAAAAAGGTTTGGATCTGTTTTTGCTTTCTTTGATTTCCGTTTTTTTTCAGAAATTTTATCACTAACTTCGGTTATTTTTTTATCAGAAGTCATTAAATTTGAAAGCATGCTAAAAAAACCCGTTTTCTTTTTTTCTTCAAGATTTCCATAATTAACATTATTTTCACGGCTTTTTTCACTTAAATCCTCTTTTTCCTCATCTTTTTGATCTATATCATTAGACAATGTGAAGTCTTCGTTTTCAGAATAGACACTATTTTCATCAATCTTGCTTGAAATTTCGGAATTTGGACTAATATCCGGGCTATCGTAAGATAAATTATCATTAACTTTATTTTGAATTGAACTAAAACCAGAATTATTTTCAGACTCAGGATAATAAAGAATTTTCTTACCAGAAGCTTCAATTCCTGTAGCAAATATACTAATTTTTAATTTACCTTGAAGAGTTTCATCGATTAAAGATCCAAATATAATATTGGCCTCAGGATTAACACCTTGTCTAATAATATTTGCGGCATGATCTACCTCTAACAAAGTCATATCACTTCCTCCAGATATATTTACAATCACACCTTTAGCAGTATTCATATCTATGTTTTCAATTAAAGGATTGGTTAAAGCTAAATTAGATGCTTCCACTGCTTTATTATCGCCCTCAGCAACAGCTGTACCCATCATTGCAAATCCCATTTCTTTTATTACTGTTCTTACATCTGCAAAATCTAAATTTATAAGTCCAGGCTGTGTAATTAAGTCAGTGAGTCCTTTTACTCCATCAAATAAAACATTATCAGCTTTTTTAAAAGCCTCTGCAAAAGAAGTTTGTTCATTAGATACTTTAAATAAATTTTGGTTTGGTATAATTAAAAGTGTATCTACATTATTTTTAACTTCTTCAAGGCCTTGTAATGCCAAATTCATTCTTTTTGTGCCCTCAAAATTAAATGGTGTTGAAACTATAGCCACAGTTACAATACCTAATTTTTTTGCGATACTTGCAATTACAGGTAGGGCACCAGTTCCTGTTCCTCCACCCATGCCAGCTGTTAAGAATAACATGTTAGTATTTCTTAATTCCTCAGAGATTAAATCTATACTTTCTTCTGCTGCATCTTTTCCAATAATTGGATCTGCCCCAGCGCCTAAACCTTTCGTTTTTTCAAGGCCTAATTGGATGCGATTATAGCAAAGAGAGTTTTCTAAAGCTTGGGCATCGGTATTAGCCACAATAAATTCAACATTATTTAAATTTGATTGAATCATATTATTGATGGCGTTACTTCCTGCACCACCAACACCCATAATTGTTAAAGATGGTTTTAAATTCTTTTGATCAACTACTGGTTCTATATCTAGTGTCATTTTTTTCCCCGCAAATCAACCTATAGTAGGTCTACGAATCTTTTGTACCATATTTTGTTTGAAAAAGAATCAATTTTTTTAATATTATTATCGTTTTCAAAACTATTACTAGTTAAAAGACAGAAACTAGAATAAAGGGACATAATACTAGCATCATTTAAAACTTTTGGAATGCCACAGGATTTTGGGGGCTCTAAAAATTGAATATCATGACCATATTTAGAACGAAAATAATTTCCAAAATTTTTAATTTTTGAACCTCCTCCAGTAAATAAATATGAATAAAAATTTTCATCTTTTGGTAAAGACCCCATTACCAATTTAAAAAGCTCATCTAAACGTGATAATACGATTTTTTTTATATAATCATGTTCAATTTTATTTTTTACGTTATTTCCAAATTCCTCCCAAACTGGTATTTCGATTGAGGTATTTCTAGTATCTAACAAATCAATAGTAGAAATTTTCAACTTTTCTGCAAAATCGAAACTAATATTCAACATTTTTACAAGGTCATCAGAAATTAGTTTACAGCCATAAGGTATTTTTTTTACAAAAGCTAATTGCTTATTTTTAATCATTAAAACATTTGTATGATTAAAACCGAAATCTATTAAAATTACATTTGATTTACTTATTTTTTTATTTTTTAAATAAAAAAAATATGATGTTGTTGAGTCTAAATAATTTAATATTTTAATTTGAAGTTTTTGAAAAATATTATTTAAAAGATTAATTTGTTTTTCTTCTATTAAAGATAACAGAGAAATTATTGATAATTTTTGCGAATTTAATCCAATTGGGTTATCAGTAATCAAACTATCATCAATTAGAAAATGTGATGTATATAAATTGTGAAAATAAATCTCATTTTTATTTATATTGATATTCGATATTTTTCTTACATCATTTTTTTCAATTATTGTCCCATCAAGAATTAAATCTTTTTTTATTTTTTTTATAAAAACACTTTGATTTGTTATTAATAAATAAGCATCGTTAATAATGTAATTTGCTTGTTTTTCAGCTTGAACAATAGAATTTTTTATACAATCAATAAAATCATCAATATTTTCGATGTCATTTCCATTATAACCATGAGTTTTAGACTTTCCTGTGCCTACTATTTGATAATCTTTATTAAATTTAGTATAAATAATTGTCTTTATAGAAAAAGACCCGATTTCTATTATTGTTTTATAATTATCCAATTATTTTAATCTAATTGTTTTGTTATGAAAATTTCTCAAATCTAAAAGCTCCTTATAATTTGTACTTTTTTCAATTAAATCAATATTATTTTTAATGAAATATAATAATTTGGAATCAATCACTTTGGGAAGCATAACAATTCTGTCATTACTTAAAACTAAATTGTATCTTCTATCGTCAATGTACTCGATTTGATTAATTTCAAATAAAGTTGATAAGGTTCTATAACTATCATTCAAATATTTATTGATATAAATACTATTTTTTGATTTGTCTATGAGTTTAATTGTGTCTAAATAATCTGATTTAAAATAATAGAATGGAGCAGTTGTATTATCAAAAAAAATTATTTCTTTAGTAGTGTTATTTAGAGCAAAAGGCTCCTTTATTTTAATTTTAATATTAATTTCATTATTTTTACGTTTTAGTATATAACTGTCTATAAATAAGTATTCTTTCAAATAATTGTTGATGTCATATAAATTACTTGTAATTTCAATTTCAAAATCTTCATGAATATCTGAGTCAATAAAATTAATTATATCTAATTTATTTTTTATTAAATGATTAATAGAAAAATAAAGAAATAATACTAGAAATAAGATCGATGAAAAATATATAAATAATTCTTTATACTTTACATTCATAAAGAAGAAATAATTATTTGTTTTAATAAATTAAGATAAGAGAGCCTTTGAAAATTAGCTTGTTCTGGTGCTAGTGATATCTTTGTTAAACCTGGATGAGTGTTTAACTCTAAAAAATATATTCTTTCATCTTTGTTGCTTATTATATAATCTAATCTAGCAATTCCTTTACAATTACAAACACGGAATATTTTTTTTGATATATTCATTATTGAACTATATTGAGATTTAGATATTCGTGCAGGAAGATAATGTGAACTTTTGTTTTTTGTATATTTTGCAACATAGTCATAATGTTCACTATCAAACTCAATTTCTGTAACACCAAGAACCTTTAAGTTATTATTGTTTTCAATAACAGTTACCGTTAATTCTCTTCCATATATTATTTCCTCGATCAAAATTTCACTATTGTTTATCTTTTTTTTTAGCTCATTTTTATCATTTATAAATCTTATACCTTTAGATGAGCCGCCCCAATTAGGTTTTGATATGACTGGCAATTTAATCAGTTTTTTTTGAACAATATCATCAGGAGACAAAATATTCAGTTTTTCTTTTAAATATTTTTTTAGAAGTCTTTTATTAAAACATAGAGCAGATGAAATGCCGTCAGAATGGGTAATTGCTATTTTATTTTTATTTGCAAATGAATTTAAACCTCCATCCTCTCCAAATTCGCCATGAAGTGAATTAAATATAATATCTGGCTTATATTCTAATATTTTCTTAATATTATTTTTTTTGATATCTAGAAATTTAACATTTATGTTATTAATTTTGAGGCAATAAAAAACATTTTTTCCTGATAATAAAGAAACTTCTCTTTCATCAGACCAACCACCAGCTACCACAAGAATTTTAAGAGATTTTATATCTATGTCTTTCAATCTATAATTCTTAATTCTCTCTCAAGTATGATATTGTGCTTTTCTTTAACTCTTTTTTGAATTTTTGAGATAAATAGATCAATACTATTGGCGCTTATATTGGGATCGTTTTCAAAAAAATTAGAGTGTATTTTTGATAATTTAATTGGGCCTTTATAAAAACTTTCATCTATAGATGATTTTATTAATTGCCATGCTCTTTGATTTTTTGGGTTCTTAAAAATACTTCCACAACAATTAACTTTTTGTGGTTGAGTTTTATTTCTAATACTTTCATAATCTTTCATTAATTTTTTTATGTAAGTTTTTTCGCCTTTAGAAATTTTAAATTTTCCAAACAAAATTATTGTATTTTTTTTTTGAAAACCTTTTCGATAATCAAAATGTAAATCAGTAGTATATTTTTCGTGAATTTTATTATCATTTATGTCATAAAATATTACACTTAGTAATTTATCTTTTATTTCTTGATTATAACAGCCAGCATTCATAAATATATTACCTCCAATTGAACCTGGAATTGTATATAAGAACTCATAACCTGAAATACCATTTTGATAACAAAATTTTGATAAATAATTATCTAAAACCGCAGCACCAACCAACATATGATCAGTATTAATTTGAACTTTAGTAAAATCACCCTGAAGTTTTATACCTATGCCTTTAAAACCATCGTCTTTAATTAATGTATTTGAAAGATTACCTATAACCAAAAACGACTTATTATTAATTTCATTCTTTAAAAATAAATTACTTAAATCAATTTGGTTATGAATTTTATAAAGCTTACTTATCTTACCTCCAGATTTTAACCAAGAATATTTAGCTGATGGATAATTAGTAACTAAATTTTTATTTTCTAGACTCATAAAAAAAACGGATTTGGTTTGAGATTTCTCCAGCTCCAGCAGAAATAATTATACTTTCACTTTTATTCAATACAAACTTATCTAATAAATCAAATAAATCTCTGTAATTTTCAATATATTTAGTACTTTGATTATTTAAAACATTTAAATCATTTACCAAGTTCTTTGAATTTTTCATACCTTTTTTATAGCTCTCGCCGGCTTCATATGTTCTTAAAATAATCAAGTTATTGATATTTTTAAAAACTCTCAAATATTCATTATATAAATCGTTTAATCTTGAGTATCTATGAGGTTCAATTATAAAAAAAATATGTTTTTTTTTATATAGAGATGAAACATTTATCAATTTTTCTATCTCAGTAGGGTGATGCGCATAATCATCAATAAATATTGTTTTTTTTAATTTACCAATAATATTTAATCTCCTTTTAGTACCTTTAAAATCAAGTATATGTGATTTTTTTATTACGTATCCTAAATCATCTATAATGGATAAAGCAGCAGTGAGGTTTTGTACGTTATGCTCTCCTAATAAATTTGTTGATAAACTTTTAAATAAAATTTTTTTGTTTTTAAATAAATCAAAAGATGACTTCTTATCGTTTAAATTTATTAATTTATAGCTGTAGTTTGACTTTTTATTTGAACCATATGTTTTTATTTTATTTGAATATTTTTTCAATGAGGATAAAAAAGGATCATCGTTATTAATAAATATTTTTGTATCTTTTTGAATTTGACTGAGGATATATTTTTTTACTTTTAATTTAAAATTAGGGTAAGATTTATAAAAATCAATGTGTTCTCTATCTACATTTAAAAATATTAAATATTTTGGACTCAATTTAAATACTGTCCCATCGCTTTCATCAGCCTCTACCACCACATATTTACTATCAGTAAGATATATATTTTGTCCAAAATTCTGCATAATTCCACCGGAAATGATTGTTGGATTTAAACCTGCATGAACTAACAAATGTCCTAAAATAGATGTAGTAGAAGTTTTTCCATGTGAGCCAGATATGACAATAGTAAATTTATCTTTGCAAATAATTTGAAGAAGTTTGGATCTATTAAAACATGGTATTTTGTTTTTTTTTGCCTCTTTAATCTCAGGGTTATTTTTTATTGCTGAAGAATAAAAAATTATATCTTTATTTTTAATATTTGAAATCTTATGGCCAATATTTACTCGTATTTTATGTTTTTCTAGATTTACTGTATTAGCATTATAGGCAATATCACTTCCAGAAACGTCAAATTTATTTTTTTTTAAATAAATGGCTAAAGCACTCATGCCAATACCGTTAATACCGATAATATGTATTTTGCTTGCAGTTAAATCTGAGAGTTTCATCTAGTGGAGTAACATATAATTTTTTCAATGGAATATGGGTTAATAATAGAATTAAAATATAGATCATTATTATTATTTTTTTTAATAGGTATTAAAAAATCTTTTAAACTCATATTGTGAGAGAGAAAATAGTTTAGATTTAAATTTTGATGCTGGTCTCTTGATGCTAAGTGTGGAATAAAATAAACATTGTTAGTGTAATATAAAATTTCATTAATAGAACCAGAGCCTGATCTTGAGATAATAAAATCATATTCTTTAAAATTGAGATTATTTTTGAAAGTAAATAACTCACATCTAATATTATTTATAAGATCTGTATATTTTTTTTTTAAAATATCGATATGTGAGGTAGGTATTTGAATAAAGAATTTCATTTTTTCTAAATTTTTATTTTCTAAATTTAATAATTCTTCAAATAATTTATTATTTAAGTCAATTGAACCAGCGCTTCCACCAATTAGCAAGATATTGATAAATTTACTATCAAGTATTTCTTTTGACTTATTTGTATTGAGAAAAAAATTACCAACAAATATTTCTTTTCTGCGCATATCGACTTTTGGAAATGAAATAAATGAATTTTTTGCAAAGTAATAATTTATTTTATTAGCTAATCCATAAATAATATTTTGCTCATGAATAAAAATTTTATTAGATGATAAGAAAAAAAAATTAAATAATTTTGAAATTATAATTACAGGGGTTGTTATGAAACCACCAAAACCTATTAAGGTTATTTTTCTGTTAAATACAAATAATAATGATATTTTGATGATAATTTTAAAGATATATTTGTATCTATTTTTAGAGTTTATTATTAGTTTGTGTACATCGTTATTCTCAATTTGACATAAATAATCTTTGCCAATTTCGTTTGTTATAAATAGTATTTCATTTGTTTTTTTTATGTTAGATAAATTATTAATGTATTTTACTGCTGGTAATATGTGACCACCTGATGATCCGGCTATTACAATAAACTTAATTTTTTTCAATTATTATTTCTTTCAAAACTTTATTAGAATTAATATCAACAATTTGGAAAATTATTTTATCTTCGAATATAAATTTTTGCTGATATTGATTTTCATTAATCAGATAAACGTCATTTAAATCAATATTTTTATTTATTAAAGTAGAATTATTATTGCTACTCATTTTATAGAAAACACCAAAAATTATTGCTATTATTCCAAAAATTATTAATAAACCTTGAATAACAACTAAACTGATTAAAAGTTTTTTTTTTAACATATATTTTATGTCTAAATCATATAATTATAAAAATTTTAGAATTGAAATATTATACGAGGACAGTCATATAGCAATATTAAATAAACCCTCAGGCCTTCTTACTCATAAAAAAAATGAAACTGATGATAATCCTAATTTGCAAGAAAGCCTAAAAAATCAATTTATAATAGATGACACTGAAAAGTTAAAAGAAGGTATAGTTCATCGTTTAGACAAAGACACAAGCGGGATAATAATTATTACTAAAAATCTTATTTCCAAAAATAAATTTAAAGAAATGTTTAAAAATAGATATATTAAAAAAAATTATCTTGCTTTTACTTATGGTATACTTAATAAAAATAATTTTGAAATCAATAAGAACATATCTAGAAATAAACTGCAAAGAACAAAATTCAATGTATCAGAACATTTAGGGAAAAATGCAATTACCAGAGTTACAAATGTTAAGACATTTCATGGTTCGGTGAGCCTTTTAGATTGTGAGATTATAACTGGAAGGACACATCAAATTAGAGTTCACCTTTTAAGTTTAGGCCTACCTATAATTGGTGATAAAGATTATATTTTAAATAAGGAGCAAAATTTTCGTTTAAAAAACATGGATTATGAAATAAGAAATTTAGTTTCATTGTTTCCAAGACAAGCCTTACACTCCCACAAAATAGAATTTAATCATCCAATTTTAAACAAACACATTAAAATTACTTGTGATTTACCTGATGACATGAAAGATTTAAACATAAATTTACAATGAATATAGAAAATAAAAATTTACTGCCTGTTATTACATCTGAAAACGACGTTTATCCTTACTTAAAAAAAATAAATCAATTTCCTATTTTGACAGATGAAGAGGAAAAAAGACTTGCCATTGATTGGCTAAAAAATGGTGATACAAAAGCTGCACAAAAACTCGTAACAAGCCATTTGCGTCTAGTGGCGAAAATAGCTATGGGTTATAAAGGATATGGCTTACCTTTGTTTGATCTAATTTCTGAGGGTAATTTAGGTCTTATACAGGCTATAAGAAAATTTGATCCTGAGAAGGGTTTTAGATTAGCTACATATGCAATATGGTGGATCAGAGCATCAATACAAGAATATGTTTTACACAGTTGGTCTTTAGTTAAAATAGGGACGACAGCAGCACAAAAAAAACTTTTTTTTAATCTTAGAAGGCTGAGAAATCAACTTAAAAAATATGAAGAGGGTTACTTAACAAATGATCAGATTAAATCAATATCTGAGGATCTTGGGGTAACTGAGCAAGAAGTAAAGCACATGGAAGGTAGGGTTTTTAATCAAGATTTTTCTTTGAATACACCTTTGAATGATGAAAATGACTCAGAATGGATAGATCAAGTAGAGGATGAGACTATAGATACTATTTCAAAAGTTGAGGAAAGTGATGAGTTGAAAAAAAGAAAAGAACTATATAGACAAGCGGTTACCACACTCGAACCTAGAGAATTAGAAATATTAACTGCGAGACGACTTGAAGAGGAACCAAAAACTCTTGAGGATCTGAGCCAAAAGTACTCTATTAGCAGAGAAAGAGTAAGACAAATAGAGAATAAAGCAATTAAGAAGCTTCAAGATGAGATCAAAATAATATCAAATCAGAAACTTTTACCAAAATCTTGAATTATCTAATAATTGTCTGACTTCTCTCAGGTCCAAGTGAAATTATCTTAATAGGAATATCTAGATAACCCTCGATATATTTAATATATATTTTTAAATTTTCAGGTAATGTTTCAAAATTACTTAAATCGTTAATTTCACCCCAGCTTTGAAAAACCTCAAAGTCGCTATCGTCTAAGTTCAATGACTCTAAAGTATTACTTTCGCTAAAGTTTACATCATCATATTTTTTTGAATTGTATGTTTTACAAACCTTTATTTCTGAAAGATTATTTAAAACATCTGCCTTGGTAATACAAAGTTCATTAACACTATTAATTTCGCAACTGTATTTTAAAGATACTAAGTCAAGCCAACCACACCTTCTTTTTCTTTTTGTTACAGTTCCAATTTCAACTCCTTTTTCAGCAATATAGTCTCCAATTTCATTAAATAACTCTGATGGAAATGGACCATTACCAACCCTAGTAGAGTATGCTTTGAATATACCAACTGTTTGAAAATCAACTTGTAAAGCAGAGCCAATAACAATATTCGATGATACAGTATTCGATGAAGTAACATATGGATATGAGCCGTGATCTAAATCAAGAAGTGCGCCTTGAGCTCCTTCAAATAATATTTTTTTACTTTTAAATTCCTTTTTTATATATGAATTATCAACAATGATATCTTTAACAATATTATAAAAACTAATTAAATCATGAACTGTCTTCTCAATATTTATTTTACTCTGATCAAAACTATCTAAGATTGGGTCATAAAACTTCTTAATTGATTGAATTTTTTCCTCAATATGTTTTCTAGATCTCAAATCATAAAGTTTTATACTTTTTCTTCCGACTTTATCTTGATATGCAGGACCAATACCTTTAGCAGTAGTACCAATTTTTTTTTCACTTTTTAAAATTGACTCGTTTATTTTATCCAGCTGCTTATGATAGTCTAATATCAATGATATGTTAGATGATAAGAACACTTTAGGATTAACTAACTTTTTTTTAATTTGATCATATTCTCTGGAAAAGTGATTAGGATCAAGAACAACCCCTTGACCAAGATAGCATGTTTTCCCACGTATCACACCTGATGGTATTAGGTTTAATTTATAAGTAGTATCATTTACTATTACTGTATGTCCGGCATTATTTCCACCTTGGTATCTTACAACTAAATCAAAATGCTCAGATAGATAGTCGACTATTTTACCTTTACCCTCGTCACCCCACTGAAGACCAATAATTGCTTTATTCATTAAGTCAATTCAGCTATGTAATCGACATTACACGAGAAGCCAAAGCCCTCTATTTTTTTTTTATTTTTTTTATACTGATAACCTCCACCTTGAGCTAAGATTTTTTTTGAAATATTTGAGTAAACATAAAAAAAGATATCCTGATGATATTCTTGTGAAAAAAAATCTTTCTCTAGATTTAATTCATATGGAGCACTAATATTTTTTTTGAAAAGACTTACAAATTTAGAAATATTATTTTTACTACTACCACTATCTAAAAGGTAACTTGTTTTTTTTTTCATTTTAGGATCCGTAAAAACATATGTATAATTTTTCTTAAGAATTTTTTTTAAAATTCTATCTAGAATAACTAAAACTTCTTTGTAAGAATTTTTTTTTGGTAAATTAATTATTTCAACACCATGTTGTCTAAATTGCTTAATATTATTATCCATTTTATCTTTTTGAAATACGTCACCCATGTAATAAAGGAAATGTTTTGAATTTGAGTCGTGGGTTAAAATTGTATTTATTACTTGACCTGTTATATCAGAACGAAGTGTAATCTCTGAGAGCATCTTAAATGATTTATTCTCAATTACAGAGGTATAAATTCTTGAAAATTTTTTATTTGAACTAAGAATTTTTATAAATGAATTATCTAAACTCTCATATTTTGCCGCTGTTTTTGCATATTTTGTATCGAAAGAGTTAACAAGCATCTGAAATTAATTCTATTATTTGTTTTTTCAATTTGTTTAGAGTACCTACTCTTATATTTCTTTTATCATATTGCAAGTTCACTCTTAAAAGTGGCTCTGTTCCCGAGGGACGTATATTGTAATATATATTTAAATTATTAAATAATTTATTAAATTTTTGATAAATACTATCTTGTAATAAATAAAACTTTTCTCTATCAATTTTTTGATTTATGTTAATAACTTGAAGTAAATCAATACCTTTTTTTAATACTGATAATTTTTGGTTTTCTTCTAACATTAGATTTAATAATCTAATAGCTGATGTCATACCATCGCCAATTAAAACATCATCTTTAAAAATAAAATGTCCAGATGGCTCTCCACCAAAAAAATAATTATTATCTATTATTTCTTTCAATATATTTTTATCACCTACTTTTACTCTCTTAAGTTTCAAACCTAATTGTTCTAAAGATTTATCAAGACCATAGTTAGCAATTTCATTGGTTACAATTACAGATCCTTTTTTTATTTTTTTTTTATAAAGATAATATTTCGCTAAAATATAAATTATTTCCTCACCACAAAGTATGCTTCCTTTCTCATCAATAATTATTACTCGATCACCATCACCGTCTAAACAAATTCCAATATCACATTTTTTTTTCTTTACCAAACTAGATGCTTTGAGTGGATATAAAGAACCACACTTTTGATTAATGTTTGTACCTGAAGGATTATTGCCAATAGTGTGCAAATCTAAGCCTAATTCGAATAGTACTTCAGGTGCAACTTTATAGGAAGCACCATTTGCACAGTCTAAAGTTACTTTTAATTTACTGTAGTTTAAATTCCTGTCAGCACTTTGTTTGAGAGCCTCTGAGTATCTTCCTAAGGCATTTTTAAGTCTAATTGCTTTTCCATAATTTGATTGTTTAATTTTAAAATTATCAAAGTCATAATTAAAAAAAATATCTTCTATTTTATTTTCTTCTTCAGGAGAAATTTTAAGACCTTGTCCAGAAAAGAATTTTAATCCATTATCTTGATAAGGGTTATGGGATGCTGTAATCATTACAGAAAAATCTGCTCTAAGAGATTTACCTAAAACAGTAAGAGCAGGTGTCGGCAGAGGTCCTACTAATATTACCTCAATACCCATAGATATAAAACCTGATGTTAAAGCTGGTTCAAATATATATCCAGATAATCGTGTATCTTTATTAATTACGACTCTTGAAATCGAGTTTTTCCTTCTTAGAACAAGTGAAGAGGCTTTAGCCAGTTTAAGTACATTTTCAGCAGTTAAGGGGTATTTACCAACTTGCCCTCTTATTCCATCTGTACCAAATAATCTCATAAATATTATTTAGTATTAAAATTATAGTTAATTTGGAAGAGGAAAATTTTGATCTTTTGTAAAAGATGGTAAAGGACCTTTGTTTGAGGCTTCTTTTTTGTCAGAGCTATCATCAGAACTATCAGAGGATAAATCATCATCTCTTTTAGGTTTTATACCTTTTAAGAGATTTTTTATCTCTTCACCGGTCAGCGTTTCAAACTCTAAAAGACCTTTAGCGATAGTGTGAAGATCTTTGATATTTTCAGTAAGTATCTTTCTCGCTTTAGCCTCGGCATTTTCAACAAGGCGGATAACCTCCTGATCAATAATTCTTGCAGTTTCCTCTGATATATTTTTAGATTGGGTCACAGAGTGTCCCAAAAATACCTCTTCTTGATTACCTGTATACCTTACTCTTCCTAGCTTATCGCTATAACCCATTTGTGTTACCATAGCTCTTGCTAGATTTGTAACTTGCTGAATATCACCTGCAGCACCGGAACCTATTTTTTCCGGTCCAAAAATTAATTCTTCTGCTATTCTAGCAGCTACAGTAACAACAAGTTTATCAAGATACTCATCCTTACGATGAATAACTTTGTCTTGTTCCGGAACACTCATAACAAAGCCAAGCGCTCTACCTGTTGGTATAATTGACGATTTGTAAATAGGATCTGCATGCTTGCAATGTAAGTTAGCTAAAGCGTGCCCTGCCTCATGGTAAGCAATTACCTCTTTTTCACCATCGGAAATTATTTTCGATTTATTTTGGGTTCCGAGCATTACTTTGTCTTTTGCATCTTCAAAATCATCCATAGTAACTATCTTTTTGTTTTTCCTCGCCGCTATGAGAGCAGCTTCATTTACAATATTTGCAAGATCTGCACCAGAGAAACCAGGGGTTGACCTTGCTATTGCAATAGTTTTTACGGATTTATCCATTTTAATTTTTCTCGTATGAACTTTTAAGATTTTATCTCTACCAATAATATCAGGTGCAGGTACAACAACTTGTCTGTCAAATCTTCCTGGTCTCAACAAAGCAGGATCAAGAACATCTGGCCTGTTAGTTGCTGCGACAATTATAACTCCTTCATTAGCTTCAAAACCATCCATTTCAACTAAAAGTTGATTTAAAGTTTGTTCTCTCTCATCATTTCCTCCACCTAATCCAGCACCTCTGTGTCTTCCCACGGCATCAATCTCGTCGATAAAAATAATACAAGGAGCATTTTTTTTTCCTTGTTCAAACATATCTCTTACTCTACTGGCTCCAACACCTACAAACATTTCAACAAAATCTGATCCTGAAATAGAGAAAAAGGGAACTCCTGCTTCACCAGCAATTGCTCGAGCAAGAAGTGTCTTACCTGTACCAGGTGGTCCAACTAACAGAGCACCTTTGGGTATTTTAGCACCTAATCTTTGAAATTTTTGAGGATCTTTTAAAAATGAAACAACCTCTTCTAATTCTTGTTTAGCCTCATCAATGCCTGCAACATCATTAAAAGTAACTCTTTGTTTATTTTCGTTAAGTAGCTTTGCTTTTGATCTACCAAAGCCCAGTGCTCCTCCGCCCTTACCTGATTGCATTTGACGCATAAAAAATATCCAAACACCAATTAAAAGTAGCATTGGAAACCAAGATACAAATATACTTAGTAGAGGGTGCATACCAGATTGTTCAGGTTTTGCGTTAATAGCTACCTGATTGTCGTTAAGGGTTTCGATTAAATTAGGGTCCCTAGGGGCGTATGTTGAAAAGTCAACACCATCCATAGTTTGACCAAAAATATTGTTTCCCTGAATTTCAACAGATTTAATTTCACCATTTTGAGCTTTATCTAATAATGTTGAATATGTGTAAGTAACGGAGGAGTAATCTCTTTGAGAGTTTTTAAATACATTGAATAATCCAAGCAAAATCAGACTTATTATGATCCAAACAAAAATATTTTTAGAAAAGTTTTTCATATGTTTAATATAGTTAGTGTTACATACGTTTAAAGTGCTAAGTAAGATTTATACATGTTTTTTTATTAAAGACACTAATTTTCCCTGAAAATACTGACATTTCTTTATTGCTATTAAGGTGAGTTTTAAGTTTTTTTATAAAATTCTTGATGTTTTCATCTCTAATTTGTTTTTCAAATAAATGACGATATTCATAATAAAATGACTGTACGACAAGAAATTTAAGATTTTCATTAAGATAGTGGAACTTATCAATATCTATTTCAAAAATTTTATTCCTTACTCTTTTAAAAAAATTTTTGTGTAGATGGTGTAAATAAAATATTTTAGAGAATTTTAATCTCTCTTTATTGATTTGATTAAAGAGTTTTTTTGAATATAAAAAATTTCTTATTTTGTTTCTTGTGTAATTTAACTCTAAGTTACTTCTATCATCAAACCATTTAAGTCTGTTATGTATGGCATAACTTTTGATTTGCTTTTTTGTGTATTTCTTTAATGGTCGATGTAATTTGAGACTCTTGTATTTATCTAAAAAAATATTTGATAATCCAGCTGCACCAGATTGTTGAGTTTTTCTCAAGAAATAGGTTTCATTTAAGTCATCAAGATGGTGACCTAAAAAAATGTGTTTTATATCTCTTTTTTTTGAAAATTTATATAAAAAATCATATCTACTAGACCTTGATTTTTTTTGAAAACCTTTTGATTTATCTCTTAAAAACAATTTCTTAATAAAAAGATTTTTATTTGCAAGATTATAAATTTTAATAAATTGTTTAATTTCATATTTTCCCTCAGGTCTTATTTGATGATTAAAAATTAAATAATATATTTTTTTTTTATTAAAATATTTTGATCTAATTATTGAGTCATACAGGACTGTACTATCCAAACCACAAGAAATTGAAATCAATATTTTGTCATTAGCTTTAATATTATTTTGAAGATAATTCTGTACACTCTGTGAAAGAGATATCGCTTCAGTCAATAATTAAACCACAATCTTTTTCGGATTGGAGAGATTTAGCAGACTCAATTACTTCTTTGCTTTCTAAATAATTATTTGAAAAAATTAGATCTTCCATAATTAAACAACCATTTTCTTGATCTCCAATACTAAAGAGAGACTTTCCAAGCCAAAAGTAATTTTCAGACTTAAATTTAGAAAATGATGAAAAATCTCTGTGTCTTATTCCAAAATATTTTACAGCTTCAATTATTTCATTCTCCATAAAATAAGTTCTGCCAAGCAGATAATAAGTTTCGGCTAGGTATTCATTTTGATCAGTATTTGAATTAATTATCAAAAGTAAACTCTCAATAGCAGACTTGTTATCAAAACTTGCAAAGCTTGTTTTTGCATTTTTTAACTCTACTTCAACGTCAATTATTGGCTTATTAAGCTGAATTTCTCTCTCTTCTATCAGCTTATCTAAATCATTAAGTATTGAGGTGTTTACTTCTGAGATAGATTTTATCTCTATTTGATTTATTTCCTCTTTTTCGTAACTTAATAAGGAGTTTGTTTCATCAGATCCCTCATTTGGGTTTTCAAGAGTTTTTACTTTATCTCCCTGAAGATCAGACAAACTAATTTGCCCTAACAATTGATCATCCTCTGAATTCTCTACAATATTTGAGGAACTTTCTTCTATGTTTAATTTATCAGATGCACTAATAATTTTTTTTTCGTTAGAGTCAGAAGATGTGTATAAAGAGTATAGATTTTTTACATCATCTTTAATATCTGAAATTTGTTTTTCTAATGAAATGATATTTTTTGAAATATCATTGATTAATATTTTTAATTCATCTAAATCATTTTTTGAATTTGATTTAGAATTATTACTTAGTGATGACTCATTTTTATAAACAAACTTTTGAAGATCAATTATGTCATTTTTAATTCTGTCTAATTCTACAGATACTTGATTGTGATTTTCTGAGTTAGATTGGTTACTAAAAAAAAGGACAAAGAAAAAAATAACCAAAATTTTGTTTATTTTTTTCATGAAAGTTTCAGGTGCTCTTTTTTAAGAGCACCTTAATGAAATTATAATTAATTACTTACTAGAGTTACGCCGCGTCTATTTTGACTGTAAGCAGTTTCATCAGATCCAATTACTTCAGGTCTTTCTTTACCCCAACTTACATATTCCATTCTATTAGTATCAATTCCAGCCTGAGCTAGATAAGAATAGACAGAAAATGCTCTTTTATCTCCTAAAGCTAAGTTGTACTCACGAGTACCTCTTTCATCTGCATGACCTTCAACAGTTATGTTAGTGTCAGGGTATTGCATTAACCAAGCTGCCTGTGCATCAAGTGTTGCTTGAGCATCAACAGTTAGTTCTGAGCTATCAAATTCAAAGAAAACTCTGTCACCAACGTTAACAATTAAATCTTCTTGAGTACCAGCTGTAATTTCGCCACCAGAAGATGAACTAGCACTAGAAGAAGCTGAATCAACTTCTCCTCCTTGATCAGTCTTGGTAGCAGCACATGAAGCAAGGAAAAAACCCGCAACAATAAGCATTAACAATTTTTTAAACATTATAATAAATCTCCGAGTAAATATATTCTTACTATATTTTAGGTAAATAAACACTGAATTTTTTGGAAATCAAGACAATTCTTATTAAATTTTTTTTTAAATTTTGTTGATTTCTATCGAATTTTTATAATAAAGGTGACCAAGCTGGGTCACTACCATCCCTTGGGGTCGGAATAACCCTTTCATTGTATCCAGTGATATCAATAAAATGAATTGTTACTTCGCCACCAGTACCATCAAGATTTGACCTTTTTTGTCTATGAAATATTAAATATCTACCATTTGGAGACCAAGCAGGTGATTCTAAAGCAAAATCCCTAACTATCACTCTTTCATTATTTCCATTTGTATCCATTACCCCTATATGAAAATTCCCCTGAGTTAACTTGGTAAAAGCTACCAAGTCACCTCTTGGTGACCAAACTGGATTACCATATACACCTCTACCTTTTGAAATTCTTTTTATGTTATCTCCATTTTTATCCATAATGAATAATTGGGGGCTTCCACCACGATCAGAATTAAAAACAATTTTTTCTCCATCAGGTGAGAAAGAGGGTGATGTATCAATTCCAGAGTCATTTGTTAATTTTGTGCGGGATCGAGTGTTTAAATCCATTAGATATATTTCAGAATTTGCTGCATCGTTAGGGTCTGAAAAAGACATTACTACACTTTGGCTGTCTGGTGAGAATCTTGGTGCAAAAGTCATTCCTGGAAAATCTCCAACAATTTCTCTTTCACCTGTTTTAAGATTATAAATATAAACTCTCGGAAGATTATTTTTGTATTCCATATATGTTATTAATTGTTTATTTGGTGCAAAGCGAGGAGTTAATACCATATTTTTTCCATCTGTTAAAAATTGATGACTATCTATATGTCCATCTTGGTCCATGATTGCTAGTCTTTTTACTCTTTGGTCTAGCGGACCAATTTCAGAAACATAAACAATTCTTGTATCAAAGTAACCTGTCTCACCAGTAATCCTTTCATAAACAATGTCGCTAACTGTATGACCCACTCTTCTTATTAAATTTTCATCAGGTATTGTTAGTTGTAATTTTTCTATCTCTTTTGCATTAAAGACATCATAAAGCCTCATTCGTAGTCTAATACCTTTATCGGTTTTACTGACATCTGCACTTAATAAAAACTGTGCTTTGATTAATTTCCAGTCTTCAAAACGTGGAACTTTTTCAACTAAATTGTCGGATTGAATATAAAGGTCCTCATTAACAGTATAAAAAAGTCCAGAATTTGTAAGATTATTTGAAATAATTTGTCTAAGTGTGTTTCCGTATCTAGCTGTGTCTGAGTCAGCTCCAAAAATTTGAGTTATAGCTATGGGAGTGGGCTCAACTTTACCTTGTGCAATGGTTACCTCTAATGCAGCGTTTGCATTAAGTGAAAAAAACAAAATTATTAGGATTCTTTTAATCATAAGAATATTTCTAACAGATTACCCAATTCTTATTTTAGATTTTTATTAATCAAACATCCAGCTGAAATCAAAAGTAAAGTTAATTTCTTTCCATTGTTCATATTTATCTGCAGGTAACAAAAGAGGGCTACAATCTGGATTATTTACTGCTCTCATTGCGGCTTCAGCAGCAGTTCTGAATGATGGATCATTTAATTTCTCTTTATTGACTACTTTAGAACTTTTTACAGTTCGATCAGGGTTAACTTCAATGTAAATGACAGGTTTTATTTCTTTTAAATTTGCGACACCAACATTGAGATTTAAACAGCCATGTAATTGTTGTCTTAATAGATCAATTTCTGAAATAGTCATCGTTGGCCCAACTTTTTCTGTGAAAACTTCCTCTTGTTTGACTTCAGATGCCTCCTGCTCTTTTTTAAATTCTTTATCTTGATTTTCTAAATCTTTTAATACAGTACTGACATTAAAAGTTTTCTTTACAGGTTTTTTCTTAACAATAATCTCAATATCCTTTTTAGGCTCAGGTATTTCTTTAGGTTCAGGTTTTTGTTTTAATTTGATCTCAAAATCGTTTTCAATTGGTGGAGGTGTCTCCTCTTCTGGTTTTTTAATTTCAGGTTTTACTTTATCATCAATTATGAATTCATTTGTTTTATCTGCAGAATTATCAATTAATACTTCTTCGTTAGTATCCTGAATTACTGGATCAATTGGTTCTTGTGAAGTTATCTCTTTTAATTCTGGTTCAATAGCCTCAGTTTCATTCTGTTTTGGTGTCTCTTCTTGAAATGTTGGAACAATTTCATTTATTTCCTCAACAAATTCAGGTGCGGCTGTCTCTTCTTCAATAATAAACATTTCGACTGGTAAAATCATTGGAATATCACTGATTTTTTTTTCAAAAGTAAAATTAATCATCGGTATTAAAATTAAAAGATGTAATAAAAAAGAAAATATTTGGAAATAAAAATCACTTTTTTTATAGCTGAAATTTTCAATGAATAAGATTAAATTTCTAATAGGATTAAATAATGAAATAGCAGACAATTAACTTGGTTTTTTCGTTACAAGAGCAATTTTTAAAAAACCAGATGTGTTCAGAGCACCAAGAACTTTCATCACTTCTCCATAGTTTATTTTAGTATCAGCTCTTAAAAAAATTCTTATGTCAGTATTGGAGCCTGCGATCGTTTTAACTTTTAATATTAACTCTTCAAAAGGTATTAGTTCTTCTCCTAAATATATATCATTATTTTCATTAATTGATATTTCTAATGGTTCCTTTTGAGCATCTAAAGAGTTAGCTTCAACTTTTGGTAGGTTAACAGGAACACCTACAGTTAGGAGCGGAGCTGTGACCATAAATACAATGAGTAAAACCAACATTACATCAACCATCGGCGTAACATTTATATTGGAAACTGGTCGATGTTTTTTTCTCATATTATTATTTGACTTGTCGTGAAATTATATTAACTAAGTCTTTCCCAAAACTCTCAGCTTCTGACAAATAGTTATCAATTTTTGAGGTAATGAGGTTGTAGTATGCGGTTGAAGGAATAGCTACGAAAAGACCCAAAGCGGTTACAAATAAAGCTTCTGCAATACCAGGTGCTACTACAGCAAGATTAGTATTTTGAGCAATTGCTATTGCTTGGAAACTATTCATAATCCCCCATACCGTTCCAAATAATCCTATAAAAGGTGCCACAGATCCAGAAGAAGCCAAAAAAGAAAGTCCTCTATTTAAATTTGTATCTTCAACAGCAATACTTAAATCAAGAGATGTATAAAGTCTTTGAATAAAAGCTGAGTCTATCTTATTTTTTTGAATTCGAGATTTTTCATATTCATTCATAATATTTCTAAATATATTTGAGAAACTTTCTTGATCGAATTCGTCAATTTGTTGGTAAAGCTCATCTAAAGAAACCCCAGACCAAAAATGGTTTTCAAATTTTTTTGATATTTTCTTAAGTTTATTTATTAACAAAATTTTTTGAATGATTGTCTTCCAAGATTGAATTGAAAAAATAACTAACAATATAATTACAAATTTTACAACCCAGTCAGATTTTAAAAACATTCCCATCATTGAGAAATCTACCGAACCTTCAAGGGATGCTAAGTTGACTACTTCTTCCATTATTTATTCTTCATCAATAATCTTATTATTTTTAATTTCTTTAGAGACCTTTTCAAAATCATCTGAATGTACCATTATCCAAAAACCAGGTCTATTTTTTTCACATAATGCAATGACTGGTGTCTTTTTTTCCTTGTCCGCTAAAGATTTTGTATCATCCCATAATTTAATAGCTGTATGTTTAGCTCTTAATTTACACTCAATGAATAAATTATCGTGAATTACATCAGAATGAGTAACTTTTGAATTGATCCCACTAAGAGCATTTCTCATACCTCCAAAAAACTTTGCTACAAGTCTTTCCCTATTTTTCCAAGCTTTATCAGGCATTTTTAACCTCTAGTAGTTCACTATCAAAATCAAGATTTGAAAAACAACTTTGAACATCATCGTTATCCTCTAACTCTTCATTTAATCTAATAAGCTTGTCAAGATCTTCCTTTTTTTCAATTTTTACAGTTAAATTTGGCTTCCAGATAATATTTGCACTTTCAATGTCAAACTTTTTATCTACTAGAATTTTCTCAAAAGATGCTAATTCCTCAAAAGAGGAATAGAGATATGTTACATCGTCATCTGTATAGTAATCCTCTAAGCCATGGTCAAGTAAATCCTCCAATGCATTATCATCTATTTCTTTTTTGATTTGTATTTCTCCTACTTTATTAAAATTAAAGCTCACACTTCCTGTTTCCCCCAAATTCCCCCCATTCTTTGAAAAAATAGATCTAATTTCTGAAGCTGTTCTGTTTTTATTGTCTGTTAAGGCCTCAACTATAAAAGCTGTTCCAAATGGACCATACCCCTCATAGCGGACTTCTAAATAATCAGAAGCTTCAGTATTATTTTTGTTAATAGCTCTATCCACATTATCCTTTGGCATATTTACACTTCGAGCATTTGTTATTGCTAGTCTCAATCTTGGATTGGACTCTGGATCAGTCCCTCCTATCTTCACGGCTATTTGAATTTCTCTTCCTATTTTTGCAAATTGTTTTGCTCTTTTTTTATCCTGAGCACCTTTACGATATTGGATATTTTTAAATTTTGAATGTCCTGCCATGAACTAAGATAATAAATTACTATCCAAAACACCACCTATTTGAATAGATTGAATTGAATTTTTGTCTCCCTCATTTGTAGTTATAACTGCTCCAGAAATAGTGGCCAATCCCTCTGCAGGTTCCAGTCTGTGAGAGTTTGACCCAGTTCTCATTCTTTTGATGGCACTTTCTTTTTTCATACCAATAACAGAATTATAATCTCCTGTCATGCCAATATCGGTTTGAAAACAAGTGCCTTTTTCTAATACCCTAGCGTCTGAGGTTGGAATATGAACATGAGTTCCATATATAGCTGTAAATTTTCCATCATAATTTTGAGCTATACCATTTTTTTCAGATGTTACTTCAGCATGTACCTCTAAAAATGAATAATCTATTTTATGGTCATTTATTATTGATAAAAGCTGTGTATCAATAGAATTAAAAGGATTGCTTAAGGGAAGGTCAATAAATGTTTGACCATGAACTTGGCTTACCAGTATTCTTTTTCCATTGTTATGAGTAAAAATTTTGAAACCCCTACCAGGAGATCCAATTTCGAAATTTAAAGGTCTAATAATATTATGGTCTGGATTTTCATCCATATATTCTATGATCTCTTTTTGTTTCCAAGCATGATTTCCTAAAGTTATAGCATCAGCTCCCCAGCTTATAAGTTCTTCGTAAATTTTTCCTGTAAGTCCATAGCCACCAGCTGAATTTTCAGCATTAATTATTGTAAAGCTAATATTAAATTGATCTTGTATCTTTTTTAAATTTTCTTTGAGAGCTGTCCTACCTGATCTTCCTACAACATCTCCTATTACTAAAAAATTCATAAAGAGTAAATTTTTTGTTCTGAACAAATATAATCTACTTTTTGGTCAAAACTCTCCTGAAAATTGTAATTGGTTTTTTGAATTTCAAAAGCAGCTAAAATAATTTTTAAATTTCCTTTTTTTTTCAATTTTTCAATAGTTCTATCGAAAAAACCTCCTCCATAGCCTACCCTAAATCCTTTATCATTAAACGCAGAGCATGATGCTATAATTATATCAGGATCTAATGTCTTTTCACCCTTAGGTTCCATGATACCGCCAAAACCTTTTTCCAAATTTGGACTATGAGGGTTATATTCGAAGTACTTTAAAGAGGATCCTTTTGATATTACTTTGGGAAGTAAACATTTGATATTTTTATTTATTAAATCATTAGAAATTCTCAATACATCTGCCTCATTTTTAAATGGATAAAATAAGCCGACTGAGCTATTTGGATTAATTTTTTCAATTACATCTATTATTTTTGAATTTATTTTGTTGGAAAAAATATCTAAATCCGAATTGCTTAGTTGCATTCTTAGGTCCAGGTGATGTTTTCGAATTTGTTTTTTATTCAATGATTATATTATCATTTAGTTTTTTGAAAATTTGCTCGATGTCAGATTTTAGATGATTATTTTCATTTTGTAATTCTTGAATACGGCTCTCATAAAATAATTTCTTATTCAAAGAGTCTTGCAATATTTTTTCTTTTTTCAAAACATCTTCCATAGATTTAAGATAGGCAATAAGTGTGGATGTTAAAAAAGGTACATTCTCTTTCTTCTCATCATCTATGAGTTTACTAATTGAGGAAGCGATCTCTTTTACTGTTTCAACATTATCATCGGAGCATTGTATTTTTAGTGGTCTTCCTCCAATTGTTAAAGTTAAATTAGCCATCTATTTCTATTGATCCGAGTAATTCCTCAATTTTATTAGTTGCTTGATCAATAAGTTGAGATTTTTCAGATAGCTCAAGCTTGTTATTTTC
>CACNLH010000007.1 GCA_902621205.1 uncultured Alphaproteobacteria bacterium | reverse complement strand
GCTGTTGATGCTGTTTTCGACTCCGTATCAGTTGCAACGACATATAAAAAACAACTGAGTGACTTAGGTATAGTATTTTGTTCAATTTCTGAGGCAGTAAAAACTCACCCAGAATTAGTAAAAAAATATCTAGGAAGTGTAATTCCAGTATCAGATCATTCTTTCGCAGCATTAAACTCAGCCGTTTTCACTGATGGATCGTTTATTTACATTCCTGAGGGAGTAAGGTGCCCAGTTGAATTATCAACATATTTTAGAATTAATGCAATGAATACAGGTCAATTTGAAAGAACGCTTATCATCGCTGATAAAGACAGTTATGTGAGTTACCTAGAAGGCTGTACTGCACCAATGAGAGATGAAAACCAACTTCATGCCGCTAATGTAGAGTTAGTTGCTCTAGATAATGCTGAAATTAAGTATTCAACAGTTCAAAACTGGTACCCAGGAGATAAAGAGGGTAAGGGAGGCATCTACAACTTTGTAACCAAAAGAGGTGCCTGCAGAGGGAAAAATTCTAAAATATCTTGGACTCAAGTCGAGACAGGATCTGCAATTACATGGAAATATCCAAGCTGCATTTTACAAGGAGATAACTCTAAAGGAGAATTTTATTCAGTAGCCATTACTAACAATATGCAACAAGCTGACACTGGCACAAAAATGATACACATTGGTAAAAACACGTCTTCTAAAATCATATCAAAAGGCATTTCAGCTGGAAAAGCTAATAATACATATAGAGGCCTAGTAAATATTTTGTCGAAAGCCAAAAATGCGAGAAATTTTACTCAATGTGACTCTCTATTAATTGGTAATCAATGTGGAGCCCATACAGTTCCATATATAGAGTCAAGTAATTCCGACTCAATGGTTGAGCACGAGGCCACAACCTCAAAAATTAACGAAGATCAATTATTTTACTGCCAGCAAAGAGGATTAAATAGTGAAGATGCAGTGGGGTTAATTGTGAATGGTTTTTGTAAAGAGGTACTTCAACATTTACCAATGGAGTTTGCTGTTGAAGCTCAAAAATTAGTCGCAATTAGCTTAGAGGGAAGCGTTGGATAATGTTAGAAATTAAAAACCTTCATGTCTCTATTGAAGAAAAAAAAATAATTAAAGGTTTGGATTTATCTATTAATAAAGGTGAGGTTCACGCACTTATGGGTCCTAACGGTTCTGGTAAAAGTACACTCTCTTACGTGCTATCTGGTAAAGATAAATATGAAATAAATGATGGAACAATAGATTACAATGGAAAAAATTTATTGGAATTAGATGTTGATGAAAGAGCAAACGAGGGATTATTTCTTGCATTTCAATATCCAATGGAAATACCAGGTGTGCAAACTTCATTTTTTTTGAAAACAGCAATCAATTCTAAAAGAAAATATTTAGGTCAAAGTGAAATGGACGCATTGGAATTTGCTAAATTAATGAAATCAAAAGCAGAAGAATTGAATATAAGCACTGAAATGCTTAAAAGAGATCTAAATGTTAACTACTCAGGAGGTGAAAAAAAGAAACAAGAAATTTTACAGATGTCTATGTTAAGTCCCAAAATGGCTATTTTAGATGAAACAGACTCCGGTTTAGACATTGATGCCTTAAGAATTGTCTCTGAGGGAGTAAATAAATTGAGAAATAGTGAGAATTCTTTCTTAGTTATTACGCATTATCAAAGACTTTTAAATTATATAAAGCCTGATTTTGTTCATATTATTGCTGATGGTAAAATCGTAAAATCTGGTGATTACTCTTTAGCTTTAGAGCTAGAAGAAAAAGGTTACGAAGAGATATCTCAAACCGCTTAATGGAACTTGTATTAAATTTAGACAAGATACAATCTAAAAGTGTATCTCAATATGCTAAAGACATCTTAGATAATCAAAACCCATATAAAAATTTTAAAATTGAAAATTATAAATACGCCCAACTCCATAAAGATGTCAAATCAGAAATCTTACTTAGAGATATAGATTTTTCTAAACTATTAGATAATACTAAAAATATTACATCTTCTATTTCAAATCCATTCGACTTAACAGCTAATTTAAATCTCTGGAATTACAATAATGAGGATAGTTTTTTTAGAGTCTCCTCTTTAGTAAAAAGAGAAACTAAATCAGTAAATTTAGATACATTTGATGATAGAAATTTATTTTTAGATATTTCTCAAATAAATGAGAACATACATATATCTAAATCCTCTACAAATGAAATCAATCTTATTATTTTAAATAGCAAATCAAAGGATGAGTACCCGAAATCAATTTTCTTAGATTTATCTAATAATTCTAAGTTAAATGTAGTTCACTTTAATGTTTCAAATAATAAATCTTTTTTATACTTTGAGACTAATTTACAAGACAACTCATATTTAAATTTTGTTTCTTTTCAATCAGATAATATCCATACAAGAAACGAGTTTTATGCTTCATTAAATCAAGAGTGTAACTTTGATTTATATGGTCTTAATATCAACAATTATGGTGTAAATGACAACTATTCTTTTATTCAACATTTAAAACCCTCTTCATCAAGTAGAGAAGTTTTTAAATCTATTGTTGAAAAGGGCGCTATTACAAACTTTCAAGGAAAGATATATGTTGACTCTATTGCTCAGAAAACTGATGGATATCAAATGAGTAGATCATTGCTTTTAGATGACATATCGAAAGCCAACAATAAACCAGAACTTGAAATTTATGCAGATGATGTAAAATGTAGTCACGGGTCTACTGTTTCCAAATTAGATGACGAGCAAATTTATTATTTTAAGTCCAGAGGAATTGATAGCGAAATAGCTAAAAAAATATTAAAAAAAGCATTTATTGTTGAGATTATTGAGTCAATTAAAGACGATATGTTAAAGAATTATTCAAATGAGTTAATTGAAAGTTTATTATCATGAATAATATTAAATTAGATTTTCCAATTTTAGATAAAAAGATCAGAGACAAAGCTATTACTTATCTTGACTCTGCAGCAAGCACTCAGAAACCCAAACAAGTAATTAACTCTATTTCTGAATTTTTAGAAAATTCTTATGAAAATGTTCATAGAGGAATGAATTCACTTAGTATAGATGCTACAGATTTATATGAAAAATCTAGAGATGTAGCAAAAAATTTTATTAATTCTAATTCTACAAATGAGATAATTTTTACAAGAGGGGCTACTGACTCTATAAATATTATAGCTAATTCATTAGCTGAACATCTTAAAGAGGGCGATAAGATTGTTGTAACTGAATTAGAACATCACTCAAATTATTTGCCTTGGATGAACTTATGTAAAAAATTAGGTTTAGAATTAAAAATAATTCCTATTTCGAAAGATGGCATTTTATCTGAAGATGATATCATTAATAATTGTGATGACTCCACAAAGGTTCTCTCTTTAACACACATGTCAAATGTAACTGGCCAAATACTTGATATTAAAAAGATTAAAAAATCAATTAATAAAGATACTTATGTTGCCGTTGATGGTTGTCAATCAATTGCACACTTAAAAAATTGACGTAAAAGATTTGGATTGTGATTTTTACTCTTTTTCATCTCATAAACTTTATGGTCCATCTGGTATTGGAATTATGTATGGTAAAGAAGATATATTAAATAAATTAAATCCTCCAACACTTGGAGGAGGGATGATCAATGAAGTTTCATCAAATCATTTTTCCTATGCTATGTTACCTAATAAATTTGAACCGGGTACGCCTTCAATTGAGGCAGCAATTGGCTTCAAAACAGCTATGGAATATTTGAATAATAATAATTACCAAGACTATTTTCTGAATGAAAAAAAAACTTAGATCTACATTAATTGAAGCTTTACGTGAATTCAAAGAAGTAGATATATATGGCTCTAATGAAGATGGAAATGCTACATCCATTGTTTCTTTTAATATTAAAAACCAAAATTTTAATGATATTGCCACTTTTCTTGACCAGTATGGAATTATGATTAGAGGAGGTCACCATTGTTGCCAACCATTTATGAAAAAGTTAGGTATCCCTGGTTCTTGCAGAGTCTCTTTTGGTATTTATAACGATCTTAATGATATTGATCATTTCATAGACTCTTTGAAAAAAACTCTAAAACTTCTTCAATAAGCTATGGATAATAAAACACTCTCTGACTTTATGCCAAAAGTAAGTTCTGAAGGTGAGATTACTTACGGAGAAAAATCGTCATCACAGTCAGTGACATTAACAAATGACCATATAATCAAAGTTCTCACAGATATAAAAGATCCTGAAATGGATATGAATATTTATGATCTTGGTTTAATTTACGACATATCAATAGATAATTTTAACAATATTAAAATTATCATGACACTGACAACAGTTAACTGTCCAGTTGCTGACAGTTTTCCATTAGAGGTTGCTAAAAAAGTTCATGAACTAAATGATGTAGGACAAGTCAGTATAAAACTAACCTTTCAACCACCATGGAATAAAGATATGATGAGTGAAAATGCAAAGTTAGCTTTAGGTTTTTAGTATGACCAGTCCTTTATTTTCATTATCCAAAACTGCTGAAGAACAAATTTCTAAATTATTAGTAAATAATAGTAACGCTATTGGTTTAAAGATTGGCTTAAGCACTAAAGGTTGTGCGGGATTGAGTTATACAATGGAGTATGTGAGTAATGATAACATACAAGGTTGTGAGCTAGTCAATGATTACAAGTTTCCTCTTTATATTGAGGACAAAGCAGTTATGTATGTAATAGGCACAGAAATGGACTTTATTAAAGAAGAATTTGGAGAAAGGTTTATTTTTAAAAATCCTAATCAGACTAGTGAATGCGGTTGTGGTGAGAGTTTTCACGTTTAGATTTTAGTTATATTGATGGCAATCTTATTGGGTATTCTCTCAGCTTTTAGTTTTGGTGTTGGAGATTTTTTAGCTAGATTTTCATCAAAGGAAGTTGGATTTAAAAATTCACTTTTTTGGATGCTGGTTGTTGGCTCAATATTTTATTTAATTTTATTCTATTTTTTTGGAAGTGGTCTTTCTCCAAACGCGATTGGTTTGAGTAATAGTTTCCTATCAGGAATTTTAATAATGTTTGGACTTCTTTGTTTATACAGAGGTCTTCAAATGGGACCAGTATCAATTGTAGCCTCGATAACAGCGACCAACCCCTTTTTTGTTTTTGTCATAAGATTTTTTTTAGGAAGTGAACCCACACTGACTCAGTGGATTGCCACTCTTGTTGTAATATCCGGCGCAATATTTGTATCCATAAGCGCTGACAGTTTTAAAGAAAGCCTAGGTTTGTCAAAAAAACAGATAAAAGAGTCTCTAATTGTGTCATTTATGGCAAGTGGTATGCTGGCTTTGGGTCTTATTTTTTCTCAAGAGGCCTCTAATTCTTTAGATCCAATTGAGGCTGTTATATATGTAAGATTTTTTAGCTTATTGGGTATTGCTTCCTTATTATTTTTTATGAAGTCTAACATAACACTGACAAAAAAAGCAGTTCCTATTTTATTTTTTCAAGGAATATTAGAAACTACAGGTTATTTTTGTTTGGTCTCTGCATATGCTTTTGACAAAGTGAGTATTGCAGTAGTCATTTCTTCAGGTTTTGGTCTTGTAACAGTTTTATTGGCTAGACTAGTTTTAAAAGAAAAAATATCTAAAATTCAAACTTTAGGCATCTCTTTAACTTTCATTGGTGTTGTTGGTCTTACTATCTAATTAAATTTTGAAGCCTGTTTTTATCAAAACGATATGAATTCATCGCGATAGCTAAGCAAATAATAATTCCTCCTATAATTGTATTTATATCTGGTGTTTCATTGATACCCAGAATAGGTAGCCACGCCCAAAAAATTCCTCCAACTACTTCTAATAAAGATAGCATTGTTAGTTCTCCCGAAAGTAATTGTTTTGAACCTATGCTAAAAAGGATAAGCCCAGTTGCTACTATCAAACCATGAGTCATACTCAAAAGAATATTTCTGAAGGGTAAATAGATTTCTTGATCATTAAAAATCATTAAAAAGACAGAAATAGCTGCGCAAAAAATTCCTGCATAAATTAAAATATAAAATTTTTTAAAGTTACTTTTGCTTCTCAAAGCAACAGTGAATGATGCAAAGCCAAGACTTGATATAAAGCCCATAATTAACCCATACAACGATCCACTAAAGGCACTTGCATATATCATTATTAAAGCACCAATAAACGCAATTATCATAGTTATAAAATTTTGTTTTGAGATTTTCTCATTAATAAACACTAGGGCAATTAACGATGCTAGAAAAGGCATTAACGCCAACATAAATAGAGTAACTGCAGCAGTTGTATTACTTATTGAATAAATAAAACCAACCATGGCTGTTGTTAAACTAAGACCACCAATCAAAGAAACTTTATCTATTTTGATTAAATTCATAAAAAAGTCTTTTTGTTCATTAAGAATAAGATATATAGCGATAATAATTGCAACTGTAAGTCCTCTAATAACAAGGTAGGGGAGTTGATAGATTTGAGGGTCTATCATATTTTTGACAACAAGCGGTCCAAAACTCCATATTAATCCACTTAAAACTACTATAATTACTGCCTTGAAGTGGTCGCTCATTTTAAGAAATTAACTTATTTTATAAATTAACTTTTTAATAGTTAATTACTGATAAAGAAATCTGAGAGAGTTTTAATATCATCAAAAGAAGTATTCTTACCCTCATTACTTCTTAGAGTAAATGAGTCTGACTCAATCTCTTTCTCACCCATTACAAGAGAATAAGGTATCTTTTTAGAAACAGAATTTCTTATTTTATAACCCAATTTGTTATCAGATCCATCAACAATTACTCTTACACCCAGTTTTTGAAGCTCCCCTTTAATTCGGTTACTATGATCAACAAATTTTTCGGACACAGGGAGAATTGCAAGTTGTATAGGCGTAACAAATAAAGGAAGCCAGCCATTAGTGTTTTCAAGAATAATTGCTATAAACCTTTCTAGAGATCCGACGACTGCTCGGTGTATCATTATTGGAATTTGATTTTTGTCATCTTTGTCTTTGTATTTTGCACCCAATCTATCAGGGAGATTGAAGTCAATTTGTATCGTTCCACATTGCCACTCACGACCCAGTGAGTCCTCTAATGTAAATTCTATCTTTGGACCATAGAATGCTCCTTCACCCTCTAAAATATTAAATTCTTTATTGTTGTCTTTTAAAACTTTTTTTAACTGATTTTCCGCATTATCCCAGTTTTCTTGCGTGCCAATACTTTTTTCTGGGCGAGTAGAAATATTATATTTTATTTTTTCAAATCCGAACTTTTTATACACTCTCTCAATTAATAGCGTTGTCTCATTACAAACATCATATATTTGTTCAGCAGAACAAAATATGTGGGCATCATCTTGAGTAAAACCTCTGACCCTAAATAATCCATTTAGAGCTCCAGAGGGTTCGTATCTATGGCACTTACCAAACTCCGAGTATCTAAGTGGTAAATCTTTGTAAGTTATTAGTTGAGAGTTAAATAAAACAATATGACATGGACAATTCATAGGTTTTAGTGCGAATGTCTTGTTGTCAGTTTCTGAAGTAAACATATTTTCTTTAAAATTGTCCCAATGACCAGACTTTATCCAAAGCTCATTTGATACTAGCTCAGGTGTTTTTACTTCAAAATAATTAAGTTTTTGTTGCTCAGAGCGAATATATTTTTCAATATTTTGATACAAGGTTAAGCCTTTATCTTTCCAAAATACATTCCCTGCTGATAAATCAGTTAGAAGGAACAAACCCATATCAGTGCCTAATCTTCTATGATTTCTTTCTTTAGCCTCTTCTAAATTTTTTAAATAAATACGAAGTTCTTTTTCAGAATACCAAGCGGTTGCATAAATTCTTTGAAGCATTTTGTTAGTGCTAATACCTCTCCAATAAGCCCCTGATACATTTGTTATTTTAAAGCTAGCATTATAATCTTTTGTACTTTTATGATGAGGACCTTTACAAAGATCAGTAAAATTTTTTTGCTCATAGAGTGTTATTTCATCAGAATTATCTAAATTATTAATAAGCTCCAATTTATATTTATTATCTTTAAATATTTCTGATGCCTCTTTTTTAGTTACAGCTCTCTTTAAAAAGTTTCTTCCCTCTGAGAGAATTTCTTTCATTTTTTTTTCTATATTAGCTAAGTCATCATCTGAGAGAGTGCTTTCCATATCAAAGTCATAATAAAAACCATTCTTTATAAAAGGACCAATAGTTGGTTTAGCATTTGGGAAAAGAGTAATTACAGCTTCAGCCAAAATATGAGCCATATCGTGGCGCATTATGTTTAATGCATCATCAGATTTAGGTTTAATGGGAGTGCTATTTTCAACTTCAGTATCCCAATAATTATTATTCGAGTCTTTAAATGCTATTATATCGCTCATAATTCTAATTTTTTATAAAAACAACTTTTTTTACCCGTATGACAAGCGCCAATTCCTTCAAGCTCAACTTCATAAATTAAAGCGTCACTATCACAATCAGTATAAATATTAATAATATTAAGTTTATTGCCAGAAGTTTCACCTTTTAACCATAATTTTTTTTTACTTCTACTCCAAAAGTGAGCTTTTTTTGTTTTTACTGTCATTTCAATAGAATTTTTATTTGAATAGGCCATCATAAGAATTTCATTAGTTGACTTCTCTTGAGCAATTGTAGGTATTAGCCCATCAGAATTAAAAACTAGTTGATTTATGTTGAAATTTTCCAATGTCTTGATTTTTAATGATTTTTACTTTTATTAAAGTATTTTTCAATTATTAAAAGAATTTTTTCGATGAATTATTATTTAGCACCAATGATGGGTTACACAGACTGCTATTTTAGAAGTTTAGTGGAAAACATTTATGGAAATAGTGTAACTACCTTTTCTGAAATGATAGTTGATAAAGCAATCATCCATAATGAGACTAAAACAATAACCAAGCATTTTTTAAAAAATAATAAAAGCGCCATTCAAATTGCAGGCTCAGATCCTGAAGAAATTAAAAGAGCAATAAATATTTTAAATAAAGTAGATATTATTAAACATGTAAATTTTAATTTAGGGTGCCCAAGTTCTAGAGTCCAAGAAAATATGCTTGGTTTAGCTTTAACCCAAAAGTATGACTTAGTAAAAAAATGTTTATGTGAATTGATCAAATATAATAAAGATGTATCGGTAAAATGCAGACTTGGTTTAGGTATGAATGAGGATAAGAGTTATATTTTTGATTATCTTAAATTGTTTAATGAAATAGGAATTAAAAAAGTATTTATACATTGTAGAAATGGTGTTTTGAACTTAGATACCAAAAAAAATAGAACAATTCCAAAAATTAATTACAATTTATTTTTAGAGTGTTGTGATCAATTTTCTGAAATGGAACTTATTCCTAATGGTGAGGTTAATGATTTAGAAACCTTTAAATTTTTTCAGTCAAAAAAATATTACTCAATTTATGATCGGTAGGCAATTTACGAAAGACGCCTTTTTTTTAGAAAAATTTGATCTTGAGAATGTCAAAAAAAAGAAAACAGCTTCAATAATTAATACAATAAATGAATTAGAGCATTACAAATATTTAAATATTAATTTATTAAAAAAAAGTATATTCACTGCGCTTAGTAACATATCAAATTCCAAAAAAGTAAAAAAGAAATCTCAGTTATTAATAACTATAGTGGCTTACTAAATTATTTTGAGAGGAATGCCATTTGGAGTTAGAGAGATTATATAAATCTTCAACTTTCTTATCAAAATATGAATATCTTAATAATTCTTATGATGTTTCAAAGGTTGATGCTCAATTAATACTTAACCACTACAAAAGTAATATAAAAAAATATTCTAATTCCTCTACAACTAACTTTCTCAATATAAATACACTTAAAAATGAGCTTATTTATTTAATTTTTATATCAATTCATCAAAATTTAATTTCTCAGTCTAATGGATCAAGATTGTGGTCAGTTTTATGCAAAAATATTTTAAGTAAAATCATTAATATCAATCTATACAGATCATTTAATAATAGTTTAAAAAAATATTATTTTATTCTAGGTATGGGTAAAATTGGCGTAAAAGATTTAAATTTTGCCTCTGACATCGATATAATCATATTCTATGACTCCAAAAATAGTCCTATTTCCCTGCAAGATTTTAATAAATCTATAAAGAAAACCATTAGTGATATATCGAATATTTCTGAGTCTTTTTTTCATAAAATAGATTTAAGGTTACGACCAGATTTTGGTGATTCATTAATTATATCTGATATGGATCAAGCAATTAATTATTATACTTCAGTTGGCAGAAATTGGGAGAGATTAGCATTTCATAGATCAAGTTTTTTGTGTGGCGATATTCAAAAATATTTCTTATTTAAGGAAGCAATAAAAAGTTTTTTATTTAGAAGAACATTTGACTATTACGCTATAGATGAAATTAAAAAGCTTTTTGCCTCCAGTAATACTGAACAAAAGCTAGATATAAAAAATTCTTATGGCTTTATTCGATCTTGTGAAAATATAATACATTTTAACCAACTTCTTTGGTCTGGAAAAATAAATTCTCTTAAAGAGAGTAATATTCATAAATTACTTATAAATTTAAAAATACATGAAAATATAATTCCAAAAAATGACTTAAAAAATATAACAGAGGCATATTATTACTTCCGTAAAATTGAGAATTATTTACATATAAAAAAGAATACTTTTCAGAATATAATTGACTCTAATGAAACCTATTTAAATGCAGTATTAGATAACTTTTCAAACAAATTAGAGAAGCATAAATCTGAAATTCAAACAATATATCAGCGTTTATTTTTCCCTAAAATAAATAGAGAAAGTTTACGACGTGAAAAATTTAATGAGTCTAGCCAAAAAATTATTGATAGTCTTCTAAAACGAGCTGAGAACATCAATAGTTCAGAAACAGTAAAAAATGATTATTTAGAGTCTATTTCAAGTCTCATAAATATTTTATCAACACATAATAAACGAGATGATCTAATTATAAAATTTGACTATTTAATTAACTATTATAAGTCTGGTATCCATTTAACTGCTTTATACAAATACAATAATAAAATTTTTTTAGAGTTAGCTTTCATATTTGAGAATTCTTCAAAATTAACAAATCTTATTTACAAAAATCATTTTTTAATAGAGTCACTAGTCTATTTTTTTAATTATGGCATACCTACTTTTAAGCTGAGAGAATTTTCTGATAATTTTGATTTAGATTTAAAAAAATCAATCCAGGATATTTATGAAATTTTATTCCTTTTAGATTATTTGTTACTTTCAAAAAAAATAACAAATACTGACTTCCTCAAAAAACGAAATACTGCTGTAAGAAAGTTTATTTTTTATATTTTTGAACTAGTTAAAAATGAATACATTGTCAATAGAAGCAATATTTTCTCTGACTTAACACCGATTTTATTTGGAAGTTACGGTGTCAAAATGGCTACGAATTTTTCCGATTTAGATATTTTTTTTATATATCAATCAAACAAAAATAATCACATAGATAATATTAAAATTGTAAGGAGATTTTACTCGATAATGAAACAATATATTGATCCAAATATCCTAATAATTGACGATAGAAATAAACCTTTTGATAGAGACTCTGATCAAGTTATTAATATTGAAAATTTCTTTTCATTTTATTCAAAGACTAGTGAACCATTTCATAAATTGTCTTTTATGAAGGTATGTCTTTTAACAAATAATCTAAAATTAGTTAAGTATTTTACAAAAATGAAAAATCAAATTATTTCAAACTTTTCTAAAATTGATAATGAATACTTTTTAAAAATAGTAGATATAAAAAATCCTTTAAAAAATAACAAGGATCTTTTTCAACTCTTTAAAATTAAAGAAGACATCAACCACATAAATAATAAAGAGTTTTCATATAGTGATGATATTGATTATTTAAGAGAGTTGCTTATGTTTGAAAATCTAACTAGCAACCCGTCCAAAGTAGATAATAAAAAATATTTAGACAGGTTGCTTTTAATTTAGTTTAGTAATCGTAATACATGTCGAACTCTGCAGGTGTAACTAGCAGTTTATTTGGTTCGATTTCTTCTTCTCTTTTGTATTCGATATATGACTCGATTAAATCTTTGGTAAACACATTACCCTCTAAAAGATAATCATGATTTGACTCAAGATTATTAATCGCTTCCTCAAGAGTACCAGGTACTTCCTTTACTTTAGATTGCTCTTCTGGAGGTAAATCATAAAGATTTTTATCCATTGGTTCACCAGGATCAATTCTATTCTTAATTCCATCTAAACCTGCCATAAGCATAGCTGAAAATGCTAAATAACCGTTGGCAGTTGCATCTGGACATCTAAACTCAACTCTTTTTGCTTTAGGAGATGGTGAGTATGCAGGTATTCTACATATAGCACTTCTATTTCTATTAGAGTATGCAAGCTTAACTGGAGCCTCATAACCTGGAACTAATCTCTTGTATGAGTTAATAGTTGGATTTGTAAAAGCTAATAAAGATGGTGCGTGCTTAAGCAAACCACCAATATAAAATTTTGCTTCATCACTAAGATTAGCGTATCCACCTTCACCATAAAATACTGGTTTACCGTTTGACCAAATACTTTGATGACAATGCATTCCAGAACCATTGTCGTTTGAAAGAGGTTTTGGCATAAAAGTAGCACTTAAACCATTACTTTTTGCTGTGTTTCTTACAACGTATTTATATTTTTGAAGATCATCGGCCATCTTAACCAATGTGTCGAATTTTAAATCAATTTCACATTGACCAGCAGTAGCAACTTCGTGGTGTTGCGCTTCAACACTCATACCAATTGCAACCATGTGATTAACCATTTCTGATCTAACATCCTGCATAGTGTCATGAGGAGGGCATGGGAAGTATCCACCTTTATTTCTAACTTTATAACCTAGATTTGGACCTTCGGCTGTGCCTGTATTCCAAACGGCTTCACCGGAGTCAACAGAAAAAGAGGAGTGATGAGGGTGCGTGTTAATTTGAACATTATTGAAAAGAAAAAATTCAGCTTCTGGTCCAAAGAAAATACTATCACCAACTCCTGAGGTATTAACGTATTCTTCTGCTTTTTTTGCAACATATCTTGGATCTTTATCGTACTTTTGTCCAGTAATTGGATCTTGAATATCACATATCAGAACTAGAGTAGGATCAGTAAAAAAGGGATCTACAAATGCAGTCTCAATATCTGGAATTAATATCATGTCACTAGCTTCAATTGACTGAAAACATCTAATTGAAGAACCGTCGAAACCAATACCCTCCTCAAATACGTCCATTTCAAATGTATTAATATGGTTTGAAAAGTGCTGCCATGTTCCTAAAGGATCTGTAAATCTAAAATCAATATACTTAATACCATTTTCATCGATCATTTTTTGTAATGATTTTTTGTCCATCTAATAACCTCCTGAGTTGTTAACTTGGTTTGTGTAAAAACTAAATTGCGTCTTTACCTTTTTCGCCTGTGCGAATTCTAATAGCTTCTGAAACTTCATATACAAAAATTTTACCGTCACCGATTTTACCTGTATTAGAATGCTTAATAATAACATCGATTGCCTCTTTGTATTTCTTGTCATCAACTACTAATTCAATTTTAACCTTCGGCAGAAAGTCTACTACGTATTCAGCTCCTCTATAAAGCTCAGTATGACCTTTTTGTCTACCAAACCCTTTTACTTCAGATACGGTTAATCCACTTAGGCCTATTTCGCCAAGGGCATCTTTAACATCCTCTAATTTAAAAGGTTTAATTATTGCCTCAATTTTTTTCATATTTAGCGATCCAAATATAATGTTTAATTTGCATAATATCTATACTATAAATTAATTCAATTTTTGGCGGGTGTAGCTCAGTTGGTTAGAGCGCCGGTTTGTGGTACCGGAGGTCGGGGGTTCAAGTCCCCTTACTCGCCCCAATTTGTGCGCCAGTGGCGGAATGGTAGACGCGCTGGTCTTAGGAACCAGTGGGCAACCGTGGGGGTTCGAGTCCCTCCTGGCGCACCAGAATACAAGTAATATGGATTATAAAAACATAGAAAAAAAAAGTTACAAATCATCTTTTGAGGTATCTTTAGATCAAAGCGCTATTGCTAAAATTATTGACGAAAAAATATCAGAAAAGCAACCTACTTTTGAAATTGCAGGTTTTAGAAAGGGCAAAGTACCGGTAAGCATCATAAAGTCTAAAATTGGTCTTCAAATTGAAAACGAGGTATTAAATGAAGAGGTATCAAAAAATATAAATAAAATCAGTGAGGATGAAAAAATACAATCCCTGATACAACCTGATGTTAATTTTAAAGATAATTATAATTTTACCTTGGCTTTTTATTTGAAACCCGAAATTAAAATGGATGAGTTAAAAACAAGTGAAATAGAGAAAGTTACTTCAGAGGTAACAAAAAAAGATATTGATGATTTTAGAGAAAAAGTAAGAAAAGAGTACTATTCATTAGAGAGTATAGATATATCAGATGAAAATTCTGTTATAGATTTTGAAATATTAAACTATGAAGATGAACAAAAAAAATTATTTTCTCAAAAAGAGGTAAGAGTAGACTTAAACACCCAAACGAAAGAAGAAGTATTTTTAGACTTAAAAAAATCTCTTTTAAAAATTAAAAATAAATCTGATATTAATTTTTCCACAAAAGGAATAAAGATAAACGCTCAAATCAAAGATATAAATAAAAAGATTTATCCTAAAAATGATGACGAGTTGATTAAGATTTTAAAATTAAAATCTACTAAAGAATTAAATGACAAAATTGATAATAAACTCAATGAGGATATGAATTATCTTCAAAAAGAGTTTTTTATTGAAGATCTACTTAAAGTCCTATCACAAAAGAAAAAGATTGATATCAACGAGGAGGTTGTAAATCTTGAGCTTAAAAGAAAATATCAAATTGATTTATCTAAAATGAAGGATGAGCACAAAGAAAGAATTGATAGTTTAAAAAAACTCACAAGTGAGAATATTCAAAAAGACGTTCTTTTTTCAGAATTAGTAAAATTTTTAAATGTAAAAGTTGAGCAGAAAGAACTCCAAGAGTATATTCAAAAATATTATGGTGAAAAAATTGATCAAAGAACGGCAGAAGCTGCTTATGGTACTCTTCTTAGAAATAAAATAGCAGATGAGTCTATGAAAACTTTTAAAATCAAAGAAACTAAGTTAAGCTTAGAAGAGCTAATGAAAAAAGGATCTCAAAATAATGAATCTAGTACCCATAGTCATTGAACAATCAGGAAAAGGGGAGAGATCTTTTGATATTTTCTCCAGACTGCTCAGAGAAAGAATTATTTTTTTGACAGGTGCCATCAATGATGAGACTGCCTCTTTAATATGCGCTCAACTTTTATTTTTAGAGTCTGAGAATCCAGAAGAGCCCATTAATCTTTATATCAATTCACCTGGTGGTCTAGTTACAGCTGGATTGGCAATGTATGACACTATGCAATATATAAAATGTCCTGTTCATACAGTTTGTATAGGTCAAGCTGCCTCTGCAGGCTCATTAATACTCGCTGCAGGAAAAGAGGGCAACAGGTATGCTTTACCACACTCTAAAATAATGATTCATCAACCATCTGGTGGTTTTTCAGGACAAGCGAGTGATATTAAAATTCATGCTGAAGAGATATTAAAGACAAAAAAAAGACTCAATGAAATATATCAAAAGCATACCAAGATAAGCATTGGTGAAATAGAAAAGGCAATGGAAAGAGATAGATTCTTTGACCCTGAAGAGGCGCAAAAATTTGGTTTGATAGATAAAGTAATTACTACTAGAATTGAAAAATAAAAATGTCTGATGAAAAAATCACCTCTGCTAATAGCTCTGATAAAAAAAATATCATGCTCTTTTTGTGGTAAAAGCCAAGAAGAGGTTAAAAAATTAATTGCTGGACCAAATGTTTATATTTGTAATGAGTGTGTGGTTTTATGTAAGGATATACTTGTTGAGGATGATAAAATTGACACAAAGAAAAAATTTGAGATACCAAAACCAAGTGAGATCTATAATTATCTTGATGATCATATAATTGGTCAAGATCATGCAAAAAAAATATTATCTGTATCTGTTTACAATCATTATAAGAGAGTTCAAAACCCCTCAAAAGATATAGAAATTTCTAAATCAAACATATTACTTATCGGACCAACAGGTTGTGGTAAAACACTTTTAGCTCAAACCCTAGCAAAATTTTTAAATGTACCTTTTACAATTGCTGATGCTACCACGTTGACGGAGGCTGGATATGTAGGTGAAGACGTTGAAAATATTATTTTAAGATTACTTCAGCAATGTGATTATGATGTAGCTTTGGCTCAAAAGGGTATCGTATATATTGATGAAATTGATAAAGTGGGTAGAAAAAGTGAAAATCCATCTATAACAAGAGATGTATCTGGTGAGGGAGTTCAACAAGCTTTGCTAAAAATAATTGAGGGAACAACAGCTAGCGTGCCACCTCAAGGTGGAAGAAAGCATCCTCAACAAGAGTTTCTTCAAGTTGATACAAAAAATATATTGTTTGTTTGTGGGGGCGCGTTTGAAGGCATTGATAAAATTATAAAAAATCGAGTAAATAAAAAGTCGATAGGTTTTAATAAATCAATTAATCAGGACCAACCAATGACTTCACAACTTGAAAATGACGATTTGATTAAATTTGGATTAATACCTGAATTAGTAGGAAGACTTCCTGTAAGCGCTAGTTTGAATGAATTATCTTTAGATGATTTAAAAGAGATTATTACAAGACCAAAAAATGCAATATCAAAACAATACAAAGCTCTTTTTTCTTTTGAAGGGGTTGAATTCGAGATAACTGAAGATGGTAGAGAGCAAATTGCTCAATTAGCTGTTGAAAAAAAAATTGGTGCACGAGGCCTAAGGTCAATTATGGAAAAGCTTCTTTTAGATTGTATGTATGATATTCCTGATAAGGATTCTGTGGATAAGGTAGTTTTAAGTAAAGAGTCAGTAATCTCAAATAGACCAATAATCGTATACAAAGAAAAAGCAAAAATTAAAAAAAAAGTGGGTGAAAATTAAAAATTCCTCACTATCTTAATAGTATGGAAAATCAAATCATTGGACCTATTTTACCTTTAAGGGACTTAGTTGTTTATCCCTCTATAACCTCACCTTTGTTTGTTGGCAGAGCTAAATCTATTGATGCAATTAATTTTGCCATGAATCATAACAATAAGATAATTTATTTATTTACGCAAAAAGAACCAACGACTGATGATCCCCAAGTTAACGATGTTTATTCCTACGGAGTAAAATCAAAAATTATTCAGTTTCTCAAGTTACCTGACAATACATATAAAGTCCTTACTGAAGGCTTAGAAATAGTAAAGATAAAGTCTGCTGTTAAGGCAAATAATAACTTCCTCACAGCTAAAATTGAAACAGTAGTAATTAACAAAAAAAATTCAGTTGAATTAAAAGCTTCATTAAGAGTTTTAAAAAACGAATTTCAAAATTATATACAAAATATAGGAAATAATAATGACATCCTTGAAGGACTTTTAAACATTGAAGATCCTTATCAGTTCATTGATAATATTTATTACAACTTAAACATCGGAATTGAAGATAAACAAAAAAATTTAGAAATTATTGATATTAATAAAAAAATTCAAAACTTACTGAATTTCTTTTCAAAAGAACTTAACTTTTCTGCTCTTGAGAAAAAAATAAAAAATAGAGTAAAAAGACAAATGGAAAAAACTCAAAGAGAGTACTACTTAAATGAACAAATGAAAGCCATACAGAAAGAACTTGGTGATGGTGAAGATGGTTCAAACGAATATTCTGAAATAGAGAAAAAAATTAATGAGGTAAAATTATCAAAAGAGGCAAAGGAAAAAGCTTTAAATGAATTTAAAAAATTAAAATCTATGAGCCCAATGTCTGCAGAAGCATCAGTTATTCGCAATTACCTAGAGTGGATATTAGATATCCCATGGGAAAATTTCTCAAAAGAAGTTATAGACATAAAAGGTTCTGAAGAAATTCTAAATGATGATCATTACGGTCTTGAAAAAGTCAAAGAGAGAATACTTGAATTTTTAGCAGTCAAAAAAAGATCAAAGAAAGCATCTGGCACAATACTTTGTTTTGTAGGACCTCCAGGCGTAGGTAAGACTTCATTAGGTAAATCCATTGCGAGAGCTACAGGTAGAGAATTTGCTAAAATTTCTCTTGGTGGAATTAGAGATGAGGCTGAAATCAGAGGACATAGAAGAACATATATTGGCTCAATGCCTGGTCGATTTATTCAGGCTATGAAGAAAACAAAAACATCTAATCCAATTATTTTACTTGATGAAATTGACAAAGTAGGTAGTGACTGGAGAGGTGATCCATCCTCTGCATTGTTAGAAGTGTTAGATCCAGAGCAAAATAACCAGTTTAATGATCATTACCTTGAGGTTGATTATGACTTATCAAATGTGATGTTTATATGCACAGGTAATACTTACAACATACCTGGTCCTCTTCTTGACAGATTAGAGGTCATTGAAGTATCTGGTTATACTGAAAAAGAAAAAGTTGAAATTGCAAAAAAATATTTAATTCCAAGAAAAATGAATAAAAATATTTTAAAAAATAATGAATTTAAACTTGATAAAAGTTCAATTACTAAAATTGTGAGACATTATACTAGAGAGTCTGGTGTCAGAGGGCTTGAAAAAGTTTTTGATAAGCTTTTTAGAAAACTTGTTTTTCAATTAGAAAAAAATAAATCAAGATCAAAAAAGCCATTTGTTTTTGATGATAAGGCTATAAAAAATTTTTTAGGCCCAGAGAAATTCAAAGATAGTGTTTTAGAAAAGAAAAATTTAGTTGGCATTACTAATGGTCTAGCATGGACTCAGGTTGGTGGAGATATCTTAAATATTGAAGTTAACTTATCATCAGGCAAGGGAATGATTAATGCAACAGGTAAACTTGGTGATGTGATGAAAGAGTCTATTACTGCTGCTTTAGGTTACATTAAATCTAATTCTGTTGAGTTTGGAGTGAACCCTAAGGTTTTTGATAAAATAGATATCCATTTACATGTTCCTGAAGGAGCCATACCTAAAGATGGTCCAAGTGCTGGAATAACAATATTTACCTCATTAATTTCATCTCTTACTGATATCAAAATAAAAAGAGACATTGCAATGACAGGAGAAATTACTTTAAAAGGAAGAGTTCTTCCAATTGGCGGATTAAAAGAGAAATTATTGGCTGCTATAAGATACGGTATTAAAACTGTTATCATCCCAAAAGAGAATGAAAAGGACTTAGTTGAAATACAAAAAGACATCCAAAACAAGTTGATAATTAAGAAAGTCGAGTTTGCAAAAGAGGTATTGGACTTGGCTCTCGATGGAAAAATTAGTAAAATCAACAAAAAATTGGACTGGAGACACTTAGTTACTGAGTCTATGAAGCCAAAAAACCAGCAAAATCAAGAAAAAACATTCGTCAACTAGTATATTGTTGTTGATTTTCTTACCTTTTTCTTACTACAATTAACTAATAGAATCACTAAGGAGGTTCGGTATGAACAAAAATGAACTCATTGCTGAATATAGTACGAAAAATGGTGTTGGAAAATCAGATGCAACTAAGGCTGTAGAAAGTTTATTTGATATTATCACATCTACTTTGAAAGCAGGAGGGGATGTTAAGATTGCCGGTTTTGGTACTTTTAAGGTAGCTAACACAAAAGCTAAGACTGGAAGAAACCCAAGAACTGGAGAGTCTATCCAAATTCCTGCATCAAAAAAGCCAAAATTTCTTGCTGGAAAACAGCTAAAAGAACTAATAAAGTCCACAGTCTAATTTTTTGCAAATTAGATAGGGCGATTAGCTCAGTTGGTAGAGCATCTCGTTTACACCGAGAGGGTCGGCGGTTCGAGTCCGTCATCGCCCACCATTCGACAATTGTCGGGGGTGTAGTTCAGTTTGGTTAGAACGCCTGCCTGTCACGCAGGAGGTCGCGGGTTCGAGTCCCGTCGCTCCCGCCACTTCAAAATATTCATTTCGTTTTTTTTAATTTTTTCTTTATTTTCATGTTCTTCTTATAAATCAAAAGATGTTCATGGATTAAAGAAACTTGGTATGAGCTTTGGCGATACAACAATTAAAGGTTTTAAAATTGACCCAGGTTGGAATGCTAGTTCAAAAGAAGAAATAAAAAAATATCAAAGAAAAAAAAAATTGGTGCTTTTTCAACTTCAGAAAGAAAAAACAAGATACGGAGACACTGCTTTTTTTATCCAAGCACCAGGCGATGAGTGTTATAACAAATTAAAAGATTGCTCACGACCAAATGGTGAAAAACAAAAAAGAGTAGAGGTAGGAACCAATTATGGTTTTCAAGGAGAAATATGGTTATCTTATTCTTTTTTAATCACAGAAAATTACGAACTAAATAATGATAGCGCTATGAATAAATCAATATTGCAATTTCATAGCACAGAGAGTTTTTTTGGTCCTATGTTTATGCTTCAGATAGACAAGAAGAAAGGTTTACTTTGGAGACACGAATCTAGTGAGGGAGTTATTATTATTGAAGGAGGGAATGATGATTGCTCACCTGGTGCTGGAGGTCCAGAGGATACTGATAAAAGAATTTTTTGTGAAGCTAGGCATGATTGGTACCAAATAATATCTGCAAAAAATTTACAAAGGAATAAATGGTATGATTTAGTCTTCAATATTAATTTTAATAAAAAGGATATTTCCAAAGCTTTTCATAAAATTTGGTTAAATGGAAAGTTATTGCATTACAGAAAAAACCAAACACTCTGGAAAGATCAAAAAGGTGTAAAAAACTCAGATAATTTGGCAAATTTTAAATTTGGTATTTATGGTTCAAGATTAGATGGCTCTTATCAATCTATTTATGCTGATGAAATTCACTTTGGAACTGAATGTAAGGACCTTTTAATAGAAAATATTGGCTATTATTGTAGTAATCTAAAAAAACAAACAATAAATGAATCATTTCCTATCTTTACAGAAGATAGAGTTGCTTATTACTCTAAAGGATAAAATATTTTTTTAACTTTTTTACACTCAAATATTTAAAAATCAAGTGTAAGACTAATGCGTCATTTTTATCGTCACTAAATACATATTGTTTCTTATAATGTATTGCGTTACGGAAAATCAAAACTTTTAATGTACAACCTAGATTATATTTTCATATTGATATTCATTATTATTGGGGCAGGAATGGCAATCGCTATGTATTTGCTCTCAAAAATATTATCACCTAGCTCACCTGATACTGAAAAACTATCTGCATATGAATGTGGTTTTGAGGCATTTGACGACGCTCGGTCAAAATTTGATGTTAAGTTTTATTTAGTATCAATACTATTTATTATATTTGATTTAGAAATTGCGTTTTTATTTCCTTGGGCCGTGAGTCTTAGCAATATTGGAGCTCTTGGTTTTTATTCAATGATGTTTTTTTTATTTATTCTCACAGTAGGTTTTATATATGAATGGAAAAATGGAGCACTAGATTGGGAGTAGTATTAGAAAAAGACAAATCATTAAATATTGATGAGCTATTTGAAAAAAAAGGTTTTGTAACAGCATCATTTGAAAATTTAATAAATTGGGCGAGGTCAGGATCTTTATGGCCTATGACTTTCGGTTTAGCATGTTGTGGTGTTGAGATGATGCACTCCTATATGAGTAGATACGATCTAGATCGTTTAGGTGTAATTCCAAGAGGTTCTCCAAGACAATCTGATGTAATGATTGTTGCGGGAACTCTTACAAACAAAATGGCTTCTGCTTTGAGAAAAGTTTATGATCAAATGCCTGAACCAAGATGGGTAATCTCTATGGGTTCTTGTGCTAATGGAGGAGGATATTATCACTACTCTTACTCTGTTGTTCGAGGATGCGATAGGATAGTGCCTGTTGATATTTATGTCCCTGGATGTCCACCTACAGCAGAAGCTCTTTTGTACGGCATTATGCAACTTCAAGATAAAATCAAAAAGAAAAAGAAGATTTATAGGTAAATTTCTTGTCTCCAAATATTTTACAAAAATATTCAACTGGTAACTTCCATTTTCCAATAAAGTCTGGAATAGACAATATATTAGTTAACAAAGACTCCATACTAGAAGTAACACAAAAAATTAAAGAGGACGAAGATCTACTCTATGACCAGTTAATTGATATTACTGTAACTGATAATATGCTATCCAAATCAAGTTATTCAAATGAACGATTTACTCTTATCTACTCTTTTCTAAGTTTAAAATTTAATAAAAGATTATTTATTTTTACTAACATTTCCGAAGATAATTTAGATATCAATTCAATAACACAAATTTTTGAGTCTGCCGATTGGTTTGAAAGAGAATGTTACGATCTTTTTGGCATAAACTTTGTTAATCACCCAAATCTTCAAAGAATAATGAATGATTATAATTTTCAAGGTCATCCGCTCAGAAAAGACTTTCCTCTGACGGGTTATGAAGAGGTTCGTTATGATGAAAACTTAAAAAAAGTTGTTTATGAACCTGTAACATTAAAACAGGAATTTAGAGATTTTGACAATGAAAGTCCCTGGGAGGGAATGAAAGAAACAATTAAAGAGGAGCTTGAAAAGAAGTAATGTCAGAGAACTTTAAACCTGTAACTCTAAACTTTGGACCCCAACATCCTGCCGCTCATGGTGTTTTAAGACTTCTTGTACAATTAGAAGGGGAGGTAGTTAATAAAGCTGAACCCCACATTGGACTTTTGCATAGAGGAACTGAAAAATTAATTGAACAGAAAACTTATACTCAAGCTATTCCATATTTTGATCGTCTAGATTATGTCTCACCAATGTGTCAAGAACATGCTTTCGCTTTAGCTGTTGAGAATTTATTAAATATTGAAGCTCCTAAACGAGCTCAATACATCAGAGTTATGTTTGCAGAAGTTACTAGGATACTAAATCATTTATTAAATATTCCAGCGTTTGCTATGGATATAGGTGCTGCTACTCCAATGCTGTGGGCTTTTGAAGAAAGAGAAAAAATGTTGGAGTTCCATGAAGCTGTATCTGGTGCCAGATTTCATGCAGCTTATTTTCGACCTGGTGGAGTTCACCAAGACTTGCCTGAAAATTTGTTAGAAAAAATGAAAAAGTACTTTACTAACTTTCCTAAATTTATAGATACGCTTGAAGAACTACTTACTGAAAATAGAATATTTAAACAACGATCTGTTGATATAGGTATTTTAAAGAAAGATGATGCAATAAGACTAAGTTGCAGTGGCCCTGTTCTTCGTGCTAGTGGTGTAGCTTGGGATTTAAGAAAATCTCAACCTTATGATGTTTATGAGGATTTAGATTTCGACATACCAGTTGGAAAAACTGGTGACACCTATGATAGATATTTGGTGAGAATGGAGGAGATGAGAGAGTCAGTTAAGATAATCTTACAATGTATTGAAAATATTCCAGAAGGACCCGTAATGGTTGAGAATAATAAAATTACTCCACCTAAAAGATCAGAAATGAAAAACTCAATGGAAGCTATTATTCATCATTTTAAATTATTTACCGAGGGTTATAGGGTTCCTGAGGGTATTACTTACAAAAGCGTAGAGGCACCAAAAGGAGAATTTGGTGTTGTATTAGTTTCAGATGGAAGTTCCAAACCATATCGATGTAAGTTGAGAGCGCCGGGCTTTGTCCATTTACAGGCATTACATTTTTTATCAAAGGGCCACCAACTAGCTGACGTACCATCAATTTTAGGAAGTTTAGATATAGTATTTGGAGAGGTAGATAGATGAGCGGTAATCATCCAGGTTTATCAAATAATTTTTCTAGATCGGGCGAAAAGTTTTCTTGGTCTAAAGATAATCTAAGATCAATTAAAAATATAATTTCTAAATATCCTAAAGGCAGAGAACAAAGCGCAGTTATGCCTCTTCTATATTTGGCGCAAGAGCAAAACAATAATTGGATAAGTATCGAATGTATAGAAACAATCGCTGAAACTTTAAATATGCCTAAAATAAGAGTCACAGAAGTGGCCTCATTTTATTCAATGTATAATACAAGACCTGTTGGAGAAAATCTTGTTCAGATTTGTAGAACCTCTCCTTGTTGGCTTAGAGGTTCAAATAAGATTACGAAAACTATTTGTAAAGAAACAAAATGTGAAATTAATGATACCAGTGACGATAATAAATTTACAGTTGTTGAAGTAGAGTGTCTAGGTGCTTGCTCAAATGGACCTATGATACAAATCAATAATGATTTCTATGAGGATTTAGATGAAGAGTCTACAAAAAAAATTATAGACAATATTAAAGAGGGAAAACCAAATGTTATTGGTTCTCAAAAAGGCAGGAGAAGTTCAGAAAATGCTTAATGAAAAAGATAAAGTTTTTCAAAACCTTCATGGTTTTCAAGAACCCTTCATAGAAGGAGCTTTAAAAAGAGGCTCCTGGTCAAACACAAAAGAAATTTTGTCTAAAGATCAAAATGATATTATTGAATTAGTTAAATCCAGTCAGTTAAGAGGAAGAGGTGGAGCTGGATTTTCTACAGGTCTTAAATGGTCATTCATGCCAAAGAACACTGGTAAACAGCATTATTTGGTTGTCAATGCTGATGAGTCAGAACCTGGTACTTGCAAAGATAGAGAAATTATTAGAAATGACCCACATACTCTTGTAGAAGGGTGCTTGATAGCTTCATACGCAATTCAAGCCTCTAAATGTTACATATACATCAGGGGCGAATACCACTACGAATATGTCCAATTAGAAAAGGCAATAGAAGAGGCATATGAACGAGGCTTTATCGGAAAAAATGCTTGTGGTATCGGATTTGATTTTGATCTTTATGTTCATAGGGGTGCTGGAGCTTATATATGTGGAGAAGAGACAGCTCTTTTAGAAAGTTTAGAAGGAAAAAAAGGACAACCAAGATTAAAACCTCCTTTTCCTGCTGGTGTAGGTTTATATGGTATGCCGACAACTATTAACAATGTGGAGTCAATTGCAGTAGTTCCAACTATTTTAAGAAGAGGCCCAGATTGGTTTAAGTCAATTGGTGCTGAAAATAATACAGGCACAAAAATTTTTTGCATATCTGGTAATGTTAATAAGCCATGCACAATAGAAGAGGAAATGGGAATACCACTTAAAGAATTAGTTGAAAAGCATTGTGATGGAGTTGAGGGAGGATGGGATAATTTAAAGGCGATAGTACCAGGAGGTTCTAGTACCCCAATGCTTCCAAAAAATATTTGTGAGTCAGTTCTAATGAATTTTGATGACCTAAAAGCTAATGGCTCAGGTTTAGGTACAGCTGGAGTGATTGTTGTTAACAAGAATAATGATATTGCTGAGGTAATTGAGAGGTTTGCTCACTTTTACAAACATGAAAGTTGTGGTCAATGTACACCTTGTAGAGAAGGAACAGGCTGGATGCATAGAATGATGCAGAGATTAGTTAGAGGAGAGATATCTCCTGAACAAATAGAGCTTTTAGAAAATGTTACAAAGCAAGTAGAGGGTCATACTATCTGCGCTTTAGGAGATGCAGCTGCTTGGCCTATACAAGGACTCATTAAAAATTTTAAATCAGAGTTAATAAGTAAGTATAATAAAAAGTTAAAAGCTTCATGAGTGACGATTTAATAAAAATTAAAGTTAATCAAAAAGAAATTCAGGTAGATAAAAATCTTACTGTGATGCAAGCCTGTGAAATCGCTGGTGAAGAAATTCCAAGATTTTGCTATCACGACAAACTCTCTATAGCTGGTAACTGTAGAATGTGTTTAGTGGAAATTGAAAAAGCTCCAAAATTAGTATCTTCCTGCACTATGCCTCTAATGGAGGGCATGTCGATAATCACCAATTCTGAAAAAGTAAATGCAGGTAGAAAAGGTGTAATGGAGTTTTTATTAATTAATCACCCATTAGATTGCCCAATATGTGATCAAGGTGGAGAATGCGATTTACAGGATCAGGCCATGTACTACGGTTTCGACAAATCTAGATATAAAGAGAATAAAAGGGCTGTAGATAATAAAAATATGGGACCTTTGGTAAACACTATAATGACTAGATGCATCCATTGCACTAGGTGTGTAAGATTTGCCACTGAAGTAGCTGGAGTTCCAGAATTAGGCATGTTAGGTAGGGGAGAGAATGCAGAAATTACCACTTATCTTGAACAATCAATCACTTCAGAGCTTTCAGGTAACGTAATTGATTTATGCCCTGTAGGAGCACTTACGAGTAAGCCATATCAATTTAAAGCACGTCCTTGGGAGCTAAAACGCACAGACTCAATCGATATCTTCGATAGTGTTGGTTCTAATATCAGAGTCGATAGTAGAGCAGAGGAGATTTTAAGAGTTACACCAAGAACAAATGAATACATAAATGAAGAGTGGATATCAGATAAAGTTCGATTTAACTATGATGGCTATTACCAACAAAGAATAGACACACCCTATATTAAAGAAAACCAAAAATTATCAATATCAAATTGGGAAGAGTCTTTAAAAGTTTTAAAAGATAAATTAAAAACTTTAAAACCATTAGCTTTGATTGGTGAGCACGTAGATTTAGAAACCGGATATGCAATCAAAAAATTTATGTCAAATTATGGTAAAGACAATGTGGAGTGTCGAACTGATAATCATGCTATCCTAGAAAGCTTAGATAGTTATCGTTTTAACACACCTTTGAAGGATATAGAAAATGCAGATTTAATTATTCTTGTAGGTACAAACCCAAAAATAGAAACACCAATCATAAATCATAAGATATTCAAAGCTTATAATAATGACGCAAAAGTATTTAACATTGGTGAAAATATATCTTTGAACTATAAAACAGAGTATCTAGGAGAAAGTTTATCAAATTTAAATAATGAAAATATAATCAAAGCATTAAAAAAATCTACTAACCCTCTTATAATTATTGGCTCTGCGTTTTTAAATAAAATTAAAAATATTAAAACTTTAAAATCTATTTTTTCATATGCTGATAAATACAAAGTTATTACAAAAGAAAAAAATAATCTAAATTTTTTAAATCCATATGCCTCACGTGTGGGCCAATTGATTATAGGTAATACTACTAATAACCTTTGTGAGCCGTTTTCTAATTTAAAAAAAGATAATTTTGAATTGGTTCTTTCTTTTGGCTCAGAACATATTGCCGACGAGCAGTTCAATAACTGTTTTAAAGTTTATTTTGGCCATCATGGTGATGATGGAGCGATGGGGTCTGATATTGTTTTGCCAACACCTCTTTATACAGAGAAAAATGGTACTTTTGTAAATATTGAAGGCAGACCTCAAGAAGCAAAAAAATGCCATAATCCAATTGGATCCGCCAAAGAAGAGTGGTCGATACTAAAAAAACTATCTGATGAATTATCTTTTGATTTTATCCCAAATACATTTGATCAATTAAGATCTGAGTTATTTGACAAACACCCAATTCTTTCTGATTATCATGAAATCATAGCTGTTGAAAATTCAATTTCAATTACACCATATATTGAATTTGAAGATTGTAAGGCAGAATATCCTGTAAGTAATTTTTATATGTCAGATGTGATTTCAAAAAATTCTGTCACTATGGCCAAATGTGTTGATGAAATAATTTCAACTCCATCTCTTTTGGAGAAATCAGCATAATGACAAGTTTATCCTTTGAGTTAACAATTGGTATATTAAAAATATTTAGTTTTGTTGTCCCTGTACTAGTTTCTGTTGCATTATTAGTTTACTTAGAAAGAAAAGTGCTTGGTGCTGTTCAATTAAGAAAAGGCCCTAACGTAGTTGGACCATTCGGAATACTACAGAGTTTTGCTGATGTATTAAAATTACTCACTAAGGAGAATTTACTTCCCTCTAGCTCAAACAAATTCCTTTTTATCTTTGCGCCTATGCTTACTTTAATATTAAGTTTAATAGCTTGGGCTGTTATCCCAATTAGCTCAACTTATGTTATAGCAAATATAAATATAGGTATTCTATATTTGTTCGCTGTGTCATCGTTTGGTGTTTATGGAGTCATTATTGCTGGTTGGGCTAGTAATTCTAAGTATCCTTTTTTAGGTGCATTGAGATCAGCAGCTCAGATGATTTCTTATGAAGTATCAATAGGTTTTGTAATAATAACAGTTTTGATTTGTGTCGGCTCATTAAATTTAATTGATATTGTGGAGAGTCAAAAGAATATGTGGTTTGCTATACCACTGTTACCTATGTTTGTTATATTTATTATTTCAGCATTAGCTGAAACAAATAGACTCCCATTTGATTTGCCTGAAGATGAAGCCACATTAGTTGCAGGTTTTTTTACCGAATACTCATCAATATCATTTGGCTTATTTTTTTTAGCAGAATACGCCAATATGATTTTAATGAGCTCTCTAACTGTAATTCTATTTTTAGGAGGTTGGTACCCTCCAATAGATATATTCCCTTTAAACGCAATACCTGGAATATTTTGGTTTGTAATTAAAGTATTTTTAATTCTTTTTGTGTTTTTATGGGTCAGAGCAACTTTTCCAAGATATAGATATGACCAACTTATGCGACTTGGCTGGAAAATCTTTCTACCTTTTACCTTGATTTGGGTAGTTATTACATCAGCATTTTTATTTTACTTTGGACTATTACCTAACTAACAATGACAACACTAATTAAATACATAAAATCCTTTACTCTTTTCGAATTAATGAAAGGTTTGAAATTAACGATAACTTATTTTTTTAAGCCAAAAGTCACTCTTAATTACCCTAATCAAAAGGGTCCTATTAGTCCTCGCTTTAGGGGGGAACATGCTTTGAGAAGGTATCCGAATGGTGAGGAAAGATGTATTGCGTGTAAGTTATGTGAAGCAGTTTGCCCTGCGCAAGCTATAACTATTGAAGCAGAACCAAAACCTGATGGGAGTAGAAGAACTACCCGATATGATATTGATATGACTAAGTGTATTTATTGTGGTTTATGCGAAGAGGCATGTCCAGTAGATGCAATTGTTGAAGGACCCAATTTTGAATACGCTACTGAAACAAGAGAAGAATTGCTTTATGACAAGGAAAAGCTTTTACGAAACGGTGATATTTGGGAAAAACAAATTAGCGAAAATTTAAAAAGGGACAGTAAATATAGATAATGTTTCTTGTTGGCTCTTTTTTTTTGTTCGCAGCATTTTTGATCACCACATGTATATTTGTTATATTTTCAAAAAATCCAGTTAACTCTGTACTCTTTCTTGTATTAGCTTTTCTAAATTCTACATTTCTTTTTATTCTTATTGGTGCAGAGTTCGTTGGTATTATTCTTGCGATCGTTTATATAGGAGCAGTAGCTATATTATTTCTTTTTGTTGTGATGATGCTCGATATTCAAATCACAACTTTAATGTTCAACATAAAAAGATATATACCCCTTGCGTTACTTTTTGCTGGTATAATTTTAGCTGAAATAATCTATTTAACTGTATTTAAAACTTCAAAAGATAATTTAGACACTTTCATTAGATCTAAAAATAATACTGAGCAAATTGGAGATGTGCTTTACACAGAGTATTTTATTGATTTCCAGTTAAGCGGTATCGTTTTGTTGCTTGCTATGATTGGTGCAATTGTTTTAACACATGTGTATAGACCAACTATCAAAAGACAAAACATAGAAAGTCAAAACTCTACTACAGCCGAAGATAGAGTAAAACTAGTAAAAATTAAGTCTGGTGAAGGTATTAAAGATGACTAGCCTTACTTATAATCATTTCTTCATACTTTCTTTAATTGTTTTTATTATTGGGTGCTTCGGATTATTTTTAAATAGAAGAAATATGATTCTAATTTTAATGTGTATTGAAATTATATTATTGGCTGCAAATATTAATTTTGTATCAGCTTCGGTTTTCCTAAATGATATTAATGGTCAGGTATTCTCCATTTTTATTTTAACTATTGCCGCTGCAGAAGCAGCCATTGGCCTAGCTATATTGGTTATTTATTTCAGAAATAAGGGAGAGATTGATATTACTCAAATCAATCAACTAAAAGATTAATGTTAAGTTATAAATTACTTTTTTTTCTTCCTCTAATTTCAACCATTTTTACATATCCTTTTGGAGTGTTATTAGGTGAAAAAACTGCCCAATATTTCTCTTCTACTCTAATATCTATAGCAGCTATTTTAAGTTGGTTCTTATTTATTAGTTTTTCTAGTTCTTCATCATCTGAAATTATAATTCCTGTTCTAGAGTGGTTTTTTGTTTCTGGTCAGTTCTTTAATTGGGGAATTTCTGTAAATTCTCTTACCCTTTTGATGTTAACACTTGTTCTCACAGTTTCTGCATTGGTTCATATTTATTCAATTGAGTACATGTCTCATGATAACTCAAAAGTAAGGTTCATGACTTATTTGAGTCTATTTACCTTTTGTATGGTTGCCTTAGTTGTAAGTGATAATTTAATTCAGTTATTTTTTGGATGGGAGGGTGTTGGTCTAGCCTCTTATTTATTGATAGGTTTCTGGCATCATAAGAAGTCTGCAAATTTAGCTGCAATGAAAGCTTTTTTAGTAAATAGAGTTGCAGATTTTGGATTTCTCATCGGTATTGCAACTCTCTATATATTTTTAGACACATTATCAATTAATGAAATAATTTCGGGGAAAGAGAAATTATTAAGCTATCAAATTAATTTTTTAGGATTTGAAATTAATGCTTTAATTTTTTCTTGTTTTTTCCTTTTCATAGGTGCCATGGGAAAATCTGCCCAGTTTGGCTTTCATACATGGTTACCTGACGCTATGGAGGGACCTACACCTGTCTCAGCATTAATTCATGCAGCAACAATGGTAACAGCTGGTGTTTTCTTGACTGTAAGATTTTCAGAATTAATGGTCATGTCTGACTTCATTATGACTTTTGTTTTAATAATAGGTCTATTAACAGCATTCTTTGCTGCATCAGTGGGCTTTTTTCAAAAAGATATAAAAAAGGTGATAGCTTATTCAACTTGTAGTCAGTTGGGTTTCATGTTTGTGGCTTGTGGTTTAGGCGCATTTAATATTGCAATTTTTCATTTAATAACACATGGTTATTTTAAGGCATTACTCTTTTTATCTTCAGGATCTGTGATTCATGGTGTTCATGATGAGCAAGATATGGATAAAATGGGAAATCTTTTTTCAAAGATGAAAATCACCGCAGTAATGATGTGGATAGGTACATTAGCTATTATAGGTTTTCCATATTCATCAGGTTACTTTTCAAAGGATCTAATTTTAAGTTCATCATTTAACTTAATTAGTTTAGGCCCATTGGTTTATGTAATTTTGGCTATAGTCTCTGCCATGACCGCATTTTACTCTTTTAGGCTCATATTTAAGGTGTTTCATGGGAATTATAATGGATCTTATGATTATGAAAAAATTCATGAATCTGGTCCTTTTATGTTGGTTCCATTGTTATTACTTTCCGTAGGAGCAATTCTAGCAGGCTTCTTCCTAAACGATTTATTAGCGGGATATAATTCAAAAAATTTCTGGAATGGAATAATATTTTTGAGTCAAGATAAGCAATACTACTCCTCTTTTTATCCAATTTTATCAAAATCTTTGGTAGCTTTTGGTGTAGGGCTAGCAGTTTATTATTATGGTTATAATTTAAACAAACTTGCTGACTTAAAAAAACGTTTTTACTCAATCTATAATTTTATTTTGAACAAATGGTATTTTGATGAATTTTATAACAAAATTTTTGTTTTACCACTTTACAATTTAGGTAAGTTTTTATGGATTAAAATAGACCAAGGTATAATCGATAAGTATTTACCAAATGGAAGTGCCTCGATAGTTTCTACAATTTCAAAAGCATTTAAAAGGATACAAACAGGGTATATTTTCGATTACACTTTTATAATAATTTCTGGTTTCACACTCTTTATAACTATCATTTTTTATATATCCATAACCTAAGATGAGTTTCCCAATATTATCACTATTAATTCTTACGCCTATTATAGGAGCATTAACACTCTCACTTTCAAGTAGCACGCAATTAAAAAATAAAACTATTTTTCTATCAGGTTTATGGATAACAACAGGTGAATTTCTTCTTAGTTTACTATTACCAATTTTTTATGATAAATCAAAAAATGGTTATCAATTTATAGAGTTTCATACTTGGTTTGATAAATTCGATATAAATTACTATGTCGGAGTTGATGGTGTTTCAATACCACTTATATTACTGACAACATTCTTAGTCCCTATTTGTTTATTATGTTCTATTAATTCTATTCAAAATAGAGCCAAAGAATTTGTTATTTATTTTTTATTGCTTGAGAGTTTTATTATAGGAGTATTTGTTAGTATCGATCTTGTAATTTTTTACGTTTTCTTTGAAGCTGTTTTAATCCCGATGTTTTTGATAATTGGAATTTGGGGAGGAGAGAACAGACTTTATGCTACCTTCAAATTTTTTCTCTACACACTAGCAGGATCTGTTTTAATGTTACTTGCGATTATTTATATTATTTCTAAAGTGAAATCAGGCAATATTGAGTTAATTTCGGACTTTACATTTGATCAGCAAATTCAGTTGGTTCTCTTTTTATGTTTTTTTGCATCTTTTGCAGTAAAGGTACCTATGTTTCCTTTTCATACATGGCTACCTGATGCACACGTTCAAGCGCCCACGAGCGGATCAGTAATTTTGGCCGGTGTACTTCTTAAATTAGGTGCATACGGTTTTATAAGACTATCTTTACCTTTTTTTGAGTATGCCTCAATTTATTTTCAACCAATGATTTTCGCACTAAGTTGTGTAGCTATTGTTTACACTTCAATCGTAGCTTTAAGACAACTAGATATGAAAAAAATGATTGCTTATTCCTCTGTTGCTCATATGGGATTTGTTACAATTGGCATTTTCACTTTAACTCAAGATGGAATTAATGGTGCATATTTTCAGATGATAAGTCATGGAATTGTTTCTGCAGCATTATTTTTAATAGTTGGTGTGTTATACGAAAGACATCACACCAGAATGATATCTGATTATAGTGGTGTAACAAATGTAATGCCTAAATATTCATTCTTTTTTATGATTTTTATGCTCTCATCTGTGGGCCTTCCTGGAACTAGTGGTTTTGTTGGGGAGTTCTTAGTTATAATGTCAACTATAAGTGTTAGTGTTTATCTCACTTTTTTTACCGCTATTGGAGTAATTTTAGGAGCTTCATACATGCTCTTATTGTATAAAAATATTAATTTCGGAGATTTAAAATCAGATATAAAGCAATTAGCTGACTTAACAAATATTGAAATTTTCTACTTCTCCTGTTTAGCATTTCTCACAATGCTTTTAGGAATTTATCCAAAACTTTTATTTGAAATGATAAATAAGAGTATTTCCTTAAGCATTATATAATGGTTAATTTATATCAATTCATACCAGAAATTTTTATCTTATCTTTGATTTTGATAACCTTATGTTTTGGATTATTTAATAAGGACAGGGCTGTATCTTTAAATACTTTAGGTTTCATCTTGTTGAGTATTTTGCTTTTAAATTATGGAAAAGAATTTTATAGCTCCACACAAATATCACTTAATACGATTAACTTATTTGTTTTATCTAAGATTATTTTATCTATTGGCTCAATCGTATTCATATTACTGTTAAAAAGACCCTTGAAGAATGAAAATTTATATAGATACGAATACGTGTTATTTTTACTGTTTGCTATTCTTGGCTCATTTGTTCTAATTTCTAGTAATAATTTTTTAACAGCTTTTATTGGTTTAGAGTTACAATCTTTATCCTTGTACTTGATGGCTGCTTTCAATACTAAAAATTTATCTTCAAATGAAGCAGGTATAAAATATTTTTCTCTTGGTGCTTTATCATCAGGATTTCTTCTATTTGGTATTTCAATGATTTATTACGATACTGGGTCTTTTAATATACAATACCTAGATAATCTCACTGCAATAAGCGAAATAGGGTTATCATTAGTTCTTATTTCTTTATTTTTTAAAGTTTCCGCTGCTCCATTTCATATTTGGACACCTGATGTGTACGAAGGATCTCCAACTATATCTACACTCTTTTTTGCAACTTTACCTAAATTTGCATCATTAATATTTTTATTCAGGGTTTATCAAGAACTAAACATTTCTGAAATCAAATCTCTTAATTATATTTTTCAAATGGTATGTGCTATTTCATTATTAGTAGGAGTGTATGGAGCCATTACACAAAAAGTTATAAAAAGACTTCTGGCCTTCAGCTCCATCAACCACATTGGTTTTATGCTTCTCGGAATAATGAGTTACCAATTTATGTCTGAGGGTACATTATTTTTTTACTTGATTATTTATCTGATTACTACGTTTGGTATTTTTGCTGTTTTACTGAACTTGAGAACTGTAGATGGGGAGTTTACAAAAATATCCCAACTCAATGGTTTAAGATTTACCTCAAATTCTAAATCTATAAGCATGTTAGTGTTTTTCTTTTCTCTCTCAGGAATACCACCTTTTGCGGGGTTCTTTGCAAAGTTCTTCATTCTTTCAGCTTCTATAAACGATGGATTTATTTTATTATCAATTATTGCTGTTTTAAGTTCAGTAATTGCTGCATTCTATTACTTAACAATTATTAAGAATATGTTTTTCAATAAATCAGAAATAGAGTTACTAGATGATAATAACAAAACAGGCAAAGTTATATTTATATCATCTGGATTAATTATAACTTTATTTTTCATCTATCCAGACCCTTTAATTAATTTAGTAGATACTCTTTTCAAATAAAAATTGTATAAAGTTATCTTTGACTCAATTAATTCTACACAAGATGAAATTATTAGCTTTAATAATTATAAAAAAATTTTAAAAGATAATAATTTATATATTCAATCTTTTAAGCAAATTAAAGGTACTGGAAGGGGTAAAAAAAAATGGTTAAGCCCTATAGGTAATATTTATTTAACAATTAATCAAAAATTAAAAGCTTCACATGCTTTAAGAAATAACTTTTATATTTGTTACATAATTCACAAATTTTTTAAAATTAATTTTAATATTAACCTAGACTACAAATGGCCAAATGATTTATTTTATAAAAATAAAAAAATAGTTGGTGTTGTTGTCAAATCGACCATCTTAGGTAAAAAATCATATCTAAAAACAGGTATAGGAATAAATATAAACAATTCTCCAATAATCGATTCAGTTTCTCTATTTAGCATTATCAATGAAAAATCAAATATTCTCGATTTATCAAATATAATAATTGGTATTATTGAACATAATTTAACAAAAAAAATATCTAATAAGAAATTAGTGAGATATCTTAATCAATATATGCTAAGGGACTTTAAATTAAATCATCCAATTTTTGGAAAAAATATTATTGAAATATTATCAGTAAATGAAGATTTATCTTTAAAGATCAAAATAGATGACGCAACTAAAAATATTTTCTTTGGAGAACTATTTTGAATTTATTAGTTGATATTGGAAATACATCTATAAAATTTTCATCAATTGTTGATAAGAATTTAAAAAAAATCTCTCAAATTAGATACTCAAAGGAAGATTTGAAATCAGTCATTCTTTTTTTTAAGAATAAACTCAAAACTCATACTAAAATTTATATTTGCTCTGTTGTCTCAGAAGTAGACAAAGTTATAATTAAAAATTTAAAACCCTATCGAAATCGTTTTTTTTTCATTAATAAAAAAAAATTATCTCGTTTAGTTCATAAAACAGTTAATGTACGCCAGCTAGGTAAAGATAGAATTATTAATGTTTTATCTGCTATAAATATTTATCCAAAATCTAAATTCTTTATCATAGTTGATTTAGGCACTGCCACTACATTAGATATTATCATAAATAAGAAATATTACGGAGGTGTGATATTACCCGGCCTTACCACCTCTTATGAAAATCTAATTTCTTTAGCTTCTGGTATAAAGAATATGAAATTTTCTAATAAATCTAGCATCATAGGTAAAAATACTAATCAAGCTCTAATGTCTGGATTTAATGTGGGTTACAAAATAATGATAGAGTCTTACATAAAATTAATTAAAACTACCTACAAAAGAAATTTTAAAGTGATTTTTACTGGTGGATATGCTACCTGTATCGACTATAAAAAAACTAATTTTATTTATAGAGAAGATTTAACTCTTTTAGGTATTTTTTTTTATCATATTTTTTTAAATGAAAAACTTAGAATTATTAAATAATAAAAAAAACAATTATTTTTTGCCTATTGGAGGAATAGGTGAAATAGGGGGTAATAACTATTTATACTCCTTTAAAGGAGAACAAATAATAGTTGATGGTGGTATATCATTTGCAGATGATAGTCTCCCAGGTGTTGATATAACTATTCCTGATCCATATATTTTTTTGAATACATCCATTAAACCTAAAGCAATGATACTAACTCACGCGCATGAAGATCATGTTGGAGGACTAGAGTATTACTTTGATAAGATTAACTTTCCAATCTATTGCAATCAATTTACTTTTTCCTATATAAAACATAAGTTCAATAAAATTAATGATTTTGAGAAAAAATTTGTAATAGTTGAGGACTTTCAAGAAGTAGAATTTGAGAATTTTTCATTTCAATTAATTCCAACAACTCACTCTATACCCGATCCCACTGGTATATTTTTTAAAACATTTGAAGGAAATATTTATCATACAGGTGATTGGAAAATAGATAAAAATCCAGTTACTGGCTCACCCTTCGATTACAAAAATTATCAGTTATTGAAAGATGAAAATATTGACTTACTTATAGGTGACTCAACCAACGCTGGTGTAAACGAGATATCACGCTCAGAGTCAGAGTTAGATCCATCATTTAATAATTTATTTAATAAACTTAAAGGTAGAATTATAGTTACTTGTTTTTCCTCAAATATTGCAAGACTTAAAACCATTATTTCAAATGCAATTAAACATGATAAAAAAATATTTGTCGTAGGTAGAAGTATAAAAAGAGCTATAAATACTGCTATAGAAGAAAAGTTAATTGAAAATTTTGAAATACTTAACGAAAAAAAATTTCAGGATTATAATAAAGATAAAGTTCTTTTAATTTGCACAGGTAGCCAAGGTGAAAAAAACTCTGCTCTTTGGAAGATTGCGAATAATACACATAATCAAATTAAGTTAAGTGCAAAAGATAATATAATTTTTTCATCAAAAGAAATTCCTGGCAACGAAAAATCAATTTCGTATTTAAAAAATTCTTTTAGTTACTTAGGCTTAAATATTATCTCTGATGAAGAGGAATTTGTTCATGTTTCAGGACATCCAGGAAAAAATGAAATAAAAGAATTTTACTCTTTCATTCAGCCTAAATCTTTAATTCCTATGCACGGAGAATATCTTCATTTAAAAAAACATTTGGAAATAGCTAAAAGCTTAAAAATTGAAAAAACTAATCTTCTTTTAAGTGGAGATTTGTGCCAATTAGATTTAGTAAATAAAAATCATAAGTTAATTGAACAATTTGTTATAAAAAAACTACCTGTTGTTCAAAATCTAATTATTGAAGAAGATAATTTTATAAATGAAAGGGGAAAGATCCTTCATAATGGTGTAGTTAGTATTAATTTAATTCTAAACAAACAATTTGATATTATTAAATTTCAAATATCTGATAAAGGCTTCCCTTTTCCCTACAATAAAGAAGCAATTCAAGATGAAATTAAAGATATCTTGCTAAATAAAATATTGTTTATCAAGGAGGAGATAGATGAAAATTCGCTAAGCGGGTTAGTAGAGGAAGTTTCAAGAAAAACTTATAATAGAAATTTTTCATTAAAGCCTGAATTGTTAATACACATATCTTTGATATGAAGTTTTTATTTTTACTTTTTATTATCTGGTGGGTTATTTTTATGACAATATTACCTATTAAAAGATCTGATTTCGAAGAGGGTATGCCAAAAAAGTCATATTTAGGAATAAAATTTTTAGTTTCATTTGCTCTATCAATGATCGTATCTTTTTTTATAATAAAATATGAAAATAACATATTCGAATACTTTAAATGAAACTCTCAAATCTTTTATTTAACTCATTAAAAGAGTCACCAAAAGAAGCTAAAATTATTTCCCATCAATTAATGTTGCGTTCATCGATGATTAGGCAGCACACCTCTGGTATATACACATGGTTACCATTAGGTTTTAAAGTCCTAAAAAATATTGAGAATATTATTCGATATAATCAAGACGAAATAGGTTGTAATGAAATGTTAATGTCTACTATTCAATCTTCAGAATTATGGAAAAAAAGTGGTAGATATGCAGACTATGGAAAAGAGATGTTAAGAATTACTGACAGACATGATAACGATTTATTATATGGACCAACTAATGAAGAGGTAATTACAGATTTATTTTCTGATTATGTAAATTCTTATAAAGGCCTTCCAAAATATCTCTACCATATTCAATGGAAATTTAGAGATGAAATTAGACCTCGTTTTGGCGTAATGCGAGGTAGAGAATTCTTAATGAAAGATGCCTATAGTTTTGACTTAACCGAAGAAGCTGCTTTTGAAACTTATAAAAAATTTTTTAGAAGTTATTTAAAAACCTTTCTAGATCTAGGATTACAACCGATTCCTGTAAAAGCTGCGACGGGTGCCATTGGTGGAGATTTATCTCATGAGTTTCAAATATTAGCTAATACTGGTGAAAGCGAACTTGCTTATGACTCTAAATTAGTTGATTCCAATTTATACGAAAAAAGTTATGAAGAAATTACAACAATGTATTCTGCATCTGACGAAATGATTGATAAATCAAAATCTGATGTGATAATTGGAAGAGGTATTGAAGTAGGCCACATATTTAATTTTGGTACAAAATATACTAAGCCATTAGAATGCTTCGTGCTAAATCAAAATGGAATAAGAATAACACCATATATGGGATCCTATGGAATAGGAGTTTCCAGATTAACAGCAGCAATAATAGAGGCATTTCATGATGATAAAGGTATCAAATGGCCTATTAATATTTCACCATTTAAAATAAACATCATAATGAAACCAAACCCTGATTATATATCTGATGTGGAGAGTATTTATAATCTGCTTATCACTAAATATGATAACGTTAGTTTAGATGATAGAGATTTAAGTATAGGAAGAAAAATTAAAGACTCTGAATTGATTGGAATACCTTGGACATTGATTATTGGGAATAATTTTAAAGAAAAAGGTCAAATTGAACTGATTAGTAGGTCTAACAGTGATAAGATATTCTTAAGTAAACAAGAAATTGAGAATTTTGAATTTGAACAATACACTCCATAAACTATCTTTCTCCTACATATTTAATTTTAAAAAAGATAAAGCATTCTCAGTATCGACAATTTTATCATCACTAGCATTAATACTAGGTATTTCAATTTTAATAACAGTAATGTCCGTGATGAATGGTTTTAGAGAGCAATTAGTTGAGTCATTAAGTGGTGTGAATGGAGATATTACTATTTATGATGCAAACAAAGATAAAATCGAAAAAATACAAGAAAAAAATCCTTCAATATCTTTTGTTGAAAATCTTCAAAGTAGAGTAATCACAAGCAATGAAAATGGTATAGAGGGTCTATTAATGAAATCTCTTAATAAAGAAGACATCTATAAAATACCTAAAATTAATCAAAATATATTTGAAATAGAAAAAAATATCGACAATTGGGTTTTCATTGGAGTTGAATTAGCGAGGTCTTTAAATTTAAAAGTTGGGATGCCTATTCAAATTAATATTCCTGGAAATTCTATGACAATTTTAGGTCCTGTTTTAAATTCAAGACAATTAACCATTAAAGGAATATTTAATACAGGAGTATATGACTTTGATAAATATTTTATTTTTAGCAATATCGATCAGTTTAAAAATAACATAGGCAATAAAGTTATAGATGTTTATTTGAATAATAAAAACTTTGATTATAGGGATTTAGATGGCCTAAACTACTCAACATGGGAGGATCAAAACCAAACTTTAGCTCAAGCATTAACTACTGAAAAAAATGTTATGTTTGTTATTCTATTTTTTATTATTGTAATTTCTTCCTTTACAATAATTTCAAATCAAATTTTTTTTATTAAAGAAAAGTATAAAGATATTATTTTGCTAAAAGCATTGGGTATAAAGCAATCAAAAATTTGTTTTATATTTTTTTTGAATTCTTTCTGCATATCATTTTTCTCTATTGTTATTGGTACTTGTTTAGGATTGCTTTTATCTACAAATATAGACTCTGTCGAAAACTTTTTATCATATTTATTAAATTTTGAACTTTGGAATAATGAAATAAGATATTTAACATCAATGCCCTATAGTATTAAATTAAACGACATAGTGTTTATTGTAAGTATTTCTCTGTTTTCAAGTTTAGTTGCCTCTTATATTCCAATATTGAGAATATTTAGAATTAAACCAAATTTAATATTAAGATGAGTTTATTAGAATTAAAAAATATTTCTAAATCATATCTATCTAAGGTAGGAAATTTTCAAGTTATAAAAAAATTAAATTTATCAGTAGATCATAATCAAAATATTTTTTTATTTGGTCCATCAGGATGTGGTAAGTCAACTTTATTGAACTTAATATCAGGATTAGATAATTCAGACACTGGAGAAATTTACTTTGACGGTAAATTAGTAAAAAACCACTTTGATCTTTTGAAAGATGATATAGGTATTATATTTCAGGATCACTACCTGATATCTGAGTTGAACATTTTCGATAACATTAAATTAAAAAGTAACGATATAAGAAAAATTGAAAAAATATTATCCTATTTTAATTTGAGTCAATTTAAATTTAAATACCCCAATCAGTTATCAAATGGACAAAAGCAAAGAGTTTGTGTTGCAAGATCCCTAGTGAATAGCCCTAAACTTTTAATAGCTGATGAACCTACGAGTTATTTAGATAAAGAAAATGCAAATTTGGTAATTGATCTGATATTAAATAGTTCTAAAAAATTCAATTTATCAACAATAATAGCTAGTCATGATATTTCATTTCGTCCACTTTTTGATAAGTCTTATACAATTGAAGATAAATCAATAAAAGAATGCTAATACCTCTAAGAAATTATTCAAATTATTCTATTTGTGAGTCCAATATAAAAATTCAAGATCTTGTAAATTTTGCTGAGAAGGAAAAATTACCTGCAATGGCATTAACAGATTATAAGCTATTATCAGGTGCTCTTGAATTTTCAACAAAATGTAAAAACAAGGGTATTCAACCGATTATAGGATTAGATGTTGATTATATTTCAAAATTAAACCATAAGTCGCGACTTACTTTTCTATGCAAAAATGAGATCGGTTTTAAAAATCTTAATATATTATCTACAAAAATAAATACTGAAAATGAATTTCATTTATCAATAAATAATATTAATAATTATTCCGAAGGTAACATTTTAATTTTAGGTGGGTTATTTAGTTATTTCCAGGATTTGAATGTAAATACAAATAATTTAAAAATTATTTTAGATGAAATTACTGCTTTAAAAAACTTCTTTAAAAATGATGTTTATTTTGAATTTGATCAAAATTTGAATAATAAACCATTAAATGAAATATCTAAAAAATCAAAAATTAATTCCTTTTTATCTTCATTTAGTTTTTACAAACAAGATAAAGATTATGATGCAATTAAAATACTTCATTGTTTGAAGAATGGTGAATATTTACAAAATACTTCATTTAATCTTGAAAATAATTATTTTTTAACAAAAAATTATCAACAAAGTAATAATCTAAAACCACTAATACAAAATTCAAATTTAATTGCAAATAAAATTAATTTTCTAATTGAAGAAAAACCTATTACATTGCCAAATTTCAAATCAGATTTTGACTCCGATGAAGATAAAGAAATTGTTCAACAATCAAGAAGTGGCTTAGATTTAAGATTAAAAAAAATACTTGCTAACAGAACTATTGAGGATTTCAACAGTCAATCTAAAATTTATAGGGATCGCCTAGAGTATGAATTAAATGTTATTATAAAAATGAAATTCTCTGGGTATTTTCTTATAGTTAGTGATTTTATTAGATGGGCTAAATCAAATTCTATTCCAGTCGGACCAGGAAGAGGATCAGGTGCTGGATCTATTGTTGCATGGTCTTTATTAATTACTGATGTAGATCCAATTCAATATGGTTTGCTTTTTGAAAGATTTTTAAACCCTGAGAGGGTGTCAATGCCTGACTTCGATATTGATTTTTGCAAGTCAAGAAGAGATGAAGTTATTGAGTATGTACAAAAAAAGTACGGTTATCAAAATGTTGCTCAAATAATTACCTTTGGATCAATGATCTCAAGGGGAATATTAAAAGATATTGGCAGAGTAGAAGGCGTTCCATACTCTGAAGTAGAAAGAATGGTAAACAAAATACCATATAATCCAGTTCATCCATTAAGTATAAGTGAGTTGAAAGCTAATCATTCTGATCAATTAGGTGATTTAGCCGACTCTCCAATGATGGATAAAGCAGAGTCAATGGAAGGCGCATTAAGAAATGTATCTACACATGCTGCAGGAATAATTATTTCTTCAGATAAGCTTTACGGGAATATCCCTTTATTTAAAGATGATGACTCAGAAATAATGGCTACGCAATACAATATGAAAGATTGTGAAAAAGCAGGTTTATTAAAATTTGATTTTCTTGGCCTAGCTAATCTCACCATAATTGATGAGACTCTTAAATTAATAAAAGCTAAAAATCAAATTTCTATTGATTTAAATGAAATTCCTTTCAGCGATGAAAAAACCTTTAAATTGTTAAGTGATGGCTATACGTGTGGAGTTTTTCAAGTTGAAAGTGCTGCTATGGTTGACACTTTGATCAAACTCAAACCAACAAGCTTAGAGGAAGTTATAGCAGTTTTAGCTTTGAATAGGCCTGGGCCAATGCAATTTATTGATAGCTTTATTAAAAGAAAAAAAGGTGAGGAAAAAATAATATATGACCATCCTTTACTTGAACCAATTTTGAGAGAAACCTATGGAATAATTGTTTATCAAGAACAAATTATGAAAATTGCGCAAGTAATATCAGGATATACTTTAGGTCAAGCAGACTTATTGAGAAGAGCTATTGGTAAAAAAATTAAAGCTGAATTAATGAATCAAAAGGATAATTTTATTAAAGGTGCTGTTAATAAAAAGGTTAGATCTAAAGATGCTGAGAAACTATTTTCCTTAATTGAAAAATTTGCAGAGTATGGATTTAACAAAAGTCATGCTGCAGCATATGCTTTTATTACTTACTATACAGCATATCTTAAAGCACATTTTCCATTAGAATTCTATTGTGAGCTTCTAAATAATTCGTTGAATAACACTGATAAAATTTTTGTTATACTAAATGAAATTTACGAACGAGATTTAAAAATATTACCACCTGATATAAATAATTCAGATTATAAGTTTATAGTACATGAAGATAAGATTATTTATGGTTTAGCTGCATTAAAGGGAGTAGGTGAGGAGTCTATGAAAGAATTAGTTCTCGAAAGAAACAAAAATGGTAAATTTAAATCTCTATCAGATTTTAATGATAGATTATCCAAATCTGTACTAAATAAGAGACAAATAGAAAAACTTATCTTATCAAATTCTTTAAATTCATTTAATACGAGTATATCAAAACTATTTGCAAATGTAGAAAATATTATACAAAAAAAATCTGGAGCAACATTATTTAATGATATATCTGATGAACATTTTTTTCTAAATAAAAGTTATACCAAAGTTGATCCAATAAAAGCTGAATTTGATAGCTATGGATTTCTTTACTCTCAAAAAAAACAAACAAAAATATTAACTAAACTCAATCAATCATCTTTTAAAGTAAAAATTAATAGTAAACATGAATTCTTAGAAGATTTTTATTTTTATGTTGTAAAAGCACAATATAAAACTACTAGATATGGTAAAAGATATATTCTTTTAAATGTAATAAATGAAAGTGGTTTTTTTGATTTAAGACTATTTGATGATAAATTTGACATAAGTTCACTTCACGCACAATATATAAAAGTCAAAATTAAATCAGCTTTTAAAAATGACTTCTACAACGTTAATATAGATAATTTACTCATTATAAAGGATGATGATTTGATAAATCAGATAAACCATATTTCCTATGATGAGCTATTAGATTTAGATAAGGTTAATATTTCTAATAACATAAGAGTACATAATAACAACAAAATACTTAATATTTCACTGAATTAACTCTTGATTATTAATATTTATCCTTTAAAACAACAAAAAAAACAGGTTAATAGACATCCGGTGCCATTAGGTTTCCTTTCTATTAACTAAAGCTTAACCGGGGGAAAAATGAATATAGAAATATCACTTGAAGATCTTTTAAAGAACGGATCCCACTTTGGCCACAATAAAAAAAGGTGGAATCCAAAAATGGAAAAATACATTTATGGTGAAAAAAATGGTACACATATTTTAGATTTGAGAAAGTCACTGCCTTTAATTGAAAATGCTTTGAAATTTGCGCATGAATCCTCAAAGAATAAAAAAAAATTTCTATTTGTTTCTACTAAAAAACAACACAGTGAAATTATTGAATCTATAGCAAAAGAAACTAATAATTATTTTGTAAATTTTAGATGGTTAGGTGGAATGATAACGAATTGGAACACTGTTAAAAAATCAATTAATACACTTAACAACTACGAAAATATATTAAATTCTGACGACACAGTTTTTACAAAAAAAGAATTATCAGATATAGAAAAAAAGAAAATTAGATTAGAAAAAACACTCGGTGGTATTGTTGAAATGAAATCCACACCTGATGTAATTTTCATTATTGATACAAATAGAGAGCATATTGCAGTTTTAGAGGCTAGAAAATTAGGTATCCCAATTATTGGCATAGTCGACACAAATTGTGACCCAGATATAATTGACTATCCTATTCCTGCAAATGATGACGGGGTCAAATCAGTTCAATTTATACTTGATAATTTTCAAAAAGTTTTAATTTCAAATGAGGACAATACACCAGAAGAAACTAATCCTAAAAATGAGTAGTATGGAATTAATAAAAAAACTTAGAGATATTACAGGTAGTGGAATTGTTGATTGTAAAAAAGCTTTATCTGAAAACAATAATGATATTGATGCTTCAGTGAAATGGTTAAGAGAAAAAGGTATTCTTAAAGCTCAAAAAAAACAGGACAGAGAGACAAACGAGGGTGTCGTCTCTTTTTATAATACTTCATCAAATACTGATCTTACTGTGTGTAAAATTAAATGCGAAACTGATTTTGTTGCAAAAAATAAGGATTTTTTAAAATTTGCTGAAAATTTATCAAAATCTATTCATGAAAATAAAAGTGTAAATCAAAATGGAACTTATGAAGATTTAAGTGAATTAACAATAAATGATAAATCCATAAACGACAATCTAACAGATTTAATTTCTAAGATTGGAGAAAATATCCAAATTGTTAATTACAAAAAGTATTATTCAAAAGACTCTATTTTCATAAGTTACCTTCACAATAAATATAATTCAAATTGCTCTAAGATAGGATCCGTAGTTCAAATAAAAACAGATAATCAAAACTCTGCTTTAAAATTAGCTGATGAACTTAAAGTGATTGCAATGCAAATATCTGCAATGAAGCCAATAGCTATTGATAAAAATTCAATAAATCCAAAAATTATTGATGATGAAAAAGATATTATTATAAAACAATTAAATAATGTTCCAGAAGATAAGAAAGATCAGATCATTCAGGGAAAATTAAATAAATTCATTAAAGAAAATACTCTCTTAGGACAAGCTCTAATTACAGACCCAAAGAAAAGCGTGAGTACTTTTTTAAGTGAAATTTCAAAAAATAATAATATTAACCTTAACATTACATCTATGGATTTATATACTATTTAATAATATGTATAAAAATATCATGCTAAAGATATCAGGAGAGTCTTTGGCAGGATCGAATGAACAAGGCTTTGATTTCGATATACTAAATGACCTCTCAAATAGTATAAAAAAACTTCAATCTAAAAATTTAAAAATTTCCATTGTTCTGGGTGGTGGAAATTTTATCAGAGGTTCATCTTTTTCAAATGGAGTAGTTGATAGAGTCACATCTGATTATATGGGTATGTTAGGCACCGTTATAAATTCTTTAGCCTTACAATCTAATCTTCAAAAGATAGGAGTAGACTCAAGAGTGATGACAGCTATAAGTATTAATAAGGTTGCTGAACCCTATATTAAAAATAAAGCCTCTAGTCATTTACACAAAAATCGTGTTGTAATATTTGCCTCTGGAACAGGCAACCCTTTTTTTTCTACAGACACAGCTGCTGTGCTAAGAGCCTCTGAGATGAAATCAGATGTTATTTTTAAAGGTACAAAAGTAGATGGTATTTATAATAAAGATCCCATGAACAATACTAATGCTAAAAAAATTTCTGAAATTTCTTATTCTGATTATTTAAATAAAGAAATAAAAGTTATGGATGCAACTGCAATTAGCTTAGCAAAAGATAGATCACTACCTATAATTATTTTCTCTATTTTGAAAAGCTCAAATATAATTGATATTGTAGAAGGTAAAGGATCGTATTCTATCATCAAAGAGTCTAAATAATGTTTAACAAAGAAAATTGTACCGAAGAAATGAATTCAAGTATAAATGCATTTTCTAATGAATTAAAAAATATTAGGACTGGAAGAGTCTCTCCTGATATACTCAAAACTATAGTTGTTGATTGTTACGGTTCAAAAACGCCACTAACTCAACTCTCGAATATTAATAACCTAGATAATATGACGCTAAGTGTTAATATTTGGGATATATCACTTTTAAAAATAATTGAAAAATCAATATTAGACTCAAACTTGGGTGTAACACCACAAACAGATGGTAGTAATATTTTACTAAAATTTCCAGAATTAACAGCTGAAAGAAGAAAAGAATTAGTAAAAATAGTATCAGAATTTTCAGAAAAGTTTAAAGTTTCGATCAGAAATATAAGAAGAAAATATCTTGATGAAATAAAAAATTTTGAAAAAGAAAAAACTATTATCAATAGATGAAAGTAAAAAATTTCAGGAAGATGTTCAAAAAATTACTGATAATTCAATCAAAGAAATTGAAAATCTAACTAGCTCAAAAGAGTCTGAAATATTAAAAGTATAAATTGAATAATAAAATTAAACATATTTCTTTTATTATGGATGGCAATAATAGATGGTCAAAAAAAAATAATAATCCTAAGTATGACTCTTATAAACGTGGTGCAAAAAAGTTATTAGATTTATCAAAATATATATTTGATAATTATAATATTAGTTACATATCTGCTTTTGCTCTATCTAAGCATAATTTAAAAAGAGGAACTTCAATCATTAATATAATACAAAATATTTTGGTAGATTTTCTTGAGCTTAATAAGAAAAAAGATATTTATAATTTTAATATTATTTTTAGAGGTAATCTAAACATATTGCCAAAAAAAATAGTCCAGAATTTAAAAGACCTTGAAAGATCTAAAAGAAAATTTAAGAAAAAACTGATTATTTATTTAAATTATAGTGGTAAGGATGACATTATTTCTGCTGCAAAAATGCTTTATAAGAAATCAAATATTAGTCATGGAGAATTAAAATATCATTTAAAGTCATCAAATATTCCTGATCCTGATATGCTTATTAGAACAGGAGGTTTTAGACGATTAAGTGATTTTTTTTTATATCAAGTTTCATTTACAGAATTTTTTTTTACAAAAATTCTTTGGCCTGACTTAAAAAAATCAGATATTAAAAAATTCATAAAACAGTTTAATGAAATTGATAGAAAATTTGGCACTTGATGTTAATAGAACTCTTGTTGGAGCAATAATATTATTATTTTTTATAGCTTCTTATTTTTTGAAGCTTGATTACCTAGTCTTATCTTTAGTAATAATTTTAACCATTTATGATTTATATAAATCTAACTTTATTGAAAATAAGCACAGTTTTGTAATTTTATTAATATTTTTGATTATTTCTCCTTTTATTTTTTTTAATAAAGATTTAATTTATTTTTTTAATCTATTTTTAATATTTCTTGTAGCAATTATTATTTTTAAACCTACCTTTTATATAAAATATCTTTTTTTAACTACGATTTTAATCTTATGTTATAATTTTTTTGTTATTTTATTCAAATCTAGAGAATTATTTTTCTTTATTTTCTTTATATCTTTTTTTAATGATACAGTAGCCTATATATTTGGAAAGATAATAAAGGGACCACTAATTATTCCTTCAGTAAGTCCAAATAAAACTTGGTCAGGCACATTAATTTCATTTCTTTTGACTTGTGCATTAATATTTATTTTAGAATATGACTTATATATATCTATTATATTGTCTCTATCTTTATTTTTTGGTGATATTTTTTTCTCTTTAGTAAAAAGAAAAAATAATTTAAAAGATTTTTCTAGTATTCTAGGTGGACATGGTGGGGTATTAGATAGACTAGATAGTATGTTTTTCTTTATAGTTATTTTAAATTACTTATGAAATCACAACCAAAAATTTTAATTATTGGATCAACAGGTAAACTAGGATCTACTTTTTTAAATTTTTGTATTAAAAAGAAGTTTAAAATATTTGCAATAACAGGTTATAAGAATAAAAAAAAACTTAATTCACAAAAAAACTTATACAATATAAAAAAATCATTCTTGTTAAGTGATAATATTCAGGAAAATAATTTTAGAAAATTTTTAAAACTAAATCTAATAGATATTATATATTTTTTAGATTTCGGATGTTATTCTATAATATATGCAGATATATTTTTAAAAAAAAATAATAATTCAATTATAGCAATTGCCAATAAAGAAATGATTATTGCTGGTGGAAATTTATTAATAGATAAGATAGTGAGTTCAAATAATAAATTAATACCTTTAGACTCTGAGCATTTTTCGATACTTAATTCAAATGTAGAAAATAAAAATATAAAAAAAATATATATTACAGCATCAGGTGGCCCTTTTTACTATAATAAAGAAATAAATTTAAATAAAGTTAATTTAAAAAATGTTTTATCACACCCAAAGTGGAAGATGGGTGTAAATAACTCTATTGACTCGTCAAATTTTGTTAACAAAATTTTAGAAATATATGAACTTTCAATTATTTATAAAATTGGTTTAGATAAAATAGATTTTTTTATTTCTTCAGAAGCCTATATTCATAGTGTTATTATTAATAATGATAATGTTATAAATATAAACTGTTTTGATAATAATATGCTTATAACTTTAATTAAGCCTTTGTACGATTATTATCCCAACTTATCATTACCATTAAAAAAAAATTATTTAAATCCTTATAAATTAAATTTAGAGAAATTTAACGATAAGAGATTTAAAATATACAAGTATATAAGTACTTTAAAGAATCTGTCACATTCAGAGCAAATATCTTTTATGATACTTAACAATATTGCTCAAAAAAAGTATTTGTTATCTGAAATTAAGTATAACAATATTATTGATTACATTATGATAAATTTAAAAAAAACTAAATTTAAATCAAATTTTAAATCTTTTAATGATATTATAAATTTTATTAATTCAATTAAACATAAATATGATAAAGAGATATAATATTTTACAAATAATTTTATTTTGTACTTTTGTATCTTTAATATTTAATTTTTCTTTTGCAAAAAATCTAAAAATTACAGGTTTATCAAAACTTAATATTAATGATCTTCAATCTCTTACAAGTATAAACTTAAAAAAAAGTAGCTTATCAGAAATAGAAATAAACGAAGTTATTACAGATCTTTATAAATCAGATCTTATTTATGATTTAAAATTGAGTAGTGATGACAAATTTTTCTATTTAGACATACAAGAAAATAAATTTATAGAAAATATATATATTAACGGAAATATTAGAGTTAAAGATGATTTTATTATTCAAAATCTTAGCATAAAAGAAAATTCTTTTATTGTTAAAGACTCTATCAATAGAAATATAAATCTTATTAAAAATATTTATAAATCCAAGGGTTATAATAATGTTAGTGTTGTTGCCTCAACAGAAAAGTTTTCAGAAGAGAGAGTTAATTTAATTTATACAATTAATGAAGGTGATCAAATTAAGATTAAAAGAGTTAAATTTTTTGGTAACAAATCTTATTCTGACAAATATTTATCTTCATTAATTGGTACTAAATCACTTAGTTTCTATAATATTTTTTCTTCTGGATCTAATATGAACTCTGATTTTTTTGTATTCGATAAGAATAAAATCAAATCATTTTACAGAAACAAAGGATTCATTGATGTAAAAGTTAATTATAATATTTCTAATATATCCACTAATTCTTATTTATTAACTTTTTATATAGATGAAGGTGATAGAATTAAAATAAATGATCTTTTCTTTGATTTAAAATATAAGAATTTTGAAGATTTAATTTTTGATAATAAGAGTGATTTTGAAAAGCAATTGTCTAAAAATAATGAATTTTATGATCAAGAATTAATTGATAAATTTATTTCTAATTTAAATAGTTCTTTAATAAAGACTAATAATTTTAATTTTATTTATAGGTCCAAATTAGAGAATTTGAATAATAAGTATTCACTAAAAATTTACGATGCAGATGTAGATATTGAATTAATAAATTCAATAAATATTTATGGAAATAATATTACAAAGGATGAAACTATAAGGTCTAAGCTTAATTTCCAACCTGGTGATTATTATAATGAAAATAATATAGAAATTTCTAAGAAAGAACTTTTAAAGTATAAATATATTAACAGTATAACTATCTCTAAAGATACCAATAATTCAAAATCTGATATTAATATTGAAATTGATGAAAATGAAAAAACTGGACAAATATTGGCTGCAGGTACTTTTTCAGGTGATTTAGGTGCTGGATTACAATTGGGTATCAAAGACAACAATATTTTTGGATCTGGAAATAATTTGGATACAAATTTTTTGATCAATGAAGAGAATACTTTTTTTGACATAGCCTTAACCCACTATCCATTAGCTACATCAAAAATTAATAATAAATATTCAATTTTTAATACTGAAAAAGATTTAAAAAATTCTTTTGGTTTTAAATCTGAGGAAAGGGGTATTTCATACTCTCTTAATTTTGAATACGATGAAAAAATTGATATTTCCTCAGGTATTAGTTTTAAAAGATCTGATAGAAACTCTGCCACAAAAACCATATCAGCAGTAACTGATAATATTGGTAATTTTGACGTCTACACCATCGATTTTTCAATTAGATATGACACAACTGATGATTTTCTTTATCCAACTAACGGTATCTTGAATAGCTTATATTTGGAATATTCACCTAATTTAATATCTGATGATAATTATTATAAAATTTTAGTAAGAAGTGACTTATATCAAAAATTTAAAAATTCTAACCGATTTGTTTTTTTATCTAATGATATTGGTGTGTCCGAGTCTTTAGATAACAAACTTAAAACATTGAATGCTTTTAGCTTAGGTGGTCTTAATTTTAAAGGGTTTGATTATCGAGGAATAGGACCAAGTGTAGATAATATTTATCTTGGTGGAAATAAATTTTTTACCTCTACTATAGGTATTGGTGGATCATTCCTTTTTGATGACAAAGATAATATTAGTACTAAATTATTTTATACAATGGGTTCTATATGGGATAGCGATTATACCAATCAAAATGATCTTGATTTAAGATCTTCGGTAGGTATCTCATTTGATATTTTAACAGCTATTGGCCCTGTTTCCTTTTCATATGCTATACCAATTGAAAAAAATAATGATGACAAAACTAGAGAATTTAATTTTACAATAGGAACATCTTTCTAAATTAAATGCTACAATTTAGTAGAAGTAATTTTTTTTTAAAGCAAAATTCAGTTAAATCAAATGATTTAAAAAAAATCATAAAGAATAATTTTATCAATCAAAGAATTAAAGCAAATTTTGAAATAAATGAAATATCATCTTTGAAAACCTTCAGAGAAAACTCAATTTTATTTTTAGATAAAGATTTACAGTTTACTAATTCTCAATTAGATAATTTAATTATAATTACTAATGATCAAAAATTATTTAATATGATTGAATTTCAAAATATAATTCTTGTCAAAAAATTAAATGATGCTTTTATCGAAATAATTAATTATCTTTTTTCTCATGAAGACAGCTTGAATTATAGTGATGAATTTGAATATATAAATAATTCATTTATTTCAAAAAGTGCTACTATTGATAGTTCTTCAAACATATTTAATAATTGTGTTATAGGCAAAGGCGTAGAAATTGGAAAGAATTGTGTCATTAAAAATAATGTAGTTATTAAAAATTCAATAATTAAAGACAATGTTGTTATTTGTGACAACACCTCTATAGGTACTACTGGATTTGGTTTTAATATGAACAATAGAGGTTCGACAAATCTTTATCCTCAAATCGGTATTGTAATAGTAGATGAAAACGTTCATATAGGCTCCTCTTGTACAATTGATAGAGGAAAAATTGAGCCAACATATATTGGTAAAAATTCAATGATTGATAATATGGTACATATAGCTCACAATGTTTTTATTGGCAATAATGCTTGTATTGCTGCACAAACTGGTATTTCTGGTAGTGTGACGATTGGAGAAAATGTAACTATTGGAGGTCAAGTTGGTTTTGCTGGACACATCAATATTGGAAGCAATGTTGTTATTGCAGCAAAAAGCGGAGTGACTAAAAGCATTAACGATAATTCAGTTGTTGCTGGTTTCCCAGCCATTGATATAAAAGAATGGAAAAAAAAAATAATTAAAGAGAGAAAAAATGGATATTAACGAAATACAAAAAATCTTACCTCATAGATATCCTTTTTTACTTATTGATAGGATTATTGATTTTGAACCTGATATTTCAGCTCATGCCATAAAATGTGTTACTATAAACGAACCTTTTTTTCAGGGTCATTTTCCTGGAAGGCCTTTAATGCCGGGTGTACTTGTTGTTGAAGCAATAGTACAAGCAGCTTGTTTTACTGTTGCTATGAAATTAAAAGATACCATGAAAAATCCAGGTGTTTCTTTTATGACTATCGATAAATGTAAATTTAGAAAACCAATAATACCTGGTGATGTGTTAAATTTAAAAGTAAATCGTCTTAATAAAGTTAAAAATGTTTACAAATTTGAAGGCAAATGCCTTGTGAATGATGTTATACATGCTGAATGTATATTCTCAGCGATGATTCATGACGTCCCTGATACACCCAAATAGTTCAATAAGCAAATCAGTTAAACTAGGTAAAAATGTTAAAATTGGTCCTTATTGTAACTTAGACGGTAATATTACTATTGGAGATAACACTGAATTAAAATCACACATATCAATATCAGGCAATACTACAATTGGTAAAAATAATACTTTTTATCCATTTTCAAATATTGGTTGTGATCCTCAAGATCTTAAATTTTCTGGTGAAGATAGTTTTTTAGAAATTGGAAACTCTAATATATTTAGAGAAAATGTTACTATTAGCAAAGGCACTACAGATGGAGGAATGTTAACTAGCATAAAAGATAATAATCTTTTTATGACAGGGGTACACATCGCACATGATTGTAAAATAAATAATAATAATATTTTTGTAAACCAAGTCACACTTGGTGGACATGTGAATATATTAGATAATGTTGTTGTAGGCGGATTATCTGCAGTCATACAATTTGTAACAATTGGTTCATACTCTATGATTGGTGGTATGAGTGGGATAGATAAAAATGTATTACCATTTAGCTTAGCTATAGGTAATAGAGCAAAATTAAGAGGTTTAAATTTAGTTGGAATAAGAAGAAATAATTTCAATAAAGATGAGATAAAGAAAATTTACTCAATTCACGATAGTTTTATTAACAACAAAATAAACCTTTCAACTAATGATAAAGTAGAGACTATATTTTATGAATATAAATCAATTTTGAATGAAAAACTTGGCCACATCCAAAAATGATATCTGCCTTATAGCTGGTTCAGGTTTATTTGTTTATGAAGTTGCAAATTTTTTAAATAATAAAAACTTATTAAATCAAGTTATTTTAATTAATGAAAATAATCTTATAAAAAAAAAATTTAAGGATAAGTGCAAGTCTTTCAAAATCAAAGATATAGAAAAAATTACAACATTCATTAAGTCTAAAAAATTAAAAAAAATTATGATTATAGGTTATGTTGAACTTCCATCTATCGATAAGATAAATTTATCAATAAAATCAAAGCTTTTAATATCAAAGGACATATTCCTTAATAACATTAATGATCAGTCTAAAATTTTAAAAAGTTATTTATCTAATAATAAACTAACACTTCTCTCTCAAAAAAAAATATTAAAAAAAATGCTAGTTTCTTATCAAGATGGGTACCTTCACAATGAAAATAAAAAAATAATTAGTAAATTAAAAATTAAAAAAACCTTTTTAAAAAAAATATTCTCAATGAATATAGCACAATCATTTATTTTGAATGGTGATAGAGTTATAGCTATGGAAGATATATTTGGTACAAACTATATGATCAATAAAATTGGTAAGATTAAATCTAAATTTAATAACTTAATTTTTGTAAAATCTAAAAAATCAGATCAAATTGATGAAATTGATTTTCCCATAATAGGTATGGAAACAGTTAAGTTACTTATAAAATATAAATTTCGTTTAATTTGTTTGTTTAATAATAATATTTTAATTTCGGATAAAGATAATTTTTTAAAAAAAATACGAGCTAATAATATTTCACTTATTGTATTATAAAATGAAGATTTTATTTATAACGCTTGAACAATCTGGAAGACAAATTCTTAAATCAATACTTGATGATAATTTTTTTAAAATTAATAAAAATCAAATATTCACTTTTGGTATGAATAATAGCTACTTAGAATTTAATGATTTAACAAATATAAAGATTACACCAATTATGGGATTAGTAGATATAGTTCGTAATTTAAAATATCTTTTCAATCTCAGACTTAAAATCAAAGAAATTGCTGATACACATTTTTTTACTCATATTTTTTTTGTAGATTCATTTGATTTTTCAAAATTTTATATTCAAAAATTTAAATCAAATAATATAAAATATTGTCAAATTGTAGGCCCATCAGTATTTATCTGGAAGTCAAGTAAAGCAAAATTTATTAATAGAAATTTTGATAAGATTTTTTCAATATTTAGTATCGAAAAAAGTTATTATAACTCAGATATATATGAATATATTGGTCATCCTTTAAAGAACAAAATCTACTATTCTAATGATTATAATGAAATCAAAAATATCGGTATTTTTTTGGGTAGTAGACAACAAGAAATAAATAAAAATATTCTTATTATCAAAAAATTACTTTCGAATCTCAAAAAATATAATGATCTTGTTTTTAATTTTTTTGTTACAAATGAATACCATGATTATATAAAAAACTACTTCAAAGATAATTCGAATATACAAATACATTTAAATGATAATTATTACTATAAAAAAATATCTAAACTAGATTTTGCTTTTGCTTGTTCAGGGACTGTTCATTTAGAACTAAGTTTTTCAAATATACCACACTTAATATTTTATAAAGCTAATATTATAAATTATTCTATTTTTAAAGTTTTCGTAAGATCTAAATACTTATCATTAGTTAATATCTTTAATAATAAAGAAATTGTAAAAGAGTTTATTCAAAACGATTTCACCGCTACTAAAATGTTTAATTTTTTTACAATTTTAAAATTAAATAAAGATAAACTTCATAATTATAGAAAAAATATGTTTGATGGGATAAAAAGTAGCAATTTTGAAAATTTTCGTTCAAGTATTATTATTGATTATTTAGAAAAGTTTTCTTAAGCCACAATAAATTAAATATTGATTTTTTCTCTCTATCAGGGACTTTTTTATAGGATTTATCTTTATCTCCAGTAAATAATTGTCTAGGTCTTGTTATTTTAAACTCTTTATCTTCTATCATTTCTTTCCACTGTGATAGCCAGCCAACTGTTCTTCCAACTGCAAAAATTGGTGTAAACATTGTGGTAGGTATGTTTAGTGCTTTTAAAAGAATTCCAGAATAAAAATCAACATTTGGGTATAGATTTTTTTCTTTAAAATATGAGTCATTTAAAGCTAATTCTTCAATTTCTTTGGCTATTTCGAGTTCTTTTGATTTTATTTTTAAATCCTTGAATAAATCCTCTGTACTTTTCTTTAAAACTTTAGCTCTTGGATCATAGCTTTTATACACTCTATGTCCAAAACCCATCAATCTTATTTTATTTTTTTTATTTTTAACTTCTTCTATAAAGTCTTTTGGTTCTAAATCATTTGAAACTATTTCATCAATCATATCTATCACTGCTTCATTTGCACCACCGTGAGATTTCCCCCAAAGTGATGAGATGCCAGCTGATAAGCAAGCATATGGATTTGCTAAAGATGAGCCAGCAGTCCTTACAGTTGATGTTGAAGCATTTTGTTCATGATCAGCATGAAGAATAAAGATTTGATCCATTATTTTTGAAAAGAGCGGATTTATTTCATATTCCTTCGTTGGTGTTGCAAAGCACATATGTAAAAAATTATCTGCATAATTAAGTTTATTAACAGGATAAACAAAAGGTTGACCTACAGAGTATTTATAAGCCATTGCAGCAATGGTTGGCATCTTTGCTAAAATTCTATGTGAGGCAATCATTCTATGCTCAGGATCTTCAATATTTAATGAGTCATGATAAAATGATGATAATGCTCCAACAATTCCAATCATCATGGCCATAGGGTGTGCATCTCTTCTAAAACCTCTATAAAACTGAATTATTTGCTCATTAAGTAATGTGTGGTTTTTAATTATTTCTTCAAACTCATATTTATCACTCTCTGATGGCAACTCACCATGCATAAGTAGATAACAAACTTCTAGATGAGAACTATTATTTGCAAGTTCCTCAATAGGATAACCTCTATATTGAAGTATACCTTTTTCACCATCGATGTATGTAATTTTAGAGTTACAAGCTGCAGTTGATGTGAACCCAGGGTCATAAGTAAATAAACCTGTCTTCTTATAAAGTGATGATATGTTAATTACATCTGGCCCAATAGATCCTTTGATCCCATCGAATTCATACTCTTTACCAGTTTTAGTATCGACTAATTTAAATCGTTTTTCATCAATCATCTAAATATAATAATAACTTTTCTTTCACTTTTTCAATACCAAAGAATAAAATAATCTTCTCAATTGGTATTTTGGACTCAAAATTTACTATAATTTTTCTGATTATCTTACCTATTTTCCTTAAAGGTAAGTCATTTTCTTCAAGTATTAGTGCAGCATTATCAGTATCATGCAAACTTTTAATAATTAAATAAATTTTTTTAATTAGATCTTTTTCATCTTCATCAATTTCAAGGACAATATTTTTTTCAAAAAAGTTTAAAAGTTTTGATACCTCTATATTGATATCTGTATATTTATCACATCTTTCCAATATATCTGTGTATACAAGTTCTAACTTAAAATTAGATACTTGTTTCTCAATGTCCTTCTCTAAAAAATTTTTAAATTCTTTAAAAGATAATTTATTTAAATAATAACGATTAATGAAATCCAACTTTTCAATATCAAATTTAGCTGGAGATAAAACTATTTTTGATAAATTGAAATTTTCAATTGCATCTTCAATATTTAAATATTCAATATCATTGAAATTATTACCTAATTTAATAATAAAATTAAATATTGAGTCAGATAGGTAACCTTCACTCAAATAATCATTTACATTAGTTATATTATTTCTTTTTGACAATTTTTTTCCATTGATGTCATGTATTAGTGGTATGTGTGCATACTTTATATCTTTAAAATTTAACGCATTGGATAACATAATTTGTTTAATTGAATTAGTAGTATGATCATTTCCTCGAATTACATTTGTTACATTCTCTAAATTATCATCAACTAAGTTTGATAATATAAAAGTAGGGCTTTTGTCTGATCTTGCAATTGAAAAATTTTCTATAGTATTAGACGGTACTTTAATTTTTCCTAAAATTAAATCATTATACTCAAAAAATTCATTATCTCTGTTCACTCTGAACTTATAAGGACCATCCTTTGAACGATACGCTATATCATTTGATATCAGTTTTTCTAAATATTCTTGATGAATACTTAAATTTTTAGATTGATAACTAAGATTGTCATATTGAAGTTTAAATATATTAAATATTTTTAATATTTCTTCTTCATATTTTTTTTTTGATCTTTCCTTATCTGTGTCTTCTATTCTTAAAAGAAATTTTCCTTTATTTTTTCTTGCAAATAAAAAATTGTAAATAGCAGTCCTTAAACTTCCCATATGAAAATTTCCGGTAGGAGAGGGGGCGAATCTAGTGATTATCATTAATATTTTCTTACTAAATTAATCATCTTACCCAATATTTTGATCCTATCTTTTTTATACTTGATTGATGAAAAATTTTTGCGATCACCAAATATTTCAATTTCATCTTTGATTAATTTAATTTTTTTTAGAGTTATCTCACTATCATCTATCTGAATAGCATGAATATCATTTGAATTATAATTTGTAACTTTTTCTAATATAATTATATCATCTTCAAAAATACCATATGATTCCATTGAATTACCACTTACTTTACAAGCGACACAGTTCTTTTTATTTGATTTTATAAAACTATTTACATCAATATATTCTATTTGTTGACTCAAACTATCTATAGGTTTGCCCGCAGATATCGTATTATAAAAAGGAATTAAATTATTTAATTCAATAGACCTAGATTTTAATTTGTTTTTTTTAATGTGACCTTGTTCTTCTAAATATTCTAAATATTGAAATATGGAGGATTTAGATTTTAAACCCATGTGTTCTTTCATTTCCTCATAATTAGGAGATATTTTATTTTTCTCAATATATTTTCTCAAAAAATCTAAAAGCTTTTTGGCGTTTTTAGTCATTTATTTGATATAACCTTAGTTTATTAGTTCTATCATAATAAATCAGACAGTTTGCATATAATATATTTTTTAAATTAGAACTTTCTTGATTATCAAATACTTTAATACTTTTCTGATCTCTTAAACCAAATAAAAAAGATTTTCTTTTCAAAATTTTAAAATTAAATTTTACTTTATTGATATCAATTAAATCATATTTAATCTGCGATTTTCTATTATTATAAATCTCGATTAATGATTTAATAATTATATTGGTCAATACAAAGGAAGAGCATGGGTTTCCAGGAAAAAACATATAAATTTTATTTTTTTTTATAAATAATTTAAAAGGTCTACCTGGTTTTAAATCAAGACCATCAATAATTAAATTAAAATATTCAAAATTAATATCATCTTTACTTTTACCTGTGCCTCCAATAATAACTGTAATATCTGATTTTGAATTGTTTATTTCTTTTAGTAATAATTTTTGATCATCTTTTATATGAATACTCTTTTCAACAATATGATTATTCTTTTTTATAAAATTATTTAAATAATAACCATTTGTAGGGAGAATAAAATGACTTTTTGTAAATTCGCTACCTGTCGAAATAATTTTAAACTTTAATGGTTGTAGTATTTTGACTTTTATATCTTTGAGGCTTTTTATACTGCTTAACTCATAAAAAGATAGATATTTATTTTGAAAATCTATTTTACTACCTTTTTTGAAGATATGTCCTTTTTTTCTTATGAATTTATTATTTTTATTAAAATTAATTACATATGCATTTCCTTTATTTATAAATATTTGTTCTTGGGGAACTATATATTTTATATTATCAGGTATTAGTGACCCAGTTTTTACAATTAAACACTCATTTAAATTTACCTTTATTTTATTAAAAATATTTAATTTCGATCTTCCAATAATTTTAAATTTCTTTCCAACATTTGTAATTGCTATACCATCCATTGATGATTGATTTTGAGGAGGTATATTTTTCTTAATCACTATATTAGATTTGATTAGATGATTATAATTTAGATTTTGACTTAAAATTGATGAAAATTTATTTTTTGGAAGATAACTTGAAATTAATTTAATTGTCTTAAAAATATCATCCAATATTGTTTTTACCTCCTCTTTTTTTTATTATTTCAATTTTCTTAATAATTATCTTTTTTTTAAAAGACTTAAGCATATCAAAAGTTGTAATAGAGGCACACGAAACAGAATTTAAGGCTTCTATCTCTAATCCTGTTGAGTAGTTTGATTTCACAACACTTTTTATTTCTATATATTCCTCATCTCTTAAATTAAGGGACAAAGAAACATAATCTATTGGTATATTGTGTGTTAAAGGTATCTGTTGTGAGGTATTTTTGGCAGCATATATACCTGCAATTTTGGCTGTGTTAAATAAATTATTTTTTAGTTCTTTATCACCTTTGATTACTGAATAGAGTTTTTTATCAATTTCAAGTAAAGATCTTGCCTCAGCAAATCTTTTTGTTTTATTTTTTTTTGATATATCAACCATTTCAATATTTTTATTTTTTTTATTGAAGTGTGATAGACTCATTAAGCCTCATACAATCTATTAATATATTTAATTTTATTATCATTTTTTAAAATACTACCACCTATTAAAAAAGAAGATATTCCACTCTCTTTTTTAATTTTTTTTATATTTGAAACTGTAACTCCACTTTCACTAATTATTATTTTATTTTTTAATATTTTAGATAGTTTTATTGATTTATTTATATCAATTTTTTGTTCTTTTAGGTTTCTATTATTGATACCAATCAGTTTTGCATCTATACCCTCAATTTTCCTTGCTTCAGAAATATTTTCAATTTCTATTAATACATCTAGACCAATATCAATTGCCAAATTATGTAATTTTTTTATATTTGATTTAGATAAAATTTTTGCAATTAATAATAAAGCATCTGCACCAAATTCTTTAGTTTCAAATACTTGTGTTTCATTTATTATAAAATCTTTTCTAATAATTGGCTTATCAGTAATTTTTTTTGCAATTGTTATATCATTTAAACTTCCACCAAAATTTTTATCAGTTAAGATGGATATACAACAACAATTTGATTTATGATATTGTTCTAGAATATCTTGAATATACTTTATTTTATTAAAATTTTTAACCGAAGGGCTATATCTTTTAAATTCAGCGATAAGAGCATTTTTATTAATATGTAGATTATTTTCTATTGTACTAAGAAAGTATTTTGACTTACTATATCTAGAATTCTTTTTTTTATTAGTTTTTTGTTTTAAATATTTAATATGATTAGTTTTTTCTAAAACTATTTTATCTAAAATATTCATTACTTTTTAATTTTGTTTAAATGATTTAGAGCCTTAGACGTATCAAGAGAATTTCTTAATATATCAAAGCATTCATCAAATTTATAGGTCGGTTTTATGGTTTGCATTGCGTAAATTGAATTAATAAGAGTTATATCTCTGTAACTATCTTTTTTTCCCTGAAATAATTCAATCAGCCTGCTTGCATTATAAGAGGGAATACCTCCTTTAATATCCTTAAAATTTAATTTAGCTGAAAGGTATTTTTTATATTTTGTATGAGATATCTTCTTTTTAGTGATATTTTTTCCTCTTTTAAAATAAAAATTTGTTGGTGCAAATATACTTATTTCGTCTAATCCATCATCTGAGAAAAAAATTGTAGAATTTTTATTATCAATTTTAGATAGTATTTTTAACATAATTTCTGCTGAGTTTTTATTCACTGTGCCTAATATTTGATATTTTGCACCTAATGGATTTAATGTAGGGCCCATATAATTAAATATTGTTTTTATTCCTAATTTTTTTCTTACTTCTCCAACTTTACTAAGATTTGAATAAAAAAAAGGTGCATTTAAATAGACAAATTTATCATTTTTTATTTTATTAATTATTTTATTTGAGTCTTTTTCACTGGATATATTCAATTCAGAAATAATATCAGAGGAGCCACTCAATGAGCTAGCAGCACGATTACCATGTTTTGCAACTGGAATTTCAACAGATGATAATAATATAGCTACTGTTGTTGATATATTTAGTGTCTTTAACCCATCACCTCCAGTCCCGCATGTATCCAAAGAATTAGGATATTGCTTTATTTTATTAGAATTTTTAAAAATAAATTTCCTTAGAGATAATAGTATATCGCTATTATTTATTAATTTATTTAGTTGATGAATTATAATTGCTTGATGAGAAATATTATCTGAGTCAAATAAATATTTAATAGCATACTCAACATTTCTTTTAGTTATTAAATCATCTATTTTAAATTTCATATACAATCCATAAAATTTTCTAAAATCTTTGAACCCACAAGAGTTTCGATACTTTCTGGATGATATTGCACACCATAAATCGAAAATAATTCATGTTTAAAACTCATTATAATTTTATCATCTTCTGAAATGCTTGTTATTTTTAAATTTTGAGGAAAATTATTTTTATTTAGGTATAAAGAGTGATATCTAGTTGCACGGAACTTTTTATCAATATTTTTATATATTTTACATTCATTTATTTTTTTTAAATTCGATACTTTTCCATGCATTGGTGTACTTAATGTGTCTATTTTAGCTCCAAAATAGACACCTAAAATTTGATGACCTAAACAAACACCTAATATTGGTATAAATGAGTATATTTGATGGACTAAATCAAGACATTCTCCTGCATTAAATGGATTACTCGGCCCAGGTGATATTACAACACCTTTACTATTAATAATTTTATCAATATTTTTTAAGATACAGTCATTTTTAATAACTAATACTTGATCTCTTTTACTTAAACAATGATACAAATTATATGTGAAGCTATCGTAATTATCTATGAGAGTAATCATTATATGTTGTGAGCTAAATTGTAAGCTTCAAATAAAGCACTAGCCTTATTGATACACTCACTATGTTCATTTTCAGGTATGCTGTCAAAAACAATACCTGCTCCACTTTGTGCATATATTTTTTTATTTTTAATCATTGCAGTTCTGAGATTAATACAACTATCCATATCCCCATTTGCATCTATATAAAAAACTGAACCTGAATAAAATTCCCTATTTATTTTTTCATGTTTTTCTAATATTTCTAGTGCTCTAATTTTAGGCGCTCCAGAAACAGTCCCTGCTGGCAAGCCAGCAAAGAGAACATCTATAGGTGTTAAGTTATTTTTTAATTCTCCCGTAACATTACTGACTATATGCATTACATGAGAATAATATTCTATTATATTTTGCTCAGTTACCTTTACAGTATTATTTTTTGAAATTTGACCAACATCATTTCTACCTAAATCAACTAGCATTAAATGTTCAGCTAGTTCTTTTTTATCCTTAAGTAATTCATTTTTTAAATTATTATCTTCAATCTCATTTTTACCCCTTCTTCTAGTTCCGGCAATAGGTCTGAGTGTAATTTCTTTATTTTTTACTTTAATCATAGTCTCAGGACTTGAGCAGATAATTTGATAGTTTTTTAGGTTTAAAAAAACAAGATAAGGTGAGGGATTAATTGATCTTAATGCTCTATAAAAATTAAATGGATCAATTAAATAGTCATTAGAAAATCTTTGAGAAAGAACAGCTTGAAATATTTCACCAACTTTAATTTCACTTTTTATTTCCTTAACTCTTTGAATAAATTCCTCTTTCTTAACATAGTTTTTAAATTTTTTAAGTTTACTAAAATTTAATTTTTTATTTTTAGAAAAAGACTCTTTAAGTATATTTTCTAATGTTTTAAGGGATTTTACTGGTTTTTTCTTGATATTTGAAACTTCAATTAAATGTGTCTCATTAAGAACATTATCTATGATTATTAGATTTCTTGGTTTTACAAAATGTGCCAGAGGTATTCCAATTTCATTCTTATCAGGCATATAACTTAATTTTGGAAGGGTAAACTTACATAAATCAAATGATACGTTACCTATAAATACGGGTAGAGGTATGTTCTGATCATATATAGTTTTAATTTTTAAATTTTTATAAATTTGCCTTATAAAAGAGTCTGGTGATTTAATTTTTTTCTTTTGATTATCTACAAGCACATAATTATGAAAAATTTCAATATTTTGTAATATATTAAAAAGAATAATAGAGTATCTTCCTTTATTATCACCCCCAATGACTGACTCTAAAATGGAGACATCTTTAAATCTATTTGCAAGTTTATTATATATTGTAATTGTATTTTCAGTATCTAGAAAAACTTTTTTACCGTGAACATACATACTAAAGTTGTAAAAGTTGTTCGTTATCAACTTCTATATCTAGAGTTTCTTTTATTTCTTTAATAATCTTTGAATATATTAAATTCACTATATTTTGTTTTATATTTAAAGAGTCAATAGATCCAATTGAATTTATATCTAAATAAATAACTTCATTTGGTAACACTACTTTTAATTTTTGGTCTTTTTTAATAATAATTATTTCTTCTAAAATCTCTGGCTCAATAAAATTATTTTTAATAGTAAGAGAGTCAGTAAAATAGTTGACCTTTACTGTTCCTGCTTTTTTTAATAATTCATCATTATGTGAAATGTCTATATTTTTCTTATAATTGCTAAAAGAATTTAGGAATTTTTCTTTGAACTCTAATGGTAGATCTTCTTTATATATTTTTTGAACATTAAATTGAAATAAGAAATTATCTTTTTTTATTTCCCCGGATGATTGATTAAAGTTGATAAAATTGTATTGATCAGGAATATTTTCTAAAAAATTAAATGAATTACTAAAAAAGATCTGATTTGTAATATAGCTATCTAAATTTTTAACATTATTAGTTAGTGTAAAATTTTCTATTTCTAATTTAGTTAAAGTCGCTACTACATCTTCATAAACATTCTCTAATGTACTTTGATATTCTTCTTCAAGAGACAAAAGTTTTACAAAAAAGTATTTCTCTCCAATTTTAATATTATTACCTTCATCTCCTAAACTAAGTTTTTTTAATACTTCAAGAATTTGAGGTAATATTAATTTTTCATCTACGTTTTCGAATAATTTGAATTGAGAGTCTTCACCCTCTTTCAGCTCATTAAAATTTTTATTTGAAATACTATCTAAAATAATCTGTTCATAGGTATAATTTTTAGGCTCAATAAATTTATTTATATTTGCCTCATAATATTCATTTATAATGTCATCAGTTAGTAGTTCTTCTTGAATATAATTTTTGATACTTATTTCATTAATTGAAATTTCATATAATTCGTTATTGGAGTAAAAATCCTCCTCTAATTGATAATTGAGAAGATTATCGTCATTTTTAATCTCATATATATTTAATTCTTTCTCAATCAGAAGATCTGGATTAATTTCGTGACTAACTAATGTCTGCGCATCAAGGCTATCATTGAATAAATCAATATATATATTTCCCTCAATTTCTTTTAAGTAATTTTGAAGTGATGCTTCATCTAGATTTCTAAACATTTCGTCATTATTTAAAGATTTTTTTAAAACTACTTTTTTGGAGTTATCACTTATACTAATTTTTCCATCTAAATAATTAAGAAAAACTAGCTCATTTACATATTCATTTGTAAATTGAATTTTTGAAAATAACTCTTCTTGTTCTGATAAATTAGAAAGCCCATTTTCAGATTTATAGTTTTCATATGCTCTAGAAAATTCAGATGTTGATATTTTTTGATCTCCTACTTTTAAAACATAATTTTTACCCACATAGGATCCAAATCCGATAAATAAGAAACTTATGCCTAGTGCAGCACTAAATATTATAACTATTAGCTTTTTAGTTTTCATTTTTATAAGTATTTTGATATCAGTTAACCTAATGAAATATATAATATTTAATTGGAAATCATATTTAAATATATCTGAAAGTATGAACTTATCAAAGGTAGTGTCTAAACTACCAAGTACAAAGAAATACAAACTTATTTCTAGTCCTAATAACTTTTATAACCTCACTCTCAAATCTAGATATCCAAAAAATATCTATGCAGCACAAAATGTAGATTTACATGGAAAAGGTGCTTCTACAGGGTCTATAGATATTCAAGATTTAGTTAGTAATAATATTAAATTTTGTATTCTTGGTCACTCAGAAGTTAGGTCTAACTTTGGTGAAACAGATTTGATTATACAAAAAAAAACTGATCTTTGTCTGCATAACAAAATTACACCAATTGTTTGTATTGGAGAGCCTGTAGATATTTATAAATCAAAAAAAACTAAAAATTTTTTAAAAAAACAAATAAATAAAATATTTAAAAAATCTAACATCTATAATGAAGTGATACTAGCTTATGAGCCTTTATGGTCAATTGGTACGGGATTAACACCAAAAATGTCTGAAATTAATGATATTTTGCAATTTTTGACCAAAATATTAAAAAATTATTCTTTTAAAAAAATAAAAATTTTATATGGTGGTTCCGTAAATTTATCAAATATAAAAGAAATTTTAAGTTTACAAAAATTAGATGGGGTTTTGGTAGGCTCTGCTTCAACAAAACCTTCATTTATAAATTACTTTAAATAACATTATGATAAACCTTTTTTTAATTATTAGCGCGATTATTGGAGTGGTACTCATTTTAATTATACTTTTTCAAAAAACTGAAGGTGGAAGTCTAGGGCTAGGCACTCAAACATCTCTTACAGGTGGAATGACAACAAATAAATCCTCTTTTTCAGGAATGACAAAAATTACTTATGTTTTAGGTTTTGGTTTTTTATTTTGGTGTTTGTTTATGGGTGCAATTATTACAAAACAATATTCATCTTCAACTGATTTAGAAACTATTCAAGAAGAAATTATTTTAGACGATTCAATAGAGGAAATGATTCCAGAAGTGCCTAATCAGTGAAATTAATTTTCGTTACCGGAGGTGTTGTTTCATCGCTAGGTAAGGGAATAGTCACTGCATCATTAGCCTCTCTGCTTAGATCTAGAGGCATTAAGCTAAAAATTAGAAAATTAGATCCGTACTTAAACGTTGATCCTGGAACAATGAGTCCATACCAACACGGTGAAGTTTATGTCACTGATGACGGCTATGAGACTGATTTAGACTTAGGCCATTATGAGAGGTTTACAGATATAAAATGTTCAAAAAATGACTCTATTTCATCGGGTAAAATTTACTCGACTATACTATCAAAGGAAAGAAAAGGTGAATATTTAGGATCTACAGTACAAGTAATACCTCATGTTACTGAAGAAATCAAAAATTCTATAAAAAAATCAACTAATAAGGATGATGTTATTATTTGTGAGATAGGAGGCACTGTTGGTGATATTGAAAGTCTTCCTTTCTTGGAAGCCATCAGACAATTTAAAAATGAAAGACAGCTAGACACACTCCTCATACATTTAACTTTACTTCCATACATAGAAACATCTGGTGAAATTAAAACAAAGCCCACTCAGCACTCTGTTAAAGAGCTTTTAAATGCTGGAATTCAGCCTGATATAATTGTTTGTAGAAGTAATAAAAAAATAAAGTATGAGGAAATTCAAAAAATTAGTTTGTTTTGTAACGTCGCAACTAATGCTGTTATTCCGTCCTATGATGTAGGGAGTATTTACCAAGTACCTTCTTTATTATCAAAATCCAAATTAGATGACTTAGTAATAAAAAATTTAAATATAAAATCTACAAAGAAAAAAGATCTTTCAAAATGGACAAACTTTGAAGTACTAGAGTCAAGAGCAAAAGAGGAACTAAATATATTTATAATTGGAAAATATGTTCATTTAAAAGATAGTTATAAATCTCTCTATGAAGCTATTTATCATGCAGGTGTTCATAATAAAGTAAATGTTAAAATCAAATGGATTGACTCTGAGACAATAAACAAAAAAAATGTTGATGAGTTATTAATTAAGGCTGCAGGTATTCTTATACCTGGTGGTTTTGGTAATAGAGGTATAAGTGGAAAAATAGAAGCTATTAAGTATGCTAGAGAAAATCAAATTCCATTCTTAGGAATATGTTTGGGCATGCAATTATCAATTATTGAATTTACCAAAAATGTTTTGAAAATGAAAAACTCAGGCAGCTCTGAATTTGGCAAGCATACTAATAATGTTATATCGTTAATGACCGAATGGAGTAAAAAAAATCAAAAGGTTACAAGAACAAAAGAAAATGATTTAGGTGCTACTATGAGATTGGGCTCTTATCCTTGTTATATAAAACATAAATCTTTAGCCTCAAAAATTTATAAAAAAAAATTAATTCATGAAAGACATAGACATAGGTATGAAGTGAATCCTAAATATAGATCTTCAATAGAAAAAAAAGGTCTTGTCTTTTCTGGATTTTCAAAAGATAAAAAATTATTAGAAATCATTGAAAATAAAAATCACAAATGGTTCCTCGGTGTTCAATTTCATCCTGAGCTGAAATCTAAACCTTTTAAGCCTCACCCTATATTTTTCTCATTTATAAAAAATAGTTTAATGAATAAAAATGCCTAGATCTGTCCAATTATCTAAATATCCTATTAAAAATGATACTGATAGACTGACTTTAATATCTGGCCCATGCTTGTTAGAAAATGAAAAATTAGTCAGAAAAGTTGCGCAATCTCTTATTAAATATACAAAAAAAGAAAAGTTTAACTTAATATTTAAATGTAGTTTTGACAAGGCTAATAGAAGCTCTCATAAAACAATACGTCATAAAATTTCTTTTGATAAATCCATAGATATATTAAAAAATCTCAAAAAAGATTTAAAAATATTTATTACTTCCGACGTTCATGAGACTTTTCAAGTTGATAAGTTAGCTGAATTTCTTGATGTAATACAAATTCCAGCTTTTTTATGTAGGCAAACAGATTTAATAAAAGCTGCTGCACAAACAAAAAAGATCGTCAATGTTAAAAAAGGACAGTTTTTATCACATAAAGAAGTTTCAAATATTATCAATAAAATTGAAAATGAAAATAACAAAAAAATATTAATAACTGAAAGGGGTAATTCATTTGGATATAATTATCTAATAAATGACTTTAAAGGTATTCATTTAATGAAAACATTTGGATACCCAATTATTTTTGACTCAACTCACAGTGTACAACTACCTGGTGGATTGGGTAAAAAAAGTGGAGGTGCTAGAGAGTATGTGACACCATTATCGAAAGCTGCTTCATCTTTAAGGATAGCAGGTTTCTTCATTGAAACTCACCCTAGTCCAGAAATGGCATTAAGTGACGGCCCTAATATGGTATATTTACATAAAATGCCTAAACTCTTAAATACTATAAACAAAATAAATAAGGCGGCAAAATAAATGAAAATTAAAAATATAACAGCAAGAGAAATTTTTGATAGTAGGGGTAATCCAACTGTAGAATGTGAAATGATATTTGAAAATATACCATATCCATTTCGTGGAATGGTTCCATCAGGAGCATCCACAGGAAAATTTGAAGCACTAGAGCTAAGAGATTTAGACCTTAAAAGGATGAGTGGCAAAGGGGTTCTAAAAGCTGTATCTAATGTCAATGATCTCATAAAACCAAAAATTTTAGATAAAAGTTTTGCTGATTATAGAGAATTTGATCAAATCTTAATTGATTTAGATGGTACTGAAAATAAATCAAAGTATGGAGCAAATGCTATTTTATCTCTCAGTCTTGCTTACTATAAGGCTTGGTCTTATATGAACTTTGGTGAAATATTTCTCTCTCAGGGTATAGATAGTTTAATTATTCCAGTTCCAATGCTTAATGTAATAAATGGCGGTCAACACGCTGATAATGATGTTGATTTTCAGGAGTTTATGATTTTACCAATAGGATTTAAATCTTTAACCGAAGCTTTATCTTCAACACATTCTGTAATAACTAATATAAAAAAAGAATTAAAATCTAGATCTTTAAATACTAACCTTGGTGATGAAGGAGGCTTTGCACCTAATTTAAAATCACATTTAGACGTTTTAGATTTAATATGTAATTCAATTTCTAAAGCAGGCTTTAAATTAAATGATCAGTTTAAAATATCATTAGATGCAGCTTCTAGTGAGTTTTACTCTGATGGAAAATATAATTTCGAGGGTAACTCGTATTCAACAGAAGAAATGATTAGTGTTTACGAAAATATTTGTAAAAAATATCCAATTTTTTCAATTGAAGATGCACTTAATGAAGAGGATTATGAAGGTTGGGTAAAAATTACAAATAAACTTGGTTCAAATATACGATTAGTTGGCGATGATCTTTTTGTTACAAATATACAAAAATTGCAAACTGGTATAAATGATAAACAAGCTAATAGTATTTTAATTAAATTAAATCAAATTGGCACAGTTACAGAAACTTTAGAGGCTATTAAGCTAGCGACAGAAAATAGGTTTGCATCCATTATGTCTCACAGGTCAGGAGAAACTGAGGACTCTTTTATCTCAGATTTAGCTGTTGCTTCACGATGTCCTTTAATTAAAACTGGCTCTTTAGCCAGATCTGACAGAGTTGCAAAATATAATCAGTTACTTAGAATATCAGAAAATGACAAAATTAAAGGGTATGCTGGTGAAATAAGTGAAGTTTTTAAAAGCTAGTAGTTTAATTAATTTCTTTTTTATATTCGTATTAATTTACCTAATATATCATACAGTCTACGGTAGATTTAATATTGGAAATTACTTAATTTATAAATTTGAAGAAAAAATGTATATAAAATTGCAATCCAATTTAGACCAAAAAATGAATGATATAGATATTGATTTGAATTCATCATATAACAAAAAAACTGATTATATTGATGAAATTACTAAACAAAATAATCAAAATATAGTAGATGGTGAGATCATTATAAAATTAGATTAATATGAACAAAAAAGTTAATAATTCCTTTTCAAACGACCAGTTACTAAATTTTTATAAAAAAATGTTTTTAATAAGAAAATTTGAAGAAAAAGCTGCTCAATTATACGGAGCTGGTAAAATCGGAGGCTTCTGTCATTTATACATTGGCCAAGAGGCTGTTGTTATAGGTATTCTATCTTCTATTAACTCAGAGGATACCGTTATCACTGCTTATAGGGATCATGGACACATATTAGCTCGTGGAGTAGACCCTAAACTAGTAATGTCTGAATTAACTGGGAGGAAAGATGGAATTTCAAAAGGCAAGGGGGGATCAATGCACATGTTCTCCAAAGCTAATAGATTTTATGGTGGACATGGTATCGTTGGAGCACAAGTACCTTTAGGTGTTGGTATAGGTTTTGCACATAAATATAGAAATGAAAAAAAGATTTCAAGAGTCTATTTAGGGGATGGTGCTATGAGTAATGGCCAAGTTTTTGAGGCATTTAATTTAGCATCACTTTGGGAGTTACCAGTATTATTTATTATCGAAAACAATAAATATGGAATGGGTACATCTATCGGAAGGTCTGCAGCAGGAGGTGAGTTGTTCGAACGAGCGACTGTATTCGGCATTAAAGGTGAAAAAGTAGACGGTATGAATTTTTTTAATGTAAGCGAGTCAGCTATAAGGGCAAGAGAATATATCAAAAAAAATTCTAAGCCCTACATTATTGAAATGGATACATATAGATTTAGAGGTCATTCAATGTCTGATCCTGGTCTATACAGGACTAAAGATGAAGTGAATAAAATGAAAGAGATAGATCCTGTATTAATGATGAAAGAAAGTTTATTAAATGACTATAAAATTCAAGAGGCCAAGATTAAAGATATTGAAAGCGACATTAAGAGTCAAATTAAAGATGTAGAAAAATTTTCACTTGAGTCCCCACTCCCAGAGTTAAAAGAATTATATACTGAGGTATATTTATGAAAATACTTCTCCCAGCTCTATCACCAACAATGGAAACAGGTAACTTAGTAAAATGGTTAGTCAAAGAGGGCGATAATGTAGTTTCAGGAGACATTTTAGCAGAAATTGAAACTGATAAAGCCACCATGGAGCTAGAGTCACCCGATGATGGCAAGGTTGAGAAAATACTAGTCAAAGAGGGCACTGAAAACATAAGTGTTAATACTGAGATTGCTTTACTTAAAGTAGATGGTGAGGAAATAGAGGAGATATCAGAAAAACCAAGTGAAATATCATCTCAAGTCTCTTCTAACGGCTCTGATACTGCTACAACAGAAGTAAAAATTTCTATGAATTCTCTCTTAAATCAAACTAAAGAAAATTTAGAGGCAAAGAATTGGTCTGAAAAAGAAATAACAATGAGAGAGGCATTGAACCAAGCTATTGAGGAAGAAATGAATTTAGACAAAGATGTTTTTCTCTTAGGAGAAGAGGTAGCTGAATACGATGGTGCTTATAAAGTAACTCAAGGGCTTCTTGATAAATTTGGATCAAAAAGAGTTTTAGACACTCCTATTTCAGAGCATGGTTTTACAGGTCTAGCTATAGGAGCAGCTATGGCAGGACTCAAGCCAATCTGTGAATTTATGACTTTTAATTTTTCTATGCAAGCAATTGATCAAATAGTTAATTCTGCTGCTAAATCTTTATATATGTCAGGTGGAGAAATAAATGTTCCTATAGTTTTTCGAGGTCCAAATGGTGCTGCGGCTAGAGTAGGGGCACAACATAGCCAATGTTTCATATCATGGTTCTCTCATATTCCAGGCTTGATAGTAATTGCTCCTTCAAACGCAAGAGATGCAAAAGGTTTATTAAAATCATCTATACGAAATCCCAATCCTGTTGTTTTTTTAGAACATGAATTACTTTATAAAGAAAAAACTAACGTTCCAGAAGAAAACGATTTTTTAATTCCTATTGGCAAAGGCAACCTTATTAAAGAAGGTAAAGATGTAACTATTATTGGTTTTTCAATGTCAGTTCAAAGAATATTAAACGCTCTTCCGTCAATTGAAAAACTTGGGATTAGTCCTGATATTATAGATCTAAGATCCATTAAACCTCTAGATGAAGAATTGATACATAAATCTGTTAAGAAAACCAATAGAGTTGTAATTGTTGAGGATGGCTTTGGTAGTACAAGTTTTGGATCACACTTATCTTATTTAATCCAATCAAATTGCTTCGATTTCCTTGACTCAGAAATAATTAAAGTTAGTGGAAAAGATGTCCCAATGCCATATGCAGAAAATTTAGAAAAATTAGCATTACCTACTACTGATGAAATTGTATCTGCTGTAAAAAAAGTATCATATATAAATTAATGTTATATGAAGTTAATTTACCATCTTTATCTCCCACAATGGAGGAAGGTAAAATTGTTAAGTGGATAAAAAAAGAAAAAGATCCAATATTAAGTGGCGAGGTTTTATTCGAAGTAGAAACAGATAAAGCCACAATGGAGTACGAGTCACCAGAAGATGGGTATATTGCTAAAATAATATCAAAGGATGGTGAAACAGCAAATGTTAATCAATTAGTTGCAATAATTTCAGATGATTTGACTTTTACACAAGAGGATATAAATAATTTTCTGAAAAATAATAACTCTGATAATAAAATACAAACATTAGAAATAAATCCTTCTGAAAATGATAAAGATTTAGTTTCAGATAAAATATTAATTACACCCTTAGCTAAAAAAATAGCTCAAAAAAAAAATATAGATATTTCAAAAATAAAATCAATTTTAAGAAGAATACATACTGATGATCTTGATATAAATGAAACTTTCGATAATGGGGCTACAAGAGTATTTATATCTCCTCTTGCCAAAAAAATATCAAATGAAAAATCATTAGATTTGTCAAAATTAAAAGGCACTGGTCCAGATAATAGAATTATTTTAAGAGATGTATCAGTATCAAATTATTTGTCTGAAAGCCCAAATATTAATAAATTAAGACAGGCTATTGCAAAAGCAACAATACATTCAAAAAATAACATTCCACATTTTTATTTAAATACTAGAGTGAATATTGCTAATCTATTAAAATTTAGAAAAGATCAAAAATTAAAAGGCAATAAGTACTCTTTAAACGCAATATTAATGCAATCTATATCAAATGCATTTAAAACATTTCCAGACTCAAATTGTACATATAAGGATAATGGTGAATTTATTATTAATAAAGATCATAATATTGGTATTGCAGTTGACTCTAAGTTTGGCTTAAAAATGCC
>CACNLH010000006.1 GCA_902621205.1 uncultured Alphaproteobacteria bacterium | reverse complement strand
ACCCAAATTTAACAAAATTTTTTGATCTTCTCAAAGTCGAAACTGTTAATAGCAATATGTCCTTTAGTTTTCTTAATGAGGAAAATATTCTTGTGAAAAATATGCTGCAGATAATCCCGCTATACCAGATCCAATTATAGCTATGCTTTTTTTCAAATTATGATTTCGTTTGTTGATAAGCATCAAGTGCTCTGTTGCGGGACTCTTTCAAATCAACGATTGGATTAACATATTTTTTTTCTTTAACTAAACTATCTAATAATTTTTTATCTAAATATGGCTCAAATACTGTTTTTGATGAATTAAATATTTTTAATTGTGGAATATACTTCAAGATAAATTGAGCCTGTGGATCGAACTTCTCTGACTGAAGCACAGGATTAAATACACGAAAATATGGGGAAGCATCTGCGCCACAGCCTGCTATCCACTGCCATCCAGCTGCATTACTAGCTTCATCATAATCTAGTAAACTTTTTTGAAAATACTGCTCACCTAATGTCCAGTTTAATAATAAATTTTTCACAAGAAAACTTCCAACAACCATTCTAAGCCTATTATGCATCCATCCCTCTTCATAAATTTGACTCATTGCAGCGTCTACAAGAGGTATGCCTGTTTTACCCTCAGTCCATAAAGCAAAATCTTTTTTACTACTTCTCCATGGGAATTTTTTAAATTTTGGGTTAATCGGTTTAGTTGATAAATCTTCAGAATAATACAACAATGAATAAGAAAATTCTCGCCAGCCAATTTCTGATAAATAAGTATTTACAGCATTATTAGATTTTTTTGAATTTTGGATTTTTTCAACTATTACCCGCGGGGATATCTCTCCAAATCTTAAGTGAGGAGATATTCTTGATGTTTGATCAAAATCAGGCCTATTTCTATTTACATCATATTTATCTATATGAGAAGAAATGTAAGTCTCAATTTTTTTCAAAGCTGCATCCTCTCCTGGACTCCAATAATTATTAAACTTCTCATACCAACTTCTATTTGATAAAAAATCGATTTTAGTTTTTTCATTGTGTTTAAATGATTTGATTAATGAATTTTTTTGGTAAGAAAATTTCTTGTTCAAATAAACTTTAAAAGCAGTTTTCCAATAAGGAGTAAAAACTTTAAAGAACTGACCGGAGTTATTTTGTATTTCCCAGGGCTCATTAAGTAAGTGTGAATTAAAAGTTTCAACATGAATATTTTTATTTTTAAAAAAACTCTTTATCTCAGTGTCTCTTTTAATAGATTGGTCTGAGTAGAGCCTATTCCAAATTAATGATGAAATTTTGTATTTTTCAATTAGGTGTGAGAGATTTTTTTTCGCTTCACCATCAGTGATAATAAGCTTTACATTAAATTTTTGTTCTAAATTCTTGGAATGCAAATGAAGAGTTTTATTTAACCACCATTGACCAGCATCTCCAGTGGCTTTCTTTTCAATGTCATCATAAATATAAACAAGTAATGCTGGGGATTTTTGTTTTGATATAAATTCCAGACAGGGATTATCAGTAATCCTAAAGTCTCTTCTCAGCCAATATAAAGTTCTATTTTCGATGATAAAATAATAACAAAATTATTTACTATGAGGAGGCATTTTCTTTTCTACAAACCAAACATGCTGTTTCAAAACAGGGTCATACTTTCTCTGGCGAAGTTTGTCAGAAACTTTCAATCCTTTAGTGGGTTTACGTACAATATATTTTGTGCCGGTTTCAGGTTTTTCTTCAGGTATTAGCTGTTTAAGTTGGTATGTAGACTTTTTAGCCATTGGCGTAAACTAAACTAATTTTGAATTTGGTCAACATTGATATTTAATGAAATTAAAGAACTTTTTTCCAATGTTCTCGCTTATCTTTGAGAGAACGTCTCTTTTTTTCTGTCATATTATCAAAACAGATGGAACATGAATATCCCTCTTCATATTTAGGAGATTTTCTCTCTCTTGGAGTTAAAGGCATGTTACACCCGTAACAAAGCTTACTCGTACCTTGAGAAAGTTGCTTGTTCAAAGATACTCTGTAGTCAAAAACAAAGCACTCACCCTTCCATGAGTCAGCAGATGTGGTTTCAAAATATTTTAATATTCCTCCTTTAAGTTGATATGTCTCAATACCATATTTTTCCATTAAAGGTCCTGCTTTTTCACATCTAATACCACCTGTACAATAAATACCAACTTTTTTATTCTGAAATTTTTCTTTGTTATTCTTTATATAATTTTTGAAATCTTTAAATGTTTCAATTTTAGGGTTGATAGCATTTTTATAATGACCAATTTTAAATTCATAATCATTTCTTGTATCAAGAATTTCTACATTTTTATCATTAGCAAATTTATCCCAATCACTTGGTTCAATAAATTTAGATTTTTTAATGTCTGAAATTTTTAATCCAAAATCAGATGTAACTATTTCCTTTTTAAGTTTGATTTTAAACTCGTTAAAAATTCTTTGGCCATTAAAGTCTGATATTTTTATATTTTCTTTGGTGACTCCTAAAGACATTAAATAGTCGATAATTTTTTTTTCTAATTTTGAAGAGACTGCTATTGTACCATTTAAACCTTCCTCACTGACAATAATCGAACCTTTTATTTGTTTTAAAAGAAAGTGTAAATTTAACCTCTCTTTTAATAATCTGGGATTGGATACGTTAAAGAAACTATAAAACGCAATGACTCTCATTAGTATGTTTTATAACAAATGTATAGATTGATCAAATAAGGCGTTTAAATTACTTTGATTTTATTAGTAAATTGATTTTCAAATTTAACTAACTGAGGCATAAATTTAAACCAAGCATCTTTCAAAGCTTCTACAAATTTTTCAGTAGACTCTGGATCATGACATGGAGTGGGAGTTATTCTTATTCTCTCAGTTCCTTTTGGGACTGTTGGATAATTAATAGGCTGAACATAAACCTGGTGCTCATTTAAAAGAAAATCACTAATCTCTTTACATAATTTGCTATCTCCAATTAATACTGGGATTATATGTGAACCTGAGTCTAAAAAAGGAATACCTGCGGTTCGTAGTTCTTTTTTAACAAAAGCTACGTTCTCAAAGAATGAAGATCGAATTTCATCGTTTTTCTTTACTTGTCTAATGCTCTCTAGACTTCCAGCAGCTACTGCTGGGCACATGGATGTTGTGAAAATAAATCCTTTTGAAAAACTTCTAACAAAATCAATTATTGTCTCAGTCGAGGCTATGTAACCTCCAGCTAGACCAAATGCTTTTGCCAATGTTCCATTGATAATATCAATATGCTCAGATAATCCTTTTTGATCTGCTACACCTGCTGCATTGGGACCGTATAAACCTACAGCATGAACTTCATCTAAGTATATTAATGCTCCATTATCCTGTGCAACCTGAATAATGTCTTCTAGTGGTGCAAAATCAGCTTCCATTGAATAGACAGACTCCAAGACGATAATTTTTGGTCGAGAAAAATCTACTCCCTTTAGAATGTCTTTTAGGTGTTTTACATCATTATGACGATAAATAGCTTTTTCTTTTTTACTTGTACGAATTCCTTCTATAAGTGATGCGTGATTTAGTTCATCACTTAAAACTAAACAATTATCAAAAGCAGATATAATAGACTTTAGTGCAGACTCATTAGCACTATATCCAGAATTAAATGCTAGAGCTCTTTCTTTTTTATGTAAGAGTGCGATTTCTTTTTCGAGTTGAATATGGAAATTAGTAGTACCTGATATGTTCCTTGTTCCTCCACTTCCCGCTCCTAACTTTTCAGCAGCAGATTGCATTGCGGAAATAACTTCTTTGTTCTGGCTCATGCCTAAGTAATCATTTGAACACCAGACATCAATCTCTTCGGTTTGACCATTACTATGTCTTGTAGCTTTGGGATACTGTCCGGCTTTTCTTTCTATGTTGTTAAATACTCTGTAGTGGCCTTCATCCTTAATTTTATCAATTTCAGATTGAAGAGTGCTTAGATAATTAGATTTCCAATTGTGATTTTTCACAATTATTAATTTATTTTTTACTAATCTAAAAGATACTGCAATAAAGACGCATAAAGCCTCTAATTAGGGGCTTTTTGTCCTATTTATTCTAGGAATTACTTCTTTGCCAATCAGTTCAATAGATTTGATTAAATTTTCATGGGTAATATCAGCTATATCCATTTGAAATTGGAATCTATCAATACCTCCAAGGGCTTGACTATGTCTGATAATCTTTTCAGCGACCTGATCGGGATCGCCTAAAACTATAGCTCCTAATGGACCAATTTGATTGTCAAATTGGTCTCTCGTAACAGGGCCCCAACCTCTCTCTTTTCCAATTTTTGTGAACATTTTATGATATCCCTCATAATACAAATCTATTGCTTCATCCATACTATTTGCGACATATCCCAGTGAATGAAGTCCAACGGAGAGTTTTTCTGGGGGATGTCCTGCTTCTTTACCCGCCTGTCGATAAATATCTACCAAAGGCCTAAAGCGATGAGTATTGCCTCCAATTATGGCAATCATTAGAGGTAAGCCCATTGAACCTGCTCTTGCAAAAGATTGAGGTGTGCCACCAACACCTAACCAAATTGGGACAGGGTTTTGAATAGGCCTTGGATAAATAGGTAAATTATTTATCGAAGGTCTAAATTTACCAGACCAACTAACAAATTCATTTTCTCTAATTTTTAAGAGCAAACCGAGCTTTTCAATAAACAATTCATCATAATCTTTGAAATCCAAACCAAATAATGGAAAGGCCTCAGAAAATGATCCTCTTCCAGCTACCATTTCTGCTCTACCTCCGGATATCAGATCAAGAGTAGACAAGTTTTGAAATACACGAACAGGATCTGCTGCGCTTAAAACAGTTACAGCACTTATTAGCTTAATATTTTTTGTTTGTGCTGCAGCTGCAGCTAATATCATAAATGGTGCTGAGTCTAAAAATTCTTTTCTATGATGCTCTCCTATCCCAAATGAATTTAATCCAACTTCATCTGCAAAAATAATTCTATCAATAACATTATTGATGGCTTTAACACTATCTGAGCCCTCTCTTTTATCTGCAAAACTGTCTATACCGATTTCCAAGGTGTTCTTCTAAAATTTTTCAGTGTTTGTTCTAATTTCAATTTCCCATGACCAAGCTTTTTTATCCTGTAAATAAAAATTTAGGTATTGTTTTGCAATTTCATCAGGGTGTATCATTTGATAATTTCCAACTGGTTCTTTACCTATTCCTCCATCTATAACGAAATGACCTATATGAATATTTTGTGGGTGCAGCTCTCTTGCCAAAGATTGTGCTAAGCCTCTCAAACCAAACTTTCCCATAGCAAAAGATGCAGATTTGGCAAAACCCTTTACACTTGCAGATGATCCAGTGAAAAAAATATTACCTTTTCCTATTTTTAACATTCTTTTTACTGATTCATGCGCTACTAGAAAAGCCCCATAACTATTTACTTTTACTGATTGAAGCATTTCATCAGGATCGTATTCAATAAAAGGTTTTACAATTCTAAGAGATGGATTATAGATAACAATTTCTGGAGTGCCTATAATTGAGTCAGTCTGCAAAAATAAATTTTGAACACTTTTATTTTCCGTTGAGTCACACTTAAAAACTAAAGCGTCGATCTCTTTTTTTAAACTGTCAAGTTTGTCTATGTTTCTGGCAGCAAGTACAATTTTCATCCCCTTTGAATTAAATGCTCTAGCCAAAGAAGCACTTAAACCTGATCCTGCTCCGACAATTAAAACTGCTTTTTGTGTCATAATTTCAAACGTTATTTAGCTATAACATATTTTGAAATAAGTACATATTGACCAATAAGTCTCGCTTAAATTGTATTAGCGTTGATTATTTGTTATTTCTTAATGTCATCAATGGTTATGAAAAAGATTGTTTTATTATCAAGAAAAAGTTTTCTCGCTAAAATTCAGACTCACATTGCGGAAATAGAAATTAATAAAATACAAAAAAATATAATTGATACACATTACTTATCAAGCGTTGGTGACACGGACATGTCAGCTAAAGCTTGGGAAAAACATGGATTTGGAATATTTACAAATTCACTCTCAAAAAAGTTAATCTTAAAAGATGCAGATGTGGTAGTTCATTCATTCAAAGATCTTCCTGTTAAAAATCTTAATAAGACTTCTTTTATTTGTCTCAAAAGAGGTGATCCAAGAGATGTTATTCTTATTAAAAAGACTTCATTAAATAAAAAAAAATTAGTTATAGGGACATCCTCTCCTAGAAGAAAATATTATTTAAAAAAATTAAGAAAGTTTTTACCCTTTGAAGAATTGAAGCCATTCGACATTAGGGGAAACGTACCATCTAGGCTGGAAAAAATATTAAATTCCTCAAAAGAGGACGGGGTGTTTATGGCTAAAGCTGCTATAGATAGAATTTTTAAATATGGAGAAAAAATTAATAAAAAAGATTATAGAAATTTTAAATTGAAATTTAAAAAGTTTGAAAAGATAATTTTACCAATTTCTGAATTTCCTAGTGCGGCAGCACAAGGATGCATTGCTTTGGAATATAGGAGAGATGATCGAAAAACTAAAAAAATATTGAAAAAAATTAATCATTTACCTTCGTTAGATGATTGTCAAAGAGAGAGAAAATATTTATACAAATGGGGAGGTGGTTGCAATTTAGATGTAGGTGTAACTATTGAAAATATTCTAAATGAAAAAATTTTATTTGCACAAGGGAAAGATAATCAAACAAAAAAATATTTTAAAGAAAAAAAATATCTAAATAATAAAAAAGTTAAAAAAGTAAAAAATATATTTCCTTCAAGCTTATCAAAATATCAAATGTTTCAGAGAAATTTGCATGAATTTAATAAAACAGTAAAAAATAAAAATGTTTTGGCCACAAGATCAGAATTTAAAGAGTTTAAATCTTTGAAAAGTGTATCAAATCTTATAACTTCCGGCGTAAGTTCTTGGAAAAAAATAAGTAAAATGGGCATTCTTGTAAATTCTTCTCTCGATAGTTTTGGTGAAAATTATCGAGAAACTGAAAATTTTTATAAAGATAATCAAAAACCTACTTATAAACTTACATATAAAGGAAATATGCTAAATAAAAAATTCCCTGTTATATCACACTATAGTTTAGTCCCTTTGATTAATGACAATACGATTGATAATTTATTTGTAGCGGAGAGTTTTTATTGGATGAGCTTCTCTGCATTTAAATTAGCTATACAACTAAGACCAGAAATACTAAATAAGCGTAATTCGTGTGGACCTGGTCAAACGTATCTTCAAATTTCTAAATTTATTCCTAAAAATCAATTAAATGTATATCTTACTTATGATGATTTTAAAAATTTTGAACTTAAATGATTAAAAATTATTTCCCTATTGATCAGTCTAAATCTCTTAAAAAGAAAATTTTAATTCAACCGTTATTTGTGGATCAAAAGGTAAAAAATTCAAAGGAAATTAAAGGATTAGGTGATAATAAGAGTTGGTCATCTTCATCTATAATTAAGGCAATTGAAAAGGATTTAAAAAAAGGTATCAATAATTTTCTACTATTTATCGTTCCAAATAAAAAACAAAAAAATCCGGAGGATTTTAGCTTTCACTATGAAGTTATAAGAAGAATTAAAAATTATTTTGGAAAAGATATAGTTTTACTTATAGATACATGCTTATGCTCAATAACTGTTGATGGGCATTGTGGAGTTACTCATAAAAAATCAATTGATCTTAATAAGACACATTACTCTTTAGGATTAGCGGCAAATACATATCTTGAGGCGGGAGCTGATATAATTGCACCAAGTGACATGATGAAAAATACGACTAAATATTTGAGAAAAATATTTGTTCAAAATGGTTTTTCAAATTCTCAAATAATGAGTTACTCAACAAAATTTAAAAGTCACTTTTACGGCCCTTTTAGAGATGTTGCAAAATCATCACCACAGGGATTTGATCGGTCATCATATCAATTACCTGTTGAAGACAAAGCAAAGGCGATTAAAAGCTCAATTAGTAATGCAGCCCAAGGTGCAAATTATTTAATGGTTAAGCCTGGTATGACTTCAATAGATTTAATAAGAGATATAAAAAAGGAGACACTGCTTCCCACGGGTGCGTACCAAGTAAGTGGTGAATATGCTAGTTTACAAATGCTCAGCAAAGCTAAATTTGGCAATTATGTTGATTTGCTCCTAGAGTCTTTAACGGTACTCAAAAGAGCTGAAGCAGATTTTATTATTACATATGGAGCTAGAGATATTGCAAAATACCTATAACAAAAATTTTTTTAATGCCTTAAATAAAGTTGAACAAAAAATTCCTCCAATTTGGTTTATGAGACAGGCTGGTCGATATCATCAGCATTACAGGAAATTAAAAGAAAAATATTCTTTTGAACAACTATGTAAAGAGCCTGAGCTTGCTTGTGAGGTAACTCTTGGACCTATTGTTGAATTCGATTTTGATGCTGCAATATTGTTTAGTGATATTCTTTTTCCTTTAGATTATTTAGGTATGAGTTTGAAGTTTAATCCTGGACCAATATTTGAAAAAAATTTAAATTCAAAAATGATATCCGAATTTAATATTGATGAATTTGAAAGTTTTATAGATTTTCAGAATATATCTCTAAAACATATTAGAAATGAACTATCAAATGATAAATCCTTAATTGGATTTACTGGTGGACCTGTAACCTTATACCATTTTGCAACGAGGAATAATCCTGTATCACAAACACTATTTCAACAAACCCTGCCCGTTTTAGAAATGTTATTACAAAAAAATATACAAATTCAGTTTCAAAATGACATTGATTTGTTAATGATATTTGATACTGAAGCTAATAAACTAAATGATAAAGATTTTGATGAATTCGTTATTCCTTTTTTAATTAAAATTTCAAATAGTTATCCAAATAAAATTGGATATTTCACTAAAGAAATTTCTCAAACTAAATTTAATAAATTACAAAATTTAAAAAATTTAAAACTTGCAGTTTTAGGAACTAATTTGGAGGTTTTCACTGAATTACCAAAGACACATTTATCTTTGCAGGGAAATTTTTCAAATAATTTGCTAGCTATGGAGGACACTAAATCCTTTTCTGATTACATTGATAAATATATTGAGAAATGCTTACAGAGTGAGCCATCTGATAGATCTGGGTGGATTGCTAGCCTCGATCACGGTGTGAAAAAAACTACTCCTGAGGCTAATGTTCATTTATTCATAGAAAAGATAAGAACTAAGTTATCATAAAAATCGTAATGTTTTTCAATGGCTTCATTTAAAGGTAATAAACTCTACGTTCATGGCTCTGGTCTTAAGACAGGTATTTTGGTCACAAATTTAGGAACACCAGATGAACCAACTAAGTCGTCTCTAAAGACTTATCTAAAACAATTTCTATCAGATGAACGTGTCATAGAAACACCAAAAGCTATTTGGTGGCCTATTCTTAATGGAATAGTTTTAAATACTCGACCAGCGAAGTCAGCTAAAAATTACAAATCTGTTTGGACAGAAGAAGGTTCACCTCTTCTATTCCACACAAAAAACCAATTATCGAAAATAAAAGAATTTATTAATAAGAAATATCAAAATATCGTATTTGATATTGGAATGCGTTATGGGAATCCTAGCATCTCTAAGGGTTTAAATAATCTTAGAAATCAAAATTGTGATCGTATTATTATTTTACCTTTATACCCTCAATATTGTGCGGCTACAACGGGCTCAACGTTTGATGCTGTTGCAGAAGAATTAAAAAGTTGGCGTTGGGTACCATCTCTTCGTTTTATTGGAGGATATTATGAAAATGAACTTTACATTAAAGCTCTAAAAAACAGCATTGAAGAATTTTGGAATAAAAATTCAAAACCAAAAAAAATCATATTCAGCTATCATGGTGTTCCAAAAAAATATTTAGATAAAGGGGATCCGTATCATTGTTTTTGCAGAAAAACTACAAGGCTGGTGGCAGAGACCATGGGCTTACCAGAGGAAAGTTATATGACCACATTTCAATCTAGATTTGGACCAGCAGAATGGCTTCAACCTTACACAGATAAAACTATAGAGAGCTTAGCAAAAAATGGTACAGACCACATTCATGTTATAAGTCCTGCTTTTTCCTCAGATTGTCTTGAAACAATAGAAGAACTTAACGAGGAAAATAGAGAAATATTCATGGAAAATGGTGGAAAGGAATTTGGATATATTCCTTGTCTAAATGATCGAGAAGATCATATACTCCTACTCACTTCGTTGATAGAAAACGAACTACATGGGTGGGTATGAGTGATCAAATAAAAAATCAACAAACTAAAGTAGAAAACTGGTTTCGAGAACTTCGAAATCAAATGGTTGGATCAATACAAAAGCTTGATGGGTCTAAATTTATAGAAAAAGAGTGGCAAAGACCTGGTGGTGGTGGAGGTTTGATGTCCTTACTAAAAGGAGAAATATTTGAAAAAGTAGGAGTAAATATTTCAACAGTACATGGTAATTTTAGTGAGGAATTTAGAAAATCAATGCCGGGAACCGAAGAGGATCCAAGCTTTTGGGCCAGTGGCATCTCAGTCGTAGCTCACATGAAAAACCCAAAAATTGCAGCTGCTCATTTTAACACTAGGTATATAACCACAAAAGGAAAACAATGGTTTGGTGGTGGATGTGATTTAACCCCTGCAATACCTGAAAAATTAGAAACAGATAATTTTCATCAAGGTCTCCAACGAACATGTGATCAACATAATTCAACTTATTATGAAAAATTTAAAAAACAATGTGATGAATACTTTTATTTAGAGCATCGAAAAGAAAGTAGAGGTATAGGAGGTATTTTTTTTGATTATATCAATACAGACTTTGATAAGGATTTATCATTCATAAAAGATGTTGGGCAATTCTTTATTAATTTTGTAATTGAAAACTCAAAAAGAAAAAAAGATTTTAACTTTAATAAAGATGACTTAGATGCTCTCTCAAAAAAAAGATCTCGTTACGTAGAATTTAATTTGCTTTATGATAGGGGGACATTATTTGGATTAAAAACCGGTGGTAATATTGATGCTATATTAATGTCAATGCCTCCAGAGGCTAAATGGTAACAAAATGTATGAGTTATTAAAAATTTTACATATCATATCTTTTGTATCATGGTTTGCTGGGTTATTTTATTTACCAAGACTTTTTGTTTATCATGTAGAAAACATAACCAATCCTGAAATGAATAGTGTATTTCAAAAAATGGAATATAGATTGCTAAAAATTATAATGAACCCAGCAATGATATTGACTTGGGTATTTGGTTTAGCCCTTATCCATTATGTAGGTTTTGAATTATGGCTTTTTTTGAAAATTATATTAGTTCTTATTCTCTCTGCATTTCATATGTACTTAAGTAAAATTAGAAAAAGTCTAGAGAGTAATTTTAGAGACTATACCTCAAAATATCTAAGAATAATCAATGAAGTGCCTACTGTTCTTCTAATTTTAATTGTAATACTTGTAGTTGTAAGACCTTTTTAATTTTATGGATCTTACCCAAGGGGATATAAAAAAACAATTAATCGGTATGGCTGTTCCAGCAGGAACTGGTCTTTTGTTTTATACTCTATACAATGTAGTAGATACTTTTTATGCAGGTCTCATAAGCACAGAGGCTATTGCAGGCTTATCAATATCTTACCCCTTGTATTTTATTTTATTAGCCTTCGCTGTAGGTTTTGGACAAGGCACCACAGCTCTTGTTTCAATAGCTATTGGCAAAAAAAAATTTAATGAGGCAATTAAGATACATACTCAAGCTTTAGTTATCACTTTATTGGTTTCAATAGCCATAGGGCTAACAACGTTTCTATTATCTAGACCTGTATTTTTATATTTTGGGGCAGAAGGTATTTTTCTTAACAATGGTCTAAGATACATAAAAGTACTCTCAATTGGTGCTCCAATTTTTATTGTTTCTTTTGTTGTTAATTCTCTTTTATATGCACAAGGAGATACTAAGAAAAATAGAAATGCATTAATCATAAGCTTTTTTATTAATTTAATTTTTAGTCCTTTCTTATCTTTAGGTTATGGTCCTTTTCCTGCATTTGGAACTCTCGGCATAGCTCTTGCAACAGTCATATCTCAACTATTTCATTTTTTCTTTTTAAGCTATTATGCTATTCGCAGTCCTTTGTTTAAGGATTTCAATTACAATTATATTTGGTTAGAATCTAAATTCGTATTAAAAATTCTAAGACAATCTATACCCTCTAGTATGAATATGTTCATGATTGCAGTTGGTTTCTTCATAATGCAAAAGTTTGTTACAAGTTATGGTGCCTCAGCTAGTGCAGCTTATGGTATAGCTTTAAGAATTGAGCAAATTATTTTATTGCCTGCCATAGGATTTAGTAGTGCTTTATTAAGTATGGTAGGACAAAATTTTGGTTCGAAGAATTTTGATAGAATTTATGAAGCTTTTTTAATTTCATTAAAGTTATCTATGACAATGATGATTTTTGGAGCATTAGTGCTGATATTTGCGGGTGAAAGGATTGCTAGTTTTTTTTCAAGAGACAGTGAAGTGATAATTATTGCTGGTAGTTACTTGTTTATGGTAGCTTTTTTGGCTTTTATTTATCAAGTTATTGATAGGTGTGATTCTGTACTTTCAGGTTTAAGAAAACCTTCTGTAAATGTGTTCTACACTTTTATTAGATTGGTATTTCTTCCTCCATTTGTAATTTATTTATTTTCTGAGACTCTTGAAAAAGGCCTAATTGGTATTTGGTGGGCTATATTTTTTACAAATTTACTAGGCTCAGTGTTTGTTTTTTTTCATATGAAATATTTATTTAAAAAAGAATCCAGTATCTTAATAAATTAACTAAAATCTTTCAGGTCTTCCAAATGCTTACTAAGAGCTTTTGTAGATAATTGTATCTCATAGATAAATAACATTATCGCTATTGAAAATATCAATATCCCTAAACCAAAAAAGTTTAAGGCTAAGTCATAAATCTTGATATAGCTAAAAAAAATAGATATTAAATTCAGCAAAAAGCTGATCCCAGAGAGGGTTTGAACTGACCTTACTAATGTTAAACGGGTTGTAAGTACTTTAATTTGATCTAAGTGATGTTGAACCGCATTGCTAGTTGGTCTATTTGTAATTATTGTGTCATGGATCTTTCTGATTAATGAAGCAAGAGAAGTATATCTATTACCAAACGATATCATCATTAAAGGTATAGCTGGAAACAAAAGTGCAGGATAAAGTGTTGTGAAGCTTGGCATACTATTAATGGAGCAGTTTGTTATAACTAGGAGGGAATAACTAAGTATCTATGTCAACACGGAGTTAATCGAAACTTTTAAAAACTGCTCCTAATAAATTTATACATATAATATTTTAAAAAACTCGTGTTATGATTGCATAACAACTATGCAACATACAGACAGCTGATGAAATAATTTATAAATAAAAAATTAATAATCAAATTATTTCCAAGAAAATAATAGATAAGGTAAGTATAAGCAAATAAAGAATTATTATCATATTAACTAATTTCCAAACTTGTTTGTTCAAAAAATATAATCTTAGTGATTGAGCACCATAGCCTAAAAAATAAAAAAAAATAAATGACGCTAGACTTGCACCCAATCCAAATAAAATCTTGTCAGAAATAGTTAGAAAATTTTTTGATAAATTTCCTAAAATAAAAACAGTGTCTGAGTAAACGTGTGGGTTTAAAAAAGTAAAGGCAAGTGTCTGGAGGGCTATTTTTAACTTTGACGTTTGTGTATGTGTTTGTGAAAATACAATATCATGTTTAAATGTTTTTATTTTTGACCATATAAAATTTAAAAGAAAGAGGACAAGCCCTATAGATAATAATAAATTGATCAGATCGTTGATGTAATTTTTAATAAAGTGAAATATGAAAATTCCAAAAAAAATCAATAAGAAATCACCAACTATACATATTGAAGTTACTAAAAAAATATTATTTTTTTTTATACCTTGCTCTATAACAAATAAATTTTGTGCACCTATAGCAAGTATTAAACTTAAACCTGTTGAAAAACCAAAAATAAACTCGTTCACGACAATTTTGCACAGTTTATATACTTTACACCTAAAATCTATTTAGTAAGTTTGATTAATGAAAGTTTTTGTTGGTGGAATATTTTTTGCTTTAATATTTATTTTTGTTGTAACTGATGGTTTTGTAAAAATTAGTCTACCTCTGTAAACCCTCTTCTTTTACCACTACTCCACTCATCACTAAATTTTAAAGTCCCTAAGTGTAATGGTATTTTTTCTTTAACAATTAAATTATTTTCTGAAAATTCAAAAAAAGATTTATGAAGATACCGAAACTCAAGCAAATGATTCATAATTCCAAAGTTTATATCTTTAATCACATTAGGATCTACATTCTGGTTCGAAATGAAAACATAATCATTATCTGCGGGAAAATTTAAAATTGAACGAAGCGACAAATTAGAGGGACGATCGAATAAATCTGATTTTTTAATAATTGCATATTGAAATTGATTTTGTTCAATTTTTTTAATTATTTCATCAACGCTTTCATCGAGGCGTGTATTGCATTCTAAAATGTTAGAGCCACCATAACTATGAGATATTTCAAGTTCCCTGTCCAATACTTTGCAAATACTTTTAGCTAGAATATATTCTGTTCCCAATGTAGAACGAACCATGATTGTTAAAGAAATATCTTGAGAAAGGGCAAACAATAAATTCGTTTTAAGAAATAATATTACAATAAAAGAAAATATTACTTTTAAATACATAGATTACTTTTAACATAAAACATTCTAAATTGTTTAATAGAATTAAATGCCAAATTTTTCAACTATTGCATTAATAGCTTGTTTTGCATACGCCATTGAAAGTATTTTTGGTTTTGGTGGTACAATAATCTTTCTGGGAATTAGTGGATTTTTCTTTGACTTTAATTCTTTGTTAAAGCTTGCAATGATTGTTGGGCTATCCTCTGGTTTAGCTGTTTTAATTCAATCATACAAATATGTCTCTTTAAATCATCTGATCAAAATTTTAATTTATACAATTCCTGGTGCATTAATTGGAACATATTTTATTAGTTATTTTGCATCAGATATTTTAATAAAAATATTTGCAATAATTTTAATTATTTATGGATGTTTCAACTTATTCTTTCCTGATATCAGGTTTCCTCAATTCTTGAAAAATTTTTTTGTAATTCTAGGTGGATTTATTCAAGGAATTTATACTATTGGAGGACCATTTGTATTAATGGGGTATAAAGATTATTTCTCCTCAAAACAAGAGTTGCGATCAACTATGGCTGGATATTTTTTTATTATAAACTCTTTGAGAGCAATATTTTTTATGTTTTTGGGAGGAAGCTATTTAGAGATAGTGAAAATATACTATCCAATAGCTCTTTTAGTTATGTTAAGTGTTTGGCTGGGTTATTTTATACATAAACAAATACCAGAAATCCTATTTAAAAAACTTATTATTATTGCTATCACTTTGATAGGAGTATTGATTTTATTTACAAAATGATCGACTGGGAACCATATGGGCCTATTTACTCTGTAGCTCCTGGAATAAAAAAAATAAAAGACCTTCCAATTATTGAATATGATGAGCATGAAGAAAGATATTTAAGTTTGAAACAAAAATGCAAAGAAAATATTTTTATTGATGATTATTTTACAAAAGAAATTGATATAGCCGTATGCGAGAAGTTAAATTCTATATTAAAAAAAGAATACCCATCTAAAAATTCTAACTTTAATAACTTTGTAGAACTTGGTTATAATCTTCAAGAGGATATAGCCATTTTTCACAGATGTAACAAACTTATAGCTTTACATATTTCATTTCCCTCTGTTTGGGTGCCTAAAGAAAAAATTGGTCTTAGTTTTGCTCAAATCCATCAACCTGTACCAGGTATGGAAAATTTTTTAAAAAATGAGGATAAATATGTTCAGATGATGGTTGAAGCAACAACTCCTATTATAAGATATGTTTGGGGAGAGCATTATGGTTATTATTTATGTGAGCACGAACCTTTGCAAGAAAGTGTAAAAGTGATGCACACAGAAAGACAGACTTTTATTGGAATTCCAGAGAGTGATATTGGTATTTTCTTAATTCGAAAGAAAGTGATGTTTTATGATGACACATCAAATGATTTTAAGGAATGGTATAAAAGGCAAGTCAGATCTATGACAGAGGATCAAAAAATTTATAAGATAAAAAGAAACTGGGTCGATACTAGCGATCGAAAAAATTAAAATATCTCAAGGTAATCAGATTACTGTTCCTGATTTCCCTCAGCTGGAGCATTTGGATCTGTAAGGCGCTCTAATTCGGCTAACTCTTCTGCTTCTCTTTTTGCTTCTCTTTTAGCCTTTTTAGCGGCAAGTTTTTCTTGGCGCTTACGTTCTTTCTCCATAGCTCTTTCACCAGCTTTTGATTTATAGTCAAAGTGAAGTCCCATACGTAGATTATATCAGAATTTTTTTGATACTAAAGTTTCACTTCATTGAATATTTATTAATTTAGAACTCTTTTTAAAAGATTAATCCAATTTAAATGTGAAATTTTAATCATTAAGTTTTCATTAAAACCCTGTGAAATTAATAGATCGATTAATTTATGCATACCTAAAACACTATTTAGATCTTTTGGCATCATTGCACCGTCGAAATCTGAGCCAAATCCAACTTTATCATCTCCCAAATAGTCAATAAGGTACTTAAAATGATCAACTATTATTTGTAAATCTGTATCAGAAACCATTTTTCCATCTTTCCTTAAAAAAGCTGGGGCAAAGTTAACTCCAACCATCCCTTGAGTTTCTTTGATTGCATCTAATTGCTTATTTGTAAGGTTTCTAGAGTGTGGGCAAATCTGATGAGCATTGCTATGCGTGGCTACTAGGGGCGAATTTGAATATTTTGCTATATCCCAAAAGCCTTTTTCATTTAAATGAGAGGTGTCAATTAACATATTTAGTGAATTACAATTTTTTATAAGTTCTATTCCTATTTCGGTTAATCCATCTCCTATATCTGGTGAAGTTGGAAAAGCAAAGGGAACGCCCTCTGCAAAAATAGTAGGTCTTGACCAAACTGGCCCAATTGATCTAAGACCAGCTCGAAATAAAGTTTCGAGATTATAAAAATTTTTATCTATACATTCTGCACCCTCTATATGCATTACTACAGATAATTGATCATCATGTCTAAACGAAGTTTCCAAATCCTTGCCAGATAAACAAATCTTAACTTTATTTTTTGAGTTTCTTTCAATTTTTGAAAGGATAGTTAATTGATTTAAAACAACTGGTAATGCATCATTTACATCTACGGGTCTTGGAAGTGGTAATAAATACTCATCTTTCTCCATATCTTTATAGTTGACCAACTTATCAGAATCAGAGATATCTTGTTCTGGGGTAGGAACATATATGGCGCATAAGCCTCCTTTAAAATTAGCTTGGTTCATTCGAGGAAGATCTAAATGTCCCTCATTATCTCCATCGATAAAATCAAGATAGGAGTCAGGTTTGTTCTTTAAAAATAGTCTAAATAATACATCATTATGGCCATCAAAAATTTTATAATCCATGTCATAAATTTATCATTTTTTTTGTTACTTAGACTACATGCAAATTAAAAATATTTAATGAATTTGTTTGAAGTCTCATAAATAGACATCAGCTGTCTATATTTAGCAAAAGTAAAACTTCTTTTTAAAACTATATATATGTAAGAAAGGAAATAAAATTATGAATAAAATTTTTGGATTTACAGAAAGATCTTTAAAGTTCTGGTTATCTCTTTTTAGTAAAAAAGAAGACAGTATTATAAATTTTTGTAAGGTTGAGTATGGCACAGATTGGCAATGGGCTTACTCCGAGTATCAAAGAAATCAGTCATTTCCAAATAGCTTAAAAGAGGCTGCCTAATGAGCAATCTATTCAAATCTATTAGAAAAATAATTATTAATGGAAAAAATGACCAAAAATCAAAGTCTTACAAAGAAGAGGTATACTTATCTCAAGCTATCGACATGATTGATCTTGAAAGAAGACAAAAAGAGATAGATAGAAGATTTATTAGAAAATTTTAAAAAGCCCTATCTAGGGCTTTTTGCCTAGCCTAACACCCAAATTTCAATAGCTACAAATATAAAAAGTCCAGCAAATATTAAATTGAAAATATTTTTAGGTCTATTGAAGTAATTTGAAAACTTTTTTATACCAAAAAAGTGGCCGATAATTGAATAATTCATTGCTGAAATAAAAAAACTACCTGTTGCAAAAATTAGAGCAATACTAAAATTTAGGTTTTCACTGAATCGTAAAGTTGCTAGAGCAGACCAAAACGCAAAAGCTTTGGGATTGGTATAAGCAACAATTATTGCTTTCTTCATACTGTTTAAAAAATTTCTCTCATTGGATAGTTTTATGAGTTGATTTTCAGAGCTAAAGTATTGGCTGCCAATTTGATATGCTAAATAAATCATATAAAGACTAGCTAAGATCTTTAAAACAATAAAACCCCAACCCATTAAATTTGAAATTAGAAAAGAAATACCTGTTGTAGCAAGTAAGCACCAAGTAAAAGAACCAATAGCAGTACCAACTGCAGCACCCCAAATTTGTTTTTTCTGTCCACTAATTCCAACGGATGCCACAAAAAAAGTATTAGGTCCTGGCAAAAACACAGCAAAATAAAATATTATCCATCCGGATAATAAAGCCATTACAACTTCATTCATCTAATACTTCTTTAATGATTAAGAATTTGACTTAAGAAAAGTTTGGTTCGATCACTTTTAGGATTATTGAAAAATTCATCTGGGGTAGCTTGTTCGACAATTCTTCCCTCGTCCATAAATATCATTTGATCAGCTACAGTTTTTGCAAATCCCATCTCATGAGTAACAACTAACATAGTCATACCCTCTTCCGCTAATTGTATCATCACATCCAAAACCTCTTTGATCATCTCTGGATCTAGAGCTGATGTTGGTTCATCAAACAACATAATGTCAGGGTTCATAGCTAATGATCTAGCAATAGCAACACGTTGCTGTTGACCTCCGGAGAGCTGACCAGGAAATTTTTGAGCCTGCTCAGGAATTTTAACTTTTTCTAAATAGGACATTGCAATATCTTCGGCTTCATTTTTTGGCATTTTTTTCACCCAAATTGGCGCTAAGGAAATATTGTCTAATACAGAGAGGTGCGGAAAAAGATTGAATTGCTGGAAAACCATACCGACATTTTTCCTAATTAAATCAATGTTTTTAAGATCATTTGTAAGCTCTGTTCCGTGAACAACTATTGTCCCTTTTTGATGAGCCTCTAGACGATTTATACATCTAATCATTGTTGACTTACCAGAGCCACTAGGGCCACAGATAACAATTTTTTGTCCTTTATTTACAATTAAATCAATATCTTTTAAAACATGAAAATCATCATACCATTTGTTTACTTTTTCTAAATGTATTACCTGATCTGTGCTCATTAACTATTATCCGTTTTTAGTTTTTTTTCTAAATATAAACTATAGCGTGACATACCAAAGCAAAATATGAAAAATACTAGTGAAATAAAAACATAAACTTCATAATAAAGTTTAGTCCATGTCATATCAGCTAAAGCCGCTCTGCCTATACCTAATAAATCAAATAATCCTATAATTAAAACTAAAGATGTATCTTTAAATAATCCAATACAGGTATTAACAATTGGTGGAATAGCTATCTTCAGAGCTTGTGGTAAAACTATTTTGCGAGTGGTTTGCCAATAACTTAATCCTAAAGACTGAGCAGCTTCAACTTGCCCCCTTGGAATGGCTTGCAAGCCCCCTCTAATTGCTTCAGCCATATAGGCTGATTGAAATAAAGTAACGGCTACTAATGCACGTAAAAGGTTATCCGGATTTACTCCATCAGGTAAAAATAAAGGCAACATCACATTAGCGGTAAATAACAATGTTATAAGAGGGACGCCTCTAATGAATTCAATAAAAACTACACACAATGATTTTATGATGGGCATTTTAGATCTTCTACCTAAGGCTAAAAGAATGCTTAAGGGAAACGCTAAACCTATCCCAGTAACTCCTAAGAAAAGTGTTACTAAGAGCCCTCCCCATTTATTTGTACCGACAACACTTAATCCTGGTCCTCCATAAAGCATGAAGTAAGCCAAGAATGGGAATATAAATGTAAAATAAATAAAATATCTACGAAATGGAATTTTATCAAAAAGAATTCCAATAATTGCTAAAGGTAAAAGAGCATAAATTAAGTTTACCCTCCATGCTTCTTCAATAGGATAAAGTCCATACATAAATTGGTTCCATCGTGCAAAAATAATTGCCCAACAGGCACCATATTCACCAGGCATAATATTTTTAGAGCAAAATCCGCGATCAATAATTAGTTCACCTTGAAAATTATATCTAAAATCAGCATCAAAAATTGCCCAATACAAAAAGAAACTTCCAACCTGATATACGAATATTAGCGCAATAACAGTAAGTATTGTATTAACCCAAGAGGAAAATAAATTTTTTACTAACCAGTTGTAATACTTACTTCGTGAAATAATTTGAATAGCAGAAGAGCTCATGCGTTACCCTTAAATTGTACGGACTTATTATATAAGTTCATAAAAAAAGATATAGTTAAACTAATTGTCAAATAAGTAAGCATAACCATCATCATAATCTCTATAGCTCTTCCTGTTTGATTTAAAGATATACCTCCAAATCCGTGAACTAAATCGGCATAACCTATTGCAATTCCAAGAGAGGAGTTTTTAGTTAAATTTAAATATTGAGAGGTAAGTGGTGGAATGATAACTCTAAGTGCTTGAGGAATAATAATAAGCCTCATTATAAAATTACTTTTTAAACCTAAGGCTTGAGATGCCTCCCTTTGTCCCTTTGATACTGATATAATACCAGATCTAACAGTCTCAGAGATAAATGCAGCTGTATAAATAGATAAACCAAACAGCATTCCTAAAAATTCTGGTCGAATTACCATACCTCCTTTAAAATTAAAACCCTTTAAAACTGGACTATCAAACTCTAGAGGCATGCCCATGATGTAATAAAAAATAATTGGGGTAAAAATAATAATTGCACTGTTTATCATAAAAGTTGGATATTGTTTTCCACTTTCTTCTTGTATTTTCTTTAAAAATCTTTTTAGGAAAAAAGCAAATATAATTGCAATTACTAAGCTCCAAGCAACAATTGAAAAACCGTCTTTAAATATTGGAGAGGGGGAAAAGAAACCTCGATTAGTTAAATAAAAATTATCGAAAATTACTATTGCTTGTTTGATTTTAGGTAAATTTAAAAGAATGCTGTAGTAAAGAATTATTTGAACAAGAACTGGGACATTTCTTGTAAACTCAACATAAACATAAGCAATATTACGAAATAGCCAATTGCTTGATAGGCGAATTATTCCGACTAAAAATCCAATTATGGTTGCTAAAAAACACCCACAAACAGCAATCATCAATGTATTTAATAATCCAACAAAATAAGCTCTTAAGTGAGTGTCCTCACTTGTAAATGGAATTAAACGGATGCTTATATCGTAACCTGCTGAGATATGTAGGAAATCGAAACCTGAGCTAATTCCTCTTTTTTCTAAATTATAGGCTGTTTGCTGGGTTATAAGATATATAAATAAAGCAAAAAGACCAATTACCAGTGTTTGAATTAGAAGGGATCTTGATTTTTCATCAAATATTATTTTTCTGAAAAAATTGGTCTGCATAAATTTTGAAATCCGTAAATTTTGGGTATGGGCTCAAAGCCCATACCCTTATTTTTTATCTAAATGGAGGTGCGTATAAAATACCGCCATCTTTATAAAGAGCGTTTAAGCCTCTTTGAATGTTAATTGGTGTGTTTGGACCAATATGCTTTTCAAAGCTCTCTGAATAGTTTCCAACTTGACTTAAGATATTATAAGCCCAGTCGTCAGAAAGACCTAACATAGCACCGTAACCAGCATCAACACCTAATAGTCTTAAAACCTCAGGGTTTTTTGAGCTCTTCATTTCATCAACATTAGCTGATGTGATACCTAGCTCTTCACCAATGATCATTGCATTAAGAGACCATCTTACGATATCAGCCCACTCACTATCACCGTGTCTAACTGCAGGGCCTAAAGGCTCTTTAGATACGATTTCTGGTAAAACCACGTGAGCAGATGGGTCTGGATAACCAGCTCTACTTGCATATAAACCAGATGCATCTGTTGTGTAAACGTCACAACGACCAGCTGTGTATGCAGCATCAGCTTCTGAGTTAGTCTCAACAGGAACTGACTCATAGCTCATACCATTTGCTTTGAAGAAATCAGCAAGATTCATTTCAGTTGTTGTACCAACCTGGATACATACAGATGCACCATCTAATTCCATAGCACTTGACACACCAAGACTTTTGTTAACCATAAAGCCTTGACCATCATAGTAGTTAACACCAACAAATTCTAAACCAAGATCAACGTCTCTTGATAAAGTCCATGTAGTATTTCTTGATAGCATATCAATTTCACCTGACTGAAGAACTGTGAAACGTACTTTTGATGTTGTAGGTACATATTCAACTTTAGAAGCATCACCAAAAACAGCAGCTGCTACAGCTCTACATACATCAACATCAATGCCTTCCCAAACACCAGCGTCATTAGGAGCACCAAAGCCCGCTAATCCAGTGTTGGAACCGCACATTAATTTTCCTCTATCTTTAACTAAATCATGAGTGCTTCCGTGACTTCCAGCTATTGCTGCAGAAACACCAAGAGTTAAAACAAGAGAAATAAACAACGATTTAATTTTTGTCATCGTTTCCTCCTTATATATATAAGCCTCGGCAGTATAGACCTATCTGATGCGAAACTAAAATATAAAAATACAATGAATTTCATGCATTTTTTGGATAAATTTAGAAAAAATATTAATCTTTTGCTTAATCTTGGTTAAACAAGTCTCTAGTAAAGATCTTGTCTTGTACATCATTTAGTTCTGAATGGCTTCTATTGCAAAGAATTAAATCAGCATCTTTTTTGAATAAATCTAGATCTTCATAAACCTCTGAATTGAAAAATTGTTTATCTTTGATTAAAGGTTCGTAGACTATTACTCTTACTCCTTTAGCTTTAACTCTTTTCATAATGTCTTGCATACTTGACTCTCTTATATTGTCTGATCCCTCTTTCATAATGAGTTTATATATACCAATAGTTTTAGGTTTTAATTTTGCAATCTCTAAACCAATGAAATCTTTTCGCATTAAATTTGACTCTATGATTGCCTCAATAATTTTTTGGGGGACTTTATCGAAGTTTGCCAATAATTGTTTTGTATCTTTTGGTAAACAGTATCCACCGTATCCAAATGAGGGATTATTGTAAAAATCTCCTATCCTAGGATCTAGACTTACAGCTTTAATAATTTCTTTTGTATTCAAACCTTTTGACATTGCAAATGAGTCTAGTTCATTAAAAAATGCAACTCTCATTGCTAAATAAGCATTTGAAAATAATTTAGATGACTCAGCTTCAGTAGAATTTGTGTAAATAGTTTGAACATTTTTATCTTCTGCTGCATCTAGTAATAATCTAGCAAATTCTTTTCCTTTTTTTGAATGAGAACCAATAACTATTCTTGAAGGATGTAAACTATCTTTTAGTGCCTTACCTTCTCTTAAAAATTCAGGTACAAAAATGATTTCGAGATCATCATATTTTGTTTGTATTTTTTTTATATATCCAACCGGTATAGTTGATCTAATTATTACAGTTGGATTAGAATTTGATTTTTGAATGCTCGCCAGTGATTGTTCTATTGAAGAAGTATCAAATTTATTAGTTTCTATATCATAATTTGTTGGTGTAGCAATAATTGCAAAGTCAAAATTGTCAATTTTGAATGGAAATTTCTCTGATGATTTTAAATTTAATTTCTTTGAAGATAGATACTCTGATACCTCCTTATCCTCTATTGGAGAAATTCCATTAATCAAATTGTTCGATTTTAAAAAATCCTGATCAAAGCAAGTAACCTCATTATATTGTGATAACAGTACAGCATTTGCAGTACCGACATAACCAAGCCCTATTACTAATATTTTCAATGGTTTTAACCTATTATAAATTAATAATTGAACAACGACTTTTTTTACTAAACAAGATATCTAATGCGACACATAGGCTTAAAAATAATGAGGAAATTTAGACTTTTTTAACTTAAATAAATTAGAGTTTTAAGTAGATATTGGTATATTGTATACCAGTTTTTTTGGGAAAGGATCCAAAGTTAGATGTCAGATATTGAGATAGCAAGAGCTGCAAAAAAAATTCATATAAGAGATGTTGCTGCAAAAGTAAATATTCCTGAGGAAAATCTTATTCCTTATGGTCATGATGCAGCTAAAATAAATTTTGATTTTATTGAAAAAAGCCAATCTAATCCTGATGGAAAATTAATTTTAGTTACTGCAATTAATCCAACACCCGCAGGCGAAGGGAAAACAACTACATCCGTCGGATTAAATGATGGTCTTAATAAAATTGGAAAGAAGTCAATTGTTTGTCTCAGAGAACCTAGCCTCGGTCCATGTTTTGGAATGAAGGGTGGTGCTGCAGGTGGTGGATATGCTCAAGTTGTACCAATGGAAGAAATTAATCTTCACTTCACTGGTGACTTCCATGCTATTACAGCTGCCCACAACTTACTATCTTCGTTGATTGATAATCATATTTATTGGGGTAATGATTTACAAATTGATCAAAGAAGAATTACATGGGGTCGAGTAGTCGATTTAGGTGATAGGTCATTAAGAAAAGTTAATGTCAATCTTGGAGGTGTATCAAATGGATTTCCAAGAGAAGATAAGTTCGATATCACTGTTGCGAGTGAAATAATGGCAATTTTTTGTTTAGCAAATGATATTAATGATTTACAAAAAAGAATTGGTGATATCATTATTGCATATAAAAGAGATAAATCCCCTATTTATGCAAGAGATGTAAAAGCTGATGGGCCAATGACGGTATTATTAAAAAATGCCTTAATGCCTAACTTAGTTCAAACTCTGGAAAATAATCCTGCAATTATACACGGGGGTCCTTTTGCTAATATTGCGCACGGATGTAATACAGTTATAGCAACTAAAACTGGCTTAAAACTTGCTGATTATGTAGTTACAGAAGCTGGATTTGGTGCGGATTTAGGTGCTGAGAAATTTTTAGATATTAAATGTCGTAAAGCAGGATTAACACCTAGTGTAGTCGTAATAGTAGCAACTGTTAGAGCTTTAAAATCACATGGAGGTGTAGAAAAAGCTGATCTTAATAATGAAAATGTTGCTGCAGTTGAAAAGGGTTTTGAAAATTTGCAACGACACATTGAAAATATTAAATCTTTTGGACTTCAACCAATTGTTGCAATTAATAGTTTTACTCTTGATACAGAGTCAGAGGGCAAAGTTATATCGGAGGGTTGCAAAAAGTTAGACGTAAAAGCGATCCTTTGCTCTCACTGGGCAAATGGTGGTGATGGTACATTAGAATTAGCTAAAGAGGTTGTGAAAATTTGTGAGACAAGCGATCCTTCTAATTTTAAATTTATGTATGAGGATAACCTATCCTTAGAGGAAAAAATTCGCTCCGTCGCACAAAAAATATACAGAGCTGATGACATTTCAATTGATAAAACTGTTAGCGATCAACTCAAAAATTTTGAGGATAATGGTTATGGGAACCTTCCTATTTGTATCGCAAAAACACAATATAGCTTTTCAACAAACCCCTCTTTAAGAGGAGCTCCGAATGGTTTCACCGTCCCAGTAAGAGAGGTGAGGCTTTCTGCTGGAGCTGGATTTATAGTAGTTGTAACAGGTCAAATTATGACAATGCCTGGTTTACCAAAAGTCCCAAGTGCTAATTCTATAATGTTAGATGAAAAAGGTTTAATTCAAGGATTATTTTAATAAATCTATTTAATTTTCTATAACCCATTTATGGGGTATATTACAACAATGTACTCTAAAACAACAAATGGTGTAACAGTAACTGTTACTCCCTATTTTTTAGATGATCAATCGTCACCACAAGAAAACCATTTTGTTTGGGCATACCAAGTTAATATTACAAATTCAGGAAGCTCCTCTATTAAACTAAATCACAGAAATTGGATAATTATTGATGCAAATGGCAAAGTAATTAATGTACAAGGTGAAGGAGTTGTTGGAGAATTTCCTACTATCAAACCAGGTGAGTCATTTGAATATACAAGTGGCACACCCTTGAAGACTAATAATGGTTTTATGCAAGGCTTTTATCTAGTTTCTCAAGATAATGGTGAAAGGCTTAAAATTGATATTCCTGCCTTTTCATTAGACAGTCCTTATAACAAAAAAAACGTTAATTAGTAAACGTCAAAATGTTCAATCTTAAACCTATAGCACTAGTAAGTGGGACAGTTATCTGTGCGGTTGGTTTCTTTTTATTTATACCCTTAATATTTGAAGTAATATATAAAACTGAGTCATGGCAATCATACGTGGTTCCAATATTGCTTTATCTAATTGTTGGGGGTTCACTTGTGATAATAAATAGGAATGTTGATTTAAAAATATCTTTAAAAGAAGCATTTATAATAACTGTATTGTCATGGCTTTTGATGACTTTTTTATGTGCAGTGCCTTTTTTATATACTGAAGTAAATTTAGGAATAGTAGATGCATTATTTGAGTCTATGAGTGGTATAACAACTACTGGTGCAACTATATTAAATGATATTGACTCCCTTCCAAAAGGAATTTTAATATGGAGGTCTTTTTTACAATGGTTAGGTGGTATAGGAATAGTTGTAATTGCTTTAATTATTTTGCCTTTTCTGAGAATTGGCGGAATGCAACTTTTTCATTTGGAGGGAGATGACCCATATGATAAATCCCTACCTAAGATATCTTCAGTTATAAAAAAAATATTCATTATTTATATAACAATAACAATTATACTAATATTTCTTTATTACATTTTTGGCATGAATTTCTTTGACTCAATCACCCATAGTTTTACCACAATATCAACTGGGGGGTTTTCATCACACAATGACTCTTTTGCTTATTTTGATAGTGATAAAATTCTTTTAATAGCAATAGTTTTTATGATTTTAGGTAGTTTACCTTTTTTGGTATTAGTACAAACTTCACAAAAAAATTTATTTCCAGTATTTAAAGATCATCAAATAAGAGTTTTTTTTATAGTATTGATTATTGCAATTACTATTATTTTTTTCTTAGCTTATAATTATGTTGACGGTAATTTCTTAAGCAGATTTATAGCAGTATCATTTAATACCATATCAATTATATCTGGAACAGGATATACAAGTGAAAATTTTGAGAATTGGGGAAATTATGCCTCAGTATTATTTTTAATATTAATGTTTATTGGTGGTTGTGCAGGCTCAACTACCGGTGGATTAAAAGTGTTCAGGTTTCAGATACTATTTAGCTATTTAAACTTACATCTAAATAAAATGCTAAAACCTCACTCTATAAGTGCTAGTAGATTTAATGGGAAAATAATAAGCGAAACTACTTATGAGTCAGTAATGAGTTTTTTCTTCCTTTATATTATGACTTTTTTTTTTATCAGCATTATTATTATCTTTCAGTGGCCTTGATTTTTTAACTTGTATATCAGCTTCAGCTTCTGCTATTTCAAATGTAGGACCTGGTTTAGGAACAGTAATAGGACCGAATGGTAATTATGCAATATTAGATAATTACTCTAAGCTGGTATTAATTACAACAATGTTTTTAGGAAGACTTGAGCTGTTGACTATATTAGTTCTACTCATTCCATCTTTTTGGAAAGATTAATTACAAATTCATAATTTTTTTATTAATATTTTTTAAACATTTCAAAATCGTATTTTGATTTAAATTTTCAATATCGCTTATAGAGAAACTTCCTTTAATATCACCATATTCTAAAGAATTAACTTTATAAGTTTTGATTTTATTAAGAATTTTGTTTCTTTCAGTAAATTCAATATTTAGTTTTATTTCAAATCTATAAAAATTTTCTTCTCTAATTTTTTTAATATCAATAGAATTAACATTAACATTAAGATCTCCCTCTAAACCATCAGTTTTAATATTTTTGTTAAACCAGTTTGTAATTAATTTCTTTGTATAATCGACATCATTTCCAATTTGAGAATTTGAAAAATTCAAATTTTTTGAAACTGTATTAAATTTTATATTTTCAAAATTAATACTTTCAGATTGAATCAGTTGTTCACTATTAATTTCGCAACCGATAAAAAATATTAAAAATAATATTGTTAGGTATTTAGCCATTTTAGAATGCCTCTTTGTGCAATAAGTCTATTTTCTGCTTGTTTAAGCACTATTGATTTCGGGCCCTTTATTACTTCATTCGTTACCTCTGATCCTATTTTTGCAGGTAAACAGTGCATAAACACTGTTTTATCGTTTGTATTAGACATTAGTTGCTCATTTACTTGAAATTTACTTAGTATTTCCTCTTTATTGTCTTTGTCATTCATTGAGTTAAACACATCTGTCATTAAAGAGTCTGCTTCTTTTAATATGTGTTCTTTTTTTTCGAAGTGATAATTTACATTATTTAATTTTTTGAATTTTTGAATAGAGCTCTCATATATTTTTTCATCAGTAAAAACATCAATTTTTGAATTATCTGTAAAATTCATGACTTCAGCAAGACTTAGAAGTACATTATTCATGTCTCCCATCCAGACTATATTAAAATTATCTAGGCGACCAAAATGCTCTTTTAATGTGTAAAGATCTGAAATCGCCTGACATGGATGAGATAAGTCAGAAAGAGCATTAATAATTGGCTTTTTGAAGAACTTGCTAGCTATATCCAATTTTTTGTGATCAGTTGTTCTAAAAACCAAAAAATCCAAATAGCAAGACATAATTTCAAAGGTATCTTCATAACTTTCAAATCTCTGCATGTTTAAGTCGTCAAGTTTTATATCAATAAAGTTTCCCCCTAACTGATTAATTCCAACTTGAAAGGAAAGTCTTGTTCTAGTAGAATTTTTTTCAAAAATTAGACCTACGTTTTTTTCAATTAAGCAGTCATCAAAATTCTTAGTCAATAAATCTGCATATTTAAATATTTCTATAAGATCATTAGAATTAATATCTGATATATTGAGTAGATTTTTCATTTGTTAATTTTTCTTGACATTTAAAATCGTAGATAGAATTTAACCATTTAAAGCTGAGCTATAAACATTTTCAATTTTTTTCATCATTGTGTTTAATTTAAAATATTTTTTGTAACGTGTCTGAGCATTTTTGCACATTTTATCGTAATTTTTTTTATCAATTCTCATAAGTTTATTAATTTTATCTAACATATCATCAAATTTTCCAGTGTTATATTGATACCCTGTCTCATTGTGTTGGTTTATCCAACTTACACCACTTTTAATATTTGGGGAAATTAATGGCAATCCTGATCTAAGAGCTTCAATAAGAACTACTCCAAAAGCTTCATTTCTAGAAATTGAAGTCATTAATAGCAAATAAGCATTGGATATAAGTCTTTCTTTATCAATATCATTAATATCTTCATAAACATTTACATTTTTATATTTTTTAAATTTTTTTAAATTAGAACCAATAATAATAATATTAAAATTTCCCTTTTTTATTAGTCTTTCAAGTAAATTTATACCTTTATAAGACCTATTAGAACCAATAAATAGTATGCACTTTGACTTTTTACTTATAGGTTTTTTAGATGGGATACTTAAATCATCTATCCCAATTGGTATAATTTTTATTTTTGACCTAGGAACATGCATTAATATTTTACTTGTCTTATAATAAATGTTGCTCGTTACTATTATTTTTTTTATTCTATTTTTTTTTAATAATTTAATATTAATATTTTTATAAAAAAAGTTAGATAATTTTTGCCTCACGATATCTGAATGGTAAGTCAAAACAATATTTTCAAAGCCTACAATATTCAGAAATAATTCCATGGATGGCCATGGTGTGTGCAGATGCAAAATAACATTTTTTCTATCTACATTTTTATATAAATAAAAAAAAAGTTGAAAAGATATAACATCAGAATTAATTGCAAAACTTGTTTTAAATATTTTTTTCTTTTTATTTGTATGATTAATATTACCAATGCTCAATAGAGTGTGTTCAAATTTAGAACCTTGATAGTTTAAAATTGAGTCAATATATGTCTCAACTCCACCATGAGTAAATGGTTTATAAGTTTTATAAATATGGATAACTTTTTTCATTTATAGTAAAGATTAAGCTTTTAATTAAGAATTTTCAGTTTTTTCAATATAAATTGACTGACTAGGAAATGCAAAATTTAAACCAATTTTTTCGACATTTTCTTTAATCTTAATTGCTAACTCTTCTTTGATTTTCAAATATTTATCCCAATCTTTTGTGGATGTGAAACATATTACTAATATATCTATAGAGCTATCATTGAACTTCTCTATTCTTACAAATGATTTGTAATTCTCGTCAACCATAAAATTTTCATTTTCTTTTAGAAAAGAGGATATGCTTTCAGTTAATGTTTTTATTTGATCTAGAGTTGAATTATACTCAAGACCTATAGTCCAATAAATTCTTCTGTAATTTCTGTTTGTATAATTTAATATTGGTGCTTCAGCAAAAATATAATTTGGAATAGTTATCGGGGTGGTATCAAATTTTCTTATTAATGTTGACCTAAACCCTATATGCTCAACGGTGCCCTCAGTATGACCTGGTACATTAATAACATCACCTATTTGAAATCTTTTTTCTAGTAATATCATGACACCAGATATTAAATTCTTAAATAAATCCTGAGCACCTAAGGCTACGGCTACACCAAATAAACCTAAACCTGCAATCACAGGTCCAATTTTAATTCCCCAGACTTCAAGCACCGCTACAATACCCAAAAATATAATTAAATATTTTAAAGATTTGATAATCCAAAGAACTAGGCCTTTTGTCAAAATCCTCTCTAATTTTTCAAATAAATTTGTGAATGGAATTAGTGCTTGATGAATTAACCAAAAAACAAATATTGTAGATAAAGTGTTATTGATTTTTTGAAAGTAAAGACCAAGTGTTGACTCAATGTCGAAATATAATGTTATGATAAGAAAAACAATTACTATTGGTAAAAGTCTAAAAGGTGGTAGTAGTGCTTCAAATAATTTATCATCAATTTTATTACCAGTTTTAGATACAAGTTTTTTTAATTTATTAACAATAACTCTGGCAACCACACTTCTTATAAGTAGGGATATAATTATAGATAATAAAATTATAAATATGTTGCCTAAGCTTATACCGAATACTCCATCACTAAAAACTTTTAAAATTTGTAAGTAAAAATTTTCAATAAAATTCATAGAATAATATTACACTAGTTTAAAAAAAAAGCCGCATAAAGCGGCTTTTTTTAAGAATAGTAAGTGAAAATATTACATCATACCAGGCATACCGCCACCCATTCCACCCATTCCACCCATATCAGGCATAGAAGGAGCAGAGGACTTTTCTTCTGGTTTGTCTGTAATCATAGCTTCTGTTGTAGTTAATAGTGCTGCAACTGAAACAGCATCAATTAATGCAGTTCTTACAACTTTAGTTGGATCGACAATTCCAGCTTTAACTAAGTCACAAAATTTACCAGATTGTGCGTCAAAACCATGTGAATTATCTTTGCTCTCTAAAACTTTACCAGCAATAACCGCACCATCGAAACCAGAATTCTGAGCTATTTGCTTTAAAGGAGCTGAAAGAGCTTTTCTGACAATGTCTACGCCGTATCTTTGGTCATCATTATCTACTTTTAGGTTTTTTAAAACACTTGTAGCGTAAAGAAGGGCGGTGCCACCACCAGGCAATATACCTTCTTCAACAGCTGCTCTAGTTGCGTGCATAGCATCTTCAACTCTGTCTTTCTTTTCTTTAACTTCAACCTCGGATGCTCCACCAACTTTGATAACGGCAACACCACCTGCAAGCTTAGCGAGTCTTTCTTGAAGCTTCTCTTTGTCATAATCAGATGTTGTTTCTTCAATTTGTTTTCTAATCTGATCACATCTTGCTTCAATATCTTTTTTCTTACCAGCCCCACCAACGATTGTTGAGTTTTCTTTATCTACAACAACTCTTTTTGCCTTACCTAGCATATCCATAGTTACAGATTCAAGTTTAATACCCAAATCTTCACTAATAACCTGGCCACCAGTAAGAATAGCAATGTCTTCTAACATAGCTTTTCTTCTGTCTCCAAATCCTGGTGCTTTTACTGCAGCTATTTTTAATCCACCTCTAAGTTTATTTACAACAAGAGTGGCCAGAGCTTCGCCCTCAACATCTTCAGATATTATAAGCAAAGGCTTTGTTGACTGAACTACTGACTCTAGCAATGGTAACATTGGTTGAAGACTTGCTAACTTTTTTTCGTGCAGGAGGATTAAACAATCTTCCATTTCTGCTTTCATCTTGTCTGCGTTAGTAACAAAATAAGGGCTTAAGTAGCCTCTATCAAACATCATACCTTCTACGACATCTAATTCCGTGTCTAAACTTTTTGCTTCCTCAACAGTAATCACTCCTTCTTTACCAACTTTTTGCATTGCCTCAGATATCATTCCACCAACTTCGCCATCACCATTTGAAGCTATAGTACCAACTTGCTGTACTTCTTTATCTGATTTTACAATTTTAGAGTTTTTTTGAAGCTCAGAAATAATTGCATCTGTCGCTGCATCCATTCCTCTTTTTAAATCCATAGGATTTAACCCAGCAGCTACTGCTTTCATTCCTTCTGTAGCCAGTGCTTGACATAATACTGTCGATGTTGTTGTTCCATCACCAGCAGAGTCATTTGTTTTGTTAGCTACTTCTTTAATCATTTGTGCGCCCATATTTTCAAATTTATCGGCTAGTTCGATTTCTTTTGCAACTGTTACTCCATCTTTTGTTGTTCTTGGTGAACCAAAAGATTTATCAATTACGACATTTCTTCCCTTAGGTCCTAATGTTACTTTGACCGCATCAGCTAGTATATTTATGCCTTTTAGCATTTTTGCTCTAGCGTCTGTACCAAATTGAATTAATTTTGCTGACATTTATAAAATACCTTTCGATTACTTCTCAATAATTCCCATGATGTCTGACTCCTTCATAATTAAGAGTTCTTTACCATCAATTTTAACTTCTGTACCAGACCATTTACCGAACAAAATTCTGTCACCTTTTTTTACATCTAAAGCAACTACTTGTCCGTTTTCATTTCTAGCACCACCGCCTACGGATACGACTTTTCCTTCCATTGGCTTTTCTTGAGCTGTATCAGGAATAATGATACCGCCTTTTGTACGATCTTCTTGTTCTACTCTCTCAACCAAGACTCTATCGTGTAAGGGTTTTAAATTCATTTTTGTACCTCTATATCTAAAATTTAGTATTTAGCACTCACTTTTATAGAGTGCTAAGCTATATATGTAAATGGTTAATAAATTTCTGGTTTCAAGTTGAAATAGCCAAAAATTATGAAAAATATTGAAATTTCTTTTTAATTGAATGATTATCCTAATATGCAAAATAGCTTAAATTTAAGCACAATTGAGATTATGTTTATGTTTCCCAATTTTTTTGAGAGATCGGCGATTAATTTTGTTTGAAAAAAATCTTATTAAACAATTGGTGCTTATAGGTGGCGGGCATGCAAATGTACAAATTTTAAAGAAATTATGCATGAGTAGAATAAAAGGATTGCATACAATTTTAATTAGTGAGCATTTTGAAGCTACTTACTCAGGGATGACACCTGGGTATATACATAGAGATTTTAGCATAGAAGAAATAAGCATTGATCTTCAAAGACTGTGCTTTAACGCAGGAGCAACTTTTATAAAAGATAAAGTAATAAAGTTAGAAACTAATTATAAAAAAGTAGTGTTACAAAATTTTCCATCAATTAACTATGATTTATTGTCCATAAATACTGGTTCCATCTCAAATACAAAAGGAATAAAAATAGAAAAATTAGCTAAATGTTTTTTTGCAAAACCCATTAGCTCACTTGTAAATAACTTGAGTCAAATTGATCAAATTATAGGTAATAAAAAAAATAGAATTTCAATTATTGGTGGAGGTGTAGCATCTTATGAATTGGCTTTCAGCTTATTAAGAAGATATGATAATAATTTACAAATAAATATTTTTGGAAAAAATCATTTAAAGGAAAAAAATTTAAATGAGAAAACAAAAAAAAACCTAAAAAAAATTTCATCAGATTTAGGTATTAAAGAACATTTAGGAGAAGTTGCCTCAATAACTGAAACTCATTTATTCCTAAATAGTGGAGAAAAATTTGATAGTGATTTAAATTTACTTTCTTCTGGTGCTAATATTGAAACATGGCTCTTAGAGAGCAATCTAGATAAAGATAAAAATGGATTTATAGTTGTAGATAATAATCTTCTGTCTACTAGTGATAAAAATATATTTGCTACAGGTGATGCCTGTACAGTGAGAGATAATTTTAGACCTAAATCAGGTGTGATGGCAGTCCGTCAGGGACAAGTTTTAAAAGAAAATGTTTTTTCGAAATTAACTGGTATGCCTTTAATAAAATTTAAGGCACAAAAAAACTGGTTATATTTAATTGGTACTCATAAAAATAAAGCATTATTGAATTATTTTTTCTTATCTTTTCATGGCCGATGGTGCTGGAAACTTAAAGAGTGGATTGATAAGAGGTTTATTAACAAATTTAAATTTACTGATAACTCAAATATGTCTTTTAAAAATTTTGAATTAGAGAAGCCAACAGACATTAAGATGTATTGCCAGGGTTGTGGCTCTAAAGTATCAAAAAATACCTTAGTTAATTTTTTAAATGAGGATAATTCACATAGTGATTTACCTGACTCATCAATAATAAATACTAATTCTTCATCTTTATTACAAAGTATAGATCACATAAAGTTATTTACATCACTAAACCCTTTTGATTTTGGAATTATTAGCTATCTGCATTCTCAAAATGATATTTTATCAAGTGGTGGTTCTGTAAAAACTATAAGTGTTTCACAGGCCCTGCCCTTTTCTGAAGGCATTATAGAAAGTTTTTTCATGGAATATTTTATGAAAGGTATTAAATCAGAAGCCATAAAAGATGGTTCAATTATTGCATCAGGACACAGCTATCAATCAAAAGAACCTGGTATTACAATTACAATGAATGGCTCATATGAAAAACAAATTACAAAAAGCCAGGCAAAAGAGAATGAACTGATATACCTTTCAAAACCTTTAGGCACAGGATACCTCTTAGCTGCTTATTTTAATAATTCAGAACTTTTATCAAGTTTTGATTTTCAAAAATTGATGAAATGGATGAAAAAAGGAAATAAAAAAATATCAGATATATCAAAAAGTTTTAAAAGCAAAATTACAACAGATGTAAGTGGTTTTGGATTAGCATCACATTTATCAGATATTTGTAAATTTTCAGGATTATCTGCTGAAATAAAACTCAATGAAGAAATACTTATTAATAAAAATATTGAGATTTTAAATAAATTTAAAAGCACAGGTTTTGAAAATAATTATTCATCCTCAGTAAATGAAATCTCAATATCTGATAATAATAAATTACAAAACATACTTTATGATCCTCAAACAAATGGGCCTCTTTTAATATCTATTGAGAAAGAGGATCAAATTAAATTTGAAAAAAAGTTTCAATCAGTAATTGGATTTAGTCCTATATTGATAGGACAGTTTAAAAAGTTCAAAAAAAAGTTAATTAATGTGATAAATTAATTGATATTTATTTTTTAAATTTTTTTTTGAATAAAATAATCATAACTACCAAAAAAGCCATAAAACCAAGAGGAATTAAGTATTCTGGCTGGACTATTAAAGAAAAACTTAACTCTGTTTTGTTTATAAATATTTCTTCTAACCCTTGACCTATACTACCATATATAAATGACCATGGGGCTAGCCCAAACAGAGTAGTAAAAAAAAACTTTTTATTGTTTGCACCAAGACCTGCTAAAATGAGGTTTTGTATGAAAAAAGGAGCTGCGGGAATAATACGAATTAATGTCATTAACTCTAAATCGTTTTTATTGAAATAATTTTCTATATAGGAGTATTTATTCAAAAATTTATTTTTAATAAATTCCGAGAAAAAATTTTTTGCTATTATAAAAATTCCAAAAGCACCAAATGTTCCACCAATTAGAGATATGGTTCCACCTATCCATGTTCCAAATAAGAAACCATTTATCATTGATAATAAAGAAGCAAATGGAAAATTACACAAAATTAAAAAGCTATATAAAATTAAAAATGTAAATATTGAGAATAAGTAGTTCTGAGATATGAAGTTTTGAATAAAGTCCAAATTATAGAAAAAAGTTTCAAGTTGAAAAAAGTCTTTATTTAAAAAATATGTAATCCATAAAATTAGAAAAAATATTATTAAAAATAAAATTGATATTTTTTTTGATAATTTCACTAGATAAGTAGCATTTCTAGTGATGGTAAAATTGAATTTAATTGAAATCCTAAAGATTGAATAGAGCCATTAAAGATTAAAATACCTGTTAAAAGCAAAATAATACCAGTAATAAATTGAAAATAACGAATATATTTATTTAAAAAACTTGTCATGATCAATATTTTACTCATCATTAATCCGACAATTATAAAAGGAACCGCCAAACCAATTGAGTAAAAAGACAATAATATAATTCCATTAACACTATCCTTAATAGCAACAGCTAATACAGATCCTAAAATTGGTCCAATGCATGGACTCCAGCCAAATGCAAAAGCAACTCCAATTAAAAATGGAAAAAAATGATTATTTTGAAAACCTTGTAAATGGAACTTACGCTCAAAATCTAAAAAAGGAATTTTAATTATTCCAATAAAATATAGTCCCAAAATTACTATTAATAATCCTGATATGAAATTTAATTGTTTTTTAAAATTAAAAAATATGTCACTTAAAAAATCAATAGAAGCACCCATGATTATGAAGACAAAAGAAAAACCTAGAGTAAATAAAAGAATATGAGGTAATAGCTTTAGTGTGTTCACCGCTGATGAATTTTGTAAATCTGCAAAAGATTTGCCAACAATATATGATATAAATCCTGGAACTATGGGTAGAACACAAGGTGAGAGAAAACTGAGAATACCAGCTAAAAAAGCTATAGTTAGAGGGATATCTTGAACCATGAAATTATTGTAACATTATACTATCCATACAATAACACAGATGTTTGATCGCCAAATTCAAAATTTCACCCAAAAGCCATTAATAATAATAGCAAAACTTTTTTTAAAGTTTTTAAAACCTAATCAAATGACAATATTAGGTTTCATATTAGGTTTTTTTATGTGTATTTTAATTTTTTTTCAATTCTATTTTGCTGCACTAGCACTTTTATTTTTGAATAGATTTTGTGATGGCTTAGATGGAACAATGGCCAGACTAACAACCCCCACTCCTTTGGGTGGATACTTAGATATTGTCAGTGACTTCACAATTTATTCTGGGTTTGTTTTAGCATTTGGTTTCAGTAATAGTAATTACACAACTTTATCAATGATTTTACTTTTTTTGTACATAGGTACGGGTACAACATTTCTTGCAAAAGCTGCAATTCAAACTCAATTAGATAAAATCTCAGAGACAAATGATGCTATTGAGGGATTACCAAAAAGTTTTCATTACACATCCGGATTAGTTGAAGGTACAGAAACAATAATTTTCATGGTTTTGTGTCTCTTATTTCCAAATTTTTTTATTTTAATATCTATTATTTTTGGGATTTTATGTTTTATAACTTTTATTTCTAGGGTTATTGTTTGTTACGTTGAATTTAATTTATAAAAGTTAAATAAGCTTCCATAAACATTTTTGATATAATCATAGTAATTATAAAAAAAGATAATTTTAACAAAATTCTTATTATTCTTCCAAGTTCAAGACCTGCATAATAAGCTTCAAATATATCAAAGTTATTGAAAAAACTCTTATTTACAAAGTTTTTAAGTAAAAAGAAAAATTTTGCTAATGGTCTTACGACTATGAAATTTCCAATTATAGAAAATACGATAACAATTACTAAACTTACATTCATTGCAAAGGACCAAATAATTAGTGACCCAATCCAGTATCCTAAAAATAGTAACCTCTCCTTTTGCTGAGGGTGAGTATAAATTTGAAAGAAATTCATTTTATTTTAATCCATCTAAAGCCATTTCACTTGCAATATTGGATGCTAAAATCAAATCTTTTTGGGATTTTTCTAAGATAAATTTTGTACGTGATTTTATTTTTTTTAGAAGGTCATCTACAATTTTATCATCTGGTTCGAGATCTTCTTTAATACTAATTCTTGAACCTAATATAATTACACCACCAGCGTTGGCACAATAATCAGGACAATATAATATACCTTTGTTATATAATTCTTCTTCTATATCAATATTATCAAGTTGATTATTTGCAGATCCAGTAATCATTAATATTTTATTATTTGCAAAATTTAAAAACTCCGTATTCAAATCACCTCCTCCTGCACAAGGAGAGTAAATATCAATTTTTTCAAAGGATGTATCTTGGAGTTGACTACAAAATTTATAACCATCTTTCTCAATCAAATCTTTTTTATGCTCTAAGTCAGAAATTTCAATATTTGCACCGTCTTTTTTACACAAAGAAGCAATTCTAGATCCAGTCTTACCATATCCTTTGATAAATATATTTTTATTTACTAATGAGTCTTGTCCGAATTTAAATTCGACACATCCTAACATTGAGTAATAAACACCTAATGCGGTACTTAATCCGGAGTCAGAACCTATAGGGTTACAAACATGATCTGAGTATTCTCTAAATCCTCTTAAGTCCTCATCGACCGTTCCCATATCTCCAGCTGTTATATAAGTACCATTAAGTTTGTTTAAAACTTCTCCAAATAAACTATATGCATCTTTTTTATTTATTTTAGAATGAATAGTAGCTTTCCCACCACCAAAGGGAAGTTCAGCCAAAGAATTCTTATATGTCATTGCTTCAGCTAATTTTAAAACATCTTCTTCTTGCTTATTAAAATCCTGATAATTAAAATATCTACATCCACCCAAGGCAGGGCCTCTTTTAGTATTATGAATAGCAATTACTGAGTAAAAATTAAATTTATCCTCCTCAGCATAAACAACTCTTTCAAATCCGTCTTTTGATTTATCTTTAATATTTAAAGTCATTACTACTTATATGGTCAATTATTTTGTGGTCTCCTTCTAAAAAATCATATTCACGAATATCCTTAATTTCAATCCATTTTAGTTCTTTATGAAAATTATTTAAAACCTTACCACTGAAATTATTGACCAAATAAAAATATATGAATACCTGTTTTTTCATGTCTTTATAATCAAAATTATAACTGATCAGTTCCTCATAATTTAATATGTTAATTGATAACTCTTCATTTATTTCTCTAATTAAGGCCTCTTCATTAGTCTCATCATTTTTGATTTTACCTCCAGGAAATTCCCATTTTAATGGATGATCCTTAAATTTTGGTCTTTGACATATTAAAAGTTTATTATTTTGAAGTATTAAGCCTGCTACAACTTTTATTTGTTCAATTTTCATATTTTGTTTTAGCAATATAAATCCCAATCAGGATTAATGTACTTCCAAAAAATTGGATCAATGTTAATTTTTCTTGGAAAAAAAAGTACGCCAATAAGGTTGCAGCAATGGGTTGTATCAAAAGACTCAAAGATGATAAGGATGCAGATAAAAATGCTAGAGAGTAAGCTATAAAAGATTGTCCGATGAATTGGCATACAAAACCTAATAAAAATAATATTGCTATCGCATAAAAAGACTTTGGCACTAAACTTTGTTCAAAAAATATCGCGACTAAAAGTAAAATAATTGCACTTACACATCCTGAAAAAAACATAATCGTACTTGAATTTAAATTTTTTCTTAATTGGCTAATAGTAAGAATATAACAACCATACCAAACTGCAGTTAGAACACCTAAAAGATCTCCCAAAAATTGTGATTTATAAAATTGAAAACTCTCACCTAATAACAATGTCATACCACTCATCGAAATAAATATGGCAATAAAAAAAAACTTAGAAAATTTTTCTTTAAGAAATATTAAAGAAAATAAAATTACAACAATTGGAGCTAAATTAGATAAAAATGTTGCCTTAGAAACTGTGGTAAGTTTGATAGACAAATGCCAACAAATTAAATCTAAAGAAAAAAAGATGCCTGAAATAAAAATAATTAAAAATTTATCTTTTAAAACAGGAAAGTTTACTTTTTCAATAATTTTCAGTGACCCAAACATTAAAAAAAAGGGAAGGCTCAAGAATATTCTAAAAAAAGCTGTCATTATTGGATCAACCTCTGAAAGTCGAACAAATATAGGAGAAAAAGCTATGCTCACTGCGCCTATAATCAGTATAAGAAAAGGATTAATTTTTAAATTAGGCAAAAACTTCTTCAGATTTTTCTTTTTCTATAATTGGAAAATGGATGATTGCAGAAAACAGAGAAATTACTATCGCCATTATCCAGGCTATATCGAGTGAACCATAAATATCTATAACTAAACCACCAATAAAAGAGCCAAGAAATGCTCCTGCTTGATGGGAAACCATCACAATCCCAAATAAGGTCGAAAGGTATCTTGTGCCAAATCTATTTGAAACAATTCCTGAAGTCGGTGGGACAGTTGATAACCATAAAAGACCAATACAACAACTGAAGGCTATAATTGTGAAATTGTTAGTAGGCAAAATTAATAATAAAAAAATTACTATGCTTCTTACAAAATAAATAAACGATAATATATATTTTTTTTTAATAATGCCTGAAACCTTTCCTGAAATTAAAGTACCAATCATATTAAATAACCCAATTAAAGTAAGACCTGTTGCAGCTATTGTAGTTTCTAAACCTTTAATTTTTGCAAAAACTGGAAGATAGTTTGAAATTAAAGCTACATGTAAGCCACAAACAAAAAATCCTAAAATAAGATAGTTATAACTTTTATCCTTAAAGGCTTTTTTTATGACATCTGATATTTTTCTTTTTGTAAATTCTTTCTTATCTTTTTTCTGAGGCTTAGGTAAAAGAAATATAAATGAAAGAGGAATTATGAACAAAAAAAACATAGATGTAATTTGAAAAGAAAAACTCCATTTAAAGGTTGTGACTAAAAATTGGTTAATAGGTGTAAATATAAACATCCCTGTTGCAGCAATAGACATAAGTATTCCTGTAACTGTGCTTTGTGTTTTATCATCCTCAAAATATTTTGAGACTCCTCCAATTATAACTGGTACAGAAATAACACCAGCTGAAATACCTCCAATTATGCCAATACCAAATAAAAAATGTAATGGGTGTATCGCTGAAGAAGCAACATAGAAACTAAGAGAGACACCAAAGAAACCAAAACAAAGAGTTTTTACATAACCCTTTTGTTCAGCAAATGCACCTGCAATGGGTGACATAGCTCCCCAAAGCAAATTAAAAAGACCATATGTTAGACCTATAATTGAAGCACTAAAAACTGTGGAACTTAAAAGATCTGGGACATAGATCCCTAGAGACATTCTAAATCCATTTCCAACTGACAGTATTAATCCAGCAACTAAAACTAATAGAATTGTTCTCATTTGCTTAAAATATATGAATCATATCAAAAAAATATGTTTATTTTTGAGGTTAAATATCTATTATACGCCGTCATGGGTTATCCTAAAAAACACAGAGGCAGAAGAAAAATCGGTTCACGAAAAAGAAGAGCTAAAAGAAGAGCTAAAAAGAAATAGTATTTTCAATTATTATAATTTATCCCTGATATTTTATGGTTGTTTTAAACAGAAGAAGATTTATATCAATACTTATTGGTGGATGCTTTGTTGGATATAAGCCTTTAGTTGCTATGGAAAAATTAATTCTTTCAGATGAGGAATGGAAAATAAGATTATCAGAAGAGGAGTATTATATTTTGAGGCAGCATGGAACTGAACGACCCGGGTTTAGCGTACTTAACAATGAAAAAAGGAAAGGTACCTACCATTGTGCAGGATGTGAATTACCACTATTTTCTTCGGATATGAAATATGATAGCGGAACTGGCTGGCCTTCATTTTTTGATTATCTTCCTAATGCTTTGGGTTTTAAAACAGATTTTAAATTGGTGTTTCCACGAAAAGAATATCACTGTGCTAAATGTGGTGGGCATCACGGACACGTCTTCAAAGATGGTCCAGAACCTACAGGTTTAAGATACTGTAATAACGGTATAGCTTTAAACTTTATTCCAGATTAATTTTTTTTAATTAGCAAATACGTTAAAGAAATAGCAAGTGCTATCTTTAAAAGTTCACTGTAAATAAATGGGTATAAGCCTGCGTTTATAGATTTCTCTACTCCTATGAAGCTTGATAAATGGGCAATACCACAAACAAAAATAATTAACGCGCCTATAAAAATAGATAAAATAATTTTTATTAAATTTTTATTGAAAAGGTTTTTTGAAAAATATGCTATTACAAATGAAGCTAAAATCATTCCATAAAGAAATCCAAATGTTGGAGATATGACATAACCAAAACCTCCACCAGCAGCAAAAATGGGAAGACCAATAAGTCCAAGAATAACGTATGAAACAGTTGCATAAAACCCAACCATACCCATTGAGGCAGCAATAAAATATACAACAAAGGTTTGTAGCGTCATCGGCACAGGATAGAATGGAATACTAATTTTACTAGAAACTGATAAGAGAATAATTCCCAAAAGAGAAAATACTATTTTGGATAAATTACTTTGAGCGTACTGACTTAAAATTGTTATATTTTTATTTTCCATATTAATTATTTATAATTTTGAAGTGATTTGTGCAATAATTATAATTGGCCTCTAATCAATTCTTTTAATTTCAATAAATCCTTATTAAATAATCTAATACCCTCAGCTAATTTAAAAGATGCCATCTGATTTTCATTTAAATGCCAACGAAATGAGCTCTCATTCACATTAATTCTCTCAATATCTAATGAAGATGAGTTTTCTTTTGATAATTTAAGTTTAATTTCATCATCGTTTTGGCTTAACTCCTCTAAAAGAATTGGACTAATTGTTAATTTATCACATCCAGCTAAATTAATTATTTCATCCTTATTTCTAAATGATGCTGCCATAACAATAGTGTTATAATTAAATTTTTTAAAATAATTAAAAATCTTCTCAACACTCTCAACACCTGGGTCATTTGATGAGTCATATTCCTTTTGTGTATTTGATTTAAACCAGTCAAGTATCCTTCCCACAAATGGTGAAATTAAAAATGCTCCTGCTTCAGCACAAGCTATTGCTTGTGTTAACGAAAAAATGAGTGTGCAATTACAAGATATTCCCTCTGCCTCTAATTTTTTTACTGCTTGTATTCCTTCCCATGTGCCTGCAATTTTAATTAATATTCTATTCTTGGGGACACCTGATTGCTCATAGCTATTGATTATTTGCTTTGCCTTTTCAACAGTAGCTTCAGTATTAAATGATAAATCAGAGTCGACCTCGGTAGAAACATATCCTGGCACGATTTTTGTTAACTCTATACCAAAAGCAATAGTTAGTTGATCAGCAATATAATTAACTTGATCCTCAGTTTGAGAAAATTTTCTACTTTTTGAATTACTTATTACTTCATCAACTAATTTTTTGTATTTGTTTGATTGAACAGCTTTAAATATTAAAGATGGATTGGTTGTACAGTCATCTGGGTTAAATTTTTGAATACTGTCAATATCTCCGGTGTCTGCAACAACTGATGAAAATTTTTTAAGACTATCTAATTGAGATACCATAAAAATAAATATTCTTTCTTAACGATTGTTTAAGCTATATATTAATTGAACTTGTTATGCAAAAAAAAATAATTATTTGTGGGTTAGCAGATATCCAAGAGTGTGTTGATAAGTTCAGCCCAGATAAAATGCTTACCATTATTAATAAAAATTTTGAGCCTGAAACCCCATCAGGTATGGATAAAAATAGACACTTGAAAATGTTAATTGATGATATTTCTGAGCCAAGAGAGGGATTTATATTACCAGAGAAACATCATACTCAAGAATTATTAGATTTCACAGATGATTGGGATAAAACCAAACCTATTTTAGTCCATTGTCATATGGGTATAAGTCGATCTACTGCAACAAGTTTAGGCATAGCCGCAAAATACTCCCCTGAAAATATTGAGCTTATAATTGAAAACTTAAAAGAAATTGCACCACACGCTAGCCCTAATAAGATTATGATGAGATATTATGATGAAATATTGGGTTTAGATAACAGACTCTATGGTTCAGTTCCGTACTTTGACCCTGAGCCGATAGAAGAAAGTAGAATAGTAGAGTTAAATTTTTAGGGTAACTAAATGAATAATAGTTGTGAAGTATGTAAAAAAAAGATTGTGGAGCCTTTATATTGGGCTGATCCTAAGTTTTATGATATCCCAAAAAAAGTATTTTTTTGTGATGCCAAATGTTCACTAATTTATTACAAGAAAATTAAAAAATTATTTAAAAATCAATAAATTCAATATATTTAGCTGTGCAAATTTTGCACAGCTAAGTTCTATTATCTGCAATTTGACTTTAGAAAAAAAATTAGTATAAATCATCCATCAAAAAACTAGCTCCATCCTTATTCCTATCCTTACTTATTCCTCCGGGGCTAGTTTTATATAATCTCTCAAAATAACAAATTAAACTTAAACTTTATTATAATATTTAATTGATATAATTTTTTAATATGAGTGATCATTATATTTTCTGGGATCTCGAAACAACAGGTCGTAATGATAAATTTAATCAAATAACACAAGTTGGTGCTGTATTAACTAATAATAAATTTGAAGTTAAAGACAAATTAGAAATACATAGTAAGTTAAGAGAGGGAAAATGGTTTGAGCCAGGTGCTTTAATAACAACTGGGGTAGATCCAACTAGTTTAATACAAAATAATTACCCTAATTATTATGAAGCTAGTGCTCAATTGTATGAAACATTTCAACAATGGTCATCCTCATCAGCCATTTTTGTAGGTTTCAATAATATAAATTTTGATGAACCCTTTTTACGACAGGCACTTTATCAAAACTTATTACCTGAAATTTATATGACTGTGACTAACAATAATGTGCGTATGGATGTTTTTGATATATTAAGATTAGTTTCAGTTTATAGCCCTGAACATATTAAATTTAATACTGACGATCAAGGGTATCCAATACTTAAATTAGATGAAATTTCAAAACTCAATAATATTTCAATAAACTATGATGCAGGTCCTCATGATGCTGTTTTTGATAGCCTAATCACATTGGAACTTAATAAAATATTAAATATAAGGTGTCCAAAGATTTGGAACTCTGCATATGAATTTCGACATAGAGACACTCCTAAGAGATTTATGCTAGATAATTTAGTTTTTACAAACACGACCTTTTGGGGAAGAAGACCCACAATCAAAGCTCAAACTTTAATTGGAGGCATTCCATCAAGAAATCATCACTATTTAGTTTATAATTTGCTTTTTGATCCTGTTAAAATCGTAGAATTAGAAGATAAAGATTTAATTAAGAAAATGAATGATGGGGCTAAAAGAATTTGTGAAGTTTTTGATGGGTCAAAGTCGAAAACACTTTTAAATGAAAGTTATTCATTCAAAGATAATAAATATGCTGAAATAGGAGTAGATGAACTAAGAAAAAGAGCAAATTTTATTAAAAAAAATGAAGAATTTTGCTCTCGTCTTATTAAACTTCATCTATCAAATCAAAAAGAATGGCCTGAACCATTTAATGTTGAAGATAGAATATTTGAGAGTTTCCCATCGCATCAAGATAAGAAATTAATGATTGATTTTCATATCGCCCCTAACGATAAGAAATATGAAATTGCAAAACAATTCAAAGATGACCGATATAAAGAAATAGCTGTACGAATTTTATATGAAATAGCCCCCCACACTCTGCCTGAAAATGACAAAAGAAATTATGAATTTGAAATTAAAGAGCGTTTTAATGATGATGACAAATCTAAATGGAATTCTAAAAATAAAATTCTCTCTAGCCTAGAGACTGACCTAGATAAAATGATTATAGATGAAGATGAAAAAATTCAGTTTAAACAAAAAGTTATAACATTTTTAAATAATGAATCTGCAAAATGGAATTAAGATTAATTTCGAGTTAGATATTCTTTGATATATTGTCCATAATCAGACTTGATTAATTTTTCTGCAATATCATTTAAATTACTTTTATTTATAAAGCCTTGTTCGTACGAAGCTATTTCATAAGAGCCAATTTTTACATCGTTATTTTGTTCATATAATTTTACTTTTTGTGCTGCCTCTAGAAGGGCCTTTGCATTTCCAGTATCATGCCAAACAATTGAGTCATCTAAAATTTCTAAAGCAAGTTTTTTTTCAGATAAATATATTTTAATTAAATCAGTTATTTCTAATTCGCCTCTGTTTGATGGTTTGAGTGTTTTTGCAAATTTTGACGCATTGGAGTCAAAAAAATATAAACCAGGAATAATCAAATTACTTTTAGGCTTTGATGGTTTTTCTTCAATGCCAACAATATTTTTATTGTTATCTAATTCAATAACACCAAATTTTTCTGGATCTGGAACTGGTAATCCAAATACACTTCCACCGTTCTCTTGCATCTTAAGAAGAGCAGAATTTGCATAGTCAAAATAATTTTTTCCAAGAAAAACATTATCACTTAATGCTAATACTGATGGACTGCCGTCTAAAAATTTTTCAGCAATAAAGTAAGCATCTGCTATTCCCCTTTGAATTTTTTGGACTTCATAAGAAAAATTAAGACCAACCACTGATCCTGTTCCAAATGTTTTTTTGAATATTGTAAGGTCATCCTCTTGAACAATAAATAATATATCTTTAATTCCTAATCTTACTAAAGTCTCGAGTGGATAATAAATCATAGGTTTATCGTAAAGAGGTAATAATGGTTTTGAGGCAGGTATTGTTGCGGGCATTAATCTTGTGCCCTTACCAGCAGCAAGAATAATACCTTTAGTTTTCATATCCAGCCAAATGACTTAACTAAAAAAACTATCGGAATAATCATACATATAAATGTAATTAAAATTATATTTAGTTTTGTGCTATCTCTAACAGAGCTTATAAGGTCTCTATGAGAAATAAAATTTATTAATTTATTTTGATCATCTACTACTGGTAGGTGCCTGATGTTATTTTCTCCCATAATTTTTATTGCAATTTCTGAGGAGGTTTTTAAGTCCACAGTTATAATTTCTGATGTCATAATATCTGATGCTGTGACCAAATCTGGGTCTCTACCGTCTTTGACACATTTTCTGACTATGTCTCTTTCTGAAACAACACCAAGTAATATTTTTTGTTCATTCAGTATAGGAACAGCCCCTATATTTTTCATATCCATACTATCTGCAATTTCACTTACTATAGACTCAGGACCAAAAAATATATATTCATCATTAAGTTTAATCTTTTTAATATCCTTAATGCTTGGCATGAGAGTATTATATAGGCATTGGAGGATTTAAATAAATTAAGCGTATTGAAGCACTTTTAGGTCTTCAAAAACTCTAATTTTTCAATTATTGTTGCGAAATAAAATGTTTAGATTTTTTAACTCAAGAAAATGGTTTCTATGGGCATGGGCAGGATCAGCTGCCATATTAGGCAGTCTTTGGGTGCAAGTAGAAATTGATGTTAGGATTAATGAGTGGTTTGGCACTTTCTATGACATGATTCAAAAAGCACTTGCTGAGCCAAATTCAATTACAATTGAAGAATATTGGGCGGGCTTACTATCTTTTATAACACTTGCAGGTATATATGTGGCTATTGCAGTTTTGGTAAGTTTTTTCACTGCACATTTCTTATTTAGATGGAGAACCGCTATGGTTGAGTGGTATCACAGTGTTTATAACTATGCCCGTACAATCGAAGGTGCTGCTCAAAGAGTTCAAGAGGACACCATTAAGTTTGGTAGAATTATGGAAGGTCTTGGAACAAGCTTAATTGAGTCGGTAATGATAATTGTACAATTTCTTCCAATCTTATTAGGGCTTAGTGCTGGTATTCCGATATTCTTTTTTGGCGATTGGGAGTATGGTTTAGTTGTTGGTGCATTAATTTGGTCAGTTGGTGGAACAGTTTTTTTAATACTCCTTGGAATAATTCTCAGACTTGTTGGTGTAGAATATGATTTACAAAAACAAGAGGCAGCTTACAGAAAAGTTTTAGTTATTGCTGAAGATGATGAAACTATTCGTCCAAAAACAATAGAAGAATTATTTGATGATGTAAGAAAAATTCATTTTCTCTCATATATACGGTACTTGTACTTTAATATTGGAAGAATTGCTTATTTGCAGGCTAATGTTTTAAGTGCTTATGTATTTTTAGCTCCTGCAATTGTTGCAGGTATTATTACCCTTGGTGTTATGCAACAAATTATTCGTGCTTTTGGCAGGGTTGAGGGATCAATGCAGTACTTGTTAAAATCATGGCCAACAATTATTGAGCTTGCAAGTGTTTACAAAAGATTAAGAGAATTTGAGAGAAAACTTAAGTCTACGACAGATACTGCCAAGGTGTCTGAATAAATATTTTAGACATCACATAGATGGAACTCAGAGTAATTAAAACAATGATAATCCATACCCATCTATTGTTCTTATCGTAGTTTTCGCCATTTTTATTCGGATCTCCCATAATATTTAAATATAATAATTATTTATTAAAATCAATTATGCTTTTTTAAGTATCTTGTTCTGTTTACAACAGCATAATTTTTAAAAAGTTTCTGAGCGAGTAAGTTACTTTTTTCTACACCTTTAATTATCAGATCAAGATTTTTTTCTTTTGCTATTTCTTCAATTTTGTTCATTAATGCTCTCGCAACACCAATTTTTCTAAAATCTTGTAAAACATACAAAACGTCCAATACTATATTCTTCTCATAATAAGTTTCGTTGATTTTAGCTACAACAATTCCCATAAATTTATTGTCGTTTTTTGCAGCAAACGCAAAATAATCATCTCGAAATATGCACGTCCAAAATAGGCTGAAATTTACTTCTTTAAACTGAAAAGAATTTGATGATGCACTTTCATTAATGATATCTTTCCAACTATTAAGATGGATTTCTTTAGGTTTTTCAATAGTGAACATTCAATATTAATCTAACAATTAATTTCAATCATTTACATAATTATTCAATAAAAGCTTGATCTTAGTAGGATAAGTCTTATCTGTATATTAATGTTTGAAAATTTAATGAAGTATTTTGAGTCAGTAAAGGCAAGAGATCCTGCCGCAACTTCATTGTTATTAGTGATATTAACCTATCCTGGTGTAAAAGCTGTTTTCTTCCATCGTATAGCAAATTTTATCTGGTCACTAAATTTGAAATTATTAGGAAGAATGATCTCTCAATTATCAAGATTTTTAACTGGTATAGAAATTCATCCTGCTGCTAAAATTGGAAAAAATTTTTTTATTGATCATGGGATGGGAGTTGTTATTGGAGAAACTGCTGAAATTGGAGATAATGTAACTATCTATCACGGTGTCACATTAGGAGGTATCATGCCTGCTGTTAAATCATCAGAACAAGTTGGTGTGAAACGTCATCCTACTCTTGAAGACGATGTGATTGTTGGCTCTGGGGCACAGATATTAGGACCAATAATTATAAAAAGTTGTGCTCGAATTGGATCTAATGCTGTTGTAACTAAAGATGTCCCAAAAGGGGGGATAATGGTTGGTATACCTGCAAAAAATATTCAATCTAAATCCAAAAAAACAGATAATACTTTTGCGCCATATGCCGTTACAAAAAAGTAACTTTTTATATATTTAAAATTAATTTGCATGATTATGTTTCAAATGTTTAAATAACTAATACTTGGAGGACAGAGTATTTATATAAATGATTAAATTTCATGAATCTTCTCTAAAAAATGTCTGAAATAAAAATTCAAATTAAAAACTTATATAAAATTTTTGGTAAAAACCCGAAGTCTGCGTTAGAGCAAGTAAAAGATGGCGTCAATAAAGATGAACTCTTAGAAAAACACAATCATGTTCTGGGTCTAAAAGATATAAATCTAGATATTAAAGAAAAATCAATTCAAGTTGTAATGGGCCTTTCTGGCTCAGGTAAGTCTACATTAATAAGACATATAAATAGATTAATAGAACCTACAGACGGCAGTGTAGTCGTTGATGGTGATGATGTTTTAAAAATGAACGATGAAAATTTAAGAAATTTCAGAAGAACAAAAACTGCTATGGTATTTCAGCGTTTTGCTTTGTTGCCTCATAAGACGGTTTTGGAAAATACAATGTTTGGCCTTCATATTCAAAATATTGATGAAAAAGAGGCAAATACTAGGGCACGAAGATGGATTGATCGTGTTGGATTATCCGGATATGAGGAAAAATATCCTCAACATTTATCTGGTGGCATGCAGCAACGTGTAGGACTCGCAAGAGCTCTTACTAACGATGGGGAGATCTTGCTTATGGATGAAGCTTTTAGCGCTCTTGACCCTCTAATTAGAAAAGATATGCAAGATATTTTGTTGGAGTTACAAGACGAACTTCATAAAACAGTTGTATTTATTACTCATGACCTAGATGAAGCTTTAAAAATTGGGGATCGAATTGCAATATTAAAAGATGGTATAATGGATCAAGAGGGTATCCCCGCAGATATTTTATTAAGTCCAAAGACACAATATGTAAAAGATTTTGTTGAGGACGTAAATAGAGCTAGGGTAATTAAAGCAAAACACATTATGTCAGAACTAAATGGACAAGACAGAGATAACGCTATGTTTGTAGATCAAGATGATTTTATCGATAGATTTATTGATAAAGTTATTTCTGATAAGCCAAATTGCCTGATAGTCAAAAATAAAAATAATGACGATATAGGCTATTTATCAACAAAAAGACTCTCTGAAATACTAAAAAGATAGCTAAATTAACAATTTTCTATTTTTTGCGGCATTTGGCTTCCATTTTTTAGGATTTTTTCACTGTTAATGCAATATAGGAATGTTATCCTAGGCTTTTATATCAGGGAGGATGTAATGAACTCTATAAAAAAAATACTTCTGAGCTCAGTTCTATTATTTGGAATTAACTCAGTTGCAAAAGCTGATTGTGGGACAATCACAATCGCTGAAATGAACTGGGCATCCGCCGAAATGTTTGCCCACGTTGATAAATTAATATTAGAAAATGCTTACGGGTGTGATGTTGAGCTTGTTCCTGGAGATACAATGCCAACAGCTACATCAATGATGGAAAAAGGCGAGCCAGATATTGCTCCTGAATTATGGATCAATTCTGTTCGTATTGCTTTAGACGCAGCTACTGCTGAAGGAAGACTTCACTACGCTGCTGAAGTATTATCAGACACTGGTGAAGAAGGATGGTGGATTCCTCAGTACTTAGCTGATGCAAACCCTGACATCGTCACAGTTGAAGATGCTTTAGCAAGACCTGATTTATTTCCTCATCCAGAGGGAGATGGCGCTGCTCTTTATACCTGTCCATCAGGTTGGAACTGCCAAATAAGTACTGGTAACTTATTCCAAGCTTATGACGGTGAAGGAAAAGGATTTAACCTTGTAGATCCTGGTTCAGGCGGAGCTCTTGCTGGTTCTATCGCTGAAGCATATGAAAAAGGCGAGGGTTGGCTTGGTTATTACTGGGCACCAACAGCGATTTTAGGAAAGTATCCAATGAAAAAACTTGACTTTGGAGTACCTCATGACTTTGACGAGTGGAGTACTTGTACCTCTCAAGAGGGTTGCGCTGATCCACAGAAAAATTCATGGGTTGTTTCATCAGTGTTTACAGTTGTTACAGATAACTTTAAAAATTCAACTGGCCCAGGAATGGATTATATCTCAAAGAGAGCATTACCTAACTCAGTCGTAAACGAACTTTTAGCTTGGAAAGATGATAATCAAGCTTCTGGTGAAGATACTGCTATCTATTTCTTGCAAAACTATGGTGAGTGGAAAAGTTGGGTTCCGTTTAACGTTCAATTAGACGTTCTTAACGCACTGTAATATTTATTCTTTAATTTGAGAAGTGGGCTTTTGCCCACTTCTTTACATAACTACTTTTACTTTATGGAAAAATTATTTTTAACTGAATTTCCTGAATTAAGTCGAGAAACTCTTCGTTTTATTAAAAAGGGATTTGATACGTCTTATAGGGCTTTTTCCAGAGAGTATGGTGATAATATCGAGGCAGTTTTCGATCCAGTACTATATTTTCTAGTCTGGTTTGAGAAGTTATTACAAAACTCTCCTTGGCCTTTAGTCCTCATTTGTTTTTTAGCTATAATTTACTTTGGTAGTAGAAAAATATCAGTAACTATTGGTTCTTTATTTGCTTTTCTTTTAATTGGAATTTTTGGAATGTGGGAAGACACCATGTCAACAGTAAGTATTATTGGTGTTTGCACGTTACTTTCAATTGGAATTGGTATCCCAGTTGGTGTGATGATGGCAAAATCTGAGCGCGCTCAAAGAATCTGTACACCGATCTTAGACGTTATGCAGACAATGCCTAGCTTTGTTTATTTGATTCCTGTAGTTATGTTATTAGGTATTGGTAAAATACCAGGTTTATTAGCAGTGGTTATTTATGCAATACCTCCTATTATAAGACTTACCAATTTAGGAATAAGAGAAGTTGATAGTGAAGTTTTAGAAGCAGCAGATGCTTTTGGAGCTAACCCTAGACAAAAATTGTTTCAAATTCAGCTACCTTTGGCTCTTCCAACAATTTTTGCTGGAATAAATCAAACTATCATGATGGCACTAGCGATGGTTGTTATTGCGTCTATGATTGGTGTCAAAGGTCTAGGACAACCAGTATTAAAAGCAATTACAAACCAATATTTTGCAATGGGCCTATTTAATGGTTTAGCGATTGTTGCTTTGGCAATTATTTTTGACAGAGTTTCTCAATCTTTTGGACACCGAATTCAACAACATAGAAGTGGCGCAAGAGAGTAAGACTAAAATTGAATTATTCTCTCAAATAACTCTAACTAACATTTTTTAATTTATGAGCCTCATGTTAAATAAAAGCATATCAGGTGTTATTTTAATAGTATTTATATATCTACTAGCTATATTTTTAAAACAACCACTAGAATATGTCTTTAATTTAAAATTATTGCCATTAAGTCTCTTATCTTTGATATTAGGAATATTTTTTTTTAATATATTCACTTTTACTTCTAACATTGTTGAGGGTCGAGAATTTATTAAGAAAAATATACTTCAATTAGCAATTGTCTTGTTGGGCATTAAGATAAGTTTGACCGATTTATGGAGAGTCAGTATAGAGTCTATATTTGTCATAATTATTACGATTTTATCCATTTTTCTGACATATTATTTAATAAAAAAAATTTGGCCAACTCAAAAAGACTTATCAAAATTATTAGCAATTGGCACATCCATTTGTGGTGTCACAGCTATTATGACTTCCTCAACGATATTAAAATCAAAAGATCAAGATGTAGCTGTGGCTGTACTAATAGTGGTTTTATGGGGAAGTATAGCTGTGTTAACATATCCTTTTTTTGTTGAATTATTTTTTTTGACAGACTTAGCCAAAGGTATTTTTTTAGGTGTTAGTATTCATGACACAAGTCAAGTTTTAGCTGCTGCTATGGTTCATAATGATTTGTATCCTAATCAAAAGACTTTAGAAATAGCTACGATAACAAAAATAATAAGAAATTTATTTCTGTTAGCTTTGATACCAATATTAATAATTTTTAATACAATTTCAAAAAAAAATAAAAATAAAACTCAATCAGTCTTAATTAAAATAATTAATTCAATTCCACTTTTTATAATAGGTTTTATTTTATTTGTAATATTTCGCTCAATTATGGACTTATACTTTTTTGATAATGAGAAATGGATACAACTTTTAGCAGTGATTGAAAAATTAATTTCAATTCTATTTGGTCTAGCTCTTACAGCCCTTGGAGCCTCTATTAATTTAAGAAAAATTTTTAATCAGGGATATGTTGCTATATTAATTGGTATGACTTTTAGCTTTGTATCTCTTGTATCAGTAACCTTCTTAATATTTATTTTAGGGCTAAATGTCTTATAGAAATAATATCATTGCTTTGTAGCAAGAATACATATTAACTACACTGAATTTTATGACCCACTTAATTGCTAAAAGTGCGAGACTTCGCTCTACACCTTACACCAAAAGAATTGAGGAATATGGTGTACAATCATACACAGTTTATAATCACATGCTTTTACCTGCATCTTTTAAAGGTATTGAGGAAGATAGTAGACACCTAAAAAATAATGTTCAACTTTGGGATGTTTCTGGCGAGAGACAAGTTCAAATTCATGGACCTGATGCAGCTAAACTTACACAATTAATTACGTGTAGAGATTTATCTGAAGCAAAAGATTATCTTTGCTATTACGCTCCAATTGTTGATAACAATGGTAAAATTATTAATGATCCACTGATAATGAAAGTTGGTGAAAAAACATGGTGGCTGTCAATAGCAGATACAGATGTGCTTCTTTATGCAAAAGGAATTGCAATTGGTATGAACCTTGATGTCGAAATTACTGAACCCAATGTTAACATTCTTGCTGTTCAGGGACCAAAATCATTTGAGCTTATGTCAAGAGTGTTTAAAGACATAGATAAATTAAAATTTTTCAATTTCAAAAGATTTGATTTTCAAAATCATAAATTTTTAATTGCAAGATCAGGTTGGTCCAAACAAGGAGGATTTGAAATCTATGTAGATCATGATGAAATCGGCCTAAATCTTTATGATACCCTTATGTCTAAAGGTGAAGATTTGAATGTAAGACCAGGTTGTCCAAATTTAATTGAAAGGATAGAGGGTGGGCTATTATCATTTGGAAATGATATGAATATGAATGATACCCCATTAGAATGTGGTTTGGGTTCTTTTGTTTCTTTCAATCCCAAAATAGATTATTTAGGAAAAGCTGAGTTAGAAAAACAGCACAAAGAGGGAGTTAAAAGATCTTTAGTTGGTTTAAAACTCAAACTCGATAAAATTGAAATTACAAAAGCGTTACCTTTAAAAATAGGTGCTGACATTATAGGTGAGCTAAGAGCTGCATGCTTTAGTCCAGATTTTGGCTGTTGTCTTGGAATAGCGATGGTTCAAACCCAATATCAAAGTTTAGAAAAAAAACAGACACTTCTTGTTGATGGCGAAGAGGTTGAGTCTGTAATGACGAACCTCCCCTTCAATAAATAATAATTGCTTTTTTAAACTAAAAGTTTAAATAGTCTCGGGTGTTAAATATCGTTTATAGTTCTTGGGCTCTATTTACAGGTTTTGGATTCATTATGCTTGCACATTCTTTGCAAGGAACCTTGTTAAATATTAATGCCGTATTATTTAATTTTTCAGATTTTGAAATTGGCTATGTCTTTACAGGTTATTTTATAGGTTATTTAGCAAGCTCATATATTTGTCCCAAAATTATCAAAAATGTCGGACATATTAGAGTATTTGCAGCATTCGCATCCATTGCTTCCATTACAATTTTATTTCATTGGATTTATGTTCACCCGTATTTTTGGTTTTTTTTAAGATTACTTACAGGGTTTTCATTGGCAGCAATATATATCGTTTGTGAAAGTTGGCTAAATGATCGTGCTGATAATCAAACTAGAGGGAAGCTTATCGGGTTTTACATGGTGATATTATACTTCTCAACTAGTGGGGGTGGTTTGTTAATTAATATAAAAGAAACCACTGAGGCACACTTATATATTCTAACATCTTTATTAATTTCTATTGCTTTGGTTCCAATTTTACTTACTAAAAAATCGGCACCAGAGTTTTCTACACCTAAGTTCATATCTTTAAAAGATCTATATAAAAATTCTCCAATGTCTTTTATCGGCTCTTTTGGCATTGGTATGATTTATGGAGCGTCATTTGGATTAATTGCAGTCTTTGGAGCTAAATTAGGCTTAAGTATTTTTCAAATATCTATTCTTGTTTTTGTAAATACATTCATTGGAGCTTTATTTCAATATCCGGTTGGTAAATTATCGGATACATTTGATAGAAGAATAATTTTACTGATATTGAATATCATTGCTTTGGTTTCTTCTATTTGTGTAATTATTTTTGGATCTATTTCATTTAATATTCTTTTATTATTTGTTGGAATACATTCAGCTGTATCTCTTCCTTATTATGCAGTTGTTATTTCTCATCTGAATGATTTTTTAGAAAAGGACGAGGTTGTTTCTGCTAGCTCAACTCTGACATTAGTTAATGCATTAGGGTTAGTTTTAGGGCCAATTATCGTCTCAGGATTTATGTCTTATTTTGATGCTTATGGATTATTTTATTATTGTGCAATAGTTTACGTTTTTATCGCACTATTTACCTATCAAAGAATTAGGATTGGAAGAACTAGTGAAATTTATGATGAAAATACACCATCAATGATTGTGCCTCGCACCGCTTCCGCAATAGGAATGCAAACTGCTACTGAACAAATGATTAGTAAAATTGATGAAAAAGAGTAATTTTTTAATTGATGGATTTCGAAGCCAAGATAGCTGAATTAGGTCTTTTAATACCAAAACCTGCAAAACCTGCAGGGAGTTATAAACCCTGCGTTATTGTTGATAATATTGCATATATATCTGGTCAAGGCCCATTACTTGAGGATGGGTCTTTTGCAAAAGGAAAAGTTGGGGCTGATGTTGATTTAGAGACAGCTCAAAATCACTCTATGCTCTGTGGATTAGCTATCTTATCTGCTTTAAAGAATGAAATAGGATCAATTAATAAAGTTGATCAATTAATAAAACTGACAGGTTTTGTTAATTGTATTGAGAGCTTCACACAGCAACCTTTAGTAATCAATGGTTGCTCAAATATGATGAAAGATATTTTTGGTGAGACTGGTGTTCATGCTCGAGCTGCAGTAGGAGTTAATTCTTTACCTCTAGGTTTTACGGTAGAAATTGAGGCAATTTTTAAAATCAAGAGTTAATTTCTTAATTGACAATTAATTAAATTTAGCAAAATATTTAATTATAAATACTTGGAGATTGAATTATGGATTTTCATTTTGAAAATAATGCTATTAAGATAATTCATCAAAATAAGACATTTAATTTGCATCCCATTTGGCTGAGAGAAAGACTACCGGGTGAAAAGTATTTTGATTTAGATACTAATCAAAGATTATATGAGCCATCCTCTATTGACTTAAAATTGAAAATTATAAGTTGCAAATTATCAGATCATAAACTTGATGTTGAATTTAATGATGGGGCACAAGGTCAATATCATTTAGATGATCTTTTGATTGAAATGGATGGAGAAAAAAATAAAAGAGGACCCTTACCAAAAAGAATTTTATGGAATTCTCAACTAGAAGTTATACCTCAGGCTATTTTTGAAGAAGATATGGTTGAAAAAGAGTCTATGTATAATCTCCTTATGGATTTTTATAAATATGGATTTGTTATTATTAAAAATGTACCAACTGAAAGTAAGTATTTATTAAAATTTGTAAATTCAATAGGCCCAGTTAAGGTCACAAATTTTGGAGAATATTTTGATGTAATGTCTAAACCAAATCCAAATGACTTAGCCTATAAACCTATTGCATTACCGCCTCATACTGATAACCCTTACAGAAAACCAGAAGCACCTGGGATACAGTTTTTGCATTGTTTAAAAAATGAAGTAAGTGGTGGTTTTTCTACTCTTGTTGATGGTTTTTCAGTTGCAGAATATATTAAATTAAATGAACCAGAAGCATTTGAGTCTTTAACCAAAACAAATTTACGTTACCGATTTCAAGATAAAGATATAATTTTAGAAAATTGGGGAGAGTTAATTGAATTAGACAAGGATGGCGACTATAAACAAGTCAGGTATAGTACTAGAGTTGATTACGTGCCACCTTTAGAAAGTGAAAAATTAGAGAGTTTTTACAAAGCAAGAAAATTATTAGGAGATTTATACACTTCATCTGACTTTGAGATTAAATTTAAGCTATCACCAGGAGATGTAATGATGTTTGATAATCACAGACTTCTCCATGGAAGAACCTCTTATGACTCGAGTGAGGGAGCTAGACATTTACAAGGTTGTTATCTAGAGTTTGACTCGACCGATGGAAAATTGAGACATTTACATGAAAAATATCATATAAGTGAGACAAATTTATGACTGAGAAAAATGTAAAATTTAAACATATGAAAGATGGAGATAAAGAAGATTATCTATTGCTCCAAAAATATGAAGAAAAGTATGTTTCTTTGACATACGAAAGAATAATCGAAGAACTTACAAGACAAGGAAAAAATACTATGGAGGGTTACAAGATAACAAGATTAGATCATGGTCTACAATCAGCTACTAGAGCTTATAATGATGGAGCTGACATTGATTGGATTGTTGGTGCCTTACTTCATGATATTGGAGATGGGCTTGCCCCTCAAAATCACGATAGGTTTTCTGCTGAAGTTGTAAGACCTTATGTAAGAGATGAAATAACATGGGTGATTGAGCATCATGGAATTTTTCAAATGATCTACTATGCTCATCATTATGGATGGGATAAAAATGCTAGAGATAAATTTAAAGATAATATTTATTTCCAAACTTGCTCAGATTTCTGTGAAAGATGGGATCAAAAATCTTTTGATCCCGAATATGAAAATAAAGATCTAGATTTTTTTAAACCCTTGATTAAAGAGGTATTTAGCAGACCTCCCTACAAAGATGAATACATCAAAAAAAATGAAGTTTTAGGTTTACCAAAAGTTTAAATTCATAAATCCAGATAATTTAAAGTAAGTATACATTGTCATGAGAATTTTCTTGATAACTTTGAGTATTTTACTCACAAGCATAGGGAGCATTATGGCGAAAAACTTATATAACTTTAGTATTCAAGATATTGATGGAAATACAGTTAATCTTGATAAATTTAAAGGTAAACCCATTCTTCTTGTTAACACGGCTAGTAGATGTGGTTTCACAAAACAATACGCTAATCTATCCAATCTTCATCGTGAGTATTTTAAAAAGAATTTAGTAATTATTGGAACTCCTTCTAATAGTTTTCATCAAGAGCTGAGTAATAATGAGGAAGTTAAAGAATTTTGTTTAGTTAATTATGAAACCAAATTTATTATATCAGAAATTATTAGTGTTGTTGGTGAAAATGCCCATCCGATATACAGTTGGATGACATCAGAGTATAACGAAACTCCAAAATGGAATTTTTATAAGTATCTCTTTGATGGAGAGGGTCAATTAGTTAAAAGTTGGTCCTCTATGACCAAACCTGACAGTTCGAAAATTACAAATTTAATTGATGAGTTAATATAGAAAAAGGGGCACATAATGTGCCCCTTTTTTAGGAGTACTATAAATAAGATTATTTAAATTCTGGGTAAGCGACTGTTGTTAATTCAGCACTATCTAAACCAGATGCCTCGGTCTCTTCTGATACTCTTAAGCCTACAGTTCCTTTTAGAATATAAAAGAAAATGCCACTTAAAGGTACAACTAGGACAGCTGCAGCAACAATTCCTATTAATTGAACTAGGAAATCGCCGCTACCAAAAATACCTACGGCCAATGTTCCCCAAATACCTGCAACTAAGTGTGCTGATATTGCACCGACAACATCATCGATTTTCATTTTGTCGAGCATTGGGATAGCGATAGTACAAAGAATACCACCTATTGCACCAACAATCATTGATAAGAAGTGGTTGCTTAAATCTGGACCTGCAGTAATAGCAACAAGACCTGCAATAGCACCGTTCAATGCTATAGATAGATCAATTTTTTTATACAATAGCTGTGATAAAATAATTGCAGCCACGACACCGCCACATGCAGCGATATTTGTGTTTACAACGACAATTGACATTGCAGAAGCATCAGCGGCACTACCAAGTGCTAACTGAGATCCACCGTTAAATCCAAACCATCCAAACCAAAGGATGAAGGTACCAAGACACGCTAAAGGCATGTTTGCACCAGCGATTGGAGAGATCTTTCCATCTGCACCATATTTGCCAGCTCTAGGACCAAGAATTAAACAGCCGGTTAAAGCTGCCCATCCGCCCACTGAGTGAACAATAGTAGATCCAGCAAAATCAGAAAAGCCCATTTCTGTGAGCCATCCACCGCCCCAGGTCCAAGAACCATAAATTGGGTAGATAATTCCTGTCATAAATGCTGCAAATATCATAAATGGCCATACTTTAATTCTTTCAGCACATGCTCCAGATACGATTGAAATTGCTGTAGCACAGAACACCATTTGGAAGAACCAATCTGATGCTAAAGAGTAGCCACCCTCTTCAGTTGCAGCTGTTAAATCATCAGCAGTATCGTAAAACATACCACCTAATGAACCTATCCAACCTGAAACATCTACATACATTAAACTGTAACCGATTAAATAAAACATTATTCCTGCAATTGAGTATAAAGCTATATTTTTTAATAAAATTGCTGATGTGTTTTTTTTACGAACAAATCCAGCTTCTAACATGGCAAAACCTAATGCCATGAACATCACTAAGACTCCGCTAAAAACAAATAAAAATGTATTAAATACAAAGGCTGTTTCAGCAGATACTTCCGCACTTGCAACTCCAGAGAAAAGCAAAGTAGGGATTAAGAAAGTTAATATTTTTTTCATTGGATCTCCTTATTTAATTGCCTCAGCGCCTCGTTCTCCTGTACGTATTCGGACAACTTCTTGCACTTCAGTTACAAAAATTTTGCCATCTCCAATTTTTCCTGATTTTACTGCTTCAGAAATTGTTGTGATGACTTTTTCGACGTCTGCAGAATCTACTAAAACCTCTGCTCGAGATTTAGGAAGAAAATGTACCTCATATTCTGCGCCTCGGTACAGTTCGGTATGACCCTTCTGGCGCCCATATCCTTTAGCCTCAACAATAGTTAAACCTTGGATGTCCACACCTGTGAGTGCTTGTCTCAAAGCTTCAACTTTATCGGGCTTGATAATTGCTGTTATTAGTTTCATAAATACCTCTCTTATTTTTGAGTTGAGAAACTTATAAATACTGAATCAAAAAAAAAATAATGCTAAGAAGTTAATGAAACTATGCATCTAGTGAATATCCAAGATTGCCCAATAAAATCAGTCATATTGGTAAAAAAACATCAATAAATATGATTAAAATAATTAAAAGAGCAAGACTAAATCTTAAATCAATTAGCAAGTGTTTGTAACTTAAAGAGGATTCTCCCAATCAACTTTATAAATTGCTTCATTCCTCCTAAGATGAGGCAATGTAAACGGACCATCATAAGTAGCTTTAATAGCGGGTCCAATTACTTCAATATTATCAGTAATTAAGTCACTTTTTAAAACATCTCGGTGTTTATAAAAATTTTTATCGGAAGCAAAACCAGAATATCTAATTACTGCAAAATAACCTGGCTCAATTGAAGAAATTTTTACTGAATTATCTGATGGTAAAGGTATTTCATTTGGTTTGTATTTACTTGGTAAATAAAATTGCATAACGTACTCGTTTTCGATTTGAGTAACATTCACTGGTGTGGTCATTGAAATTTTTTCACTTTGTTTATTATTGCCAGAAATATAATTAAAAAGTTTCCGAAATCCATTATTTTGATTAGTGTATTGGGTTTGGACTACTTGACGCTCCTCGTAAAATCTAATTTCATACTTATCTGTCTGATGAACTACTTTATAAGGTGCTTCACTATAGGCCATTAATTCTTGTACCATGAGTAACATGAATAGTAAGTATTTAATCATTAGAAATTTGAATTTCATTGTTAGAGACTCCCCATAATCTATCATCTATGGGTATCCATCCTTTAATAGAGGATTTATTGCCCTCAGGTATACTTACTTTCAACATTGTTTCTTTTACCTCTAACAAATTTACAATTTTTGGTGCAAGTATTACTCCTTTTTGAATAGTCTTCCAAGACTCAGGGTCATAAGATTTCAATGCATACAACTCAATATCCTCTAATATAAGCAAAGTTCTTTTTTTAGATAACTGATTGTGAGCAATCCAACCTTGTATTCCATTGAATAATTCAATGCGGTACCAGTCTGTATAAGAACTCCAACTATTTCTAAACTCTTCAATAATCTTTACAGGCATGTTTTCCTGTGTAAGGAGAAATTTCTCTGTTTGTTTACTCAAATCTTGATTTTCTGGATAGTGTCGTAACCATGACTCATCATGAGCTAGAGATTTATAATATGGAATATGTTTATCAGAATATGCAGTAAATGGGAGTATTAGAAACAAAAGCACCAGCCTGATCATTAATTTTATCTTTGTGAATTTTGCCAATTTGGATGGGTATAAGGTTGTAGATTTGATGGTGCTAAAAGAGGTTTTCCCAAGATATGATCTGAGGCTTTCTCACCTGTCATTATCGATGGTGCATTAAGATTGCCATTACATATCTGAGGAAAAATTGATGAGTCCGCAAGAAATAAATTTGAAAAACCCTTTACTTTGCAATCATTTAGAACGACAGAAGAAGGGTCTTCTTCTTTTCCAATCTTGCAGGTACCACATGGATGGTAAGCACTTTCACAATTATTTTTTATAAATTCGTCAAGTCCTTCATCCGAAACAACGTCATCACCAGGTTGAATTTCATCTCCTTTAAAAGGAACTAGGGCCTCTTGGCTCAATATCTCTCTACTAAGTCTAAGTGATTTTCTAAAGTTTGGAAAATCATCCTCATGAGACATGTAATTGAATTTTATAGTTGGTGAGTCAAATGGGTTGCTAGATTTTAATTTTACAAAGCCTCTTGACTTTGAACGCATTGGCCCTACATGCAATTGAAAACCGTGACCCTCGCTAGGTGCCTTTCCGTCATATCTAATAGCGACTGGAAGAAAATGAAATTGTATATCTGGATATGGTATGTTTTTATCAGAACGAATAAAACCAAGAGTTTCAAATTGGTTAGTTGCACCTGGCCCACTTTTTAGAAACATCCATTGCATGCCGATAAGTAATTTAGAAAAAGGATTTAAATATTTATTAAGTGTTACTGGTTGTAAACATTTAACTTGAAAATAAACTTCTAAATGGTCTTGTAAATTTTGACCAACGCCTGGTAAGTTTTTAATAACTTTGATCCCCAAACTATTTAAATCATTGCCCTCTCCAATACCCGATCTTTGAAGAATTGTTGGGCTATTGATTGCGCCAGCTGATAAAACAACACCAATATTTGCATTAAAGGTTTTTTTTTGGCCCTGATGAAATACTTCAACTCCCTTAGCTTTGTCTTCATGAAAAATTATTTTATCGACTAGGACCTTTGTTATAAGTTGTACATTTTTTTTTGCTAACGCAGGCTTTAAATAAGCTTTTGCTGTTGAAAAACGTGAGCCTTTCCAAACAGTCATATCAGCTGGTCCAAAACCCTCCTGTCGAAAGCCATTGTAGTCATCAGTGTAGGTGTATCCCGCCTGCTCGGTAGCTTTTACAAAAGCATTGTGTAATGGGTTATCTCTTTTGCCATGGGTTATGTTTAGAGGGCCTGATTTTCCTCTAAACTCTGAATTGCCTCCATGGCTTGCTTCCATTCTTTGAAAATATGGAAGGACATCAGGATAATCCCAACCTTTTGCACCACTTTCTGCCCATTGATTATAATCACCAGCATTACCCCTAACATAAATCATTCCGTTAATTGACGAAGACCCTCCTATAACTTTACCTCTAGGGCAAACGAGAGACCTACCATTTAAGGTAGGCTCGGGTTCTGCTTTATAGCCCCAATCGAATTTATTCATATTCATTGGGTATGAGAGTGCTGCAGGCATTTGTATAAAAGGACTATTGTCATTGCCGCCAAATTCTAATACTAGAATTTTTAATTGAGGGTTTTCCCCAAGTCTGTATGCAATTGTAGATCCTGCTGATCCAGAACCAATTACGATATAATCAGGTTTTTCAAACATAGATTAGTTCAATTTCTTCCTCTACTACCATGTTTTAAATAAACATTTTTTGCAAGTATTTTATGTTCTTGTGATTTGCGAATATCAAAAATTTTTTTTCTAGCATACTGAGCAGTTTCTTTAACATTAATTATTTCTTTTTGAAACTCATTATCGAACAAATTTACGTTCAAACTTTTTTTTGGGGGATTATGAAAAAAAGCAGGTGGGAAATTTTTTACTTCAGGAATTTGTGACTTAATAAATTTACCGAGAGGATCTTGATCCATAGCTTGCTTATAAGGATTATACATTCTAATAGTATTGATACCAGTTGTACCTGATTGCATTTGTATTTGACTGTAATGAATTCCAGGTTCAAAGTCTGTAAACAATGCTGCCAAGCGTGGAGCAAAGTATCTCCAATCAAGCCATAAATTATAAGAAGCAAATGAAGCTAACATTGCTCTCATTCTAAAATTGATCCATCCATGATTTCTTAAATAAATCATACATGCATCGATAAAATGAACTCCGGTCTTACCTTCAATCCAAGCCTCTAATTTCTCTTCATCTTTATCACGTATTTGATCATACACAGGAATAAAGCTTGCATGTTCAATTGATGGCTGATCCTCTAATTTTTGAATAAAATGTGATCTCCAATGTAACCTAGATAAAAATGAATTTATAGATTTAGCAAAATTTTTATTGGTATGCTTTATTAGATCTCTTTTTTTTGCGGCCTCTTGAAAAACTGTGCGGTGTGATATTGTACCGTATGTCAAATGAGTTGATAATCTTGAGCAGCTTTTTTCAGCAGTTATTGGGCTAGACATCTCAAATTGATAATTTTCACCTCTTTTATTTAAAAAAGACTGAAGTAATTTTTCTGCTTCGACAGATCCACCCTTTTGCCTATATGGACATGGTGTTGAGTCGTAAAAAAATTTTGGTAATTCATGGTTTGTTAATTCTAAATTAACTGATTGTTTTATGACGGGCAAATTAGACTTTTTAATAATCTCGTTTCTAAAATTTTTTGCCCATTGGTTTCTATCATGTTGTCCTCTTTTAACTCCTGGGTAAGAACACTCAATCCAATCAATTTTATTTTGAAAAAAAAATTTTTTTAATTTTTTATCTCTTTGGTAAGTCCATTGAATACCTGTTTCTTGTTCGCTAATTACGCTTGAAAAGCTATATTTATCTTTTAAAAACTTGAATATTTCAATCGCGTCACCAAAAAAGATATTTAAATATAAATTATTTTTTAATAATTGTCGTTTAAGCTCATTTACACTCTCTAATGTAAATTGCCACTGCCTTAAAGACATATCTTTTTGCTTCCACAGATCAGGTTCAATTATGTAAATTAATATAGATCTTTTATTTTCATCAATAAGAATTTCATTGCCTTTAAATCTTAAATTCTTCTTAAACCAGACGATCCTATTTGACATCTGTTTCTAATCTTTAATTTTGAAGCCTTTTGAAAAAATATAAATAATTGCAGAAATATTTAAAATTAAAAATGTAAATATCATAATTAAACTTGTTGTAATACTCACATCAGCCATTTCATAAAAACTCCATCGAAAACCACTAACTAAGTAAAGAACTGGATTTACCAAAGAAACGTTTTGCCAAAACTCTGGTAACCAGTTTATTGAATATAGCGATCCACCAAGAAATACGAGTGGAGATAAAATTAGTGTTGGAAATATTGATAGCTCCTCCCAATTTGATGACAACATCCCTATAAGAAAACCAAGTAAGCTAAAAGTTAAAGATGTTAAAACGAGCATTAAAATCATTGTAAAAGGATGCATAATATATATTTCAACAAAAAATAACCCTGTTGCTAATATTAAGCTTCCTAAAATTATTGATTTTGTAGTGGCCGCACCAACAAAACCAATAACAATCTCTGTTGTTGATAGTGGGGCAGCATATATTTCATTTATAGTTCCAAGAAACTTTGGAAAAAAAATACCTGAGGAAGCGTTTGAGACACTTTGTGTAAGTAAAGCTAACATTATCATACCAGGTACTATGAAAGAACCATAAGAGATATCTTCAATCACAGGGATGCGACTTCCTATTGCAGCACCGAAGACAACAAAATAAAGAGAGGATGATATCACAGGAGAAAATATACTTTGAACAGTTGTTCTTCTCATTCGATCCATTTCATGCAAGTAAATTGCCATTATACCTGTCCAGTTCATACACTCTCCTCCAAAAGTTTTTCAAATATCGTCTCCAACGATGTCTGGGAGGAATTTAAATCTTTTAATTTTAAACCAGCCGACTTTATGTCTTGAAGAAGTGCAGTAATACCAGTCGAAGATCCATGAGAGTCATATGAATATGTTAAAGAATTATTATTATTCATTTTTAAGTTATACGACTCTAAAGTAGATGGGATTTGACTAAAAGGCTCTTGAAATTCTATAGTTAAATTCTTTTGACCCATTTTTCGCATTAAATCATTCTTATTATCAGTGATTATAATTTCGCCATTATTGATTACAGATACTCGATCAGATATAGCCTCAGCTTCTTCGATATAATGAGTAGTAAGAATAATTGTTACTCCATTTTCTTTGAGTTCTTTCACTGCTCTCCACATATCTCTTCGCAAATTAATATCGACACCTGCAGTAGGCTCGTCAAGAAAAAGTATTTTTGGTTCATGACTCAATGCCTTTGCAATTAATGCTCTTTTCTTCATACCACCAGAGAGCTCACGAAGCTTACTATCTTTTTTATCCCAAAGGCTGAGATCTTTAAGAATTTTTTCTATGTATGCAGGATCTTTTTTCTTACCATAAAGACCTCTTGTGTAAGAAACATTTTGAAAAACTTTTTCAAAGGCTTCTAAATGTAGTTCTTGAGGCACAAGACCAATCATTGATCGAGTTTTTCGGAAATCTTTAACAACATCATATCCATCAACTGAAATGGTTCCTGATGTAGGTAAGACTATCCCACATATGGCATTAATAAGTGTTGTTTTTCCAGCACCATTTGGACCAAGAAGTGCAAGAATTTCACCTCTTTGAATTTCTAAATTGACTCCTTTAAGGGCTTCTAAACCTCCTTGAAAAGTTTTTTTTAAATTATCAATTTTAATTAAGATATCTGCTGACATAATTAGATTGCGTACAGTATATTATAAGCAAATAACATCAAGATAGTTTATCAGTAATCTTATTTTTTTTACTTTTTTCAATTAAGTAAGTGCTTATTAAAACAGCAATAAGGGCAACAATAATTTTATAAGTTATTTTTTCGTTTAAAAAAAGATATCCAAATATCAAACCAAAAATTGGAATGATGTAGGCAACTTGTGATTGAAAAACTAAGCCGTTATTTTTAAGAATATAAAATCTCATTAACCAAGCTATCGCTGTCGCAACAATACCAAGATACAGAAGAGAAATTGTAGCATTAAGAGAGGGTCTCAATTCTGTTGGATTTTCAAAAATGAACATAATTGGTAATAAAAGAATAACTGCCCAAATTAAAATACTTGATGTAAGTACTTCATTTTTTATATGTTTTAGCTTGAGTGAAAATAGTCCACCTATGGTGTAACAAACTGGACCCAAGATTACCATAAAAGCATAAAAGATATTTGACTGATTGATTAGAATGTTATCTGAAAATAAATAAACGATACCAAGAAAGCCAATTAATATTCCAACAAATTTTAAAAGATTAATTTTTTCATTTTGAATAAATAAATGCCCTAAGATTGTTGCTGCAATAGGTGCCGTAGACATCAAGATTGCTGCTAGATTACTTTGAACCTTTAATATGCCGAATGAAATAAAAAAAAAGGGGAGAACTAAATTCACAAATCCTATAGTTGCGTACCATAACCAATTCTCTCCAAATGCTTCAATTGAAATTTTTCTTATCCAACAGTAAACAAGCATTACTATTGCAGCAAAAAAAATTCTACCAAAGGCAAGTGCCATTGGTGTATAGCTTTCTGAGGCAATTTTGATGTTAAAGAACGCACTTCCCCATATACCAGCTAATAAAAATAAAAGTAAAAAATCTTTAAAAGATGCTTTGTGCATTATATGAGAGTAAACTGAACACGTTTATTCATTTTTCCTTTACTCTCATACTTCATAAATTTGAATTCGCCAATTTCATTTGTATTTGCTACGTGAGTTCCCCCACACGGTTGTAAATCAATATCTCCTATTTTAACAAGGCGAATTTTATCATTTGTTCTTGGCGGTTTAACTGACAAGGTTCGCACTAGTTCAGGTTTTTGATCTAGCTCATCATTTGTTATCCACTGATAAGAAATAGAATGAGATTGTTGAATAAATTCATTAATGATTTTATTTAAAGTTTCAAATTCAAATGTTTCTTCACCTAAATCAAAATCAATCCTACTTTTTTCTAAACCAATTGATCCTCCTGTAACATAATAAGGTAATGCTGCACACATTAAGTGCATTGTGGTGTGCATTTTCATTAAGCGATATCGATGATCCCAATCAATATGGCCTTTTATTTGCCCAGATAGATTTAGATTTTCTGAGTCAACAACATGGGCAATACCTAACTCATGTTTAACTGTGTTGATAACATTGAATTTTTTATCATTAATTTCAAGTACTCCCTTGTCTCCGGGTTGCCCACCACTTTGAGCATAAAAAGAACTATCTTGAGTAATGATTTTGTCACCCTCGACTAATAAAATTTTTTCTTCAAAGCTCTTTGTATAACTATCTTTGAGATAAATCATTTTTTTGCTTCCTCTATCATAAAATCAACACAAGACTCTATACCTCCTTGTGTGTTGCTTTGTTTTTCACATTCCTCATAGTATTCATGGTATTCAAATGTCGAAGAAATATATAGGCCTAAACCAATAATGCCAAAGACTGCAATACTATATAATATTTTTTTACCCATCTTAAATTAATCTGTCTTGGAAACCTATCAATTGATTGTTAACAATGATATCTGATTTTTTAATAGGTCTTAGCAGTTCTATACCTTCCAAACTTATACATCTACTTAGTGCAACATAAAGTTGTCCTGGAGCAAAAGAACCTTGACTCATATCTATAATAACTTTTTCAAATGTTTGTCCCTGGCTTTTATGAATTGTAATTGCCCAAGCTAATCTCATTGGATACTGTTTGAAAGATCCTGTTATTTCCTCTTGAACTTCTTGTTGATCATCATCATAGGTATATTGAATACGATCCCATTTTTCTTTTTTAACCTCATATATTTTATTATTGATTTTTACTTTTATTTTTTTTTGAGCGATATCATGAATTATACCAATGGATCCATTAACCCACCTTTTTTCAGGATCATTTTTAATCATAATTACTTGGGCTCCTTTTTTTAATTTTAAGATTTCATCGGTGGGAAACAATTCTTTATAAAATTGGCCAGTAGCTTGTCCCCTGTAAGAAAACTCCTCCTGATTTAACTGGCTTAAATATTTTTGATTAATGCTACTCGCTCGAGCATTAGTTGTAGTAAGTATGATTTTACCTTCATCCATCTCAATGTGATCAGTTAAAGAGTCGTTTATATTCTCGATCTGCGTGTGAGTAATTGAGCCATCTCTTACAGAGTTAAGCAAATGAATAAAATGGTCATCTTTTTGTCGATAAATATTATGTAGTTCAAGTGTTTTAAATTGTGCGTCTTGGAAAATATTTGAGTGAAAGAAGAAATGACCTTTAGGATAAATGCGCTGTAGAAGTCCTGACTCATCCATATTCACAACTGGTGGTAGTTGAAATAAATCCCCAAAAACTATTAACTGAACTCCGCCAAATGGTTGTGTAAGTTTTTTTCTGTGAACACGAAGGCTATAATCAATCGCATCAAAAACATCAGCACGAACCATAGATATCTCATCAATAATTAATGTTTCCAAATTTTGAAGAATTTCGATTTGTCTTACTTTTTTTATATGTCGTGTTTGAATAACCTTTGGTGGAAAACCAAAAAATGAGTGAATAGTTTGTCCTTTAACTCGAATTGCAGCAACTCCTGTTGGAGCAAGGACAACTGTATTCTTCTTTGTTATAGATCGAAAGTAGGCCAATAGTGTAGACTTACCACTACCTGCTTTACCAGTAATATAAAAATGATCTTTTGTACTTTCTAGTTGCTCAATGATATTTTCAAATTCTTTACTGAGCTCGAAATTATCAGGTAGTAAACTATTATAATTTCGCTTATAGCTCATCTATAATATTATTTAACATGTGAAAACATTCTTTCACTGTGCCTTTTTGAATTTGAATTCTAGAAAGTTTTGGATTGAAATTTAATTGTTCGATATAAACATTTTTTTTAAAATATAATCCGATAAAAACTAAACCTACAGGTTTTGATTTAGTACCACCGTTTGGACCAGCTACACCTGTAGTTGAAAATGTTAGCTGACTTTTGGAAATTTTGTGCAAATGTAAACACATTTGAGCACATACTTGACGGCTGACTGCACCGTACCTTTTGATAGTACTTGGTTTGACTTTGAGATTTTTAATTTTTGAGTCATTTGAATATGTTATCAAACCAGTTTTATAAATTTTAGATATACCAGACACAGCTGTAAATTCTGCTGCAAGCAAACCACCAGTACAAGATTCTGCTGTTGAAACTGATATGTTTTTATCGAGTAAATATTTGATTGTTTTCGAAACAACGCTCATAAGCTAGTTATACTTATTATAAGGACGAAGAAATAACAATGGTGCTTATTGGTATAAAAAAAATGCATAATTAATCCCCATAATTCACAATAAATGTGGATAAATTAACAAAATTTGTCTATAAATATGCAAATATTGCATATTACAATGAAATCCTATAACCTAATTAAAGGAATCATGGAGGTTTAAATGGCAGATATGTTTACAGGACACTACCCCTTTATAGTTATGATTATTTGGTTCATAGCAGGTTTCATCGGATCAAAAATGTGATTGTTATGAGGGCAGTCCACGCTGCCCTCTCCCTACCCTAAAAGATGACATTATTACCCTTGCTGAAGCAATTGTGAGGGAATAATGTATCTTTATTAAAATCAAGAGAGAAAATGAATAAGCCAAATAATTTAGAACCGCTGTGGATGCCTTTCACTCCTAACAAAGTATTTAAGAAAGATCCAAGAATTATAGTCGGTGCTAAAGATATGCATTTTATTAGTGACGATAATCGAGAAATTTTAGATGGCACTGCAGGGCTTTGGTGTGTAAACGCTGGTCATGGTAGAAAAAAAATTCAAGAAGCTGTAAATAAACAAATTGAAAATCTTGATTACTCTCCGCCTTTTCAATTTGGACATCCAAAACAATTTGAACTAGCTAATCGTTTAGCAGAGATTTTTCCTGAAGGAATGAATCATGTTTTCTTTTCTAATTCAGGATCTGAAGCAGTAGATAGTGCATTGAAAATTGCGCTAGCTTATCAACGTGCACGCGGACACTCATCTAAAACTAGATTAATAGGTCGCGAGAGAGGTTATCATGGTGTGGGCTTTGGAGGAATAAGTGTAGGTGGTATGGTAAAAAATAGAATGTACTTCGGATCAATGCTAAATGGTGTTGACCATTTACGCCATACCCACAATTTAAAATTAAATGCTTTTTCAAAAGGTGAACCTGAACATGGAGCAGAACTTGCCGATGATTTAGAGCGTCTTGTTCAATTGCATGATGCATCAACTATTGCAGCTGTAATTGTTGAGCCAATTGCTGGATCAACTGGTGCGCTGCCTCCGCCTAAAGGATACTTAAAAAGATTAAGAGAGCTCTGCACAAAACATGACATTTTATTAATTTTTGATGAAGTCGTAACAGCTTTTGGCCGTATGGGAAAAGCAACTGGCTCTGAGTTTTTTGGTGTAACACCAGATATTATTTCATGTGCAAAAGGCATTACAAATGCCACCATCCCTATGGGTGCAACCATAGTTCAAGACTTTATTTATGAGTCAATGATGGAAAATGCAGATGCTCCAATAGAATTATTTCATGGATATACTTACTCTGGTCATCCTGTTGCTTGCGCTGCAGCCTTAGCAACACTAGATATTTATCAAGAAGAGGGATTATTTGATAATGCTGCTCATATGGCTCCTATTATTGAAGAAGCCGCTCATAGCCTGAAGGGAACAAAACATATAATCGATATTAGAAATTTAGGAGTGATTGCTGCACTCGAATTAGAGCCTAAAGGTAACGCTGTTGGTGCAAGAGGGTTTGAAGCTATGAAAAAAGCTTGGGATCTTGGCTTAATGGTAAGAGCTAACGGAGATACGCTTGCTTTTTCTCCACCTTTAATAATTAAAGAAAATCAGGTCGATGAAATGTTTACGAAAGTAAAAAAAGCCCTGGAACAAGTAGACTAAAAACGTCCCCACTACAACCATACCCTGTTTCAAAAACGCCGCTTGGTTGGTAAAAACCACATAACATTACCCATCTATATAAAAAGACAATTCCAGGAACTAAAATAATCGCATTAATAAGAAAAAGAGCTATAGAAATAACTACCCTCATTGGTAGCTTTGTATTCATATACTGTTTATAAAAAATACGAATTATCAAACCAGTGGTTACAGCAGATAGCAATAGAAATGGTGCATCAAGGTATGTAACTAAAAATTCATAATACATTTCTTTAAAACTTAGCAATGATACATTAAGACTTTAAAAATGCAAAAATACATATCTGAATTTATAGGCACATTTATTTTATTAGTATCAATTGTTGGATCTGGCATAGCAGGACAGCAATATACGAATGATCAAATGGTAATTTTATTTAGTCATGCTGTTGTAATAGGTTGCACACTAATTTTTATAATTAGAATATTTGCAAATTTTTCTGGAGCTCATTTTAATCCTATTGTTTCAATTATATTTTTCTTACAAAAAGAATTGAGTTCTAGGGATTTATTTCTTTATATACTAATACAAATCATTGCAGCTGTACTAGGCACACTTTTTGCTAATTATATTTTTGGATTAAATGTAATTGAGATTTCTTCAAATATAAGAAGTGGGGCAAATATATATATTTCCGAATTTTTTGCTGCAACTGGATTATTATTGGTCATACTTTTATCTAGAGCAGATGGTAAAAATGTAGTTTCATTTAATGTTGGTATTTATATTACAGCAGCACTTATATTTACATCATCTACAAGTTTTGCAAATCCGGCTGTAACAATTGCTAGAATGTTTACTGAGTCATTTACGGGTATCAATCCCTCCACTGTAATATTTTTTATTAGTTGTCAAGTTATTGGAATGTTTGCTGCCTACATTTTGTATAACCAGTTCTTTAAAAGCAAATAATTTCAAGGATTTTTGTAAATTATTAACAGAGACAATTCGTATTGTTGACTTACTTACAGGTTAAATTTTAATGACTTCAATATTAATTAAGTAGGAGAGAAAAATGAGCGAAGCCAAATGTCCCGTTGCTCACGGAGCTAATTCAAATATGGAGAAGTCATCAACTGATTGGTGGCCTAAAAATTTAAATCTAGATATTCTCCATCAACATGATCAAAAAACAAAACCGTTTAATGGTACTTATAATTACAGAGAAGAAGTAAAAAAATTAGATTTTAAAGCATTAGAAGCTGATATGCATAAATTAATGAAAGAAAGTCAGGATTGGTGGCCAGCTGATTGGGGGACATACGCAGGATTAATGGTTAGGCTTGCTTGGCACTCTGCTGGTACTTATAGAACTGCTGATGGGAGAGGTGGCGGTGGAACCGGTGATCATCGATTTGCTCCTTTAAATTCTTGGCCTGATAATACTAACTTAGATAAAGCTAGAAGACTTTTATGGCCGATTAAGAAAAAATATGGAAACAAGATTAGCTGGGCTGATCTTATGATCTTAGCTGGAAACATTGGCTATGAATCAACAGGATTTAAAACATTTGGTTTTTCATATGGGCGTGAGGATATTTGGCACCCAAACAAGGATATATACTGGGGACCAGAAACAGAAGCATTAGCATCTGATAGACACTCAGATAAAGAAGATGCCTCTTCGTTAGAAAGTCCACTTGCTGCAAATCACATGGCCTTAATCTATGTGAACCCAGAGGGATTTGAAGGTAACCCTGACCCATTAAAAACAGCTCAGCATATTAGAGAGACATTTGCAAGAATGGCTATGAACGATGAAGAGACTGTTGCTCTTACTGCAGGAGGTCATACTATTGGTAAAACGCATGGTAATGGTAATGCTGATAATCTTGAAGCAGAACCTGAAGGGGCAGCAATTAACGAACAAGGCCTTGGTTGGATGAATAATACTTCCAGAGGAGTTGGAAGAGATACGGTGACATCTGGAATTGAAGGTGCATGGACTACTGAGCCAACAAAATTTGATAATGGATATTTTGACATGCTCTTTAAATATGAGTGGGAACTTAAAAAAAGCCCTGCAGGAGCTTGGCAATATGAACCTATCAATATTAAAGAAGAAGATAAGCCTGTAGACGTAGAAGATCCATCAATTAGATATAACCCAATCATGACAGATGCTGATATGGCAATGATCAAAGATCCAATTTATTTAGAAATATCCAAAAAGTTTCATAATGATCATGAGTATTTTTGTGATGCTTTTGCAAGAGCTTGGTTCAAACTTACCCATAGAGATATGGGTCCAAGATCTAGATACATAGGACACGACCTTCCAAACGAGGATTTGATCTGGCAAGATCCAGTTCCCGCTGGAACACCTAGTTTTGATGTGGAACAACTCAAAGAAAAAATCAGAAATTCTGAATTAACTGTTCAAGAACTAGTCTCAACTGCATGGGATAGTGCAAGGACATTTAGAGGGTCGGATTTAAGAGGGGGAGCTAATGGAGCGAGAATTAGATTTTCACCACAAAAAAATTGGAAAGGCAATGAGCCTCAAAGATTATCAAAAGTGCTAGATATATTAGAACCTCTTGCAAAAGAAGCAGGCGCTAGCATTGCAGACACAATTGTCTTAGCTGGAAATGTTGGTCTAGAAAAAGCTATTGAAGCTGCGGGTTTTAACGTTCCTGTTCCTTTCAACCCAGGAAGAGGAGATGCCTCTGAGGATATGACTGACTCTGAGTCATTTTCTCAATTAGAACCCATACATGACGGTTTTAGAAATTGGCAAAAAAATAATTATGAAGTAAGAGGAGAAGAGTTGTTGCTTGATAGAGCTCATTTACTTGGTCTTACTGCAGTTGAAATGACTGTACTTGTTGGAGGTATGAGGGCTCTGGGTGCTAACTATGGTGAGAATAAGCATGGTGTTTTTACTGACCAGGTAGGTGCTCTTACAACTGACTTTTTTGTTAACTTGCTTGATATGAGTAATAAATGGAAAGCGTCTAATGGACATTATGAGATTATTGATCGAAAAACAAATAATGTTAAGTGGACGGCAACATCAACGGACCTTGTATTTGGATCGAACTCTATACTTAGATCTTATGCAGAAGTGTATGCACAAGATGATAACAAGGAAAAGTTTGTAATTGATTTTGTTAAAGCTTGGAACAAAGTAATGAATGCCGATAGATTTGAATTGAACAATAATTAATTAATGTTCAATTATGGTAATATCCAACTTAAAGTTTGTGGTATTACAGATCAAAAATCTTTAGAAGTAATTCAAAAGTACTCTGTAAGTAGGGTGGGCCTTGTAAGTGATTACTTATATGGCCCAAATACACTTAGTACTAAAGAAATTCAAGAACTGACTATTGCATCCTACAATTTAAAATTAAATCCAATTTTATTGATTGGAAATATACAGATACAAGAAGTAATTAGTATCGTAAATGATGTAGCAATAAAAGAGGTTTGCATATCTAATCAATATAAAAATGAAGAAATTGAATTGCTGAATAATAAAACAGATGCAAAAATTTCAATTTCGGTAAATTATGAGAATTTTGACTATAATTTCTTTGAAGAGATTTTAAATAATATAAGTAGTTTTTATTATGATTTAAATATTTACAGAAAAGATACTATTGAAAAAAAATCTCTTGTGGAATGTGAAAAACAAATCAATCAATTAAAGATCTTTGCGAAACCTCTCTACCTTGGTGGGGGAATAAATATAGATAACATAAAAGAGGCAATTAAAACAATATCTCCTCATGGAATTGACATTTCAACAGGCTTAAAACAATCTAATAGTGTGGATGAGGAAAAGCTTAAAAAAATCCTTGATAATCTTGGGTTTGACGAGATTTCTTAATAATAAATCGTTCCTCTAAGTTATTTATGAGTCTTTTGTAAGTATATTGGGTTTTTAAATCAATAAAATTAGGATTGAGGTCTAATACTGGCTGTATAACAAAATCTCTTAAATGTGAGGAAGGATGAGGAATTGATATTAAATGATTTTTAACTTTCAAGTTTTCGAATTGAATAAGATCTAAATCAATTCTTCTTGGCCCATTCTCTAGAAGTTTATTTTTTTTTATCAGCTTTTCTACAGCGTTCATTTTTATAAATAGCTCATTAAAAAATAAATTAGTGAGAAATAAAAAGGCAGCATTATGAAAATATTTTTGGGCGGTTAAACCAAAAGGCTTGGTAAAATAAACTCTACTAACCTTTTTAACATGACCAAATTTATTCATTAAATTTAATGCACTGTTAAAATTACTTCTCCAATTGCCTATATTTGATCCGATAGCAATATATGATTTATATCGATACGCTAACTTTTTTTGCATTATATTTTTTAGCAATCTCAATTTTATTTATTTCTAATTTTTCTATTTGAATTGGAAACTTATCATCTAGTTGTTTTTTAAGATCTGTAATTAATTTTTCCAATGTTTTATATTGAGAGGCTGCAACAAATTTAATTATTTCATTTTTGATATCTGAATAACTTGTAACATTTTCAACATTGTCAAGATCTTGATTATGATCAATGTCTATCTGGCATTTTATACTTATTAATATAGTTTGGGGTTTTAACCTTTCTTCTTCGAACACCCCAATGATTGTGTCAACTTTTAGCTCTTCTATTTCGATAAAAAATTTCATTTATTTAATGCTTTCAAAACTTTTATCATTTGATTTGTCTCTTTGACATCATGAATTCTATATGTGTGAATATTTTGTTTGAGAGCATGCGCCACAGAAGCTAAAGATCCTCCAATCCTTTCATCAGCATTTGATGTATCAATATGATTTATCCAACTTTTTCGTGAGGATCCCAATAATACTTGGATATTTGCACTACTGAATTTCTTCAAAGATTTCATTAATTGTAAATTTTGATTTAGTGTTTTGCCAAATCCTATACCAGGATCAAACCATACCTTTTTGAGATTAATCTTCATTTTATTAAGTATTTTCAATCTTTTTTTAATAAAATAATCAAATTCTCTTACCATATTTACTCTGGAATTAAGTTTTTTTTGCATTTCCTTTGGTGTTCCTCTTTTGTGCATTAAGAAAAGTCCTGCGTTATATTTCTTTATAAGTTTAAATAGCTCTTCTGATCCTCCATTAATATCATTAATGATATGGGCACCTTTTTTCAGTGCATACTCTTGGGACTCAATTTTATACGAGTCCACAGAGACAAGGTATTTCTTATAGTTTAAATATGGTAAGATTTTGGATAAACGATTTATTTCTTCAATATATGTAATTGGCTCGCTATTTGGTCTAGTGCTTTCAGCACCAATATCAATAATTTGTGCACCATCTTTAACCATTGCATTTATATGTTTCAATGCAGTAGATCGTGAAAATGTTTTTCCCCCATCACTAAATGAGTCAGGTGTAAAATTACATATACCTACTAGTAAAGGCTTTTTCAAAGCAAAGGAATGTTGATTAAATTTCATAATAATTCCTTTTTATCATAGTTTCATAATCTTTTTTTAATTTTTGAAAATATTTTGTAGACGCTCTCTTCCATAAAACACTTTGAATTTTTTTTATTGAGGTAATACCTCTACCAGAGCCAATCGATAATATCTCACTGTATTCTTTTAGATCCTCTAATAAAATTTTTCTTTTAATAAATTTCGATTTTGATATTTCTTCAATAAGCTTCAATGTATTTCCATGATAATACCCAGTTTTGGGAATATAAATTTTATCTCTCTTTACAAAAACTAAATTTGTGACTGCTCCTTCTGTTATTTCATCGTCTCTTAGTAATATAATTTCATTTTCAGAGTAATTTATTTCACTCATGAATTTTAATAATTTTTTGTAAAATAAGTTTTTATTTTTAAAGTCTCTTCTTTTGTATTTTTTTATAAATCCAATGACACTGTCTTTAGTTGTTGTTCTCTTTCTAAACGAAATTGATAATGTTGTTCCATTAGTTGCTATTCTCAATAAGTGATTAAAATTTTTGATTTTCTTTAAATCCGCTCCTACTAAACTTCTGATAATGTTTAAATCTATTTTGGTAGCAAATTTATAATCCCGACATGTTGTGTTAAAAGTTCTCAAATATTTATTTAAACCTATTAACCTTGGTGTTTTTCCAATTACAGGTATGGATGTAAAAACACCTTTTTGACCCCACAGTGGCTTAAATTGTGAGGAGTAATATGAATTATTTTTTATATTGAATGATTTTTCGAATAAATTGTTTGCCATTTGGAGTCAAAAACGAGTCTGGGTGAAATTGTAAACCACAAATATCATATTTATGACTTTCCAAACACATTGCAACATTAGTTTCTTCACATCTCATTGTAATATGCATTGAAGAGGAATTAAATGGCTCTTTTAGTTTTAAAGAATGGTATCTACCTACTTGATATAAAGCATTATTAGGAAATCTTAAACTTTTTGAATTCGTTCTAATATAAGTCTGATAACCATGAAATATTTTTTCTTGCTTAGAAATAGTTCCGCCCTCTCCATTAGCAATAAGTTGAAAACCAAGACAAATACCAATTATTTTTTTCTTTGATTTATAATTATTATAAATATCAAGTGATACTGGGTAATCTGAGGGCTTCCCTGGTCCTGGAGAAAAAATAATGATGTCAGATTTTTTTATAGATTTTTCTTTAATGTCATAAAAATTTTTTACTTCTAAATTACCAAATCCTGATAACAAATGTGCCAGGTTATAAGTAAAGGAGTCTTCGTGGTCAATTAAAAGTAAGTTCATTTTAATAAATCCAATAACGATTTAGCTTTTAAGTAATTTTCATGGTATTCATTTTTTGCAGTACTATCTAAAATCACACCACTAGCAGCAAATACCTCATTATTTTTTTGAAAATTTAAAATAGATCTAATTATTATGTTAAAACTCATATCCTCTTTAGAGCGATAGTAACCAAAAGAACCAGTATAAATTCTTCTTGGTTCTTTCTCCTCTTTATTGAGTAATTTTAAAGTATTAATTTTTGGACAACCTATAACTGAGCCACCGGGCATCATCGCCTTAATCACTGCAGATAACCTTACATTATCAAGAAGTGTTCCTGAAATTTCAGAGACATTGTGGAAAATATATTGGTATTTTTGAACAAATTTTAAATTTTGAATTTTGACAGTGTTTGCCTTAGTTATACGACTTAAATCATTTCTTTCTAAGTCAACAATCATATTATGTTCTTTGTCCTCTTTTTGATTATTTTCAAAAAACTTTCTAGCCTCTTTTGTTGATTTTACCTTATCTCTACTTACTGTTCCTGCTATTGGGGAGGTGATTATTTTTTTTCCTTTTACCTTAAAAAGGTTTTCAGGAGAGCAACTAATTATATTAAAATCATTTGTTCTAATACAAAAAGACTCTGGACTAAGATTTTTCTTCATCAAATTGAAAAATAAATTCACTACATCTAAATCTTTTTTGTTCGAATATTTTTGAGCAATTTTTATTTGATAGGTTTCACCAGCCCTTATATTTTTTTTAAATTTATTAAAGATTTTTTCATATACTTGGACGTTTGGACTTACAGATATTTTATTGCTATTTGAAAAAGTAGTTTTATTTAAAGCTTTAAGGTCTTTTAGTAATTTTGATTTAGATTTGGTTACAATTTTAACTTGTTTATCTAAGATTATTTTAGTTTGTGGTCGAAAAAAAACTCCCTCAGGAAAAGATGAATTATCTTTGTTTACTTTTAAATTAATATTCTTACAAAGTAATTCATAACCGAAGAAGCCAATATAACAATCATAGGGTTTATTTGATTTAAATCGCTCTAATTTATTTAAAAACTTATCTAAATTACCTATATTTAAATTAACTTTTTCAGCAAAATCCGTATATATTTCGAAATTATTTTTATCTGAGTTTCTATAAATTATTAATTCTTTATCAGAATTTAATAAAACACTGAGTATTTCAGAATTATTCATAAGCAAATTTTAGTTATAAAGATTATTTATTCAACTGAAGCGATTGCTACAATTTCACATTCATTTATGAAAAATGCACCCTAACCAATGAGGTGCATCGGGCCTATTTGAAGCGACCAACCTTTGAAATATAAAAAATCTACTACTCGTCGTAATTTATTTTGTTTAAAATATTAATAACAGCTTTTCGATTTTCAGCTATTTTTAATAAATCAATATTGTCAAACTTAGCACCTCCTGCTAATTCATTCACACCATCTGATAAAGGTACATCGGGTGAAACAGGAAATTCATTATTGTCATTTGCGTATATGGCCTGAGCTTTTTGACTAACTAAGAAATCCAAAAGTTTTTCAGATTTTTCTCTAGAACTTTCTTTAAGTAAAGCTATACCAGAAATATTAACATGAGTTCCTCTATCCTTTTGGTTAGGAAAAACAATTGTTGCTTTCTCTAGCCATATCTTTTGTTCTTCATTATTGAGCATCTTGAAATAATAATAATGGTTGCCGATACTTAAATCACAAACCCCTGCATATATTGCTTTGACTTGGTCTCTGTCGTTACCCTGAGGTTTTCTAGCTAAATTTACTTTTAAATTAATCAAATAATTCTCTAACCACTCCTCACCATGATGAGCCATCAAAGATGCAAACAATGAAACATTATATGGGTGAAAACCAGATCTTGTACATATTCTTCCTTTATATTTTTCAGATACTAAATCCTCATAAGTAATATCATTAAGACCTAAATCTTTATTCACGTATATAATCCTTGCTCTTTGAGTAAGGCCTATCCAATTATCACTTTGGAGATGAGAGGGCACAGCAGAAGTATTATTAATTTTAATTGAGGCTCCTGCTTCAGCTACATCAATTAATCTTGATATATCTGATGCTAAGAATACGTCAGCTACAGGCTTATCTTTTTCTAAAATAATTTTTTGAACTAAGCCTTTCTTGGAATATATCCATTCAACATCAATACCAGTTTGACTCTCAAATTCATTTAAAAGAGGTTCAATTAACATTGGTTGTCTTTCTGAGTAAATTTTTAATAAATCATCCGCATGTGCACCACTAAAACCAATAAAGAAATTAATTACTAAAATCTTTATTAAAAAAGAAATTAAATTTTTCATATCATATTACTAATCTCGAATTGAAAAAATCTAAATACAAAAAAAAATGAATGTTACAAATGAATAAAAAAAAACTATTTCTGAAATGAACTACAGATTAAAAATTTACTTTTTTTTTAAATTTATAACTAGTGAATATTCTTCAAGAAGTGATAAGCAAGCTGGTATAGGAAGATCTTTGTGAAGCTCTTTGCAATCGTCATAATCATAGATTCGGTTTTCTTCTTGATTATAAACATGTATGTGATCGGTAGTATTAGTGTCGTAAAATGATTGTTTATCAACAACGATTTGTTTTAAATATCCTTTATCAACAAGGGTATTTAGATTTTCATAAAGAGTAGTCAGAGAAAAATAACTTCTATTGTCTTTTAAAATTTCATTAATTTGATTAATAGAAAAATGTTTATGATTTCCATCAAAAATTGACTTTAAAAGCACCACTCTCTGTTTGGTCTGTCTCCAGCCACAATTTTCTAAGACTACATCAATGTCTTTTTTACAAGCGTTTGATAAGTTCATCAGACTTAAACTATGTTAAATTTCATTATTTATCAATACTTTCAGGATAAAAATTAAAGACAAAATAGCACTATTAGATTGAAATGAGTTTTAAATAACTTTGTTTAGTTAGCTGTATCAAGGCTTACTCATGTTAGTGACATTCACTTTATTTTTTTTTTGAGAGTTCAATTGATAAATAACATTTACTCTATCAATAAATGATATTGGATAATATTTTTCCTCGACAAGTCTTTTTATTCTAAGATTACAAACTTTATTTTTAATTTTTCTCATAGGCATATAAAATGCCTATAAGAAAGACATGTAAATTAGTTTTTTTTTAGCCTTTAAGTTTCTATGTATATTTCAATTTTCTGAAACTTATTTCAAATTTTATTAGTGACAATCTTTAATTGAATTTGCAATTCCATTAATTAGATCACTATACATTGAAGGTCCAGCATCTATATAAGCTCCCAAAGGATCCATTACACCAGTAGAAATTTTCATATCATTCCCGATAGTTTCAATTATTTTTGGATTATATTGAGGTTCAGAAAAAATACATTTAATACCTTTGTCATTTATAACATCTTGTATATCTGCTATTTGTTTAGCTCCTGGTAAAACATCTGGATTTAAAGTCAATGCTCCAGCAGGAATTACTCCAAATCTATTCTCAAAATATTGGTAAGCATCGTGAAATACAATATAGCTAATATCTTTTGATAATTCTTTTTCTACACTATTGATTAAATTATCTAGTTCCAATGTTGCCCCTGCAGTATTAACTGAATATTGTCTTTGACCATCTGGATCTATTTTAATTAATTCGTCTCGGATAATTTTAACCATTTCTTTAGCATTTTCTGGGTCTAGCCAAATGTGTGGATCAAAC
>CACNLH010000005.1 GCA_902621205.1 uncultured Alphaproteobacteria bacterium | reverse complement strand
TCCTTGATTTAAAGCTTTTGTACGGTGTTGATCAACAAATAAAAAAAATAGAGGAAAATACAAAAAACTTTTTAGAAGGTTTAGCGTTTAATCATGGTCTTTTATGGGGTGTACGAGGAAGTGGCAAAAGCAGTATTATAAGAGGTATATTAAAAAACTATACACATAAATATGATAAGTTTGAAACATTAGAAATTAATAGTGAAGATTTATCAGATTTACCAAATATTTTTTTAAATTATAAGTTTGATAAAAAAATCATAATATTTATTGATGATCTATCATTTGAACAAAATGATAGAAGATACATTCAATTTAAATCTTTTCTTGAAGGGTCTTTTTACAACTCAAACTACGAATTTCTAATATATGTCACAAGTAACAGAAGGCATTTAATGAAGAGAGATATGATAGATAATGAAAGATCATCTGCAATATCTCAAGATGAGGGGATTGAAGAAAAATTATCTTTATCTGATCGATTTGGATTATGGATTAGTTTCCATAACTTAAGTAAGAAAGACTTTATCTTAATTATTAAAAATTATTGTAAATTTTATAAAGTAGAATTTGATAATGAGATTGAAAATAGTGCACTCAAATGGATCTTTTCAAGAGGAAATAGAACAGGTAGGTCTGCTTACCAATTTTTTAAACATTATTGTTCTAGTAAGAATATAATTATTTAGAGATTTTATCTAAATTCCCCATGTATGGTTTCAGGACCTGTGGAATACTAATACTACCATCCTCATTTTGATAGTTTTCCAAAATTGCTATTAATGTCCTCCCCACCGCTAGACCAGATCCATTTAAAGTGTGAACAAATTTATTTTGATCTGAGTCTTTATAACGAGCATTCATTCTCCTAGCTTGAAAAGAATTACAATTACTACAAGAAGATATTTCTCTATATTTTCCCTCGCCAGGTAACCACACTTCAATATCATAAGTTTTTTCTGCAGAAAAACCCATATCACCAGAAGATAATAAAATAACTTGGTAAGGAATTTTTAAATCATCTAGTATAGAAGTTGCACAACTTAACATTCTTTCCAATTCTTTTTCCGACTCATTCTCTTTAGTTATGCTAACTAATTCAACTTTAGAAAATTGATGCTGTCTTATCATACCCCTTGTATCTCTTCCTGCTGCTCCAGCTTCAGATCTATAACATGGTGTCCAAGCTGTGTACCTCAGGGGCAGATTCTTATCAGATACGATTGTATCTAATACTAAATTAGTCAAAGGGACCTCTGCTGTTGGTATTAACCAATGTTTTGTGTTAGTTTTGAATAAATCCTCTGAAAATTTTGGCAATTGTCCAGTACCATAAGCTGCAGCGTCTCTTACTAAATTAGGAGGATTAATTTCTGTATAGCCAAATTCATTTGTGTGTTTATCCAACATGAAATTAGCTATAGCTCTCTCTAGTTGGGCAATTTTTTTCTTTAAATACACAAACCTAGTACCTGAGACTTTCCCAGCTTGCTCAAAATCAATCATTTCCAAGTTTTCTCCAAGTTCATAATGAGACTTTGGTGTAAAACTAAAAGAGGGAATTTTTCCCACTTGTTTAATCAATTTGTTTGAATTTTCGTCTTTTCCAACAGGTACATCATTATGTGGGAGGTTTGGCAAACTAGATAAATTGTTTTTTAATTGCTCATCTATTATTGAAATATCTTTTTCTAGTTCATCAATCTTATTTTTAATTAATTGTACTTTTTTTTGTAATTCGACTTTATCACCATCGTTAAGATTTGCAAAAGAAGATGATAAATTCTTTCTTTCTGCTCGTAGTTCTTGAGATTTAGTTAAAATATCTCTTTTTTTTTTATCAAGTAAGATAATTTCATTAGACTTTGGATCAATAAATCTCTTATTTAATAATTCATCAAATAAATCTGGATTATCTCTTATAAAATTAATATCGTGCATAATAATCTTTTAATAATATTTTCATTTTTTTTTATTATGACGCTTAGCCATAAATTTAGAAACAAGAATAGATATTTCATACAAAATTATTACAGGTAACGCTAGAGAAATTTGTGAGAATGGATCAGGTGGTGTTACAATTGCAGCAAATACAAACGATAAAACAATTGCATATTTTCTAAATGAGACTAATTGAGCAATAGTAAGAATGCCAAATTTCACAAGTAATAGTAAAATAACAGGTAATTGAAAAGCTAATCCAAAAGCAAAGATAAATGTCATCATCAAGGACAAATATTCGTTCATTTTAGCTTGAAGTGTAATATTGATACCGTCTGCTTGTGAAGTTTGAAAACTTAAAAAAAACTTCCATGCAACTGGTGATATAACATAGTAAACAACAGCAGCGCCTAGGACAAACAAAAAAGGGATAGCTACTAAAGTTGGTAATGAAATTTGTTTTTCTTTTTTAAGCAATCCTGGTGAAACAAAAGACCAAATCTGTATTGATAAAAATGGGAAAGAAATAAAAGCCGCTGTAAAAAAAGCTACTTTAACATTTGTTAAAAAAGCCTCTTGTAAGGCTGTATAAATCAATCCATTACCCTCTCCCAAAATTGATGTGAGAGGTTTAGCTAGAAATTCAAATATTGATTGAGAAAAATAAAAAGAAACTATAAATGTAATAATAAAGAAAATTATGACATATAAAAGTTTTTGTCTTAGTTCTTTTATATGATCGAAGAAATTCATAGAACTATCAGCTTCGCTCATTATTTTCATCTTTCATAATTTGATCATTACTTTTTTCGATAAATTCGTCTAATTCTTTTCCCTCTTTTACTATTGACTCTTTAGTGTCTAAAATTTCCTTTTTGATATCTTTTACTTCCTCTATATGTGATATCTCATTTACAGTTGATTTAAATTCTCTGGAGAGTTTTCCCAAACCTGAAGTTATAGTTTTTAAAAATTTAATAACAGCTGGTATTTCTTTAGGGCCTACAACTATTACTGTAATAATTAGGACGATGGATATCTCCATCCAACCTAAAGAAAACATTACTGGTCCTTATTTTGATTGTCTTGATCGTCTTTATCTGGATTAGTTGGTTTATCATCCTCGGCCATATTGCTCTTGAATGATTTAATACCTTTTGCCATATCTGCCATCAAAGAGGGTATTTTTCCTTTACCAAACAATAAAAGAACAATAATTAAAACAATTATCCAATGCCATATGCTAAAAGCACCCATGAATAAATTTTACTATATTATTGATATCTTATCTAGGGAAAATGAATACGTGGTTTAGATCTAAAGAAAAAGAAACTGAACTTGCAGGAGCAGGCAAAAATTCTCCAATCAATTTGCTATGAATGTGATGTTTATTATTATTTCTATCATTAACTGTCATGTGAATTATAGCACTATTTCCTAAAAATTTAGAGTCAACTACAACTCCAGAGTTAGGACTTGTCAAAGGAGATTTTTCAACATTCAATTTAATAGCCTCAGGTCTTACTACTACATTAACTTGTTGGTTATCTTTAAAGTTTTTTGTAACTAGTAAGCCTAAAGGCGTTTCGCATTTATTATTTAAAACTTTCGTCTGAAAAATATTAACCTCTCCAAACAAAGAGGCAACATAAACATTAGAGGGATTAAAGTAGATTTCACGAGGTTTTCCTATCTGAACTATTCTTCCATTTTCCATTACAACAATAACATCACTGAGAAACATGGCTTCTTCGGCATTGTGTGTTACAACAATAGCAGAGGAGTCTAAGCTATTTATTAAGTGAAGTGTGTCATCAATAATTTCCTTTTTTAAATTAGTATCTAAGTCAGAAAAAGGTTCATCTAAAAGTAATAGTCGTGGTTGAACAGCTATTGACCTTGCTAATGCTACTCTTTGCTGCTCTCCTCCACTAAGAGCATGCGGAAATTTATTAAGAAAATTTTCAACTTTTGCTAATTGTATAACTTGATCAATCAACTGTTTTTTATTCACTTTAGAGCTTGCTGCAAAACTAATATTTTCTTTTACATTCATGTGAGGAAATAATGCAAAGTCTTGGAAAACGTAAGAGATTGATCTTTGCTCAGGGGGAGTATTAAATTTTTCGTTTGCAACTAATTTACCCTCAAAAGATATTTGTCCCTTTTGAATTTCTTCTAAACCAGCTATTAATCGAATTAAAGTAGTTTTTCCACAGCCGGAGGGACCCAAAATAGAAACAATCGAATTATGCTCTATTGAAAAACTAAGTTTATTTATAGCATTCACCTCACCGAAAGAGTGGTGAAGATCTCTCACATCAAGTATCATTATTTTGAGTCAATTGGCTTTTTGAGAACTCATCTAGAGTTTCTGCTTCATCGTCATCATCTATAAATGCTTCATCCTTATTTAAATCATCTGAAACCTCTTGAATATTCATTGAAGCAAAATTTTCATCTAATATTCCTGAGTTTTTCATTTCCTCTATTCCAGGTAGATTATCTAAAGTGCCTAAACCAAAATGTAAAAGAAAGTCATCAGTGGTACCCCAAAGAATAGGTCTACCTGGAACCTCTTTTCGACCTCCTGGAGCTATCCATCCAAACTCCATTAATTGATCAAATATTCCTTGTCCTATAACAACCCCTCTAATACTTTCAATTTCTGATTTTGTTATAGGTTGATGATAAACAACTATTGCTAATGTCTCTATTGCTTGCTTTGAAAGTCTTTTTTGTATTTCTTTTTTTTCATGAAAGATTTCACTGACTTCTGTATTTGTTAAGAAAATCCATTTATTAGATATTTTTTTTAAATTTATACCTCTATGTTGATAAGCAGTCTCTAAGTTGGACATAACTTCAGATATGTCTTCATGAATATCAAGTCTTTTTTTTATTTCATTTTCTGAGACTGGCTTACTTGATGCAAATATTAAAGCTTCTATTTTTTGTGAAGTTTCACTCATCTTTTTTTAAATATATATCAGAAAATGGCAAAGATTGCTTAATTACAATTTTTTTTTCTTCATTTTTATCTTCTTTTGCCATGTGAAGGCTAGCATTAAATGTGCTAGAAAAAAATGATTTATTTAAAATATCTGATTTTAAATTATTAGGTAGTAAGCTCTTTAATGTAAACCAATCTTGGTTAGATAGAATTTCCTTAGAGATAACATTTTGACCATCCTTAATAGTAAATAATTTAGTAGAGCTAAACTTTAAAGTATATTGCTGATTTCTTTTATGAATATTTGCATAAGCCTTTAAAAGATCAATGAGCTTGTCTTTAATTACAAAGTTTTTTTCAATTTTTAATTTATGTTTTTGTGTATTTGGAAAAAATTCTTGTTTGAATTTAGGAAGCTCGAATAACTTAATACTATTTTTATTCACAAGCTCTAGTATCGTTAATCGATTTGTAAGAAATCTTGTTACTTTTTTAACATCCTCTTCTTTGTCTTTATTTACAAGGTATTTAGATTTTAAAAAGACCATAATAGCAGCCATTAGTAAATATTCTGATGCTATCTCTATGCTAACCTTTTTTAAATCTACAATAAAAGCAATATATTGGTTACAAAGACTAAGTATTGGCAAGTTTTTTAAATCAAATTTATTCTTATGAACAAGTTCTAAAAGAACGTCTAAAGGTCCATTGTAGTCTTTAATATCTATATTTAGATTAGAATCCATTATTTTTTAACAATTGATTATACAATTCATGATAGTGATTAATATTAATAGATTTAAAGTCTAATTTTTTCTTATATTGATGAAGTTTATTGGATTTAAAAACATTAACGTAATTTTTCGAAAAATTAAACGAATTTATAATTTCACGATATTTATCCAAGTCAGAGCTACAATCTAAAATAACATCTAATTTAGAAAAGTTAGCTAACTGAGTAGCTTCCTTAATATTATAAATATTAGCTTTCATTTCCAGATCATCAGATATTAGTAAACCTTTGAACCCAATTTTTTTTCTAATAATGTTATCAATTATATATTTAGAAAAAGTAGCAATATTATTTTTATCCCAGGATAAATATTTAATATGTGCAGTCATTGCAAAAGGTATTTTATTAAAATATTTAAATATTTTTATGTGGTCTAGGAGAGAAGATTTACTTAATTTTGTTATTGGCAAAGTTAAATGAGAGTCTTTATTTGTTACACCATGTCCTGGGATATGTTTCATTATTGGTATTAGTCCAAAGTAACTCAAGTTATCTAGCAATATTTTCTGCAAAATTATATTGATATTAATATTGGGTCCAAAAGTTCTTTTTTTAATCATTAAGATTGTATTTTTAATTGGTAAATCTAGAACTGGAACAGTGTTAACATCAAAATTTAGTTTTTTTAAATAATACGAAGTTATGAAAGATTTTAAAAAAACTAACTGTTTGGATAAAGAGGGGTATCTTAAATAAATCTTATATAACTCAAAATTATCTAAAAAATTAAATTCTTTGAATTTTTTAAATCTATTTACAATTCCTCCCTCTTGATCAATAAATATTAATGTATTTTCACTTAACGATTTAATTGATTGATTTAACTTTGAAATTTGAGAAATATTACTAATATTTTTTGAAAAAATTATTACCCCAAAAGGTTTAATCTTAGAAATAAAATTTTTTTCTTGTTTAGATAAAGAAATACTTTTTATGGATATAATTATTGGAAAGTTCATTTTATAAAATCAAATTCATCAGCAGTAATAGTTATAAAATTATCAAAAAAAATATACTTCAAGTAATTATCAAAGAACAGATAGGAAAGTAATAAAGTCAGTATTAGAAAAAAAATTATTATTACTATTTTTAGATTTTTCACATCTTTAATTTAGGCTTTATACCTAAAATTTTTAATCCTTCGTCTAAGACATTTTGGTAATTATGTAATAACTTAATTATATTAGAAGAAATATTATTCTCATTATCTAAAAATTTTACTGATGGTTTATTTTTTGAGGAGGACCATAATGTATGGAAATATGAAGACAAGTTCTCTAAATAGTGTGCTATTAAATGAACTTCTTTTTTTAAATATGCAGATTTTGCTACGTCATCCCACTCCAATATTTTTTTATATAAGTTTTTTAATTCTGAAGTAATTAAAACGGGTGTATCAACAACTTTATTTACTTTATTTAAAATAGATTGTGTTCTAGCATAAGAATACTGAATATAATAAATAGGATTTTCCTTATTCTCTCTCTTAATTAAATCTATGTCTAAATCCATGTGAGTATCATTTTTTCTGTAAGACATAAAATATCTAAAATTATCAATTCCTATTTCATCTATTAAATTTTTAAGTTCAAAAATGTTACCCTCTCTTTTTGAGAGTTTTTGTATTTTATTATTGCGTTTTAAATTAACAATTTGACAAAAAACAACTGAAAAATCTATTTTTGGATGTAAAGAAGTTATCGCTGATGACAATCTTTTAAGATATCCTAAATGATCTGCACCCCATATATTTATTAACTTATTAAATCCTCTTTGAAATTTATCTTCATGATAAGCAATGTCATTTGCAAAATAAGTGGGAGTGCCATCATTTTTAGTTAATGCTCTATCTTCATCATCTTCAAAAAGAGTTGATTTAAATATGGTCAGCTGATTATCCTTTAAAGTGCCCGTAAAATCTTTAGGAGCATTTAATTGGCCTTCATATGTTAGATCTTTTTGCTTTAATTTTTCAAGAATTAATGGGAGGTGGCCCTTATCCATAATGTTTGTTTCGTATGATATTTGATCAAATTTTATGCCTGCAGTGCCAAGTGTTTGAAGTGTCTGGTTGACAAGGTTTTCTATAGCATAATTTACAATGTTGTTTTTCTCATCAGAACTTAACTTATTATCAAATAGTGGTTTAAATTTTTCGTAACAAATCTTTGCTATATCATTAATATATTCACCTTTGTAAAATTGTTTTTCATTAAGATTTAAATTATATGTATGTGAAATAGAATAAAGTATTGAAGACAGAAATTCATTAATTTGATTACCTGTATTATTTACATAATATTCACGAGTTACTGGATGTCCAAAATACTCAAATAAATTTGATAAAATATCACCAACAACTGCGCCTCTTCCATGTGCTAAGTGTAATGGGCCAGTTGGATTAGCAGATACAAATTCAATATTTATTTTTTCATTTTCAGTTAATTTTTTTTCATTATTGAATAATTTAGGGTTAAAACTCTCATCCTTGAGAAAAAAATTTATAAAACCAGGTCCAGCAATTTCTACTTTTTCAAAATTATTTAAGTTAAAGCCATTTAAAATAATATCTGCTAATTGATTTGGATTTTTTCCGAATAATTTTGAAAATTTTAGAGCAGCATTAGTTGTATAATCACCTTTTTTGTCAAAAAGTGTTTCAACTTCAACATCTTCAAAATCAATACTAACGTTCTTATCAATTTTGATTATTATTTCGAAAAGAGATTTTTTTAAATTATGTAACATATTTTTTATAGAAATTTATAGCATACTGATCTGTCATACCACATACATAATCGACTATAGTTTGTTGCTTATCTTTATCATATTGTAATTTTTCTTTCCATTTGGATGGAAGCATAGAAGTATCATTATTTAATAATTTAATTATAGATACTAAGATTTTTTCAGCTTGCATTCTATTTTTATATACAAAATCAGATGTGTAAAAAAATTCGAATAGAAAATTTTTAAGAAATTTTACTTTATTTAATACTGGAGGGCTAAACTTAACCAAAAAATTTGTGCTTAGTATAACATCTTCAATTGATCGTATTTGTGAATTATTAGAAAGGGTATTTTCAGTCTCGTTAAGAAGATCCAAAATTAAGTAGTTCATAATCGACCTTGAAAAGTAATTTCTTGCAATACTTTTATCTAAGTTTGCAATGTATGAAAAATCTATAAAATTAAATTGTTCTTTATTCTCAGCTAAACTTGATATTGTCAGAATACCTGATCTTAAAGCATCATCGAAATCATGAGCAATGTAAGCTATATCATCAGACAAGGATGCGATTTGAGCCTCTAATGAGGGATTCTTATTTAAATCAAATTTAAAATTTTTTGATAAGTCGTAGTTTCTATTTGTTTCGTGTATTTTTCCATTATGCTTTATTAAGCCATCTATTGTTTCCCAAGTTAAATTTAAACCATCAAAATTTATATATCTCTTTTCTAATAATGTAATTTGTCTAAAAGATTGATAATTATGGTTAAAATTTGCATCCAATTCTTGAGTAATTATTTCTTCGCCCACATGACCAAAAGGACTATGACCTAAATCATGAGATAGCGCTATACATTCTGTGAGATCTTCATTTAAAGACAATTTTCTACTTATAGATCTTGCTATCTGAGACACCTCAAGAGTATGTGTTAGTCTATTTCTATAATAGTCACCTTTTTCAAACATAAATACTTGTGTTTTATCTTTTAGTTTTCTAAAGGCTGTTGAATGATAAATTCTGTCTCTATCTCTTTCGTAGAGTGATCGATGATCATTTATTTCATCGTGAAGTCTTCCTTTTGAATTTTCTGGTAAAGCTGATAAATTACTGAACATATGGGAAGTATTAATATAACAGATAAAGCTATAAATAAAATTCAAGAAGTTCTAAAAGATCAAAATATGAAATATTTTAGAATCAGGGTCAAAGGTGGTGGGTGTTCTGGCTTTCAGTACGTATTTAAAAGTGAAAATGTAATTAATGAAACCAAAGATCATGTATTTAATTTTAATGATTTACAAATTTTGATTGATAAGAATTCAATGACTTTCATAAACGAGTCTGAATTAGATTATAAAGATGAATTGATAGGTTCTAGTTTCTCTATTTCAAATCCTAATGCTAAAAATTCTTGTGGCTGTGGCACATCATTTAGCGTTTAATTGTGAAGATTATTAGTTGGAATGTAAATTCTTTAAGAGCGCGAGAACCACTTTTAGAAAAAATAGTAAAATCAGAAGCTCCAGATATAATTTGCTTACAAGAACTGAAGATATTAGATAAAGAATACGTAGAAAATTTTTTTAATCAATTTTCATTGAAAACAGTTGCTGAAACTCAAAAAAGCTATAATGGGGTCAGTGTTTCTTGTAAAAAAGAGATTGTATTAAGTGAAAACCCTTTAAAGAAGTTAAATATAACACAAGCAAGAAACAATACAGTTATTATAAAAGATAAAAATTTAGCAATCCTCAATTGTTATTTTCCTAATGGAAATCCTATAGATACAGACAAATTTACAAATAAGCTTGAATGGATGAAATTACTTTATAGAGAAATAGAAATACTAAAAAAAAAATATGAAGTTTTATTAATGGGAGATTTTAATGTTATTCCAGATGATGAAGATGCTCATGATATTAAAAAATATAAAAATGATGCTCTAGCACAACCTCAATCTAGAAAAGAATTTTATAAATTAATAAATCTAGATCTAATTGATGTGTTCAAGACTACTCCAAAAAAACAAAGTTATACTTTTTTTGATTATAAAACTTACAAATTTGGAAAAGAGGAAGGAATAAGAATAGACTTCTTTCTTTTATCACCATTTTTGAAAAGTAAAATAATGAAACTAAAAGTATTAAAAGAATATCGCGATATGGATAGACCCTCTGATCATTGCCCTATTCTTATAGATTTAAATATCTGAATAAGTCTTTTTTTCTAATTTTCCACCAGGGTGTGTAACTGCCCCAAGGTTTGCAGGTCCAACAGTTTTCATGTATTTCCATAGAGTACCTGACATAAACTCTGGTTCTTTATTAACCCATTTAGTTTTTCTATCGGATAACGTTTTTTCGTCTACATTCAAATTTAGTAAATTTTTCTCTGCATCAATTTCTATTTCATCACCATCTTCAACTAACGCTATAGGTCCGCAATCATAAGCCTCCGGACCTACGTGGCCAATACAAAAACCTCGTGTACCTCCAGAGAACCTTCCGTCAGTAATTAAAGCTACCTCTTCGCCAAGATCTTGTCCGTAAAGGGCACTAGTGGTAGATAGCATTTCTCTCATACCTGGACCTCCTTTTGGACCCTCGTATCTTATAACAACAACATGACCAGGTTTAATTTTACCATTTAAGACAGCGTCTAGAGCATGTTCTTCTCTATCAAAGCAAATTGCCTTTCCTTTGAACTGTAATTTTTTAAGTCCAGCTATTTTTACGATTGCACCATCTGGAGCCAGTGAGCCTTTCAAACCTACCACGCCACCTGTTTTAGTTATTGGGCTACTGACAGGATAAACAACATCTTGATTTTTTGGTAACTCCACATCTTTTACATTTTCAGCTAACGTTTTTCCAGTAACAGTCATGCATGATCCGTCAATCAACCCGCCATCAATGAGTGCTTTAATTAGAACAGGAACGCCACCAACTTCATATAAATCTTTAGCTACATATTTCCCCCCAGGGGCTAAATTACCTATATAAGGTGTTGATTGGAAAATATTACAGACATCTTCCAAAGTAAATTCAATACCAGCTTCATGAGCCATAGCAGGTAGATGTAAACCCGCGTTGGTTGATCCACCTGATGCTGAAACAACCACAGCCGCATTTATTAGTGATTGTTTTGTAACAATATCCCTAGGTCTTAAGTTTTTTTCAATTAATTCCATAACTACTTTTCCACTTTCATAAGCATATTTATCTCTACTTTCATAAGGAGCTGGTGTCATAGCAGAACCTGGAAGGGCTAAACCAATAGTCTCTGAAACGCATGCCATGGTATTTGCAGTAAACTGTCCGCCACAGGATCCAGCAGATGGACAGGCAACGCACTCAATGTCATGGAGTTCTTGGTCTGAAATCTTTCCTGTTGAATGTTTTCCAACAGCTTCAAAAACATCTACTATTGTTACGTCCTTATCCTTATAAACACCTGGTAATATAGATCCACCGTACATAAATACAGATGGCACATTAAGTCTTAGCATTGCCATCATTAAACCTGGCAAAGATTTATCACACCCAGCTAAACCAACTAAGGCATCATAACAGTGCCCTCTTACAGAAAGTTCAGTTGAGTCAGCTATAATCTCCCTACTAGTTAAAGAAGATTTCATTCCCTCATGACCCATAGCAATACCATCTGTAACAGTAATGGTGGTAAATTCTCTTGGTGTACCTTTTGCATCCCACACACCTTTTTTGGCTGATTGAGCTTGGCGAGAAAGTGAAATATTGCAAGGGGCAGACTCATTCCATGTGGTTACTACACCGACAAAAGGTTGTTTAATCTGTTCTTCGGTAATGCCCATAGCATAATAAAAAGCTCTATGTGGTGCACTTTTAGGACCTACAGAAACATGTCTACTTGGTAATTTGCTTTTATCAACCATTATTGAATATTAATTAATATACTATCAATTTTAGACAATTCCATATTAATTGAACTTTGTCTCTCTTTATTTTGATCAATGAGATCTTTTGGAGCTTTTGATACAAAATTTTCATTTGATAAATTTTTATCAATCGTATTTTTTTCTTTTTCCAAAGAGCTTTTATTTTCTTGAAGTTTTTCTTTGATTTTAGATTTATCAATTTGGCTAGTGGAAATTTCAAAATCAAACTCTTTAAAAGGTAAAGTAACACTATTGTCTTTATGGGATGATGAAAGTTTTTTTCTTGTTAAAAATTCAAATGTTTTTTTATTATCTTCTAAAATTGTTTGAATTAATTGGTTTTTAGAAAAAATTTCTACAGTATCTTCTTTTTTGATTTCAAAAAGTTTTTCTATTGACCTGTATTCCTCTATAAAATCAATAAATAATTTTGTTTTAGATACATGTTCACTCTCTGTTTTTAGATCAACATAGTCCCACTGATGACTCATCAAGATATCTTTATTATTTTTACCCCACAATTTTTCAGTGATAAAAGGAATCACTGGATGTAAAAGTTGTAATAAAGAATTAAATACTAAATGAAAAGTTTGTTTGGTTTCATCTCTAAATTGATTGTCGTCTAAAAGATTTTTAGAAAGTTCAATATACCAGTCACAAAAAGTATGCCATGTAAAATGATATAGTTGATTAGCTACTTCATGAAAATAGTACTTCTCATAATTTTCTTGAACTTTTTTATATAACTCTTGAAACTCATTTATAATCCAAATATTAAAAATATGGTTAGGGTTAACTTTGCCATTATCTGTAAATGGATAAATTCCTTTAAATTCTGCAAACTTATAGGCATTGATGATTTTAGTAACGAAGTTTCTATAGCCTGCTATGCGTTGCTCACTTAACCTTACATCCCTTCCAGGTGTATTTAATGATGTTAGAGTAAAGCGAAGTGTATCTGCACCATACTTGTCGATTATTTCTAAAGGATCTATGACATTACCTTTTGATTTTGACATTTTTTGACCTTTTTCATCACGAACGAGAGCATGAACATAAACAGTTTTAAAAGGTGTTTCTGACATAAATTTATTACCCATCATCATCATGCGGGCAACCCAGAAAAAGATGATATCAAAACCCGTAACTAGTACAGAATTAGGGTAAAATGTATCTAAAGTTTGTTCTTTGTTGGGCCATCCCAATGTAGAGAAAGGCCAAAGAGCTGAGGAGAACCAGGTGTCTAAGACATCTTGATCTCTTTTTAAAATTATTTTATCCGCTTTATAAAAGTCTACAGCTAAATTTTTCGCTTCTTCTTCAGTTTCTGCACAAAATTCTTTTCCATCAGGACCATACCAAACTGGAATTTGATGTCCCCACCATATTTGTCGAGAGATACACCATGGTCTTATATTTTCCATCCATTGAAAGTATGTTTTCTCCCAATTTGAGGGAAAAAATTTTGTATCACCATCTTTTACAACTTTCATTGCCTGTTTTGCTAATTCTTCAGCATTACAAAACCACTGATGAGTTAAAAAAGGTTCGACAACAGTGTTCGAGCGATCACCATATGGTATTGTAGTTTTATAATCTTCAATTTTTTCTAAAAAACCTTTTTCTTTTAGCAATTGAACAACTTTTTTTCTTACCTCAAATCGATCTAAACCCTGAAATTCTTTTGGACAATTTTCGTTCAATGATCCGTCCTCGTTTAGAATATTTAATAGTTCTAAGTTGTGCCTTTTACCGATTTCAAAATCGTTAAAATCGTGTGCTGGGGTAATTTTAACTGCACCACTTCCCATTTCCGGATCTGAATATTCATCAAATATAAGTGGAATAGATCTTGATGTTAAAGGAATAGTAAAAGTTTCTTTTTTTAATGAAGTATATCTACTGTCATTGGGGTTAACTGCTATAGCAACATCACCAAAAATTGTTTCTGGCCTAACTGTTGCAACAGTTATACTCTCAGAATTAGAGCTTGGATATTTTATATAGTAAATTTGCGTGCTTACATCCGTAGGAACAACTTCTAAATCAGAAATAGCTGTTTTAAATTTGGTATCCCAATTAACAAGAGCTTGATCTTTATATATCAACCCCTCTGTATATAATTTAACAAAAACCTTTCTAACTGCAGATGACAATCCGTCATCCATCGTAAATCTTTCCCTTGACCAATCACATGAACTACCAAGCCTTTTTAATTGATTTATGATTGTGGAACCCGAATATTCTTTCCACTCCCATATTTTTTCAATGAATTCTTCTCTTGTGAGATCTTTACGATAAATATTTTTCTCAGCTAAGTTTCTTTCGACAACCATTTGTGTAGCTATACCTGCATGGTCTGTTCCAGGTTGCCAAAGAGTATTAAATCCATTCATTCGGTGATATCTTGTTAAAATATCCTGAATAGTGTTATTAAGTGCATGTCCCATATGCAACGACCCTGTTACATTTGGGGGAGGTATACAAATAGAAAAGTTTTTATCAAAATTGTATTTAGGTTTAAAACATTCTTTGTCTAACCAAAGCTGATAAATTTCATTTTCATATTCTTTTTTATTTTGAAATTCATCCATTTGCTAAAAAACAAATGGTTCGGATTGAACATATTTATAAATATAAGAAGAAGAGGCTTCATCTATAACAAACTTATTCGATTTGCCTCCTACTTTTATATATTTAACAATCTTATGTTTAAAATCTTGGTTATCAATTATACAAACTATTTCTGCATTATCAGATGCATTTTTAATTATATTTATGGGCTCTTCATCAAGTGAACCATTAATAATAATCTTTTGGTATTTTTTAATATTTGGCTTTTTGTTATTGAAAAATTCCTCTATCGTTAAATCTAATAAAGAGGCATTGAACAAACCGTCTTTCATACTATTTTTGAAAACTTCAGTCATTTGCATAGAAGACTCTATACAGTCAATATTAGAGGAAAATTTATTTATAATAGATGTTGATGTACCAAATCCAGAACCAATTTCTAAAATACACTCATCATCAATCTCACCCAAAGCTTGTAATAAATGAAATGATGTTAAAGGAGGTAGAATAAAGCGACCATCATCTAAAAATATAATCTTATCAGAGTAAGCCAAATGTTTATAAGATTTTGGATACAAGTTTTCTCTTGGAAATAATTCAATTTTTTCAATTAAAGATGAGTTTTTTATACGATTAGCTCTTAGTTGATTAAGAACCATATTTGTTCTTGCTTGTTCAAAATTCATGATAAAGTTTGATTTATAACAAAATTAATTGTTTTTCATAGATCATATTCGCCTCATATAAAATAATAGTGTAAATTAAATTATGAAGTTTTTTAATGTTTTTATTTTAATTACCTTTTGTTCATTATCCTATGCTCATCAACCTGTAATAAATGACTCAAACCCAAATAAATCTAATGAGGCATATCTAATAGAAAAACCAGAAATATCAAAAGCAATATACTCTAAATTAAATGGTGATCCACATTATTACTTAATAAATTCTGATCAGAAATTTAATTTTTATGTTGGTATTACTGTTCCAAAAATTGATGATTGTAATACATTTAGAAAGTTCTCATTTAGTATTTTAGAAGGTAAAGACCTTGAGTTAAGTGTCATCGAGGAAGTTGATGGTCAAAATTTTGAGTGGTGGGAATGGTATGAGCCTTATGGTAAAAAATGGTATTGGATAGGACCACAAATAGGTGAAGATTTTAAAAGTACAGCAACTTACGAACCAGGTTCATACTACATTAAAGTTTTCAATGAAATTAATATGGGTAATTACGTTCTTGCAACTGGAGATATAGAAAAATTTGGACCTACTGTTATTGCTAAACTGCCATTAATAATGCCAAAGGTTAATAAATTTTGGGACAATGAACATTGTGTAAAATAAAGTTTTCATAATATTCACAAATTAAAAAATACAAAATCCAATTAATTTGATAAAATAGAATCACCTAGAGGATAGGTTTAAGGATGGAGGTTAAAAAGATGAAGCCACCAAAGTAAGTAATTTAAGACATTACTTAACAAAATTTTCTCATTATCTATTGCATCTTTTACCTTTTAACAAAACTAATCCTATTAAATTGTATTATTTATATTGCTTTAATCTTTGAACAACTCTTGAATTTTTTATTTTAATTTTTATTAAATTTAAGGATTTAAATTTTCAATATAATTTAAGCGACCCAATATTTCATCTCTGTCCATATAATAACCTTGAAGGTGCCTTTCTCCAGAATTGGCATCATATTCTTTTCTACCATGTAACACTCTTCGATTATTAAAACTAAAAATATCTCCGGCTTGCATACGAAAGTTAATTTCAAACCTCTGGTCATGAAGTAAGCTTAAAAGTTTTCTGTATGCTGAGTAAAAATGATCCATTTGATCAGGATGGCAGTCCATAACTCCCATGTAAGCAACGCTGAACCTAATATCATTATAATCATTATTGTGATCGAGAGTTATTATAGGTTTATGCATTACTCTAATTGTATTAGTTGTGTAGTCTCTATTTACAAATTTTACAGACGTATTAAGTAGTACGTCATAATCATTTGGGTGATTATTTTTTAAATAATCAATTACCTTAAAACCATCTACAGCAACTGACTCACCCCCAGTAGCATTATTTATTAAGCAGTGAAGAAACTGATATCCTGGAGCTATCTCATAATATGGTAAATCAATATGATTTCTTAGGCCTGCAGCAGTATAAGCTGAATTATTAGGGTTAGGTATATCAATGACCTCGAATGGTGTTTTAAAAAAAGTTTCTCGAGTGTGACTTATATTTTTCAGGATATCAAAACCAGAATTTACATCTGTTGGAGCATTTTTAACAATTGAAATACCAAAAAAATGTAGTTGCTGTAACCACTTTTTTAAACCATCATCACTACTAATTATTTCGCTGTAATCTATTTGAATATCAGTAAATGTATCTTGCATGGATTTATCCCAAATCCTATATGGTGAAACGTACTCTCGACTGTGTTTTAAAGAATAACAATTATGTCTCAACCAATCTCTCTCATAAACACTTTTATGCCCTCCCTCACTCCATTCAATCTCAAGATTACCTTCACTATTTAGAGAGTAATTTTTAGGGTGAATATCTTCAGATACATCAAGCAAATTAAAAGTTCGTTCACGAGCTGTTGGATGCACTTCAGAGGGACAATTATCTCTCAACCATAAGAAATTATATTTACTTTTAAAACCATCGCTCCAATCGACCAAAATAGATTTGTTATTTTTATCGATTGTTTTAATTGAAAGATTTTCGCTCATATTAAAATTTATTAAATGTTTTATTCCAATTAGGAAAATTATTTCTTTGATATTTATTCAAAGTTTTCATGATTTCAATCAAAAAAATATCTCTTTGCACCTCTAGATCTTTAATAGTGTATTTTCCTGCCTGTTTTTTTGTGCCTGAAATCATTAATTTTTTTAGTTTTGCATCAAGTTTTGGTGCCTTTAATTTAGTCCAAGGTAATTTAAGAGCAGGTCCAAACTGCTCTAACATGTGCTTCATACCAGTTTGCCCTCCTGCAAGATGAAAAGTTAGACAAACACCCATAAAAGACCATCGTAATCCAGGTCCATAAACAATCGCATCGTCAACATCTTGAGTCGAAGCAATTCCATCTTTAATTATGTGAAGTGCCTCTCTCCAAAGAGCCTCCTGTAAGCGATCAGATATATAACCCTCAATTTCTTTTTTTACAATCAAAGGCTTCATTCCTATTCCCTCGTAAAACTTCTTAGCTCCGGTAATTGTGTTTTTCTTTGTTTGCTTTCCTGATACCAATTCGACAAGAGGTAGTAAATATACAGGGTTAAATGGATGTCCTATACAAACTCTTTCTGGATAATTACATAAAGATTGAATTCTTGTAGGCAAAAGTCCTGATGAACTAGACGCAATGATTATATTTTTTGGCAATAATTTATCTATATCTTTAAGAAGTTTCTTCTTTAATTTTTCATTTTCTGGAGCATTTTCTTGGACAAAGGTGGTTGAATGAAGAGACTCTCTGAGATCAGAATAAATTTTCAAATTACTAAGTTTTGCATTTTTATTTAAACCTAATCTTTGAAGGCTCTTTAAAGCTGTTTTGGTATTTGATAATAGTTGCTTTCTTGCCTTAACACTTGGGTCATAAGCATTAACTATTAGACCGCATGCTAGCATTCTAGCAGCCCATCCAGCGCCAATGACGCCAGCACCGACTATCGTGACAATCTTTTTTTTAATCAACTTTTAAAAATATATTAACTCATAAATATATAATTATGATATTTTTTTTGTATGATTATATACATTTGTAAGTTTCTTCATCTTATATCTTTGTTTATTGCTGGAGGAGGAGGTATTGGTAGTGCTGTTATACAATCTATATATAAAAAAGAAGGTAAAATTCCTGAGCCTCATTTGGCTAAAGGTTTTAAGGTTTTAGCATTTTTATCTTTATTAGCTATCATCACAATGTGGGTTACTGGAATAATTTTGCTATTGGCAATATACGGCTCATTAAATTTAGGTTGGGCTTTTCATATGAAATTATTTGGAGCTAGCTTAATTTTAATAACAGCTATATTCATAAATATGCATTTATATGTATCAGCTAGAAAAAGCCTATCCCCCAATCAAAAATATATTAAAAATTCTGGGTCTTTGTCTAGATTAGGCTTGATTCTTGCCATAGCTGGTGCAATAGGATCATTTGTCTGACCTTATTTATTTTTTTTTAATTTATGGTATTTTTTTTGTAAATGAAAGTTGACTTAGACAAATGGCATCATTGTGACGTTGATAAAGAAGAATTTGTAAAACTTCTTAAGAAGTCGGATTATCAAGGTTTTAAACACATGTTTATTTTCTTTGGGTCTTTAATTGTATTCGGTGTTTTAGCTTATATGACATGGGGGACTTGGTGGTCTTTATTATTTTTTTTAATTTATGGAAATATATGGAATTGCGCAGATCCTATTTGGCACGAAACAGGACATAAAACAGCTTTTAAAACCAACTATTGGAATAACTTTTTTTATCAAATTGGAAGTTATATGAATGGATTTGAACCAGTAAGATGGAGATGGTCACATTTTCGTCATCATGGTTATACTTATTTTGATGATCCTCTTGATTTTGAAATAGCAATTAGAAGACCAACTGATGTTTTTTACTTTTTCAGTTTATTCATACCTTTCTTTGACATAATTAATTTTAAAAAAACAACTCAATACGAGACTATTCTTCATGCTTTAGGCAAAAAAACAGAAGTAATGAAACAAGTAATTCCTGAAAAAGAACATCAAAAATGCATAAACTCTTCAAGATTACATGTTGGTATTTGGATCTTATTAATTTTAATGTCAATTGCTTTTCAGTCTTGGTTGCCGGTTTTATATTTTTTACTTCCAAACTTTTATGGGATAACACTCAAAAGACTTTTTGGATTAACTCAACATACTGGGCTTAAAGATAATATAAAAGACCATAGATATAGTACTAGGACAATGCATTTAAACCCGATCTTCAGTTTTTTATATTGGCAGATGGAATATCATATTGAACATCATATGTTCCCTACTGTGCCATCGCATAATTTGCCTAAACTGCACCAATTAATTAAAGATCAGATGCCTCCTGCAAAAAAAGGTTTATGGGGAGCATACTCTGAAATCATCCCTACTATTTTAAAACAAGCAAAAAACCCTTCATATGAATTACAAGTAGCCGTTCCATCTAATAACAATGGCTAAAAGAACTACCGTTTTTGATTTATGGAGTCAAAAAGGGAAAAAGAAGTGGCCTCAAACTCATATAGATACAGCAAAAGAGGCAGAAGCTGCCTATAAGGCAGGAATTGAAATAATTTCCTGTGAACCCGATCATCATTTCAAGGATGTAAGAAAAGTTGCTCCAACAGCATTTTTATCTGTTGGTCTTAAACATGGGTTGGTGAGTTCTCCTCAAGAGGCAATAAAAAAAGGTTTTGAAATAATGGAAATGGGAGCAGATGCTATTTATTGTTCACACTCAATTAACTTTATTGAAGCTATGGCAAAAGAGGGAATACCTGTAACTGCACACGTTGGATTAGTCCCAAATATTGCAACATGGACTAATTACAGAGCTATAGGAAAAACATCAAACGAAGCTTTTAAAGTATATCAAAAAGTAAAAGATCTCGAAAATGCTGGAGCGGCTTGCGTAGAAGTTGAGGTGGTACCAGTTGAGCTTGCAGAATTTATAACAAAGAATACTAAAATGATAACTATGGGTATGGGTTGTGGTGATGTGTGTGATACACAATATTTATTTTGTAATGATATACTTGGTACAAACGTTGGTCATTATCCTCGACATGCAAAAAAATATGTAGATTTAGAAATTAAAGAGAGAGAATTACAAGAATTAAGAATAAAAGGTTTTAAGATGTTTGTTGATGAATTTAATAGTGGTGTATACCCTGAAGATAAACATCTTATTAAAATGGAAGAAAAAGAGCTTTATGATTTTCTAGATAAAGTTAAATAGCATCTAAATATAAATCAATATCTAATTCTGATATAGTACTAGCAAATTTATGATATTCCATTTCCTTAATGGCTATAAACGCCTTATGTAATTCTGGGCCTAAAGTTTGTTTTAAAAAAGAGGATTTCTTAGATAGCATAATTGATGAATTCCAGTCAGAAGGAATTTTGTATTTTTGATTATTTTTCTTTAAATAAGCATTTCCGGTTGTTTGTTTATCTGGAGAAATTTTATTTTGAATTCCTAATTCAATTGCTGAAATTATAGTTAAGGCTACTAAATATGGGTTTGCATCAATTCCAGAGACTCTATGTTCTATCCTTCTATTATTTTTATTACTACTTGGTATTCGAAAAGCAACTGATCTGTTATCTATTCCCCAATTAGGCTTTGTTGGTGCATAAGACCCTGAAACAAACCTCCTCCAACTATTAGCATTTGGTGCGAATATCAACATACTTTCACCCATGGTTTTTGAAAGCCCCCCAAGTGCATAATTAAGATTTTTATTTATTTTTTCATTATTTCTTTCGGCAAAAATATTTTTTTCTTTTTGATCATAAAGTGAAATATGAAAATGCATTCCAGAACCAGAAATATTTTCCATAGGTTTTGCCATAAAACATGCAGTGACTCCATGTTTTCTTGCTTGTGCTCTTATAATTCTTTTTAGCCTTAAAATATCATCAGCAGCTTTTAGTAATGATTTTTGATGTTTTAATGTTAATTCGTATTGACCGGGTGCGTACTCTGAAATAATAGTTTCAACATCTATTTTTGCAAGTTTTGTAGCTTCATAAATATCATCAATTAAAGGTAACATACCATGGAGATGATCTACTGAATATACATCTGTCTTTTTAATTGATGCTCTTTTTCCAAGTATAGATTTTGCTGGTTTGAGTTTTCCATACTCATCCAATTCATTTGAAACAAGAAAAAATTCTAGCTCAAATGCTGCATAAAAATTAATTCCTTTTTTTTTAAAATCTTGAATTTTATTTTCCAAAATATTTCTTGGATCTGTTAACAATTTTTTTCCATCAATATCATACATGTTCATGAATAACTCACCTCTTGGTGGTTTGCTGTTATGCAATAACTTAAGTGATGATGGTATAGGCCAAGCTTTTATGTCACCATCACCTTGCTCTAAAATCAATCCTGTTTCAGGTGTATCCTCACCAGTAATATCCATTCCAAGTAATGAAAGAGGAAATTGCCTGCCTGACTTATACAAATTTAATAACTCATTTCTTCTAATTATTTTTCCACGACCTACACCATTACAGTCATGCATTACAATATCGAATGATTTTACTTGTGTATTTCTTTTCAGAAAATTTTGTGCTTCAGATAAATAATTTTTAGTTTTCATGTCAAATATTTATAATATAAAAATATTAATATAAACTTTATGTCTAAACTACAGTTAATCTATTTCAATCTTAGAGCTTTGTGTGAGGCTCCAAGGATGATGCTACATACTGCGGGTATCGAATATTCATATGAAATGGCATGGGATTATTTTAATAAACCATGGGGTGATGTCAAAAAAGAGGTGATTTTTCATAGATTACCTTTGCTTGTTATAGATGAGAAAATTGAAATATGGCAAAGCAATACTATCTCAAGATATATAGCTAAACTTACAAACAATATCCCCAATAATGAGGAAATGGTAGCATATGCTGACTCCATATTTGAGTCTGCCCATGATTTATTTTTTCCTTTAAATCCAACAATAAATGTTTGGGTTGGTGAAATGCACTTAAAGAATAAAAAAAATCTTTTAGATGAAATTTTACCCAAAGCTTTTACAAATTTTGAAAAGTTACTAAGTAAATATGAAGGTAATTTTTTTTTAGGAGAAAGAGCATTTTATTGTGACTTTAATGTTTATCATCATGTTTCACTAGCATTGCTATTAGATGATAAAATTTTAGATAACTTTCCAAAGTTAAAAAAATTTATGAGCGATTTTGAAAAGATTCAAGGTATTTTAGATTATCTGGAGTCAAGACCCAAACTTATTGGAATTGGTACTTGGCCAAAAGTAGTAATTGATGGTATAGAATACACATCTGGCACTAATCCCGATTACAAATATCAATAAAAGTGTTATGCTAAGTTTTATGGCCCGCTGGCAGATTGGTTATGCAGAGGACTGCAAATCCTTGTAGCTCGGTTCGATTCCGGGGTGGGCCTCCACTACTTCATTTCATCAATTATTTTTTTTAAAGTTCTTGATGTAAGATCTAGAATTCTTTTTCCTTTATCTGCAGAGGATTTTGTAGGATTGCCAATTATACCTGTCTTGGACAAATCTTTTGTATTCCAAGCTCTTTTAATTGTTCTTTCATAAGAAATTATTTTTTTAGATTTAAAGTCAGATGAGAGTTTGTTTCTTTTAATTTTATTTAATTTTATCAATTCTGGATAAAGGTGGAGCATTATTGATGTTTCAAATTCACCTCCATGATATCCATAAAGTAATTCCTTTTTTGGAATAATTTTTTCAAAATCTTTAAATAAAAAATAATGTGCCTTAACAATATCGACAGCTTTATATCTACTTTTAATTTCTTTTGCAGCTATATCTAAGTGACTAATTTGTCCGCCATGACTATTTAAAAAGATAAATTTTTTATATCTACGAATACATAACTCACCAACTATGCTGATAATATAATCAATATAATTTGTAGAGTTCGAAGATAGAGTGCCCTCAAAGCAATTATGCTCACTCGCTGAACCTATTGAGATATTTGGTAGAATTAAATATTTATTAAGTTTGGGATATTTCATAATAAAAGTATTTAAAATTCCATCTAATATCAATTTATCAGTACCTGATGGAAGGTGTTCTCCATGTTGTTCTACAGATGAAAATGGGAGAATAAGTATTTTATTTTTACCTAATTTACTAATATCTGCTGATGTTAAATCGGACCAAAACTTTGATAGCATAAGTGATATTTAACATTTATATAATTATTATGGAAACTTATTCTCTATGGCTTAAGAATGAAAATAAAGCAATTATTAAGAAAAAAATACTAAACTATAAAAAAAATTCTAAAACTGTTCTTGTAAAAACTCTTTATTCAGGAATTAGTAAGGGTACTGAGAGATTGGTAGCATCTGGTAATATTAGCAAAGATCAGTTCGATATAATGAAATCTCCTTTTCAAGAGGGATCTTTTTCTTTTCCAATTAAATACGGTTACATTAATGTTGGTAAAATAGTTGAAGGCCCAAAAAAATATTTAAATAAAAATACATTCTGCCTTTACCCTCATCAGTCACTATTTAAGATTGATATAAATAATGTGAATATTTTAAAAGGTAATGGTGATATTCGAAAATATTTACTAACAGCAAATATGGAAACAGCTATTAATATCTTTTGGGACTCTCAAGCAAAATTAAATAACAAAATATTAATAATAGGGATGGGCTCTGTTGGTATTTTAACTGCCTACTATTATAAATTACTAAAATTTAAAAATGTCTTTATTACTGACATAAATATTAAAAAGAAGAAATTTGCTAATATTTTAGGACTAAAATTTATTAATTTTAAAAAAATTAAAGATTTAGATATTATTATTAATACAACATCTAATTATGATGTATTGAACCAATCACTAAAAAAATTAAATTTAGAGGGAAAATTTATTGAGGCTAGTTGGTATGGAAATAGAAAAGGTCATATAAATTTAGGAGGTAATTTTCACTCAAAGAGATTAAAAATTATTGGTTCTCAAGTTTCAAATATTCCAGAATATTTATCAAAAAAATATGATTATAAAAAGAGATTGAATTTAGCAATTAATGCTTTATCTAATAACCAACTTCTTAAATTAATAAACACTGAAAGTGACTTTAAGGATCTAGAGAAAGATTATATTTCAATATTAAATAATCCAGAAAGCATAATGCATGCTATAAAGTATTAAAATGTATTCAATTACTGTTCGAAATAATATTTTAATTGCACATTCTCTCCCGGGTGAGGTTTTTGGACCAGCACAGAATATGCATGGAGCGACCTACATAGTTGATGCTGAGTTTTATGCAAAAGAGATTAACAAATATAACATTATTATGGATCTCGGGGTTGTAACAGAAATTCTCTCCGACGTATTAAAATTTTATAGTTATAAAAATTTAGACGAAGTTGAAGAATTTAAAAATATAATTACCTCTACGGAATTTCTTGCTAAAGATATTTTTGATAGAATATGCGATAAATTACAAAAAGATTACATAGAAGATTTTAACAAGTTGCATAAAATTAAAATTATTTTAACTGAGTCAAATGTAGCTTGGGCTTCTTATGAACAAGAGATCAGTAATACACAATAAATCTTATTATTTTATTTATCCGGGTGATATTAATACAAAAACAGGAGGTTACATTTATGAAAAAAATATATTAAAAAGAGCAAAAAAAATTAAATTTAATTTAAATGCCATCGAACTTGCTAACAGCTTTCCCTTTCCTAAAGAAAATGACTTAAAAAATCTAAAAAAAACTTTAGAAAAATTACCAGATAATGCAGTACTAATTTTTGATGGATTAGTTTTTGAGTGTATTGATAGTATAATAAACTATTTAGATAGATTTGTAGTAATAGCTCTTATACACCACCCTCTTTATCTAGAATTTAATGGTAATCAAAGTCAATTTTTTCTTAAGAACGCTAAAAAATTATATAAGAAAACGAAAAAAATAATTGTCACTTCAAATGATACAAAACAACTTATTTTTGAAAAATTTAAAATTAATAAGCGAAAAATTAAAGTTGTAGAGCCTGGAATAGAAAAATTAAAAAAATACAAATTAAAAAGGGATAAAAATATTAATTTACTTTCTGTGGGAAGTATTATTGAGAGAAAAAATTATCATTATCTGTTAAACGAATTAAGATACATGGATAAAATAAAATTAAATATTGTAGGAGATATAACTAGAGAAAGTAAATACTATAATAGATTACTAAAAATTATAAGTAATTATAGATTAAGTAAAAAAGTTAAGTTTCATAGTAATGTATCGACTAATTTATTATCAAAACTATATTCTAAGTGTGACTTCTATGTCTCGGTAAGTAAATATGAGGGTTTTGGTATGTCACTTGCTAATGCCCTTCAACTCAAAAAAATGATTATTACATATAAAACTAAAACAATTATGAGTACTCTAAAAAAGGATGGAATTATCTACTTAAATAATTTCAAAGAAAAAAGTTTATCAAAATTAATTACTAAAAATGCATTTAATTCAGATTTATCAAAAAAATTATCACAAAATAAAAGAAAATTTTTAACACCAATACAATCTGGGAATCTTTTTATCAAGATAATAAAAGATGCATAAATTTAATAATGATTGGCTATTTCTTCGAGAGAAAATTGATAAAGATTCAAGAAATAAAAAAATTATAGAAAAAATTAATAAATATTTTCAAGACTACAAAATATTGTCTATCGCTGATTTGGGATGTGGAACAGGTTCCAACTATAGATATCTGTACCCTAAACTAAAAAAAAGGCAATCATGGGATATGATAGACATATCATTTGATTCAATCAAAGAATTTAAGAAAAAAACAAATAATAAGAATAAAATTATAAATATAAATTATAAAAAATTTGATTTAATCAAAAATATAAAAAGTTTTAAATTTGAAAAATACGATATTATTACAGGATCAGCGTATTTAGATATAATGCCAAAAAATTGGTATTTAGGATTTAAAAAACAAAATCTAAATACAAAAGTTATATATTTTTCGATTAATTATGATGGATTTTTTAAATTTCACCCAAAACATAAAGATGATCAATACGTTTTAAATCTATTTAATAAAGATCAGGAGTCAGATAAAGGTATTGGGCAAAAAGCAGTTGGTAAAAACTGTAGTCAAATAATTAATAAATTGTTTTATAAAACACACAAAACATTTGTTTTTGACTCGAGTTGGGATGTATCAAAGAATAAAAAATTTCAAAATATGTTTTTAGATTTTTGTGAAAATGTACTTGAAAAAAATAAGATATCATTAGATAGATGGTTAGATTTTAGAAGGGAAAATATTAAAAAAAATAAATCAAAATTATTTCTAAGAAATAAAGATTTTTTAGCTTTAAAACTCTAAACTTACTATCATTTCTTCGCCAAATTTATAAATTTTATTTTTTGTTCTAATAACTTTTTTTAAATTTGTTATAGGTTTTATATTTATAGAATTAATACCAGAACCAATAATTGTAGGTGCTATTATAAATTGCATAATATCTAATAATTTATTCTCAAGAAATTTAGATATAGTTTTAGAACCACCTTCTACTAATACGAACTTAAAACCTAAATTATTTATATGTTTGTATATAAGATTTGTGAAATTTCTTTCAGGTAATTTATAAATTTGTGTATTATTTAAATTCTTTTTAATATTAGAGTGTGTAAATATGATATTTGAAAAACCATCTTTAAATATTTGATAGTTATTCGTTAATTTTAGAGACGGGTCTATAATTATCCTCTGAGGATTTGAGCCCTTAATTGCTCTTGTAGTGAGCAAGGGATTATCTTTTTTTATTGTATTTACACCAACTATAACTGCATCACACACTGAACGAAGACTATGAAGGTATGAAATACTATTTTTGTCATTAATGTAATGAGAATTGCCGTTTAAAAGTGCAATTTTACCGTCTAAGCTTTGCCCAATTTGACCTATATAGAATTTTTTTTTTATCATCAATATTGGTAACAAAATTTGTGCTATTTCATTTATTTTTTTTTCAATCTTACAATTAAAATTAACGCCATTTTTATCAATTAAAATATGATTGGTTTTAGAATGTTGACTAAGTACAAACGATTTGTTAATTAAATCAATTCTTAAGATATTTGATTTTTTTTGTTTTTTTACAAATTCAAATAGTGAAGAAATATTATGCTTTGTTATCATTTTTCATCTGTATCAAGTACTATTGAGTATATATATAGTCTATGAGTTTAAAATCAAATTTTGGCACATTTATTGATAGAGCTATCAATGAGCTTAGAACCGGAAGACCAATAGTTATCAAAGAAAATAAAAATTATTGGATGTTCTTTAATATTGAACATTCAGACAATAAAATTCTAAATCAATTCAATCAATACCTACAAAAAGACAAATATCTTTTAATCACAAAACAAAAAGCAAAATCAATATTTGAAAATAAAGTATCAACAAATATTTTTTTAAAAATAAATGAAAAAATATCAAACAAATCTTTATTAAGTTTATTCATTAACCCTGTATCTGATCAAAATAAAATATTATTTAAAGATGAACCTTATATCAAAAGTAAAGACTTCCATAATGTCTGTTTAGATATAGCTAAAAATGCGAAGGTAATACCTTCACTTGTATTTAAAAAAATAAATTCTAAATACTATAAAAATATTGATAATCTAATATTACAACTTGGTCTATTAAGATTTAACCACAAAGAGTTAAAAAATCAGAATAAATTTATAACTAATAGTATCAGATTAGTTTCAAGTGCAAATGTGCCCTTACCAAATGTTGCATCTACTACTTTTAATATTTTTAAGTCATATATTGGTGCTAGAAGGCATATCGCAATCATAATTAAACCAAAAAATTTAAAACAACCAACAAACCTTAGAATTCACTCAGCTTGTTTTACTGGAGATATATTTCACTCTAGAAAATGCGATTGCGGAGAGCAATTAAATAACTCTTTAAACTATATGGTTAAAAATAAAGGAGGTATTATCCTTTATTTAGATCAAGAAGGCAGAGGTATAGGACTAGCCAATAAAATGAGGGCCTATTCTCTTCAGTCAAAAGGCTTAGATACTATTGATGCTGATCACAACATAGGTTTTTTAGATGATGAAAGAGATTTTAATATTGCCGCTAAGATACTTAAGTTATTGAAAGTAAATAAAGTTAATATTATCACAAATAATTTTACAAAGGTTTCTTCTCTTAAAAAAGCTGGCATTAAAATTGCCAAACAAATTAATACTAAACCAACAATTAATAAGTTTAATAAGAATTATTTTAAAACAAGAGTAAAAAAATCAGGTTACGGTTTTAAAAATTTAGACTAAAAATTTAGTCAAAGTCACCTCGTTCTAATCTATCTTCGTATTCATTGGAGGACTCGGAAATAGTACTAAGCTGTTTTTTAGTCATAATTTTTAGAGTTTTTTTTATAGCAAGTTGGTAAGTATGTAACTTTTCAACAATATTTCTTTCGCTGGTGTTTCTCATCATTTGACTTAGGGCTCTATTTAGCTCAGTAAGTCTGCCTAACAACGTATTATCGTCATCATTATCATCATCGTAATACATTAATCAATATTATAATAATTCTGGGGATCATAAATAAAATAATTTAATAAATAACTTAAATATTTATTTTTTTTTTCTATAAAATAATAATCCAATTATAATAATCCCAATACCTATAATCATCAGAAGTTCACCTGCATTCCAAAACCATATTAAAAATTCCATTGGATTATTTTTCTATATCTTCATCAAATATTTCATCTACTGGCACTTGTATACTATTGACCAATTGATTTGTTTTTGCTGCAAGAGCTACAATATTTAAAAATTCTGAATGTTCTTCTTCAGTCATCCCAAGTTTTTTTGCTGCAGCTGTGTGTGAGTGCGTGCAATACGAGCAATTATTTGTTATAGAGACTGCCATATAAATCATCTCTTTAGTTTTATTTGGGATTATGGTTTGTTTAACCATTAAATCTTTAACGTCACTCCAAACATTTTTTAGTAATTGAGGGTCGAATGCTAAATATTTCCAAAAATTACCTATATAAGTTGTGTTTCTTGATTGTTTAATGTCTTCATAGACTTCCTTTATAATTGGATGATTATCATCATCAGTTCTTTTTATTGTGCTCACCAGTGGTACCTTTCTTTATTATAATTGATATATAGTTATTTAATCATAATATCCCTTTTGTTTTGATTAATTTTATAAATAAAAATTCAAATTTATTAATATTTGGCTTTTTAATAGCATTCGCATCAGGATTTGGACAAACATTTTTTATCTCTCTTTTTAGTGAGGATTTTAGAGAAACATTTAATTTAAGTAATACTCAATTTGGCAGTCTGTATTCAATAGCTACAATTTTAAGTGCGTTAACTATTATATGGGCTGGTAAACTTATAGATACAGTCCCTCTCAAAAAATACACTTTAGTAATTGTATTAGGTCTTTCAATAACATGTTTTTTTGCAAGTATTGTGTTTAATGTAATTCTTCTTTTTTTTGTAATTTATTTTTTAAGACTTTTTGGACAAGGGCTCTTGGGACACACTTCTAGAACAACCGTGGCAAGATACTTTAAAGCTAATAGAGGAAAAGCATTAGCTATATCTGGATTTGGATTTTCTTTTGGTGAAATGATTTATCCATTTGTAGTAGTAATTTTAATATTAACTTTTGGCTGGAGAGTTACCTGGTTTAGTTCATCTATATTTATAATAATTTTTTTTGGGGTAATTTTTTACTACCTATTAAATAAAAAAAATTTTCAAAGTGAAACTGGGTTTGAGAATGAAGATATACAAAATTCATTTTCTTGGAGAAGAAGAGATGTTTTAAAAGATCTTAAATTTTATCTTTATTTACCTCTTACATTATTGATGTCATTTACAGTAACTGGTTTTTTATTTCATCAAGTATTTATTGGGCAATTAAATAATTGGAAAATGTTAGATATTGCGCAAAGTTTTATTTTTTATGCAATCTGTGGAATTGGTGGTTCATTAGTTTCTGGTTTGTTAGTCGATAAATTTTCTGGTAGGAGCGTAATCACATTTCACTTAATTCCCATGGCTTTAATATTTATTGTGATGTTATTTTCAAATCATATATTTGTATTATATCTTTACATGGCAGGACTTGGATTATCAAATGGCTTTACTGAAAATTTGTCTAATTCTTTGTGGGCAGAAATGTATGGAGTCAAAAACCTAGGCGCAATAAGGGCCCTTTTGACATTTTTTGGTGTTTTAGCCTCAGCAGCCTCCCCTTTCTTATACGGTTTGATATTGGATAAGACAAATTCGATTAACACCTTAATTTATATGAGCCTTGCCTTAATAATTATTTTTTCTTCTATGAGCTTTATAGGTAATAAAATTAGATAAAATAACCTTTTTTAAAAGCCTCAATAGCTATCAAAGCACATCCTTTGGCATCTGATAATGCATCGTGATGATTTAAAGGAATTCTTAAATTTTTACATACTGTGTTTAGTTTGTTGTTTTCAAATTCCCAATATTTTCTTGCAATTGCAACAGTATCTTTAAATTCCTGTTTAGGTAGTTCAATATTATAAAAATAACAACAGGAGTGCAGGACAGATCGATCAAAAGGTGCATTATGTGCAAAAAAGTAATCAACAGCTGATAATTCACTCTTAATTTGGCGCCACACTTTATCAAATGTTTTAGCTTTCTTTAACATATCCCATGTTAAACCATGAATATCTGTAAAATGAACTTCAGGTTTAGGTGGTCTTATTAAATGGGAGACTTTTTTAATAATTTTAGTTTTATTAAATATTACATATCCAATAGCGCATGCCGATGTTCTCTCACTAGTGGCTGTTTCAAAATCTATAGCTGCAAATAATTGCATTAAAATAATTGATCAATTTGATTTTGATATTTTTTTTGTACTTCATGTCTCCTAACTTTCATTGTCGGAGTCATTAGGTTATTTTCAATACTAAAAGGCTCATTAATAAAGATAAACTTTTTTATTTTTTCTGGTTGAGTTAAGTCTTTATTTAGTTCATCAATATATCTTTGAATATCTTCATCACTAGATTTACTCTCTGAGTTTAATACTAATAATGCTGCAATATAATTCTTTTGTTCACCAAAGACACAGGCTTGTTCTATCTCAGGAGATAAAGTTAATAGATTTTCAATCTTAGATGGTGCAATATTGTCACCTCCTAGAGAAACTATTATATCTTTTTTACGATCTGTAATTTTAAGATAATTGTCCTCATCAAATTCACCAATATCCCCCGTATGGAGCCAACCATCTTTTATTGTTTGCTCAGTAGCTTCTTTATTATTCCAATAGCCCAGCATAAGGTTCTCCCCTTTAACTAATATTTCACCATCTTCTGCTAATTTAACTTCAACTCCAGGAAATATAGGACCAACTGTATCAACTTTTACTTTATTTAATAAATTACAGCTTACAACTGGTGAGGTTTCTGTTAAACCATAACCTTGTAAAGTTTTTAAACCAAGGGCATTAAGCGCCTCCCCTACTTGACTATCAAGAGGTCCTCCACCTGATATAAAAGCCTCTAATCTGCCACCAAAATTGTTATTTACTTTTTTTCTCACTAATTTATCTAATATGAGGTTAATTAAATTTTCACTAAAACTTAATTTAATATTTTTAAATTTTTTTGTTCCTAACTGGATAGTCTTATTAAATAAATTTTGTTTAAAATTAGACTGATTTTTCAGATTAATCATCATTTTTGCATGGAGATTATTATAAAATCTTGGAACAGCAGTCATTATATGAGGTTGTGCAATTTTTACTGTAGGCAGAAGTGTTTCAATACTTTTATTATAAAATACTTTTGCTTCTAAAATAATCTGAACAAATTGAACTGCATGCTCGTATGAATGAGATAAAGGTAACCAAGTAAGAAAAGTTAAATCTGGACTCTTTATAGTTTTAAGAAGTTCATACGCTCCTTCACAATTACTTAAAATTCCCCCATGACTTAAAATAACACCTTTCGGTAATCCTTGTGTACCTGACGTGTAAATAATGCAAGCTGGATCTTTGCGCTTAATTTCTTTAATTTTTTCTCTGTTATTATCATTATTGTCGTCTGTTAAGTCATTTAAAAATACTAAATTTGAAATTGAATTATTTTCAAAATAATCAAAACATAAGATAAATTTGAAATTATATTTAACTTTTTCGCTAGCAGTTAAAATAGTCTGAAGTAAATTTTTATTTGAAACTATTAAACCAACAGGCTGAGAGTCATTTAATATATGCTCAAAATCTCTTGATGTATAAGTTGTATAGTTGGGAACACAAATAAGTTTATTAGACATTATAGCGATATCAGAGGCCATCCATTCAGGTCTATTTTCTGAAACCAATAAAACTCTCTCTAACTCACCTAAATATTTGTTTGCTAAAAAATTGTGTATTTTCGTTGTTAGATTTTTTGTCTCTAACCAACTCATTGAGATAACTTGATTGTTTGAGTCGAGTTTTAGTAAGTGTTGATTATTTTCGTTCTTATCTGCTTGAAAATAAAATAGTTCTGGAAGATTATTAAATTTATTCATTATTAATTATAGTTTCATAAAACTCATCCATCTTATTCATTAAATTTTCATCATAAGTTACTAAATGTTCATTCTCATCAACGAAATAACTACTTTTAGGTGAATTTGCTAATTTGTACATTTTTTCACCCATTCTAAATGGAACAATATCATCCCCTGTGGCGTGCATAATAAATATAGGAGAAATAACGTTTTTAATCTTTTTATCACTTAAATACTTATCTTTAAGCATGATTGAAACAGGAAGATATGGATAATGAAATTTAGCAGCATCAATCATTGAAGTAAAGGGCGCCTCTAGAATTAGACCCTTAAAATTATTATTCTGGGCTATTTCTATACTAACAGCAGTTCCTAAAGATTCTCCATAAATAATGATGTCTTTTTTAGAAATATTTTTTTCTTCAAGCCATTTTATAGCACTTCTAGCGTCATCATATAAACCATCCTCAGTAGGTTCACCATCATTACCACTATATGATCTCCAAGAAATAAGTAAAATATTTTGGTCATATTTTGATAATTTGTTAATTTTATAAAATCTATTTTCGATGGGACCAGCATTACCGTGAAACATTAGTAATGTAGTTTTAGTATTAGATGGATGTTTATAAAAAATTGACCTTAATTTTATATTTGAGCTATTTTCAATAAATACTTGTTCCACGGGAATGATTAGTAATTCATCATCATAATTATCAATTTGAGGGACATAAAGAAGAGATCTTTGTTTAGTAAAAACATAAAAGATAATTAAAAGGTATATAAATAGTAATATTAAGATAATCTTGATTGTTAATGAGTAATTCATTTAATTCTGTAAATAAACTTATCAAAATATCCTTGGGCAGATTGAGGAAATTTTTTTAATTTAGAAAAATTAATTTTTGATTTTTTATATTTGTAAAAAATATGGCCAATAGAAGGTATATTTTTATTTAAGGTACCTGTTGATATCGAGATATAATCATCTGAAGATTTTTTTTGAAAAAATAATGAACTTCCACAAATTGAACAAAAACCTCTTTTAAAATGTTTACTAGAAACAAACCATTTTAAAGTTTTTTTACTTTTAAAATTTAGATTATTTTTTTTTACTTTTGTATAAGAACTAAATTCAGCATTTGAAGCCTGGCACATCTGGCAATGGCAAAAAACTGAGTATCTACATTCATTTTTAATCTCAAAGGTAATTTTCTTGCAAAGACACGAGCCTTTAATTTTTTTCATTTATTCATCATTTTGTGCTTTGCTAAAGATATTCCGTTTTTTATTTTAAAATCATATGACTCCTCAAATGATGATAATTGCCAACCAGAAAGTCTATTTTTTAACTCGGAAATATTATTTATTTTCCATTCATTTGTCGTATTTTCGTCTTTCCATATCGCTTTTTCTTCAGAAGTTCTAGCACATCCATAACAATATCCGGTAGATGGATCTGTTTTGCAAATTGATATACAAGGTGAAATAATTTTTTCCATCAACATATTATATCCAAATAAACCCTAATATCATTGAAAAATATTTTTAAAATTGAATTAGAAAATGCTAATTGAAAAATTAAAAAATTATTGTAGTTTGATGCAACGTTCCGCAGTAGCTCAGCGGTAGAGCATTCGGCTGTTAACCGACAGGTCGTAGGTTCGAATCCTACCTGCGGAGCCAGTTTCTTATGAACTCCAAACATTTCTTATCTACTTTATGTCTCATAGTAGCATCAATAATTTGGGGTACTGCATTTGTGGCTCAAACTACAGGAATGGAATTTATTGGTCCACTAACTTTTACAAATATGCGTTTTTTAATTGGTGGAATAATAGTTTTACCTTTTGCTTTTTATGAAATAAATAAAATTAAAAATCTTAAAAATAAAAAAAAATTTATATTCATAGTTCTTTTAACTGGTTTAAGTTTATTATTGGGAACTTACCTTCAACAATACGCTTTACAGTATACTAAAGTAGGAAATGCAGCTTTCTTAACTATATTATATGTTCCATTTGTTCCTATAATATCGAGATTATTTTTAAAAAAGAAAATACACTGGAGTATATGGTTATCTGTATCAGTATGCCTCGTAGGGTCTTATTACTTAACTCTTGAAAATAGTTTTGAAGCACAATTTGCTGATATACTTGTAATTGTATGTGCTTTATTTTTTGCAATACATTGCATTTTAATTGATGAATACTTTGAAATTATAAATGCACCATTTACTTTGGCGTCATCTCAATTTCTATTATGTTTTTTTTATAGTTTGCCATTTATATTCATTTTTGAGAATCCTACTATTGATGGAATATCAAAAGAAATCTTTGAACTTTTATATGTAGGTGTAATGTCAAGTGGAATAGCTTATACTCTGCAAGTTTTTGGTCAAAGGTATGTAAAACCCTCCACAGCAGCGATTACATTTTCTCTTGAGGGAGTATTTGGATCGTTGGCAGCTTGGGTTATTCTTTCTCAATTTTTGACAAATGTTCAGATTTTTGGGTGTTTTTTAATACTTATTGGTGTGCTCGTAGCACAACTTTTACCCTTAATTAACAAGGAAGCAGCATTAAATAGGTTTTATAGTGAATAAATAATTCTACTTTTTATCTAACAAATACAATAAAATTCTCCATTATGAGTGAGGATAGTAAATTTTTTTTAAAAGACAGTGATGTGCCAAAACAGTGGTACAACCTGGGAGCGGATTTAAAAGAGCCTATGAGCCCACCCTTAAATCCAGGAACAAAACAGCCAATAGGTCCCGATGACTTAGCGCCTTTATTTCCAATGGAATTAATAATGCAAGAGGTTACCCAAGACAGATATATTGATATACCTGGGCCAGTTTTAGAGGCTTACAGTCGTTGGAGATCTACGCCGCTGGTAAGGGCTAGAGCTTTAGAGAAAGCATTAGATACACCAGCCAGAATTTATTACAAATACGAAGGAGCCAGTCCGTCAGGAAGTCATAAACCGAATACTGCATTAGCTCAGGCTTTTTATAATAAAGAAGCAGGTGTAAAAAAAATAGCAACTGAAACTGGCGCTGGTCAATGGGGAACAGCATTAAGTTATGCTGGAGCTGTATTTGGAATAGAGATAAAAGTATTCATGGTAAAAGTTAGCTATGATCAAAAACCTTACAGAAGAGCAATAATTGAAAGTTACGGTGGTAGTGTTGTAGCTAGCCCATCAAATGAAACAAATTCAGGTAGAGCCATACTTGAAAAAGATCCAAATAGTTCAGGTTCACTTGGTATAGCAATCTCTGAAGCAGCAGAAGTAGCAGCTACAAATGATGATACAAAATACGCATTAGGTAGTGTTCTTAATCATGTTTTAATGCATCAATCAATTATTGGGCAAGAAGCACTTTTACAAATGGAAATGGCTAATGATTATCCTGATATTGTTATAGGATGCACTGGCGGAGGAAGTAATTTCTCGGGGTTATGTAATCCTTTTTTAGGAAAAAAATTTAGAGGAGAACAGGACGTTCATGCTATTGCAGTTGAGCCATCTTCTTGTCCTTCTTTAACAAAAGGTAAGTATTCCTATGACTTTGGTGACACTCTAAAATCTGCACCATTATTAAAGATGCATACGTTAGGTTCTGATTTTATGCCATCACCTACTCATGTAGGTGGACTAAGATATCATGGAATGTCTCCAATGCTATCTCACTTGGTTCATTATGGTCATATGGAACCTCGAGCTTATGGTCAAAAAGAGTGCTTAGAAGCCGGTATACAATTTGCCAGAACTGAAGGCATCATGCCTGCACCTGAGGCCACTCACGCAATTAAAGGTGCTGTTGATGAAGCTCTTAAGTGTAAAGCCGAGGGTAAATCAAAAGCTATTTTGTTTAATCTTTGTGGGCATGGTCATTTTGATATGCAAGCATATATGGATTATTTTTCAGGTAATCTTGCTGAAGATAAATTTGATACTGAAGCTTTTGAAGAGTCTATGGCATCAATACCTGCTGTAAATTAATTTACATTAGGTAAATCATCAAAATTTGATGTGTATGCGGGACTTAAGTTTTGTCGTCTAGTTATATAAAACTTTTCGTAGTTTTCTTTGGCAACACAAATAGTCCCGCTTCCGTATCTGTTATTTAGATTATCAAATACCTTGTTTACCCTAATTTTTTTTAAAATACTCTCTTCTGACTGATAGAAAAATAAGTCTCTATTGTATTCTCCCTCTGGAGTTAAATCTGAGAGTAAAACGCCTGCCTTTTTATATTTAATTTCTGGTCGATAAATAGATTTTAATGCCTTTACAGCAAATTTAATCGTCTCGAATAAGTCATTTGAGGGAGATATAAAATCGTAAGTCTGAGCTGCATGGTATTGTTTATTATTGTTGTTAAATTTATTTGAACGAATAAATGTAGTAATTTTTTTTGCCTGTAAACCATCAGATCTAATCTTTTCTGAGGCTCTAGTAGCATAAGATATTATTCTTTTCTCTAAATCCTGGAAACTGGTTACATAATTTTCAAAAGATCTTGATACTCGACATTGTTTTTTTGGCTCAGACCTCTCTACTATTGGTATGCATATTTCACCGTGTAGTTCTCTATAGGTTCTCTCTCCCACTACTCCTAGGTGTTGCCTCACCCACCTTGGATCTGCTTTATATAAATCGTATGCAGTGTAGATACTATTTTTTTGAAGAAATTTCTCTATCCTAGCTCCTATTCCCCAAATATCACCCACCCCTAATACCTTCAGGGATATTTCTATTTGTTTTTGATTTATAATTTCTACTACTTGAGATCCTAGTTCATCTTTTTTAGCTAAACGGTTTGCTACTTTTGATAAGGTTTTATTGTTAGCTATTCCTATACTAACAGGTACACCTATCCACTTCCTTATTATTTTTTTTATCCCTTCTGCTCTTGAAACAAAACTTCTCTCTGAATATTTATTTAATATTAAAAAAGCTTCGTCTATAGAATAAATTTCTAATCTATCACAATGCTCTTTTAATACTCCCATTACCCTAGATGAGATATTTCCATATAGACTGTAATTTGATGAAAATACATGTACTGGATATTTTTTTACTATTTGTTTTATCTCAAAGAAAGGTATTCCCATTTTAATTCCTAATTTCTTGGCTTCAGAACTTCTAGCTATGACACATCCATCGTTGTTTGATAGAACTACAATAGGTTTTTTACTTAAATCAGGTTTAAAGATAGTCTCACACGAAGCATAAAATGAATTACAATCTACTAGGGCTACTATATTCATTATTTGATAAATTGATGAATGGCACTAGTAACAACTCCCCATATCTCTAATTCTGCGTACTCTGATATTAATATATTTTTATACAATGGGTTCTCAGCTTTTAGGATAGCAGAGCCATCTGTCTTGATAACTAGTCTTTTGACAGTTAAGTTTCCCTCAAATATAGCTATTACTATATCTCTACTTTTAGCTTCTAAACTCCTATCTACAACTAATATGTCGCCATCATTAATTCCAGAATCTACCATGGAGTCACCACTAGCTCTCATTAGAAAGGTTGATAGGTGATTTTTGATCAATAGTTCTGATAAGCTTAGATTATTTTCTATATAATCATCAGCTGGGGATGGAAATCCAGCTGAAATCTTAGACAAAACATAAGGTACAGACTCAAAGTTATTGTCTTTATCAGTCTTTACTGGGATATTTTTGTTCATATTTTGTTCTTTTATAAACTATAATAGACCCTAAAGGAATAAAAAAATTTTAAAATAAAACTTATTGTTCGTCGCTATGTGAATTTATTTTTTGATTAACAATAGCAAGTTGCTCACATAAAGACTTAGTGTGAGAGATAAATACGTACAAAACTAAATAAAGTGATATAAAAATCAAAATGAAATCCAGATTAATTAAATTAGGTGTTTTTAAAAAAATCTTATTAATGAGAACAGAACCTATAAAGCTAGTTACGAAAGGTGCTAATCTAGAAAAAATAAGAAAATTACGAATTAGTATATTCCTTTGACTGTATAAATTTGTGTTATCTTCCATAATTATAAACTAAAGTAAATATATTAGAAAATGGGTAAAATTAAAGCAATCAATATTAGCAATCTAGATGGTGAAAATACTTTTTATGTAAATCAAGCAATCTTAATGAAAAATAAGGGGATAATTAATGACAGATATTATGAAAATTATAAAAATAATTATGAGCAAGTTACTTTAATAGAGTCAGAAAAAATTGATGATTTTAATAAGAAAATAAGAAAAAAAATTGATTTTAAGGATTTTAGAAGAAATATAATCACATCAGGTATTGACCTAAACAAAACTATTAATAAAAAAATACAAATTAATAATGTAGTTTTAAGAATACATGAATTATGTCAACCATGTAGATATCTTCAAAAAAAATTAGGAATTAAAAATCTTGTTAGGCTTTTAGCATTTAAAAGTGGAGTACGCGCTGAGATTATAAAATCAGGTAAAATATCTACTTATGATAAAATTATTATAAAATAATTACTCCCAAATATCAAAAAAGTTTCTTGTTTTACCAGGAGTTAGTATTGATAAAGGGTTAAATATAAAATCTGTTTTATTTCCATTCTTTTTTACTTTAAAATCAGCAGCTAAAAGACTTTCCTCAACATTTTTACCAAATAACTCACTTACAAAAGGTACATTTTTAAAACTCTTTTCAAACAAATATAAGGGTCCGTAAGTTCCATTAACTGTTGCAACCTTTTCAGATGGATTTGCTTCACCCTTAAAAGAGAAGGCAACTGTCCCACCTAACATTATAGCATGATCAAAAGTGAAAATTTTACCTTTTTTTTGGACAGGGACCTCTAAATAATTAAATTCATCTTGGCTATTTTGTAGTACTGAAAAAATATCTAACATCCTTGATGTAAAAAGTAAATTGTAGAACTTTGAACTTTTATCAATACTAAAATCTTTAACTTTAATATTCAGATCGTAGTCATCAAATTTTCTAAAAGAACCTTTACCAATTAAAGCTCCACCATTCATATTTTTAGATATTTTTTGTGCATAAAAAAATTGACCTGCGTTTTTAGAAAACAAATAAATTTGTTTATTTCCATCTAATTGTGGTAAAATAGATAATTCAAATTCTTTTTGGTTATCATAAAACATCATAGACTCAAAACCTTTATCGTAGATAAAATTTAATTTGTTTGAAAAAAGTGAATATTCCTCTGAAATTGTCATTTCAGATATCTCCCAGTTGAAGTTAATTTTCTTTTTTAATTTTTTATTTTTTTGTGGTTTAGGAAAAACTTTTTTAAAATTATCAAATGATATTTGATCAGTATTTAAAAGGATATATATCTCATTGTTATGGTAATTTATTATTCCAAAGTTTCTCTGTCCATTAATTTTTAAGTCAAATTTAATTTCTTTTATTTGATTTCCCTCAAAATCAATTTGTAATGAATTATCTCCTCTCTGAAAATTAAAATCATAAGCTAATGTTTGAAATGGTAAAAGTAATAGAGCTAAAATTTTAAAAAAATAAGATTTATGCATCTATTAATGTTGACTCCAAAAATTCATATATTTCTCCATCAAGAACATTTTCAGCATTCGATGTCTGATAATTTGTTCTAAGATCTTTGACCATTTTATATGGATGAAGGACATAAGATCTTATCTGATTTCCCCATCCAATTTGCTTTTTATTACTCTCTTCCTTTTTTTTTTCTTCATTTTTTTTATCTAATTCTATCTCATATAATCTAGATTTTAACATCTTCATTGCAGTGTCTTTATTACGATGTTGTGATCGTTCACTTTGGCTTTGCACAACAATATTATATTTTAAATGTGTTATTCTTACTGCACTGTCAGTAGTATTGATATGCTGACCTCCTGCACCTGAAGCTCTAAATGTATCAATTCTCAAATCTTTATTATTTATTTCGATTTCTATATTCTTGTCTATTTCAGGATATACCCAAACGCTGGAAAAACTCGTATGTCTTCTTTTATTTGAGTCAAAAGGAGAGATTCTTACTAACCTATGAATACCCGACTCATTCTTTAAATAACCATAACTTTTAAAGCCAGATATTATCATTGTTAAATTTTTAAGACCTGCTTCCTCTCCTCTTTGATAGTCTATAATTTTATATTTGTAATCATTTTTTTCTGCAAAACGTTGGTACATTCTAGACAACATTTCAGCCCAATCTTGACTCTCAGTACCTCCTGCCCCAGCATGTATTTCAATAAAAGCATTACAATCATCAGTTTCTTTGTTTAAAAGAGATTTAATTTTAATTTTCTCACATTGTTTTTTTACATTATTAATATTTTCAACTAACTCATTTAATTCTTTCTCATTTAGAGACTCATAAATTTCAATAAACTCTTTAAATTCTTTAAACTGATTAAAAATAAAATTAAAATCATTAATGATATTTGTATTTTGTTTTAGTTTTTCTTGAGATTTATTAATTAAATTGACATTACTCCAATTTTCTTGGTTAGTAATTATCTCATTTAAACTTTGAATTTCTTTAATCGTTTTTTCGTAGTCAAAGACTCCTCCTTGTAAGGTTTATCAAAGAGTCTATTTCATTGATTAAATTTGTTAATTCATATTTATCCATTAATTTATTCCACCAATACTTTCAATTTTATTAAAATTATCTAATATTTCTAACTGTTCTTTTGTAAAGTAGTCAATAATTGTATTTTGTCCATCAGAAATCTCACCGTTATCTTTATTAACTTTTTTAATAATTAAGTCACTAGGTAATATAAATTTATCATTTGTATTTTTATTATATAAAAGATAATTCTCTATTATTGTTTTAAAGATAGGTAAAGCAACTGATGATCCTGTTTCCTTAAATCCTATTGGTTTTGGTACATCGTAACCAACATAAACTCCAATTACATATCTAGGAGTTAGTCCAAAAAACCATAAATCTTTACTCTCATTGGTGGTTCCTGTTTTCCCTGCAATTGGATAATCAATTTTATTTAAAGATTTACCAGTACCTCTCTCGATAGCTCCCTCTAGTATGTTTAGTATTTGAAAAGAAGTTTGTGGGGATATGACTTTTTCTTTTTGTGGCTCTATCATTGGTATTCTGTATGATCTGTCATCAATTGAAAATGCGCAATAATTACATTTAAAATATTCATTATTAAAAATTAATTCACCTTCGTTTGATACGACTTTTTTAATTATAGATGGCTCGACTATATAACCACCATTTAAAAAGATTGAGTAGGATGCAGCCAAATTTAAAAGATTATTTTCAACTGCCCCAAGAAGAGTCGAGTAGACGTCAGATTTAATTTTTTTATTATAAAAATTAATTTTATCTAAAAATTTATTAACTGAATTCAATCCTAAATCTAAACCTATTTTTAATGTTACTAGATTATTTGAAGTTTCTAGGGCTCTTCTAAATGTTAATTCACCGTAAGATTTATTAGAATAATTTTTAGGTACCCATACAGGAAGATTATTACCTTGATCCAACAAAATATTTGAGTCCAATATTAGTGTATTAGGTAAAAATTTTTTAGTTTCTAAAGCATGAGCATATATAAATGGTTTAATAGATGATCCTGGTTGTCTATATGCCTGAGTAACTCTATTAAAATTACTAATTTCATAATTAACACCACCAACCATTGAAACTATATTTCCATTAAAAGGATCCATGATAATTACAGATCCGTTTATTTCATGTAACTGAGCAGCATAAAAAAAATTATTTACATTAGTCACAAAAATATAATCATCAATACTTAAATATGTCTCTGGTGAAATCTTTTCAGGTCCATATAAATTATTTTCATTATTTAAAATTATTATTTCATCTGAATTAATTATGGATAATTTAGTTTTATTTTGATTTTTACTAATAACTTTAGCAATATGCCAATGATCATTCTTAAATTTTAATATTTCTTGCAAGTTTTTATAGCTACCAGACCATTTTCTATATTTTCTCTCAAATAAGGCTAAATTATCCAATAAGGATTTTTCTGATATTTTTTGAAGAGTTTGATCTATCGTGGATTGAATATAAAACGCATTTTCATTGAATGAATTTTCATTCAAATAATTAAGTATAAAATCTGTCTTATAATCTGATTTATATTTTTTGTTATTTTTTTCATAAAGCTCTATATCTAAATTTGAATAGAAATTAAATTGATCAGAAGATATGAATTCATTTAATTCCATTTGTTTTAAAACATAATTCCTTCTTTCAAGGGCTCTATCGTAATTTTTTTTTGGATCGTAATTATTTGGACCCTTTGGTAGAGCAGCTAAATACGCATACTCATGTATCTCTAAATCAAATATTGATTTATTAAAATAATTAAATGAAGCTGAAGCCACACCATATGAACGTCTCCCAAAATAAATTTCATTTAAATATAATTCAATTATGAATTCTTTAGTATACTCTTGCTCTATTCTTAGTGATAAAATCAATTCTTTAATTTTTCTTGATATGGTCTGATCTCTATTTAAAAGAATATTTTTAACTAATTGTTGAGTAATTGTTGATGCCCCGACATAATTATTATTATTTTTGGAGTAAATATTTTTTATATTTATAATAAAAGCGTTCATTATTCCTTTAACATCAAATCCCTGATGCTGAAAAAAGGTTTTATCTTCTGCTGATATTATTGCATTGATCATAGTTTCAGGTATATCTTCGTAATCTAAGTAGAATCTATCTCTATTACCAACATGATACATAAGCTCATATTTTTCATCATAGATTTTTGTTATTTCATTTGGGAAATATTGAGATATATTATGATCAGGTAAATCTTGTTGAATATTCCATAAATATAGAACTATTATGGAAATACTTAATACAGTGAGCACAAAAATGTACTGCAAATATTTAAAAAGTTTCATTTTACTTAACAATCAAATAATCAATAACTTATCATATCAAAAGGATTTAAAAACATGTCTAAAAGAATTTTTATTGATGGAAGCATCAATAACGAATTATGCATCATTGGAGCCGATGGGCAAGAAATCAACTATTTTGACTACTCAGATAACTTAGCATCAAGTAAAAAAAATAATATATATCTTGGGACTGTGTCTAGAGTAGAGCCATCTCTTCAAGCAGCTTTTGTAGAATTTGGATCAGAAAAGAAGGCTTTTTTACCTTTCGATGAAATCCATCCGAGTTACTTCAAGATTCCTCATAATGAGAAAATAGTAGTTAAAGAAAATGATAGTTTTAGCGATATTGGAGATGAAAAAGAAACTAAAAAACAGTTTCTATCATTTTATCGAAAGTACAAAATTCAGGATGTTATCAAAAAAGACCAAGTTTTATTGATTCAAATAGTAAAAGAAGAAAGAGGAACTAAAGGGGCAGCTATAACTACGTTTATATCATTACCAGGCAGGTATAGTGTTTTATTACCAAATAATTCCTCAACTGGTGGGGTTTCAAAAAAAATTGTAAATCCTCTTGATAGAAAGAGATTAAAAAAATTACACGATAATTTTAATTTACCTGATGGTATGTCCTTGATCATAAGAACTAATGCTATTTCAGCTGAAGACGAGGATATAATCGCAGACTTTAGTTATTTACGAAAACTGTGGACAAAAATAAGAGAAGATACATTAAAATCAAAAGCACCGATACTAATAATGGAATTAGATACCCCTATTATAAAAGTAGCTCGTGATTTAAACCAAAGAACAATAGAAGAAATTATATTTTCTGACTTAAAAACAATGAAGTTATATAAAAAATTAGAAAAAGACTTTAGTGTTAAATCGAATAAAAAAATTATTCATTATGATGATAAACTTCCTTTATTTGAAAATTATGGAATTAAAAATCCAATAAATAGTCTAACAGAAGAAAATATTTATTTAAAGTCAGGAGGGTATTTAGTAATTAATCCAACAGAGGCACTTACGAGCATAGATATAAACTCTGGACGTGCAACATCAGAGAAAAATATTGAAATTACTGCCTTAAATACAAATTTAGAAGCTAGTGAGGAAATATTTAAACAAATACAATTAAGAAATATAGCAGGTTTAATTGTTATTGACTTTATAGATATGAATATAAATTCAAATAACTTAAAGGTAGAGAGGAAAATAAAAGAACTATTTTATAAAGATAGATCTAGAGTTCAAATAACTAAGATATCACAATTCGGTTTAATGGAAATATCAAGACAAAGAATTGGGAAGAGTATTTATGAAACTTTCTATAATAAATGTGATTGTTGTGGTGGAAGTGGATTTAAAAAAACAGACTCAATTTTAATACATAATATAATTTCAACTATTAGGGGTATAAATGCAATTGGCAATGAAGATAATATTGAAATTCAAATAGATGATGATTTTTATAAGGATAATTCAAAAGATTTAAATAATAGAGTAAAATTAATGAAATTATCGTTTAAAATTAATTTTGTTAAAAAAAGACCACTCAAAAAGATATATGAATTTAATAAAGATATAATTAATATGGTAAAAAATAATACTAATGAAATAATTGAAAAAAATAAAATTGAAGACTCAATTGAAGAAAAATCCTATAGAAGAAAAATAAAAAAAAAAAATAGTTGAAAATTAAGTTTAAATTCATTTTCTTTATATTTTTTACATTTTTTTTTAATAAACTTAATTCTTATGAAATCATTAGAGATCCAATCTTTGAGGATTATTTTGATTATTTAAGCAAAGAACTTAACATAAATAAATCAAATGTTTATTTAACTAGAAATGAGTCAGCCAATGCATTTGTATTAAATAATAATATTTATTTTACCACTGGATTATTAAAAATTATTAAATATGAGGATACCCTTAAAGCAATATATTTGCATGAATACGCCCATTTAATTAAAAATCATTTTATTTCTAAGAAATTTAAAATACAAGAGAGTAGAAAAAAAAATAATATTTTTAATTTATTTTCTATTGGTCTTGCCGTATTTGCTAGTAATGCTAATGTAGGGCTGGGTACATCTATTTCATTAAATAGCAATTTAATTGATGAAATTTCAAAACATTCTATCAAATTTGAAATTGAAGCTGATAATTTTATGATTAATGAAATTAAAAAAAATAAAATTAATACTTCAGAGTTAATATCTTTTTTGGAAAAAGCGGGTAATCAAGATAATAACTACATCAAAACTCATCCTAGAACTAATGATAGGATAAATAATTTAAAAGAACTTGATTATAATAAACAAATAAATTCACAAAAATTTGAATGGATAAAATCAAAATATTCTAATGATTCAAATATTATGTCCTTTAATATTTTTTTTGAAGATCTTAATAAAGGTATATTTTATAAAGACGAAGTTTTAAATGATATGTATAAACCGCTAGCACAGTATGAGGCATTTAAAAGAGGTTTAATTGTTGATGATTGGCATAATAATTTTCAAACTTTATTAGAAATAAATGATAATTCTTTTTTAAAGATAGAATACATCAACTACCTATTAGAAAATAACTTATATAATAAATATTACATAATAGATGATTTAAAATTTAATAAAGATATTATTAACGAATATTTTTATCATTATATATACGGTAAATATTATCAAAAAATAGGTAATTTTAACCTTTCTAACTTCTATTTTTGTCAATTTTACAAAGGAATAAATTCAAATAATAAAGCCGATTTTTTTTGTAAAAAATATGATATTAAAGATGTTCCAACATTAGATAAATCATATGCCCTATTTAAATAGAGAACAAATTTTTACTCTTATAAAAAAAAGACATGTTTACTCTAATAATTCATATATCAATAAACAATTACAGCCAGCATCTCTTGATTTATCATTGTCTAATAAATGCTATAGAATTAAAGCCTCTTTTATACCAAATAATATCAAAATATCGAAAGTCATTAACGAATTATCACTAACTGAAATTGATATATCAAGGGATACACTCTTAGAAAAAAATTGCATTTATTTATGTGAATTGAACGAAAAATTAAACCTTCCACATGATATAATGGGTAAATCAAATCCTAAAAGCACAACTGGTAGATTGGATATATTTACTCGTGTAATAACTGAAAATGGAAAAGAATATGATTTTATTAATTATAACTATAAGGGCAAATTGTATTTAGAAATTATTCCACAGTCATTTAGTATAATTTTAAAGAAGAATACTTCATTAAATCAATTAAGATTTTTTCAAGGTCCAAATATAGATAGAAAAATTAAACAAATGAAAATATCAGTATCAATCAAAAAAAATCAAATTACTGCTTATAAGGCTAAAAAGATTACATCTGCAATTGATTTAAATAAAATTAGTTTTTATAAATCAAATAAATATTGGGAGGAAATCATTCCAGTTGATAATTCTTTTATAATTGAAAAAGACGAGTTTTATATACTCAGATCTAAAGAGTTAATAAAAATTAAAGATGATCAAGCTGGAGAGCTAGAGCCATTTAAAGATAGCTTTGGAAATTTTAGAGTTCATTATGCTGGTTTTTTTGATCCTGGATTTGGCAATAATAAATCTGGCACACCTGCTGTTCTCGAATTGCGAGCATATGACACTCCATTTATAATAAGAGATGGTCAGCTTGTTGGACAACTAAATTACTATGAAATTGATAGAATCAAAAAAAATAGTTATGGCTTTAATATTAGTTCTAATTACTTTAACCAAAATTTAAAGTTGGCAAAACAATTTAAATAGTCAAACTATATAAGAGTTTTATTTTATTATCTATCAGGTATATTATCAATTATGATTGATAAAAAAATTAATGAGACAATTGATACTTTAATAAAAAAAATTAAAGACAATAATCTATCTTCTATTAAATTATCAAATAAAACAAATACAATTGAAATATTCAGTAATACTAACAATAGAAACCTTAACCAAAATAATCAAAATATTTTGACTGACATAAGTCAAAATACCAATAATAATGAAAATTTAATAACTATTGACAGTCCTATGGTTGGAATTATTTACTTAACTCCTAAACCTAGCTCACCTCCTTTTGCAAAAAAAGGTCAAAAGATCAAAAAGGGGGATATCATTTGTTTAATTGAAGCTATGAAAACTTTTAATGAAATAAAATCTGACAGGGATTGCATAATTAAGTCAGTAATGGTCGAAAACGGAGAAGCTGTAGAGTTCGGTCAGCCACTCTTTGAAATATCGTAATTGTTTAAAAAAATATTAGTAGCAAATAGAGGTGAAATTGCTGTACGAATTATAAGAGCATGTAAAGAACTTAATATCAAAACTGTTGCCATTCATTCAAATGTAGATACTGAGGCTATGCATGTTAAACTAGCTGATGAAAGTATTTGTGTTGGTAATGCCTTACCAAATCAAAGTTACTTAAATATTCCTAGTATAATAAGTGCAATTAATATTACTGGTGCTGATGCCGTACATCCAGGTTATGGCTTCTTAAGTGAGAGTGATAAATTTTCCAAAATATTAAGTTCACATAAGATAAAGTTTATAGGTCCCTCACATAATTCGATATTAGAGTTAGGAAATAAAAGTAATGCTTTAAAGTTAGCAAGTGAATTTAATATACCAATTTTGGGAAATAAAACTTCGAAAAATATAGAAAATATAAATGAAGCTCAAAAAATATCTAAAGAGATTGGAATGCCTATAGTAATAAAAGCTGCTTATGGTGGAGGAGGTAAAGGAATGAGGGTTTTTAATAATAAAGAAGAAATTAATAATTACTTTTCACAATTAAAAGCAGAAGCAAAAAATTACTTTGGTGATGATACTATGTATGCTGAAAAATTTTTAACAAATGCAAAACATATTGAATTTCAAGTTATTTCAGACCCAAGTAATAATTACGCAGAAATTATTGGTCAGAGAGATTGCTCTATACAACGTAAAAATCAAAAAATTATTGAAGAAATACCATCTGATTTTATTAAAATAAATAATATAGAAAAAATTGAAAAAAATATAAAAAATTTACTTATAAAAAATAAATATGAGGGCTTAGGAACTTTAGAGTTTTTATATCAAGATAATGAAATTTTTTTTATTGAAATGAATACCAGGTTACAGGTCGAGCACCCAGTAACTGAAGAGGCATATGAAGTTGACTTAGTGAAATATCAAATAATGGTTGCTGCCGGATATAAAGTGGATTTGAAAGATACAATAAAAAGAAATCACACAATTGAGTGTAGAATTAATGCTGAAAATGCTAGAGATTTTTCACCAAGTCCAGGAACTGTTAAATTTATTAATGTACCTGGAGGTAAAGGTATTAGAGTAGATACTGCTTTATACACAAATTACAAAGTTAATCCACACTACGATAGTCTAGTATTAAAATTAGTTTCCAAAGGCAAAGACAGGAATGAGTCTATATCTATAATGAAAAGAGGATTAGATGAGCTTATTATAGATGGGATAAATACTAATATTGAACTTCACAAATGGATTTTGAATCAAAAAGATTTTGTTAATGGTGTATATAATACAAATTGGCTAGAAAAAAATATTTCAAGATTTGGCTAGCAATCTGTAAGTGATATTTCATAAATTTTATTTGAATATAGATTTAATTCATCAGTGTATTTAAAAAACCAACCTATAAATATATTATCATTTTGAATTATTTTTAATAAAGCAGCAGTGTCAAGATATTTATCAAATTCAATATTTTTACAAGAAATTAATTCAAAAGATAAATTTCTAAATTTATAAGAATTTGAAAAATCAATTACATATTTTGATGATGAAGACTTATCTAAAATTAGAAGCTTTGTATTACTAATTTCATTAGATTTTATTTGATAAATAAAAATACTATTTAAAAATAAAATTATTAATAATTTCTTCCAATGATACTGCATCAATATTATTAATCGTATAATCATTATTTTTGAGTGATACATCACTATTTCCTAATTGTATTTCAATATAAGGAGAACCTATAAATCCGTTATTAGATATTTTAAATATAGAATCATCAGGTATATTAATAGTATTTTCAATAGATGATGTAATAATAGCCATATAGCTATTTTGATCTAATGAAATACCAGATACTTCACCTACTTGTACTCCTCTAATTTTAACTTCATTACCAATATTTATATTACCTATATCAAAAAAACTAGAATTTATAAGAAATGTTTCAGTTTTATTAAAAAAATTTAATTTATTTGAATAATAAAAAACAAAAAATATAGAGATTATTAATATTAAAAATCCAAGCACAAATTCAATATTTATTTTTTTATTCATTTAAATTATTTAAATATCTTAGGAACATATCTATAGAATATGAATCTTGTGTTTGGTTAAATACATACTTATTTGAAGATTTATTAAAATATTCTCCAAATCCTGCCTCAATTGATAGTGACTTTTTTCCAAAAATACCATCGCTTTTTATTTTTATTATTGAGTCCTTAGGTATATTGTATTTTTTTTCAATATAACCATAAACAATTACACCATCTGAAGATATCTTAACGTCTTGTACATTTCCTACCTTTATACCTGCAATCTTAACATCAGTTTCATTATATATTCCCTCAATATAATTAAAAGTTGCAACAAAAGGAACTGTGTTATTTTTATTTATATTTTTAGATATAAATAAAAATAAAAATAATAGTGCACAAAAAATAATACCAATTTTGAAATGGTAGCTTGATTTATAACTATCTATCTCCTTTATTTTGGTTGCCAACTATTATAGCCCTTATCGACATTTTTTTTATGTTTTACAGAGTGTTTCTGTACTCTTCTTTTAACATTACTTTCTTGATTATTTTCCTCTAGATCAATATCGGGGATTTCATCTGAGGTATTATGTAACCAATTATGAAATTGAGTTGGCAGCGACTCTGGGCCAAAACCAACAGCATAAACTACCCATCTTTTGGAAGGATTACTCTTATCATGATAATATTTATTACCTAGCGAATCTTGATGAACAAGGTTACCTTTGAAAAAGGAGTATAATTTAAAACCTATAGACATAGATAATCATAACAAATTAATAGCTTCATGAGAATAATACTTATTGCATTTATTTTAATTGTCAATTTATCACATCCTTTATTTGGAAAGATTGCTAGTGTTATAGGAAATCCGCATTCTCAGGAAATATATTTTGAAGTTAATAAAGATACTAAGAATTATCCAGCATCACTTACTAAAATTATGACACTTTATATTTTATTTGACGAACTAAGGATAAAAAATATTGATATAAATGATCGTATATACTTTTCTAAGTATGCAACCTATCAACAACCCTCTAAATTAGGTATAGCAGAAAAGGATTTCATAACTGTAGATGAATTGATTGACTCATTAATAATCAAATCTGCAAATGATGCAGCTGTTGCAATAGCTGAAAAAATATCAGGCACTGAAAAAAAATTTGTCGTTAAAATGAATAATTATGCAAAGAAATTAAATTTACAAAACACAATTTTTGCAAATCCTCATGGTCTCCCAAATAGAGCTAATTTGTCGACCGCTTATGACATATTTAAATTAAGCTCTAGAATAATTACAGATTTTCCTGAACACTTACATAGATTTAAAAAAACAAATGTTAAAATTAAAGGTAAAAGTTATACAACTCATAATACATTATTAAAAAAGTATGATCATTACATTGGTTTAAAAACTGGTTATACAAGAAAATCTGGGTTTCAAATATCACTATTGTCGATAAATGAGGATAAATATTTATTAGGTATATATTTTGGTGGAAATTCTGCTAAAGAAAGAAACAATAAGATTAATTTTCTTATGAACAAATATAGATATAAAGATGCATCCAAAAATAAAGAAACTAAAAAATTAACCGTTAAAAATGAAAAAAAAGGTACTACAAATTTTACAGTTCAGACATCCTCTTTCAAAAAGATTAGTAAATCAAAGATGCATATTAATTTACTGAAAAATAAAATAAAAATACTAAGAAGTTTTGAGCATCAAATTAAAAAAAATGGTAGGTATTTTATAAGCTATATTAATGTTGATGATAAACAAACAGCAAAAAACTTATGTAATGAAATTAAATTAAATAAACTAGACTGTTTGATTAAAGCTAGTTAATTCTTTTATATCTAATGAATATGACTCAAGTATTGATATTAATTTAATTAGTTCTTCTTTAAATTTATCTTTAACAAAATGTTCAAGTCTAAATACTATACAATTTTGAGTATTTGAGGCTCTTAAAAGGAACCAAAAATTTTCAGTTTCCAGCCTTACACCATCAATAGTAATTAAATTCTCTACGCAATCGTAGTGTTTAGGAATATCTTTTACTATTTTATCTAAAAGACTGAATTTAATTTTTTCATCACAGTATAATTTTATCTCAGGTGTTGATGATGATTTCATATAAATACTTGTTATTTCATTTAATGTTTTTGTTGTATGATTGAGTATCTTAATTAATTTCAAAGAAGCGTATATAGCGTCATCATATCCATAATAATTATAATTATAAAAAATATGTCCACTCATCTCACCAGCTATATCTGCATTTTTTAAAGATATCATCTCTTTGATTAAAGAATGTCCGGTTTTTGACATATGAATGTCGACGCCATTATTTTTAAGTGTATCAAAAAGTATTTTACTACATTTTACATCAGCTATAGCAACTAAGTCTTTTTTTTCTTTTAAAAGATCGAGAGACAAAAGTAAAAATATTATATCTGAGTAAATTAACTCTCCTTTATTGTCCAAAATTCCAATTCGATCACCATCACCATCAAAAGCAACACCTAAGTCAAATTGTTTTTCTTTTATATAGTTTGATAATTGAATAATATTTTTCTTAATCGTTGGATCAGGGTGATGATTAGGAAAATTACCGTCTATACTTCTATTTAAAATTATATTAGTACCTTTTATGGAATTAATAATTTTATGTATTATTGGTGAGATTGCTCCATTTCCAAGATCCCAAACTATTTTAAGTTTATCTAAATTACTAAATTGTGAAATTATTTCCTCTGTATAAGGAGTAATTACGTCTTTAAATGTTAATTGACCCAATGTTGTGGATAAACAGGCATCATCTATATCGTTTAAAGATTTTATCTTTTCTCCAAAAAAGGGTTTATCATTAATAATTATTTTTAATCCATTATATTCTTTTGGATTATGAGAACCTGTAATCATTATTAAGTTAGGAATATCCAGCTTTTTTGTAGCATAATAGCTCACTGGAGTTGGTATTAATGAAATATCTACAACATCAACACCATGTCTTCTGAAAGTATCAATAAGTTTATTTTTAATTTCTAAAGATGATAATCTTCCATCATGACCTATAATAATTTTAGGAGTATTAATATTTAAAATTATATTTGAGATTTTTTTTGCAATATTTTCTACATCCTCTAATTTTAGTGATTTTTGGTAAATACCCCTGATATCATATTCTCTAAGTATTTCAGCGTTGATCATCGAAATAAACTATAAATTTAATATGTAAGTTGCAATTGATAAAAATGACAGAAATCCAAATACATCTGTAAATGTCGTAAGAACAATACCAGAGGCTAAAGCTGGATCTATTTTCATTTTATTAATTGTTATTGGGATAATTATGCCTACTAAACAAGCAAAACCTAGATTTATTAAAATGGCAAAAGATATCGCAAATGCTAATACAAGACTATCAAACCAGTAATAAGCTATTAATCCCATTATTAAAGAAAGTGCAAAACCATTGATACTTCCTATTAAAAATTCTTTTACAACCAATTTAATATAGTTTGAATTATTAATATCCTTTGTGGCAATAGCTCTTACGTATATGGTCATAGCTTGCGTGCCAGCATTACCACCCATTGAAGCTACTATAGGCATCAAGACTGCAATCGCTATCATTTGCTGTAATTGGTCTGAATATATATCTATTACAAGAGATGCTAATATAGCTGTCAATAAATTTAACCCTAACCATATAAATCTTGAGGTGGCAGATGTAAAAGCACCTTTATAAAAGTCATTTACAAACAAACCTCCCAACTTTCTCATATCATCTTCTGACTCTTCGTGATCAATTTCAACAACGTCATCAACTGTCATGATACCTATCATTTTATTATCTAAATTTACTACAGGTGCTGAAACCAAGCCATACTGTCGAAAGGTGTAGGCGATATCTTCAATTTTTTCATCAGATTTAATAGTATGTATGTCTTTGTAAATAATATCTTTTAATTTTTTTGATCTTTTTGATCTTAGTACTCTTCCAGAAGGGATATAGCCTATAGGAATGTTTTGATCATCAACAATAAATATATTATAAAAATTTTTAGGTCCTCTTCTAGAATTCCTTAACTGATCAATTAATTCACCAACCGTTAAATTAGATTTTATCGAAAGATAGTCTCTATTCATAAGCCTACCAGCAGAATTTTCATCATACTGTAAACTTTCCTCAATTCTTTCTCTTTGCTGAGATCCAAGCTTGGAAAGTATTTGGACTAATTCTTTAGTTTCAAAGTCACCAAGGATTTCAACCGCATCATCTAAATCTAAATATTTAATTAAATTAACTAATTGTTTATTTGGAATCATATGCAAAATATCGTCACGCGTTTCTTCTCGTAAGTAAGCAATAAAATCTGGGTGAAAATTTTTAGTATTAGTTCTTAGTATAGAAGACTGTATTTCATATGGGAGACTTTCAATACTATCTGCTTGATCTGCAGAATGAAGAGATTTTATTGACTCAATATATTCTTTTTTATTAAATTTTTGCATTTATATTATAAATATGGTGCGGACGAGAAGACTCGAACTTCCACAGGATTTGATCCCACAGCGACCTCAACGCTGCGCGTCTACCAGTTCCGCCACGTCCGCAATTAATAGATTAATTAATAAAGAATGATTGAAATAAAACAACTAAAAGGGCAAAAAAAATATCAAGAAATTACAAAATTAATGAATAAACATATTCAAAAAATGTATGAAAATATAAAAGAAGAGGAAATATGGTTCTTAGAACATCAAAATGTCTTTACTGCAGGAAGCTCTACTCCTAAAGAATTTAAAATAAATAAAATAAATAAGATTCCAGTAATTAAAGTTAATAGAGGTGGTAAAATCACTTTTCACGGCCCCGGCCAATTAGTAATTTATCCTTTAATTAATTTAAAAAAAAGAAAAAAGAATATTATAGATTACATAAATTCATTAGAAGACATATGTATAAAAGCATTCAAAAGAAATGATATTAAACTTTTTAGAAAAAAAGAAAAAAATAGAGGTTTGTGGGTTGAAAATAATAATGAATTAAAAAAAATAATATTTATAGGTCTAAGATACTCTAAGGGCATCATTCATCATGGGTTATCAATTAATTTTGATCTTGATTTAGATAATTTTCAAAAAATCGATCCTTGTGGTCTTAATTCCAAAGATATAAGTAGCTTAAAAGAACTAAAAATAAAATATAATAAAGGAAAAATATATCAAGATCTTAAAGAAGAATTCATGAAAGTATTTTATTAGGGTTTATTTTAAATTTATAAAATTTCTCATCTAGTTTAAAAATAATTTTATAAGAACAAAGAAGAAGTTTATTAAATTCAATGCCAGAAAACTTTTTATCACCAATTATAGGATTTTTATTAAGGTAGAATTGAAGTCTGATTTGATGTTTTTTTCCTGTAAATAATTTAATCAAATAACAATTTTTATAATTACCTAATTGAATTTTTCTGTAAGCTAGTTTTAGTTTCTTCTTATCAGAATTATAGTTAATCAAAGTATCAGTATTTTTGTTAAATTTATTATTAGTTACTGAAATATAGAATTTTTTGATTTGATTATTTAAAAATAACGATGAGATTTTACTTGCAGTAATTCTATTTTTTGCAAAAAGCATTACCCCTGAGGTGTCTTTGTCTAATCTGTGAACTATATATAATTTATGTTTTATTACATTTTCATATATATCTTTTAATGAAATAAATACTTTAGATCCTCTTTGAACAGAATATCCATCAATTTTGTTGATAACTATAAAATCATCGTTTTGAAATATTATATGATCTTTAAAAATTTTTTTTTTATCTTTATTTAGTACAATAGTATTTGATAACTCATTATTGATCTCAAATTTATAATATATATATACAACATCACCTTTTATTAATGGTGAATTAGCTTTAGATTTTTTGTTATTAATTTTTATTTTGTATTTTCTAATTAATCTTTGTAACAAAGATAAAGGTATAGACTCAAAATATTGAAATAAAAACTTATCTAATCTCTTATAACTTTGATCTATCTTAATTTGCAAATCTGAGACTAATCATATGAAATAAATAAAAGAAAATAAAAGATATAAAAATGTTAAAAGAAAAATATATTAATGCTTTGATAAAAGATTTATCAGAAACTAATGAAAATAGTTCAATATTGAAGGAAGAAAGAGTAGTAAAACTGCCAAAAAAACCGACATAAACAAATATATATAGTGCACCATTAAATTTATTTAAAAAATAACCTGCCATAGCAGATCCAATGATATTTACTAATATTGTTGCTGTGGGTAACCCTAAAAAAGTGAAGTTTAAAATATTGAAGAAGTAACGAAGGCTTGATCCTAATATAGCACCTATAACGAGTGCTAAATAAGATGACATAGAATTTTATTTTACGAACTGAATAATACTTGTGTGAGCAAAATCACCAAATCTGTTGCCTTTTTTAATAATGCGAGTGTATCCACCATTTCTATTTTTTTGCTCTTTAGAAATTTCAGAAAATAATTTTTGACATGCTTCCTTATTATTAAAAAGCTTGGCTAATATATATTTTCTATTACTTAGGTTATCATTTTTAGCTTTTGTAACTAATTTCTCGATAAAAGGTCTTAGCTCTTTTGCTTTTTCAGTAGTTGTAGTAATAGTCTCGTGCTTAATGAGACTAATAGATAAATTTTTTAACAAAGCCAATCTATGTGAAGAAGTTCTATTTAACTTTCGTTGTTTAAGTCCGTGTTTCATTATACTTTAAAAGGATCTTCATATTTTTTTGATAGCTCTTCTATATTTTCTGGTGGCCACCCGGGTAAGTCCATTCCCATAGATAGGCTCATTGAAGATAGTACTTCCTTTATCTCATCTAGAGATTTTCTCCCAAAATTAGGTGTTCTTAGCATTTCTCCCTCAGTTTTCTGGACTAAATCTCCTATATAAAAAATATTATCATTTTTTAAACAATTGGCTGATCTAACAGATAACTCAAGTTCATCAACTTTCTTAAGTAGGTTCTTATTAAACTGTGGTTCATTTGAGGATTGTAATTTTTTTCTTTCATCTTCTGTAGGTTCCTCAAAATTAATAAAAGGCTTAAGTTGGTCTTGAAGAATTCTTGCAGCTAAAGCAGCAGCATCATCTGGAGATACGGTTCCATTAGTTTCAATATCTAAGATAAGTTTATCAAACTCAGTATCTTGACCAATTCGAGAATTTTCAACGTTAAAAGAGACTCTTTTCACAGGGCTGTAAGTTGCATCAAGCATAATTTGCCCGACACTTTTGTTCTCATTATCTTTATTTTTTTCTGCAGATATATAACCTTTATTAACATCTAAGAATATTTCTAAATTTACTTCTCTATTAGAGTCAACATTCATAATAACAGCTTCTTTATCAATAATTTCAACTTCTGGGTTTTCTTCAAAATCTGAGGAAAGTACCTCTTTTGGGCCTTTTATATTTAAACTTAATTTTTGGGAGTGGTTACTTTTAGAATTGAAAGTAACATTTTTAAGATTCATGATGATATCAGTCACATCTTCTCTTACTCCTTCTATAGTCGAAAATTCATGAAGCACACCATTAATTTTAATTGATGAAATAGCTGTGCCTTGTAATGAAGATAAAAGTACTCTTCTTAGGGCATTACCTAGTGTCGTACCAAAACCTTTTTCCAGAGGTTCGATGACAACAGTACCAAATTTTTTATTGTCACTTATCTTATAGTCAACTTTGTTGGGTTTGACCAAAGTTATCCAATTATTCTCTATCACTTTTTACTCCTATAAATTATCGTTTAAACTCTTCTTTTCTTTTTAGGTCTGCATCCATTATGTGGAAGCGGTGTAACATCTTTAATATTATTAATAATAAATCCTATATTTTGCAGAGCTCTTAAAGCAGACTCTCTACCAGATCCAGGACCTTTCATAAGAACATCAAGTTTTCTCAATCCAATATCATATGCTTTCTTTCCAGCTGCATCAGTTGCAATTTGAGCAGCATAAGGTGTAGATTTTTTTGATCCCCTAAATCCCATAGAACCGCTTGATGACCAAGATACTGCATTTCCACTAATATCAGAAATTGTTACAATAGTGTTGTTAAAAGAACTTTTGATATGAACCACACCGTTTTGTCCAAAGTTTTTTTTTTGTTTTTTTTTTTCAGAGATCTTTTTTTCGTTTTTTGCCATTTTATTTTGTTACTTTTTTCTTCCCTGCTATAGCTACAGCTTTACCTTTTCTAGTTCTAGCGTTTGTATGAGTTCTTTGGCCTCTAGTAGGAAGTTGTTTTCGGTGCCTTAAACCACGATAACATCCTAAATCTTTTAGTCTTTTGATATTTTGTGATACTAATCTTCTTAGATCACCTTCTACAGTATAACTTTCATCTATTGATTTTCTTATTTTAGAGATTTCATCCTCAGAGAAATCTTTTATCCTTTTAGTTGGATCTAAACTATTTGCTTTTAAAATATCCATAGCGTACTTAGGGCCTATTCCATGAATATAGGTTAGAGAGACTAATGCTCTTTTATCCACTGGTAAATTTACACCTGCTATTCTTGCCAATTGAGATCTCCTGAATTGGTGAAATTATTAAAAAAGTATTTAAAAGTCAATATAAATTACCTTAATTTAACCCAAGTTTTTCAACGATTTTAGCAGTTACAGAGCTAATTTCATCATTAGCTTGTATGTCAATAACTGAATAATTTTTTTTAAGTGAATTTAATATTTCTAAGTGAGATTTTTTATAAATTTGCAGTCTTTTTTCAAAAAAACTATCATCTGCTCTAGACTCTTCCATAGACCTTTTTTTAATTCTCTGAAGAAGTTGTTCATCATCAACATCAAAATTAATAATACTTAAATCTTTGTTCTCAAATATTTCAAGAAGTGAGTCAGCTTGAATTGAGCTTCTAGGAAAGCCATCGATCAAAATCTGCTCGTTTAACAAAGTGTTTACTTTTTCTTTTAACACAGAAATCACAATTGTATCCTCAATTAAGTCACCATTATCCATTTTATTTTTAATATCTTTTCCTAAAATACTCTCATCTTGAGATTTCTCTTTTAAAAGAGAACTAACAGTTAATATGTTCAAGTCAGGTAAAATACTTTCTTTTAAAATGTTTGCTTGCGTGCCCTTACCACAACCAGGAGGGCCGATAAATACTATAACCATTTACTTTTATAAATTTTATTTTTACTTAACAATTTTTCATATTGAGATGAAAATAATTGTGTTTGAATCTGCGAAAAGAAATCCATTGCCACAATAACAACTATCAAAAGACTGGTTCCTCCTAAATAAAAAGGAACTGAGAGTCTAGCAATCAAAAATTCAGGTATTAAGGCAATTAAACCTAAATAGATAGCACCTACAAAAGTTAGTCGATATATCACATGTTCTAAGTATGTAGCTGTTTGCTCACCAGGTCTGTAACCTAAAACAAAACCTCCATTATTTCTTAAGTTTTCTGCCTGTTCTTTAGGGTTGAAAACAATACTAGTATAAAAGAATGCAAAAAAAACAATCAGACCAAAGAAAAAGGCCATATAAAGTGGCTTTCCATGAGATAGGTAAAATCCTAAACTGGACAAGAAGCCTGAACTTTCAGGCGAGAAATTGGAAATAGTATTAGGGAATAGTAGTAAGGATGATGCAAAAATAGCAGGAATAACACCAGAGATATTTATTTTTATAGGTAGATAAGAAGATTGACCCCCAAATACCTTATTTCCAACTTGGCGTTTAGGATATTGAACTAATAATCTTCTTTGGGCCCTTTCTATAAATACAATTACTACTATTAGTATAAGAAGTAGAAAAATTATTGATATAATTGCGATAGCTGATAAAGCGCCAGTTCTTCCAAGCTCAAATGTATTGAAAATAGCAAAGGGAAGATTAGCTACAATGCCTGAGAAAATAATAATTGAAATTCCACTTCCAAAACCATTTTCAGTTATCTGTTCACCCAACCACATTAGAAATATGGTTCCAGATGTCATAGTAATTACAGCAGAAATCTGAAAAAAAGCTACACTACCTAAAGTGGGATCAACTGTATCTGATAAATTTAGTATGCCATTTGAAATACCATAACTTTGGAAAAGTCCCAAAACTATTGTTAGGTACCTAGTGTATTGTTGAATTTTTTTTCTTCCCTGTGTGCCCTGTTCTTTAAGGGCCTTTAAGCTATCAAATGACGATTGCATTAAAGTCATTATAATAGATGCAGAAATATAAGGCATAACACCAAGTGTAAATATAGACATACGCATTAAGGCGCCACCTGAAAACATATCAAATATTCCTAAAATTCCTCCACGATGTTGTTCAAATATTTGTTCTAAAACAGCTGAGTTAATACCAGGGACAGGAATATAAGTTCCAAGACGATAAACAGCAATTGCAAATAAAACAAAACCTAATTTTTTAAATAAGCCTGAGCTTTTTATTGCTTCGCTATAGTCAATATTTGGTACTTTTATATTCATAATCTAAAATTATGATGTAGAACCACCTAGTTCTTCTATCCTTTTTTTGGCACCAGAAGTAACCTTAAAATTTTTAAATTGAAGCTTGTTTTTAAACTGAATTGAGTCGATTAATTTAATAGATTTTTTATGATCTTTCTTTTTTAAGAAACCCTCTTGTATTAGAAAATTATTATCAATTAAAGAATTTTCTTTAAACTTATTAAAACTTACTAAAGACAAAGTTAAAGATTTAGGATTTATTTTTTTTAATGAATTAAAACCTCTTTTTGGAGTTTTTCTATAAATAGGCATTTGACCACCCTCAAAATTTCTAACAGCAACACCTGACCTTGATTTTTGACCTTTGTGGCCCCTACCAGCTGTTTTTCCTAATCCAGAGCCAATTCCTTTACCTTTTCTTTTTCTATTTGTTTGGCGTTGTTTTGAAATTTTATTGATCATATTTAATTCTCTCTTTTACTGATAACGGAATTTATCTCTATACTTCTTCTAGCAGACACTGATTTTGGTGTATTAATACTTTTTAATGCTTTAATAGTTGATCGAACAATATTGTGTGGATTTTTCGTTCCAATAGCTTTAGATACAACATCCGAAATGCCCAATGCCTCAAAAATAGCTCTAGATGGACCACCAGATATTATACCTGTTCCTTTTGGAGCGGATCTTAAAATTACTGTACTTGAGGAAAATTTGGCTTTTACATCATGGTGAATAGTTCTACCCTCTCTTAAAGGAATTCTAACCATAGTTTTCTTAGCTTCTTCAGATGCTTTTCTGATTGCCTCAGGAACTTCTTTAGCTTTACCTGATCCAAAACCAACTCTACCTTGTCCATCACCACTTACAACAAGTGCAGCGAAACCAAATCTTCTTCCACCTTTGACAACTTTAGATACTCTTCTAACTGAAATAAGCTTTTCTATTAATTCTTTATTTGAATTGCTATCTAACATTAAAACGATAAACCCTTTTCTCTTGCTGCATCAGCTAATACTTTAAGCCTTCCATGATACTTATATGATCCTTTATCAAATTTGACTTCTTTTATACCTTTTTCTATAGCTAGCTCTGCAATTTTTGAACCAACAATTTTAGCTATATCAACTTTTTTTTGCCCCTCAGCTTTCTCTAATTTAACTGATGAGAATGAACATAGTGTTTTGTCATTGTTCTCAGATAGCACAGAAGCGTATATATGTTTAGAGGATCGAAATACTAAAAGTTTATGTTTTTTTATATCATTCAATTTTTTTCTAACTCTAAGTTTTCTACGGTTAGCTCTAATTTTATCTTTATTCATTACTTTTTCTTGCCTTCTTTTCTATAAATTCTTTCACCTTCATATCTGACACCTTTACCTTTGTAAGGCTCTGGTTTTCTAAATGACTTGATTTCAGCTGCTACTTGACCAACAAGTTGTTTACTAGTTCCAGTAACTACTACAATATTTTTTTCAACTTTTATAGAAATACCCTCAGGTATTTCAAAGTTAATATCATGACTAAAACCTAGTGATAAGACAAGCTTTTTACCAGATACATTAGCTTTATATCCAGTTCCAATTAATTCAAGTCTTTTTTCAAAACCTTTTGTATTACCGATAATTTCATTTTTAACATTTGCATAAATGGTTCCAAGGAGTGCTTTATTTTCTCCAGAGAAATGTAAAAGATTATCTTTATGATCAACCTTAATTCCAACAGGAAGAACAGTTGATGATTTTCCAAGCTTTCCTTCAAAATTAATTTCATTTTCTGTCATAGAAACTTTTATATCTTCAGGAATACTAATAGGGTTTCTTGCTAGTCTTGACATATTCTAGAAAACGCTTATTAGCACTTCCCCTCCTACTTTTTTTTCCCTTGCATCAGAGTCAGACATCACGCCCTTTGAGGTTGATAAAATTGTAGTACCTAAACCTCCAATTGTCTTAGGAATTTCATCTACAGAACTATAAACTCTACAACCTTGTTTTGTAATCTTTTCAATTTTGTTAATTAACGGTGAGCCTTTGTAATATTTAAGTGTAATTGAAATATCTTTTTTTGTATCACCTAAAATTTCAAAGTTGTCAATATAACCCTCTTTTTTGAGCACATCACAAACGTTAATATTTAATTTTGAAAATATTGCTTTAACTTTGACTTTATTGGCTTTTTGGCCATTTCTTATTCTTGTAATCATATCTGCTAGCGTGTCACTCATACTACCAACTCGCTTTCGTTAAACCAGGTATTTGACCCTTACCAGCCATATCTCTGATAGCTATTCTAGATAAATTAAATTTACTATAAACACCACGAGGCCTACCAGATAGGAAACATCTATTTCGGTACCTTATTCTTGATGAATTTCTAGGTAAGGACTCAAGTTTCATTTGTATTTTTACTCTTTCTTCAAATGGTAAATTTTTGTTGGATAAAAGGCTTTTTAATTTTTTTCTTTTTTCACTGAGTCTATCAATCAGTACTTTTCTATTTATATTTTTTTGTATTGCGCTTTGTTTTGCCATGGTTAATTCAGAAATGGAAAGTTCATTAATTTTAAAAGTTCATACCCCTCTTTGTCATTATTTGCAGAAGTGGCAATAGTGATATCAAAACCAAAAATGTTTTCAACATTTTCAACACTAATTTCAGGAAAAATAATATGATCTTTAATACCTATGGTAATGTTACCATGACCATCAAATGACTTTTTGTTATAACCTCTGAAGTCTTTAATACGAGGCATGGCAATATTTACAAGTCTATCGTAAAACTCCATCATCATATTTTTCCTGAGGGTAACAGAAAGTCCTACTGGCATACCTTTTCTAACTTTAAAGGAGGCAATAGCTTTTTTTGACATCCTAACAACTGGTGATTGACCAGTAATAAGAGATAAATCATTTTTTATTTTTTCAATAGCTTTGTTATCCTCTTTAATGGCGCCGATACCCGCGTTAATTACTATTTTTGATAATTTTGGAACAGCAAGCTTATGAGATATTTCTAAATTTTTGGCTAACTGATCAGAGACATTGAAAAGTTCTTGAACTGAATTTGACATTAGTATTTGTCTCCAGATGATTTTAAAATTCTAATTTTTTTTCCACTTTCAATTTTGAAACCTACTTTAGAAGATTTTTTAGATTTCGAGTCATAAGCCAAAATATTTGAAATATGAATTGGCATTTCTTTATCAACAATACCGCCTTTAGACTCTTGAGATGGTTTTTGATGTTTTTTACTAACATTGACACCAGATATAACAACTTTATCAGTAGAGTTTATGATTTTTGAAATCTTTCCAATCTTACCTCTATCTTTACCGACTCTCACAATAACTTCGTCACCTTTTTTGTATTTTTTAATCATTATAACACCTCAGGAGCTAAACTAACAATCTTCATCATATTTCTTTTTCTAAGCTCTCTTGTAACGGGACCAAAAATTCTTGTCCCAATTGGTTCATTTTGTTTGTCTAATAGAACAGCTGCATTAGAGTCAAATTTTATTGATGTGCCATCATCCCTAATTAATGGCTTTTTTGTTCTTACTATAATTGCTCTTTGTACTTCACCTTTTTTAACTTTAGATCTTGGAATAGCGTCTTTAACTGAAACAACAATAATGTCTCCAATTCTTGCATATCTTCTTTTTGATCCACCTATAACTTTAATACAACTTATTAATCTTGCTCCAGAGTTATCTGCTACTTGTAAATTTGACTCAGCTTGTATCATAATTATTTAATTACTTCCCATGATTTATTTTTTGAAAGAGGTTTTGTTTCTTGAATTCTAACAGAGTCTCCAACAATCATTTTATTATCACTGTCATGCGCTAGGTATTTTTTTGAAACTCTGATTAATTTTTTATACACGGGGTGAGTAGTCTGTCTAGTTACTAAAACAGATATTGTCTTGTCACCAGATTTTTTTACAACTTTTCCAGTTAAAATACGTTTAGGCATTTTTATTTAGCCTTTCTTTAGTTAAAAGCGCTGCAATTTGCTTTCTAACTTTTTTGAATTGTGAAGTATCTGTGAGTTGTCCGCTTTTTTTCATAATTTTTAAATTAAATAACTCTTTTTTTAAACTATTAATATCTTTATCAGCCATTAAAATTGATCCAATGATACAAATGTTGTTTTTACAGGTAACTTAGCAGATGCAAGTTCAAAAGCCTTTTTTGCTAAATGCTTATCAACGCCATCGACCTCAAACATTATAGTCCCAGGCTTTACTCTACATACCCATCTATCTATGGCACCTTTTCCTTTACCCATTCTAACTTCTGCAGGTTTTGCTGTAACTGGTACATCTGGAAAAACTCTAATCCAAAGTCTACCAGCTCTTTTTAAAAATCTAGTTATAGCTCTTCTAGATGCCTCAATTTGCCTTGCTGTTACTCTTTCAGCATCTAATGATTTGAGTCCGTAATAACCAAATGTTAACTCATAATTACCTTTAGCACTGCCGTGGATCCTTCCTTTGTGCTGTTTTCTATATTTTGTATTTTTTGGTAATAACATTAATTTGTCTTTTCTTTTTTATCATCTAATCTATTTGATGTATTTTTACTCTCGCCTTTAAAAAGCCAAACCTTAATTCCTATAATTCCATAAGTGGTTAAGGCTCGAGCAGTTGCGTAATCTATATCAGCTCTAAGGGTATGTAAAGGTACACTTCCCTCAGAAAATTTCTCTGATCTTGCTATTTCAGCACCGCCAAGTCTGCCACCACATACAATTTTAATACCCTTAGCACCAAGTTTAATTGCTGATAAACCTGATTTTTTCATCGCTTTTCTAAAAGCAACTCTTTTTTCAAGCTGTCTTGCAATTGAGTCTGCTACTAAAGAAGCATCTATCTCTGGTTTCTTAATTTCTTTAATGTCCAAAGAGATGCTCTTATCTGACAATTTTGAGAGTTTATTTCTAAGTTTTTCAATATCTGCGCCTTTTTTACCTATAAGAACACCAGGCTTAGAAGTGTGAATTATAATTTTGAGGTTTGCTGCAGCTCTTTCAATTATAACTGAGCTTATTCCCGCTATTGAGTAATTCTTTTCTATGTAATTTCTGATTTTATGATCCTCTTTTAAGAAAGTTGAGTAGCCTTTTTTTTCAAACCAAGTTGATTGCCAATATTTATTAATACCAACTCTAAGTGAAGTAGGGTTAACTTTCTGTCCCATTATAGTCTTTCCTCTAACACTAAAGTTAACCTAGAAAAGGGTTTAATAATCTGAAAAGCTCTTCCCTTACTCATTGGTCTAAATCTTTTCATTCTTAAACTTTTGCCGACGTAGGCTTCTTTCACAAAAAGTTTGTCAATATCTAAATTATTATTGTTTTCTGCATTAGCGACAGCAGAATTTAACGTTTTTAAAACTTCTTTACTTACTCTTTTGTTTGAAAATTTCAAAATATTTAGAGCTGAATTAATATCTTTTTTTCTTATATCTTTAACAATTAAATTGAGCTTTTGGGTGCTAGTTCTTATCATTTTATTGATTGCTTTTACTTCTTTAGACATGATTATTTTTTACCTTGAATCGCTTTCTTATCTCCTGAATGACCTTTAAAAACTCTTGTTGGTGAAAACTCACCGAGTTTATGACCAACCATGTCCTCAGTAACGTAAACTGGTATGAAAGATTTACCGTTATAAACCGAAATAGTTACTCCTACAAAGTCAGGGATTATAGTAGATCTTCTAGACCATGTTTTGATTGGAGATTTCGAACTTTCTTCTTTAGATTTTTTAACTTTTTTGAAAAGAGTTACATCAAAGTAAGGTCCTTTCCACACAGATCTTGCCATTACTTTTTAGCCCTTCTAGATATGATCATCTTAGATGTAAATTTAATTCTTCTTGTCTTCTTGCCTTTTGTTTTCATGCCCCACGGTGTTGAAGGATGTCTACCACCAGAAGTTCTCCCTTCGCCTCCACCATGTGGGTGATCAACAGGGTTCATAACAACACCTCTAACAGTAGGTCTTATACCTAAATGTCTTTTAATACCGGCTTTACCAATTTTTTTGTTTTTATTATCTTGGTTAGATACTACACCTATTGTGGCCATACATTCACCATGAACTAGTCTCGTTTCGCGGGATGAAAGTTTAACCATTACATATTTTTCTTGTTTTCCTAATACCTGTGCGAAGGAACCTGCTGATCTACATAGTTTACCGCCAGCTCCTGGTTTTAATTCAATATTATGTATTGAGGTACCAGTAGGAATATTTTTAATCTTCATCGCATTACCAGATGATATTTCTGTTTTAGATGATGAAATAACCTTATCATCAATTTTTAAATCACTTGGGGCAATAATATATTCTTTTAGATCTTGATAATTAATTAGTGCTATAAAGGCGCTTCTATTGGGATCATATTCTATTCTCTCAACTGTACCTATCTTATCAAATGTATTTCTTTTAAAGTTAACTAATCTGTATTTTTTTTTGTGACCGCCAGATCTGTGTCTAATTGTAATCTTACCTGTGTTGTTCCTACCAGAATTAGGTTGTAGATCTTCGATTAAAGATTTTTCTGGACGACCCTTAAAAAGCTGTGACCTGTCTATTTTAACAGTTTTTCTAAATGAGGGGGTTGTTGGTTTATAAGTTATAAGTCCCATATTATATCTTACCACTCATATCTATAGTATTACCCTCTTTAAGAGTAACTATTATTCTTTTTGACTCTGATCTAGTGCCTCTTTGGCCTTTGAAGACTTTGGGCTTGCTCTTAACATTTAAAGTATTTAGTTTTTGAACTTTAACTTTATAAATTTCCTCTATTGTTTTTTTTATATTAATTTTATTAGCATCATTTCGAACTTCAAAAATATACTTATTAAACTGCGCGTTAGCTGTGGATTTTTCTGTAATGACAGGTTTTTTAAGTAAATTAAGATCCATATTAATTATTACCCATGTAAGAATTATAAATTGTTGATTTTTTTGATATTAAAATCATATCTGATTTTAATGCTGTATGGACTGAGAAACTTTTATCTGAGAGAAAGAATATTTTTTTATAGTTTTGAAATTTAGTAATTAATTTATTTTCAGTCTTATTACTAAGAACAAAAATAATCATCTTATTTGTATTTTTTTTAAGCAAATTAGAGATATTTTTTTCATCTAACTTATCCTCATCAAAAACAAAAAGTGATTTATCGTTACTTTTAGTGACTATTGACGAAATTATGGCACTTTTTTTTACTTTTTTATTTACTTTATATGAAACTACATGAAACTTTGGTCCAAAAGCTTTTCCTCCACCTCTTCTTTGAGTTGTTTTTTTATTACCAGCTCTTGCATTACCAGTTCCTTTTTGTTTGAAAAGTTTTTTTCCTGAACCTGCTACTTCAGACCTATCAAGACTATGATTATTTCCTTGTTTATGTGAATAAATTTTTTGTATAGATAAGTGTAAGGCTTTTTCGGAGATGTTTTTATCTTTTAGTATAATTTGTTCAAACATTTATTTAAAAACCTTAACTATAGATTTATTTTTTCCAGGAACGGAACCTTTGATAAATATTAATTTTTTATCTTGATCGATTAAAAGTACTTCTAAATTTTTAGTGGTTATTAGTTGATCACCTAAATGACCAGCCATTTTCTTTCCTTTAAACACCTTACCTGGATTCTGATTTTGCCCAGTTGAACCATGAGCTCTATGAGAAATTGAAACACCATGTGTTGCTCTCATACCACTAAAATTATGTCTCTTCATAGCCCCAGCAAAGCCCTTACCAGTTGATTTTGACTGAACTGATACTTTATCACCAACTTTAAATTTAGGATCAATCAAAGAGCCAACCTCTAAGAGTTCTTCGTCTTTCATTATTCTGTGTTCTTTAATTATTTTTTTGGGCTCTAGATTTAATTTATTAAATTCTTTTAGTTGAGGTTTATTAAGTTTTTTTGGTTTAAGAAAACCTATGATATTTGCTAGATAACCGTCTCTATCAATTGTTCTGTTACCTACAACAGCACAAGTGTTGTAATCAAGAACTGTTGCTGAAACTCTAGTACCATTTTCATTAACAAATGAAGTTTGGCCAATTTTGGTACTAATTATCATGATTAATTATTTTTTAATTTTTATGTCAACATTAACACCAGAGGCTAAATCGAGCTTCATAAGTGCATCAACTGTTTGAGGTGTAGGTTCAATTATGTCCATCATTCTTATATGCGTTCGTAGTTCAAACTGTTCCCTGCTTTTTTTATCTACATGTGGAGATTTATTTACTGTAACTCTTTCAATTTTAGATGGCATAGGAATTGGTCCAATCACTTTAGCGCCAGTTCTTTTTGCTGTCTGAAGAATATCTACTGAACTCCTATCTAAAATGTTATGGTCGAAAGATTTTAGTCTTATTCTAATATTTTGGTTTATCATAATTATGCTAGTTTCGATTTAATCTCTTCTTCAACGTTTGATGGCACAACATCATAGTGTGAAAATAACATCGTATAACTTGCTCTTCCTTGGCTCATAGAGCGTAGATTATTAACATAACCAAACATATTAGCAAGAGGAACTACGGAAGATACCACTTTGGCATTACCTCTATCTTCCATTTTTTCTATTTGACCTCTCCTTGAATTTAAATCTCCAATAATATCACCCATATAATCCTCAGGTGTAACAACTTCAACTTTCATCATAGGTTCTAGCAATTTTGGGCCAGCTTTTCCAACAGCCTCTCTAAATGCGGCTCTTGAAGCAATCTCAAAAGCTAATACAGATGAGTCAACGTCATGAAATGCACCATCATGAACTTCTGCTTCAAAGTCTATAACGTTATACCCTGCTATAACTCCATTTTGTGCAGCAAAATTAATACCTTTTTCTACACCAGGGATATATTCTTTTGGAATATTACCTCCAACTACAGTATTTACAAATTTTACACCGGAGTTTCTTTCTAGTGGTTTAAATTTCATTTTTACTCTTGCAAATTGACCAGCACCACCAGATTGCTTTTTATGTGTGTAATCTACTTCAACATCTTTAGTGATTGTCTCTCTGTATGCAACCTGAGGGGCTCCTACATCCGCTTCAACTTTAAATTCTCTTTTCATCCTATCAACTAAAATTTCTAAATGAAGTTCACCCATACCCTTAATAATTGTTTGACCAGACTCTTCATCTGAAGTTACTCTGAAACTTGGATCTTCTTGAGCTAATCTTCCTAATGCTTGTCCCATTTTCTCATAGTCAGCTTTTGTTTTAGGTTCAACTGCAACCTCAATAACTGGATCTGGAAATTCCATTTTTTCTAAAATTACTTTTTTGGATGGATCGCATAATGTATCCCCTGTAGTAACATTCTTTAAACCGACTAATGCAACTATATCCCCTGCCTTAGCATCTTTAATTTCTTCTCTAGTATTTGAATGCATTAAAAGCATTCTTCCAATTCTTTCTTTTTGATTTTTTGATGAATTTAATATAGTTGATCCTGAACTAAGGTTTCCACAATAAAGTCTACAAAAAGTTATTTGACCAACGAATGGATCGGCTGCTACTTTAAATGCCAAAGCTGCAAAAGGTTCATCAGGGGTATTAGGTATTTGTAACTTATCATCTGAGCCCTCTTTTATTCCTTCTACAAAACCAATATCTTTAGGAGAAGGTAAATAATCTACAACCGCATCTAGCAGTGGTTGAACTCCTTTATTTTTAAATGCAGTTCCACACAAAACAGGCACAAATTTAAAATCTATTGTTCCTTTTCTTATACAAGCTTTTAAAGTGTCAACAGATATTTCTTTTCCCTCTAGATAGTCTTCTAATGCCTTATCATCTGCTTCAACAGCATTTTCAATTAACTCTTCTCTTTTTCTCTTAGCTTCCTCAATTAAATCATCGCTAATTTCAGTAACATCATATTCGGCACCGAGACTATCATCTTTCCAGATAATTGATTTAAAATTGACAAGGTCAACAACTCCTTTGAAATCTGATTCTTTTCCAATTGCCATTTGTAAAACAAGAGGGTTAGCTCCTAATCTGTCTTTGATTGATTGAACATTCATCTCAAAGTCAGCACCTAGCCTGTCCATTTTATTACAAAAACAGATCCTTGGAACTTTATATCTATCTGCCTGTCTCCAAACTGTTTCTGATTGTGGTTCAACACCTGCAACACCGTCAAAACACGCTACGGCTCCATCTAAAACTCTTAAAGATCTCTCTACTTCAATCGTGAAATCAACGTGACCAGGTGTGTCAATGATATTTATTCTATGATCATTCCAAAAACAAGTTGTGGCAGCAGAAGTTATAGTTATCCCTCTCTCTTGCTCTTGTTCCATCCAATCCATAGTTGCTGCACCGTCATGAACTTCGCCTATTTTATGAGACTTTCCTGTGTAGTATAAAATTCTTTCCGTGGTTGTAGTTTTACCGGCATCAATATGAGCCATTATTCCGATATTTCTGTATTTACCTAAATCCATTTTACCACCTATAATGAGCGAAAGCTCTATTAGCTTCAGCCATTTTATGAACTTCATCCTTTTTCTTGACGGAATTACCTTTATTTTCAAATGCATCAATTAGTTCGTTTGCCAACCTCTCTCTTTGGGTTTTTTCATTTCGTTTTTTTGAATTAGTTAATATCCATTTAAATGCTAATGCTTGAGCTCTCGAGCTTCTAACTTCCATTGGTACTTGATATGTAGCTCCACCTACTCTTCTTGATTTAACTTCAACAGATGGTTTAACGTTGTTAATAGATTTTTGGAAATATTCTAATGGATCATCACTTTGATTGTTTGTTTTGATAATATCTAGCGCTCCATATACTATTTTTTGTGCTACAGTTTTTTTACCTCCTACCATTACCTCATTGATAAACTTGTTTAGAACAACGCTGTTGTAAATAGGATCGGGTAATACTTGTCTTTTATCTGCTGCTCTTCTTCTTGACATAGTTTAAATTTTAATTTTTAGGCCTTTTAGCACCGTATTTGGATCTACGTTGTCTTCTTTTCTCAAGCCCTTGAGTATCTAAAGTTCCTCTTATAATATGATATCTTACACCTGGTAAATCTTTAACTCTTCCACCACGAATTAATACAACAGAGTGTTCTTGTAAATTATGTCCTTCACCTGGTATATATGCCGTTACTTCTTGGCCATTTGTCAGCTTGACTCTTGCAACTTTTCTTAAGGCTGAATTGGGTTTTTTAGGAGTTGTGGTGTAAACTCTGAGACATACACCTCTTTTTTGAGGACATGACTTAAGAGCAGGGACTTTATTTCTCTTAGAGACTTTCTCCCTAGATTTCCTAACTAATTGATTTATGGTCGGCATAGTTCGCAGAATATATTTATAGTATTAAGTATAGTCAACATCTATTTAGAGGTTTCTAGCTGTTTTAATAGTGAATTATCACGGATTTTAGCCTCTTTTCGAAGCGCTCTAATAACATTACCTGTACCAGCTGGAATTAATTTACCAACAATCACATTTTCCTTAAGACCAGTTAATTTATCAACTTTCCCATTAATGGCTGCCTCTGTAAGAACTCTTGTTGTTTCTTGAAAAGAAGCCGCTGAGATAAAAGAGTTAGTTTGAAGACTGGCTTTAGTAATTCCAAGGATCATCATTTTATAATCGACCAATTTCTTTCCCTCTTTTTTAAGTGAATTATTCTTTTCAATTACTTCAATTTTATCTTTTATGTCACCAACTAAATATTCACTGTCACCAGCATCAATAACTTCAACTTTTTGTAACATTTGACGTGTAATACACTCAATGTGCTTATCATCTATTAAAACACCTTGTAATCGATAAACTTTTTGCACTTCTCTAACCATGTATTCTGCCAATGCCTCAATCCCAAGAATATTTAAAATATCTGTAGGAGCTGGGGTGCCATCAACAATCATGTCGCCTTTATTAACTTTGTCTCCTTCGTTAAAGTATATGTATGTACCTTTAGGTATTAAAAATTCTACTGGCTCTCCTTCTTCAGGATTAATAATGATTCTTCTTTTGCTTTTAATATCTTTTCCAAATTCAATTGTACCAGATATTTCTGCTAGTACAGCAGGATTCTTTGGTTTTCGTGACTCAAAAATATCAGCGACTCTGGGTAGTCCGCCTGTAATATCTTTTGTTTTTGATGAAGCTCTTGGAATTCTAGCTATTACATCACCAGCAGTAACTTCTTTTCCTTTTTCAATATTTAAAACAATCCCAACACTTAAATCATAAGTAGATGAATTTTTTGATTTAATTGGACTGCCATCTTTGTCTGTAATTAATAACTGTGGTTTTAAATCTTGTTTTCCCTGAAAACTTTTCCAATCAATTATAACTTTAGAGGATATACCGGTAGTCTCATCAAACTTTTCAATAAAAGAAACACCTTCAACTAAATCACTAAAATCTAATTTTCCAGTTTCTTCGGCAACTATAGGAACAGTATATGGATCCCATTCAAGTAATAAGCTATTAAGCTTTACATCGGCTCCATTTTTTACAAGTAAAGTCGAACCATATGGCGCTCTAAACGAAGAAACTAGAGTTTTATTATTATCAAATATTTCAAGCTCAGTGGTTCTATTGATGATAATTTCATTTCCAGATCCGTTTACAACAGATTTAAGATTTTTAATTTTAACTTTACCATCGCTGGGAGACTCAAAATTTGATTTTTCGGCAGAAGAACTAGCAACACCTCCAACGTGGAATGTCCTCATTGTTAACTGAGTGCCAGGCTCGCCAATAGACTGGGCTGCGATAATACCAACTGCTTCGCCAGTGTTTACAGGGACTCCTTTTGCTAAATCTCTTCCATAAGATTTAGCACAAATACCATGTGTTGTTCCACAAGTGATTGGTGATTTAATTCTAACAGATGTAATATTTTCTTTTTCTAATAATTCAATTTCTTCATGTGAAATGTAAGAGTCGTTTTTTATGATCACATCACCTTTTTTGTTTTTGACATCATCGGCAAGATATCTACCAAAAACTCTTTCTGTTAAAGGTATAGAGACCTCACCAGACTCATAAATAGTGTCAACAGTTAAACCATTTTTACATGTGCAATCTTTACATGTAATTGTTAAATCTTGAGCAACATCAACTAGTCGTCTAGTTAAATAACCTGAACTTGCAGTTTTAAGAGCAGTATCAGCTAAACCTTTTCTAGCACCGTGAGTAGAGTTAAAATATTCAAGAACTGTTAAGCCATCTTTAAAGTTAGATGTAATTGGATTTTCAATAATCTCTCCTGATGGTCTTGCCATCAAACCTCTCATACCCGCTAACTGCTTTAGCTGGGCCTCAGAACCACGTGCACCAGAGTCTGCCATAATATATACAGAGTTAATTTGGCTATCTTTATTAGATGAAACAGTTTTCATCATTGCTTTTGCAACTTTATCTGTACAAGTAGACCACAAGCCTACAACTTTGTTATATTTTTCTCTTTCAGTAATAAGACCTTCTTGATATTGATTTTCAAGACTATTTACTTGTTTTTGTGTGTCTTGAATTAAAACGTTTTTTTCCTCAGGTATAACCAAATCATCTTTTCCAAATGAAATACCTGCTTTTGCAGCATACTTAAAACCTACGTTCATAATTTGGTCAACAAATATACAAGTCGCCTTTTGACCTGTAAATCTGTAAACATTGTCTAAAAGATTACTAATATCTTTTTTTGTCAGAACTTTATTAATTACGTCAAAAGGTAAGTTTTTGTTCTCTGGAACTGTTTTAAAAAGCATAACCCTTCCTGCGGAAGTGGTATGTTTTTTGTATTCAAAGCTATCTGTTTCCGAGTTGTATATTTTAGTCCTATATAAAATAGGTGTATGAAGTTCTATTGTTTTACTTTCTAATGCAAATTCTACTTCCCCAACGTGTGAATAATATTTTTTTACCTCTTCTTTTTCATCAATTAATGATAAATAGTAAATCCCTAAGACTATATCTTGACTTGGAACAATAATTGGCTTTCCACTTGAGGGTGAAAGAATGTTATTGGTGCTCATCATTAAAACTCTTGCCTCTAATTGGGCTTCAAGACTCAGAGGTATGTGAACTGCCATCTGATCACCATCAAAATCCGCATTAAATGCTGTACAAACTAGTGGATGTAGTTGAATAGCTTTACCTTCAATTAAAATTGGTTCAAATGCTTGAATTCCTAATCTGTGCAAAGTAGGTGCTCTATTAAGAAGAATAGGATGTTCTCTAATAACTTCGTCAAGTATATCCCAAACTTCTGGTCTCTCTGACTCCACCATTTTTCTTGCAGATTTAAGAGTTGAAGCAAAACCATAAGACTCAAGTTTGTTATAGATAAATGGTTTAAAAAGCTCTAAGGCCATTTTTTTAGGCAGTCCGCATTGATGGAGTTTTAATTCTGGTCCTACAACAATTACTGATCGACCAGAATAGTCGACTCTCTTTCCTAATAAATTTTGTCTAAACCTGCCTTGTTTACCTTTTAGCATTTCAGATAAAGATTTTAGAGGTCTTTTATTAGTGCTTGTGATAACTCTTCCTCTTCTTCCATTGTCAAAAAGAGCATCAACAGACTCTTGGAGCATTCTTTTTTCATTTCTAACAATAATGTCTGGGGCTCTTAAGTCTAAAAGTCTTTTTAATCTATTATTTCTGTTAATAACTCTACGATAAAGGTCGTTTAAGTCAGATGTTGCAAAGCGCCCACCCTCTAAAGGTACGAGGGGTCTCAATTCCGGTGGAATAACTGGAAGTACTTTTAAAACCATCCACTCTGGTTTAATGTTAGAGTTTTTAAAGCCTTCCATAACTTTCATTCTTTTTAGAATTTTTTTCTTTTTAGTTTCAGATGAAGTAGCTTCGCTTTCCTCAACTAGTTTTTCAATTTCAGCTCCTAAATCAATTTTGGATAGAATATCTTGAACAGCTTCTGCACCAATTCCATGCTTAAAGGAGTCTTCACCAAATTGATCAATAGCTTCCTCTAATTCTTCATCGGTTAGTAATTGATTAGGGGTTAAGCCCGACATAAGAGGGTCAATTACAATGTGGCTTTCAAAATATAAAACTTTTTCAAGGTTCTTTAGAGTAATATCAAGGGCAAGACCTATTCGGCTAGGTAACGACTTTAAAAACCAAATATGTGCAACCGGAGCTGCTAACTCAATATGAGCCATTCTCTCTCTTCGTACTTTAGAGAGTGTAACTTCAACACCACATTTTTCACAGGTAATACCTTTAAATTTCATTCTTTTATATTTTCCACACAAACACTCATAATCTTTTGTGGGTCCAAAAATTCTTGCACAAAACAAGCCTTCTCTTTCAGGCTTGAAGGTTCTGTAATTAATTGTCTCTGGTTTTTTGATTTCACCAAAAGACCATGATCTTATTTGTTCAGGACTTGAAACTGAAATCTTAATCTGATCAAAATTAACAGTTTGACTGGTGGTTTTAAATAAATTAGTTAGATCCTTCATTGTGCATTCTCCCTATTTGCAGTTGGGTCTGTTTCTATTAATTCAACGTTCAATCCAAGAGATTTTAGTTCTTTGACTAAAACATGAAATGACTCAGGTATCCCACTTTCAAAATTATAGTCCCCTCTGATTAATGCTTCATAAACTTTTGTTCTACCAGCTACATCATCAGATTTTATGGTTAAAATTTCCTGAAGAGTATTAGAGGCTCCATATGCTTCCAATGCCCATACTTCCATTTCTCCAAATCTTTGCCCACCAAATTGAGCTTTACCACCTAAAGGTTGTTGTGTTACAAGACTGTAAGGGCCAATAGATCGAGCATGAATTTTATCATCAATTAAATGATGAAGTTTTAAAATATACTTGTAACCAACTGTTACCTTTCTTTCAAACCTCTCTCCAGATCTACCATCAAATAAATAGACTTGTCCACTATTATCAAATCCAGCTTTGTCTAAAAGATTTGTAATCTCCTGGGTATTAGTTCCATCAAATACAGGTGTAGCAAATGTGACACCTTTTTCTAAATTACCTGCTAATTCAATTAGCTGATCATCATTCATTTTTGTAATTTCAAAATTTGAGTCCTTGTTTTGATCATAAAAATTAGATAAAGACTCTTTTAACTGAATTATGTTTCCCTCTTTCTTAGCCATGTCTAGGCTTTTTGAAATTTGTTTACCAATACCGTAAGCTGCCCAACCTAGATGTGTTTCTAGTATTTGACCAATGTTCATTCTACTTGGAACACCTAATGGATTAAGTAAAACATCTACGGGAGTTCCATCTTCTAAAAATGGCATATCTTCAACTGGTACAATCTTAGAAATAACCCCTTTGTTACCATGCCTTCCAGCCATTTTATCACCTGCTTGTAGTTTTCGTTTCACAGCAACAAAAACCTTTACAACTTTTAGAACACCAGGTAATAGGTCATCACCGCTTTGTATTTTTTCAATTTTATTTTGAAACTTTTTATCTAATAAAATAACTGCGTCACTAAATATTTTCTTCTGAGAGGTAAATGTTTCCATTGAAACGCTATCATCAACTTGAATTTGTTCCAAAATTTCAATGGATTTTGATGTCAAAGCGTCTTCTTCAATTTTACTTCCTTTTGTAAATACATCTATTGTTGAACTAGAATTTTTATTCTTAAAAATATTAATAAGATTTTGTTTATAATTATTTTCTAATATGTTTTTTTCATCGTCTCTATCTTTAGCTAATCTATCAATCTCAACCCTTTCGATGGCTATTGTTCTTTCATCTTTTTCAACTCCTCTTCTAACTAAAACTTGGACGTCAACAACAACACCAGAGTAGCCGGTTGGCAATCTTAGAGAAGTATCTTTTACATCAGCTGCTTTTTCTGAGAAAATAGCTCTTAATAACTTTTCTTCTGGTGTGATAGGTGAGTCTCCTTTTGGGGAAACCTTTCCAACAAGAATATCTCCTGGTTTTACCTCAGAACCAATATAAACAATACCTGCTTCATCAAGATTAGTTATGCTCTCATCACCAACATTTGGCATATCTCGTGTAATTTCTTCAGGCCCTAGTTTGGTATCTCTGCATAATACTTCAAATTCCTCTATATGTATTGAAGTATATCTATCTTCGTGAACAACTCTTTCTGACATAATTATAGAGTCCTCAAAATTATATCCATTCCATGGCATAAAGCCTACAAGAAGATTTCTTCCTAAAGCTAGTTCACCCAAATCAGTTGAAGGACCATCAGCTATAATATCTCCTCTTTCGACATAATCTCCTATTTTGACAATAGGTTTTTGATTAATTGCAGTGCTTTGATTAGATCTTTGAAACTTTTTTAAGTTATAAATATCAACTCCACTTTTATCCTTACTAATATTTTTAGAGTCTGATCTTATTACTATTCTTGATGAGTCAACTTGGTGAACATAGCCACTATTTTTAGCAATCACAACAGCTCCACTATCTCTTGCTACTTTTGATTCAAATCCAGTGCCTACGAGAGGAGCTTCACTTTTGACAAGAGGAACAGCCTGTCTCATCATATTTGATCCCATTAAAGCCCTGTTAGCATCATCATTTTCCAAAAAAGGTATTAAAGAAGCAGCAACAGAAACTAATTGTTGAGGATTAACATCCATGAAATCTATTTCGGAAGGATTACAGAAAATAAAATCACCTCTTCTCCTACAACTTACTTGTTCTTCAGCAAATTTATTGTTTTGATTTATAGGGCTGTTTGCTTGAGCTATTGTGTAGTTTTCTTCTTCATCGGCGTTTAAATAAAGAACTTCGTCAGTTACAGAACCTTTTACTATTTTTCTATAAGGAGTTTCAATGAAACCATATTGGTTAATTCTTGCAAAAGATGATAGACTGTTTATAAGTCCTATGTTTGAACCTTCAGGTGTTTCAATAGGACATATTCTTCCATAATGTGTAGTATGAACATCTCTTACCTCAAATCCCGCTCTCTCCCTAGTCAAACCACCTGGGCCCAATGCAGATATTCGTCTTTTGTGTGTGATCTCACTTAATGGATTAGTTTGGTCCATGAACTGACTTAGTTGGCTTGTTCCTGTGAATTCTTTTAAAACAGTTTGTATAGGTTTGGAATTTACAAGATCTTGGGGCATAATTGATTCAATATCAACTGTTCCCATCTTTTCTCTAATGGCTCGCTCCATTCTAACTAATCCAATTCTGTATTGATTTTCAATTAATTCTCCTACTGATCGAACACGTCTGTTTCCTAAGTGATCAATATCATCTTTACCAGCGCTTTCGGTTTTCATATCGAAAAGTTTTTTTGCAACTGCAAGAATATCAGATTTACTTAAAATTCTTGTTTTATTATCCTTGTTTAAAGATAAGTACGTGTTCAGTTTAACCCTTCCAACTTCAGACAAATCATATCTGTCTTCGCTAAAAAACATATTTTGGAATAAAAAGTTACTTGCTTCAAGAGTTGGTGGTTCACCAGGTCTTAATATCTTGAAAATATCAAAAAGTGCTTCCTCTCTTGAATTGTTTTTGTCAGCGACGAGTGAGTTTATAACACCTAAATTACCAGTAGCTTGGTTAGCATTGATGACAGAAAATTGGTTAATAGATAATTCATCTAATCTTTTGAAAAACTCTTCGCTTAATAACGTACCAGCTTCTGCATATACCAACCCATTATCATAATTAACTATGTCATTAGATAAATAAAAACCATATAAGTCTTCCTCTTTGAAGAGGAATTTATTTATTTTTTTATCTTTAATTTCTTTCATTAATTTTAGAGACAATTTTACATCTTTGTAAGCAACTACTTCATTACTATTAGGATCAACTAAATTAAAAGGTAAATTTTTATATTTAAATTTATTTAAATCTAAGTTGACTATCCATCCGTCTTTATTTTTTTTAAAATTAAAAGTTTCATAAAAATAAGTTAATATTTCTTCTGATGTCATTCCTGAAACCTTGTAGATGTCTGGCTCTACCTTGTTTTGGATACATTCATTTAAATACTTTTCTGAGGCTTTTGATGGAAGTGCCTGAAGAATTGTAGTAGATATCATCTTCTTTTTTCGATCAATTCTAAAGAAAAGGTTATCTTTATGATCAAATTCAAAATCCAACCAAGAACCTCTGTAAGGGATTATTCTTGCATTATATAGGACCTTACCACTTGCATGGGTTTTACCCTCATCGTGGTCAAAAAATACACCAGGTGACCTATGTAATTGACTTACAACGACCCTTTCAGTACCGTTAACAACAAATGTACCGTTATTTGTCATTAAAGGTAAATCACCTAAGTAAACAACTTGTTCTTTTATGTCCCTTAAAGATTTTTCATCAGTTTCTTCATTTATATCCCAAATTATTAGTCTAAATGTGACCATAAGAGAGGCAGAAAAAGTTAAACCTTTTCTTCTACATTCATCTACATCATATTTAGGATTATCAAGATAATAGTCAATATAATGAAGTTCAGATTTGCCTGCATAGTCTTTTATGGGAAAGACAGAATTAAAGACTTCCTGCAGTCCTGTATTTGAACGGTTCTCTAATGATTTTCCTAATTGAAGGAACTTATCATAGGAAATTTTTTGAATATCTACTAAATTTGGAACTTCAATCGTTTTACCGATTTTTCCAAATGAATATCGAATTCGTTTTTTTTCTGTAAAGCTAAGTGGCATATTTTATAGAACCTATAAAAATATTTATTTAAGTTCTACTTTTGCGCCAGCGGCTTCTAGCTGTGTCTTCATAGCCTCCGCCTCTTCTTTCTTAACTCCTTCTTTTAAGGTTTTAGGAGCACCTTCAACCATGTCTTTAGCTTCTTTTAAACCAAGACCAGTAATAGCTCTTACTTCCTTAATAACATTAATTTTTTGATCACCAGCTGCTGATAAAACAACATCAAAAGCATCTTTTTCTTCTGCTGCATCAGCTGCAGGAGCTGCTCCACCTGCTGCTACTGCTACAGGTGCTGCTGCAGTTACACCCCATTTTTCTTCTAAAAGTTTTGAAAGTTCTGCTGCTTCCATTACTGTTAGTGTTGATAGCTCATCAACAATTTTATTTAAATCTGCCATTTTTTTGTCTCTCCCTAATTAGTCTTTTTTATTTTGTAGTATTGAAATGATATCCTGATCTGGTCTTTGTAATAATCTTACAAGCTTTGAAGCAGGAGCATTAATCAATCCAACTATTTTTCCTCTTATTTCTTCAAGAGAAGGTAAAGTTGCAACCTTTGCTATATCCTCTTTAGAATATAGCTGGTTATCAAAAAAAGCTGCCTCTGCAGATAGCTTTTTTAAATCTTTTTCAAATTTTTTACAAACTTTTGCAGTTCCAACAGGATTATTTGTAAAAATTAATAATTTTTGATTAGATAAAAAATCAATTAGACCTTTTTTTTCATCATCTTTGTTAACAAATATTTTAACAATATTATTTTTGGAAACTTTAGTTACTCCATCGTTATTTCTAATTTCAGTTCGGAATTCGATCATTTCTTTTACTGACATCTCTGAAAACGATGCAACAAATATTGCAGAATAATCCTTTGACATTTGATCAAGGTTTTCAATATATTGTTGTTTTTCAGCTTTATTCATTAAATCTCAACCCTTAAACCAAAACCCATAGAAGAAGATAGATAAACAGAATTCACAAAGTTACCCTTCAATCCTGACGGTTTTATTTTTTTTATTTCATCAATAAAAGAAGTTACGTTTTCAGTTAATTTAATTTCGTCAAAACTAACTTTACCTAAAGCGGCATGTATGGTTCCTGCTTTATCATTTTTATAAGCTACAAGTCCTTTATTGATATTTTCAATTGTACTTTTTATATCATTTGTAACGGTGCCTGTTTTAGGATTAGGCATTAAGCCCTTTGGACCTAAAATTTTAGCAATTTTACTTACAACAGACATCATGTCTGGAGTAGCTACAATTACATCTACGTCAATCTTTTTTTCAAGAGTAGCAACCAATTCATCTCCTCCAACATGTTTAGCACCAGCTGCTTTAGCCTCCTCTGCAGCTTTTCCTTGAGCAAAAACTGCGATTTGAAATTTTTTTCCTAAACCATGAGGAGGTATAAAACTACCTCTGACATTTTGATCAGACTGCTTAGAATCAATACCTGTATTGATTGATACTTCTAAAGACTCATCAAATTTAACATATTTTTTTTCTTTAATAATTTTAACTGCATCAGATATTTTGTATGACTTTGTAAAGTCTATACCTTCGATTTGTTTTTTTTTGTTCTTAGTTAAATTCATTATACAATTTCCATTCCCATTGACCTTGCTGATCCGAGTATGATTTTTGATGCTTGATCAACATCATAGGCGTTAAGATCTTCTAATTTTTCTTTTGCTATCTCTTCTACCTGTTTCATTGTAACTTTGCCTAATTTTGCTCTACCAGGCGTTTGACAGCCTTTTTTTATTTTTGCAGCTTTTTTTAAATAAAAAGTAACGGGTGGTTTTTTTGTAACAAAATCAAATGATCTATCTTTGTATGCTGTAATTATGGTTGGGATAGGTGCACCTTTTTCCAAATCTTTTGTCTTATCATTAAACTGTTTACAAAAATCTTGAATGTTTAATCCCTTTTGACCCAAAGCAGGGCCAACAGGAGGTGCAGGATTAGCTGAACCAGCTGGAATTTGTAATTTTATGTATCCTAAAACTTCTTTAGCCATGTTATTAGCCCTTAACCACTTGTGAATAATCTAGTTCTAAAGGTGTCGGTCTCCCAAAAATTGAGACGGACACTTTAAGCTTTTGTCTTGAACTGTCAACCTCTTCTATAATACCACTAAATGAAGCAAATGGACCATCAGACACCTTAATCTGTTCACCAACTTCATACTCAAACTTTGGTTTAGGATTATCAACACCTTCAGTAATATCTTGTAATAATTTAGATACCTCTCGTTCAGATATGGCAATTGGCTTATCTTTCGTACCAAGAAAATTTGAAACTTTTGGTATATCTCTAACTAAATGCCAGGTGTCATCGTTCATTATCATCTTGATTAAAACATATCCTGGGAAAAATTTTTTTTCAGAGTTAACTCTAACACCTCTTCTTACCTCCACTACTGCTTGAGTAGGGACGGATACTTCAGAAATCGAGTCTTCTAAATTGACTTTTTTGGCCTCATCTAAAATTGAGTCTGCAACTTTTTTCTCAAAACCAGAGTGGCAGTGTACAACATACCACTTTGATGTATCAGTATTTTCAACCATTAAATTATCCTAGAACTATTCTCACGATAAAAGAAAAAAATTGGTCTAAGAGCATTAAAATAATTGCAGCAATACTAATTACAACCAAAACGATACCCGCTGATGTGAAAGTCTCTCTCTTGGAGGGCCAGGTAACTTTAGATACCTCCTGTCGAACTTCTCTTAAATATTTAGCAGGATTAAATTTCATATTTTATTTATATTTTTGGCAGGAGTGGCAGGCATCGAACCCGCAACCTCCGGTTTTGGAGACCGGCGCTCTACCAATTGAGCTACACTCCTTCATATTAGTATTACTGCAGAGAATATTTTTATTCGATAATCTCTGAAACAACTCCTGAGCCAACAGTTCTACCACCTTCACGAATAGCAAAACGTAAATTGTTATTCATTGCGATAGGAGCAAGTAACTCAACTTCAAGTGTAATATTATCTCCAGGCATTACCATTTCAGTACCTTCAGGCAATTTAATTGAACCAGTAACATCAGTAGTTCTAAAATAAAACTGAGGTCTGTAATTTGCAAAGAAAGGAGTGTGTCTTCCACCCTCTTCTTTGCTTAAAGCATAAATCTCTGCTTTAAATTTTTTGTGAGGTTTTATACTACCAGGAGCTGCCAAAACTTGGCCTCTTTCAACCTCTTCCTTTTTGGTTCCACGAAGAAGAGCACCAATATTATCTCCAGCTTCACCTGAGTCTAATAGTTTTCTAAACATCTCAACTCCGGTACAAACTGTTTTGGTTGTATCTTTTAAACCAATAATTTCAATTTCTTCACCTGGTTTAATAACACCTTGTTCAACTCTTCCAGTAACAACAGTACCTCTTCCAGAAATAGAAAATACGTCTTCAACTGGCATCAAGAAAGGTTTATCTAATTCTCTTGTAGGAGCAGGAATATACTCATCAATTTTTGACATTAATTCAATGATTGAGTTTTTACCAATATTTTCGTCTCTGTCTTCTACAGCCGCAAGAGCTGATCCTTTAACGATTGGAATATCATCACCAGGGAAATCATATTTTGATAGTAGCTCTCTTATTTCAACTTCTACAAGTTCTAATAATTCTTGATCATCTACTTGATCAACTTTATTTAAGTAAACAACTAGTGCTGGTACACCAACCTGTCTAGCTAAAAGAATGTGTTCACGTGTTTGAGGCATTGGACCATCAGCTGCGTTAACAACTAAAATACCTCCGTCCATCTGAGCAGCACCTGTAATCATATTTTTTACGTAGTCTGCGTGACCTGGACAGTCGACGTGAGCATAGTGTCTTTTATCAGTTGAATACTCGACGTGCGCTGTTGAAATTGTTATACCTCTCTCTTTTTCTTCAGGTGCTTTATCAATTTCATCATACGCTGTAAACTCTGCACCACCTTTTTCTGCCAAAACTTTTGTTATAGCTGCAGTAAGTGTAGTTTTACCATGGTCGACGTGACCGATAGTTCCGATGTTGACGTGTTCTTTCGATCTGTCAAATTTTTCTTTAGTCATTTTAAGTTGTTACCTCTTTTTAATATCTATTACTTAATTTTACAATGTACTTGGAGCGGGTGAAGGGAATCGAACCCTCGTAGCCAGCTTGGAAGGCTGGAGCTTTACCATTAAGCTACACCCGCAATTTAGCGGGTAACCACTTCAAAACATCCACAAAATCAAATCCTTGTGAGTTCCGATAAACTACTAATTTTTCTTTAAAATTCAATAAGAAAAGTGAAAAAAGTGGTGGAGGGAGTAGGATTCGAACCTACGTACACTTGCGTGAACAGATTTACAGTCTGCCGCCTTTAACCACTCGGCCATCCCTCCAAAGTGTTTAAAATCAGGTGTTGATTAATAGATAATTGTCTTTGAAAGTCAATAGACTTAGTTAATTTTTACTGTTATTTAAAAACAATGCTTATTTCAGGGGCTAATTCTTGCACTAGTTGTATAATTCATAACCCTGATAAAATTATTGAAATTTTTATAAATATTGAGAGACATTCAGCTTTTGCAAAGTTGATAGATCAAAATAAACTGAATAATAAGACAAAGTTACTAAAGAAAAGCGATATTAATAGACTTGTTATTAAAAATGATAGATTTATCAGTGATATAGTTATAAGAAGAGAAAAGTATAAACCCTCCAATTTAGAGGAAATTATTATAAACACCAAAAAATCTCTTATTATTATAGCCGATCAGATTACAGACCAAAATAACCTTGGAAACATAATGAGAACGGCTCTGTTGATGGGAGCTGATGGTCTATTACTATCAGAGCATTCTTCGGCAGATATTAACGATGTAACGTCATTAACCTCTTCAGGAGCCGTTGAAGTGTTGAAATATCATGTCTCTAAAAACATTAACAGAACAATAGAAGTTCTAAAAAAATCTGGCTATTGGACTTATTCCTTAGATATGAGTGGTCAGGAAATGAACAGAGAGTTTAATTTTGATAAAAAATCTGTCATCATTGTTGGAAGTGAAGGAAAAGGGATTAGAAGAAATATTTTAACAAAGAGTGACTTTAAAATAAGTATCCCTCAAGAAAATGTAAGTGGTATTGATAGTTATAATGCAGCAAATTCTTTAGCAATTGCTGCATATCATTTCAAAATTAGTATTTTTTAAATATTGTTTATTTTAGATTTTAATATAAATAATAACACAATGCCGGCTTAGCTCAGTTGGTAGAGCAGTTGATTTGTAATCATCAGGTCGGGAGTTCGAGTCCCCCAGCCGGCACCATTCACTTTTGTTAGAAACAACCCTTAAACACATATAATTGATTATTTTCAATACTTACATTAAGTTTAAAATCTATGGTTTCGGATATTGATCAATTTGGGAGAGATACTACAAAAAATAATAATCCAAGACTTAACGAAGAAAAGTCAAAGAAAATTTTAGACTCATTAGCTGAAATAAAAAATCAATTAGAAAATAAAGACTATAATCCAAAAGTAGATGACTCATCACCAAGAATAAAAGCTAGTAATTTGAAAAATAAATCTGATTTTGATGTACTGAAATTAAAAATTGAGTCTTTAGAAAGAAAAATTAATACAATTGATACATTCCTGAATAATAAATCAAGTATCAGAGAAGTTCATGAACCGGTTTATCAAAAACTTGATGGTAACTTAAGTTTTTTTCATCAAATAAATAATCAATCATCAATTCAGCAGAACAAATCATTACTGGTTCTTGAAAATGAAAATGATTTACATAAATCAAATTTTAATTTGTTTCGTTTTATAATGACAATAAATTTTCTAATAATAGTTCTTATAGGTTTAATTGTTTATATTAAAGACATACCGATCAAAAACATTATAAGTATTTTTTAAATTAGTTTACTGAGGGTTGAATTTTTTCAACACTTGCTGCGCTAAACTTAAACTCAGGAATTTTACCAATAGGATCTAACTGCGGGTTTGTAAGTACATTTGCAGCAGCCTCAGCAAAACAAAATGGCATGAAAACCATACCTTCAGGAATTTCTCTGTCACTTCTGACCTTAATAGCTAGCGATCCTCTTTTTGTCTTAACTAAAACTTGATCTCCTGGATTAATTGTCATCCTTTTCATATCCCATCTATTCATACTGACTATAGCTTCGGGTTCTAAATGATCCAAAACATTCGCTCTTCTTGTCATAGACCCAGTATGCCAATGCTCTAATAACCTTCCTGTTGTTAATATCATCGGGAAGTCATCATCTGGTAGCTCTGCTGGGGGGATTAGTTTAGCTGGTACTATTTTTCCCCTTCCATTTGCAGTTGGAAAGTTTTCATTGAATATAATTTCATTTCCAGGTTTATTTGGATCATCACAAGGGTATGTGACAGAATTTTCATTTTCTAATCTTTCATAAGTAATATTTTTTAGAGAAGGCATTACTTGAGCCATTTCATTAAAAATATCTCTTGGATGTAGATAACTCCAATCTAAACCCATACCTTGAGCTATAGCTTGAGTGATCCACCAATCCTGTCTGGCTGAACCAGGAGGTGGTACTGCTTGGCGACCTAATTGGACTTGTCTGTTAGTATTTGTATAAGTCCCAGTTTTTTCAGCATGGGCTGATGAAGGTAAGATTACATCTGCATGCCAGGCAGTTTCAGTCATGAAAATATCTTGAACAACTAAATGATCTAATTTAGCTAACGCAGCTCTTGCATGATTTTGATCAGGATCAGACATTGCAGGATTTTCGCCCATAATATACATACCTTTGATCTCATCTTCTAAAATTTTGTTAATAACTTCTACAACGGTTAAACCTTTTTTATCATCAAGACCTGTCTTCCAAAAGTTTTCATATTTCTGGTGAATACTTCCGTCTTCAACTGACTGATAATCAGGAAAGACCATTGGAATTAATCCAGCATCAGATGCACCTTGGACATTATTTTGTCCTCTTAAAGGATGTAACCCCGTACCCTCTCTTCCAATTTGACCTGTAGTTAAAGCTAGAGCTATTAAACATCTAGCATTATCTGTTCCATGTACATGTTGAGATACTCCCATACCCCAAAAGATAATAGATCTCTCTGATTTAGCATAAAGCCTAGCAACTTCTCGTAGCTCTTGAGCTTTGATACCACAAATGGCTTCCATTTTTTCAGGAGAAAAATCTTTTATCTCCTCTTGCAATTTTTCAAAACCCTCAGTTTGTCCTTGAATATATTGTTCGTCATAAAGTTTCTCTTCAACAATGGTGAATAAAAGTGCGTTGAGCATTGCAACATCAGTACCCGCTTTAAATTGCAAGTTATAGGTAGCATGTTTTGTTAAACCTTGCTTTCTTGGATCCATAACAACTAACTTGGAGCCTCTTTTTGCTGCGCGTTTAAGATAGGTTGCTGCAACAGGGTGGTTTTCTGTAGGCCTTGCACCTATTACAATTACACAGTCAGCATCAGATGCAGACATAAAAGGAGCTGACACAGCCCCAGAGTTTACACATTCCATCAGTGCTGCAACAGAAGATGCGTGACAAAGTCTAGTACAGTGATCTACATTATTTGATCCGAAACCAACTCTAACCAATTTTTGAAATAAGTAAGCCTCCTCATTAGAACACTTTGCTGAACCAAAACCAGCTAAACTTTTTGGTCCATGATCTTCTTTTAAATTTAAAAGGCCAGATGAAGCTCTTTCGATTGCGTCTTCCCAAGTAGTCTCTTCAAAATAATCATAGATATCAGCATCTTTAATTTCAAGATTTGGGTCTTTTTTAACACCAGCTTTTCTTACTAATGGTTTAGTGAGTCTTCCATCATGATTGATATAGTCAAAACCAAATCTACCTTTTACGCATAACCTATTTTCATTAGCAGGTCCATTTTTACCATCTACGTACAAAATTTTATCGTCTTTTACGTGTACTTCAGTTTGACATCCTACGCCACAATAAGGACAAACACTCTCTACGACTTTATCTGAATAAAACTCTCTTTTCCCATGATCATTAACTAATGAAGACTCCATTAATGCACCTGTTGGGCAAGCTTGCACGCACTCTCCACAAGCAACACAAGTGCTATTGCCCATTGGGTCATCTAAATCAAATATTACTTTGGCTGTAGACCCTCTGTAGGCCATTCCAATCACGTCGTTTACTTGAACCTCACGACAAGCGCGAACACATAAATTACAATTTATACATGCGTCTAAATTAACACTCATCGCTTTATGAGATCTATCTAATTCTATTTTTTCTTTGCTAGGAAAACGACTTTCACTAACACCTAATTTCTCAGACCAGTTCCAAAACTTTGACTCGGGATCAGGAGAATTATTTTTTTCTGGTTGGTCAGAAACAAGAAGTTCAAAAACCATAGATCTTGATTTTTCTGCTCTTGAAGAGTTAACTGTAACTTCCATGCCTTCAGTAGGTTTACGGATACAAGATGCTGCAAGAGTTCTCTCCCCTTTAATTTCAACCATACATGCTCTACAATTTCCGTCTGCTCGATAACCCGGCTCAGGTGAATAACAGAGATGAGGAATATCAATATTGTTTTTTTTAGCGACATCCCAAATCGACTCATTTTTGTCAGCTACATATTCGTTGCCATCAATTTTAAATTTAATATTATCAGTCATTAGTTGGTTACCTCCTCTGGGAAGTGTTTAATAACTGAAAGCATTGGGTTTGGAGCTGCTTGTCCTAAACCACATATTGAAGCATCCATCATTGCTGATGATAATTCTTTTAAGAGGTCTACATCCCAGGATGATTGGTTCATGAGTTTAAGAGCTTTTTCAGTTCCATTTCTACAAGGGGTACATTGACCACAACTTTCATCATGAAAAAAGAACATTAAATTTTTTGCTATATCCTTCATGTTATCTTTGTCAGATAAAACGACTACAGCAGCCGAACCAATAAAACAGCCATGCTCTTGTAATGTATCAAAATCAAGCGGAATATTATCTAATTTTGCAGGAAGTATTCCTCCAGAGGCCCCCCCAGGTAAGTATGCTTTAAATTTATGCCCCTCTTGAATACCGCCACAATACTCATCAATAAGTTGTTTTATTGTGATACCTGCCGGAGCTAGCTTTACACCAGGGTTTTTTACTCTTCCCGATACAGAGAATGTTCTTAAACCTTTTCTACCATTGAGACCATGACTACTAAACCATACAGCACCTTTTTCCAAAATCTCTCTTACCCAAAAAACTGTTTCAACATTGTGTATTAATGTTGGTCTACCAAAAAGTCCTACTTGAGATGGAAATGGAGGTTTATGTCTAGGTAATCCTCTTTTACCCTCTAAACTTTCTAACATTGATGACTCTTCACCACAAATGTAGGCACCAGCACCTCTTCTAAAATGAATTCTTGTTTTAGTATTTAAATTTTTTTCTTCTAAAATTTTAATTTCTTGCTTTAAAAACTTTATTACATCAGGGTACTCATCTCGCATGTATATATATACATCTGTTGCCTCAACTACCCATGAAGCAATTAGCATTCCCTCAAGAAATCTATGTGGATCTCTTGAAAGATAATGATGATCTTTAAATGTCCCTGGTTCACCCTCGTCGCCATTAATTGCCATTAACCTCGGTTTATCTTCTGCTCTTACAAATCTCCATTTTCTACCAGTTGGAAATCCTGCACCACCAAGACCTCTCAAACCTGATTGCTCCATTTCTTCTATGAGCTTCATCGGATCTTTTTTATTTTCAATACAATCCTTTAGAATTTTATATCCACCTTTTTTTACATAATCGTCATAGCTAATGTAATTTGGTATAACTGGTTTTGTATCTTGCTCCTTTAAGGCTTTTTGAACTACACTTACATCTGCGTTTACAAAATGTTTTTTTCCTACCTCAACTACTGGTGCTTGGTGACACCTTCCCATACAAGGAGCTCTAACTACTCTTACATTAGAAGATACACTATCACTCAAATTTTTTTCTAAAGTTTTGCATCCGTTCATCTCACATGTAATACCGTCACAAACTCTAATTGTTGTTTCGGGAGGGCTAATATCATCCTCTTTATAAATATCAAAGTGAGCGTAGAATGATGCTGTTTCATAAATTTCAGTTAAAGGTAAATTTGTTAATTCGGACAGTGCTGTTAAATGTTTTGGTTTAAGACATTTATAATGGTCTTGAATTAAGTGAAGGCTTTCAATAAGCATATCCCTTTGTCTAAAATAATCATTAGGTATAAGGTTTTTAAGATCATCAATAGACTGGTCGTCACTTTGGCGACCCTTGTTGAATTCTAATGCTTTTCTTCTACCAGAACCTGGATGAATCTTACTTTGTAAGTCTTTCATTTAATATAACTTAGTAATTTTTTATTAATATTCAATTATCAATAACTAATTAATTGATAAGTATTACTTATTAAAGCTTTTTAAGAATTTTAAAAAGTTATTTTTAATAGGTGATGGTCGATTATCATCAATATGAACTATACCTACTTTATGAGATATTTCTGGAGAAATTAATTGAATAAAATTTGTATTCTCGTCGTAATTGAATGACTGAGTAAATATATATGGCATAATTGTTGAAAATTCTGAACTATTTACGTGAGAGTATATATGAGTCATAGAATTTGACTCAATTAAAACTCGTGGGTTAATATTATTCTCTTTAAAAACAGCATCTAATATTCTTCTAAACTGATTTTCTTTAGAAATTAAACATAGATCTAAATTACCTATTTCATGCCATTTTAATTTTTTTTTGTTTTTTAAATTTTCTTTTTTAGATATGAGAAAATATGTTTCTTTATATAAAGGTATCTTCTCAACCCCTAATATTGGTTCATTTTCTAAATAACTTATCCCTAAATCTAATTTGAAATCATGAAGATTTTTATCAATTTCATTGGAAGACATAGAAATTACTTGCAATTTGACATTTGTAAATTTTTTAACAAAACTATTTAATAAAAAAGAAACTTCCAATAAAGCTGTAGGAATAACACCTATTCTTAAATTTCCAGTTAAATTATTTTTTAACTCAGAGCTTAACTGTTTAATATTAGTGTATTCTTTAACAATATTTTTAAATCTTTCTTTTAAAATTTCTCCCTCTGAAGTTAATCCAATATAGTTCTTTCCTCTTTTTACTAATCTTACCCCTATTTCATTTTCTAGAGCCTTTAGCTTCATAGATAAAGCAGGTTGAGATATTTTTAATTTTTCTGCCGCTCTATTGAAATGTTTTTCACTATCTAAAGCTAAAATAATTTCTAAATTCTTTATTTCCATGTATTTTTAAAATAAATATATATGTAAATGGATTATTATCTAGATACTAAAGGTTTTGAGTGCCCTATACCTGTCTTAAAAGCTGAAAAATTTATAAAAAAGTTAAAAAAAAATGATGTTCTTACCATAGAAAGCGATGACCCATTATCGCAATTTGACTTTAAAAATTTTTGTGAAGAAAAAAAATATGAGATCATTTCACTAAAAAAAAAGGGTAATTTAGTAAATATTAAATTTAAAATTCAATAAAACTTATTTTTTCGCCTTTTTTTATTTTATCAATTCCCTCTGGAGCAAATGCTAACCCATCTGCTTCAGAGAGAGAAATTAGTTTAGCAGAACCTTTTGAGTTATGAGTATAAAGTAAATTTTTAGATAATTTCACACGATAAAATTTTGTAATATTAGATTTTTTATTTTCTGAAAATCCAGATTGGTAAGATTTGGTAATACTAGAATTATCTTTACGTGAAGGATCTATAAATAAACTTACTAAAAAAAATAAATTAGTGAAAACAGCTAATGGATTTCCAGGTAGTGAAAAATAATAATTAAATTTTAATTTTGAAAATATTACAGGTCGACCTGGTTGAATTCTAACATATTTAAAAAGAAGATCAGTATTTTGACTTAGAAAAGAAGATATGTAATCTTTCGAGCTAAATGAGGAGCCTCCTGAACTAATTATAATATCAAATTTACTCTGATTTTTTTTATAAAATTTATCGACTTTTATTTCATCATCTTTCAAAACACCTAAGTCATGAGCCTTTATGTTGAATTTCTCTAAAAAATGAATTATTTGATATTTGTTTGAGTCATATATTTGGTGATCTTTAATTTTTTTGCCAGATTTTATTAATTCATTTCCTGACGATACGACAGCAACTCTCAAAGTTTTATAAACCCATAAATTTGTAATCCCTACTGATGAAAGTAATGCAATTTTTATAAAATCAATTTTTTCATTTTTTTTTATCAATATTTTATTTTTTTTTAAATCCTCACCTTTCTTTTTTATATCTTTATTAGATATTTTTGAGTATTGGACTAATAGATTTTTTCCCTCAACTTTTGCGTTTTCTAATGAAATAAAATTTTTAAAGTTATGTGGAATAATTCCTCCTGTATTTATTTTATAGGCTAAATTGGGATTTAATCTTTTATATGAATGTCCAGCGTTTAGAAGCTTATTAGATATTGATACTTTGTTAAGATTTTTATCAGAAACAATATAACCATCTAATCCTGCAGTGTTTTGTAAGGGTAGGTTTATTGGTGAAGTAATTGTTCTTGATACTACTGCATTATGTGCTTCCATTAATTTAATTTTAGACTCTTGAAATAACTTCTTTTTTTCCCGAATAATTATTTTTTGCGCAAGTTTGAAAGATATTAGCTCAGGAGTTTTCATAATATATCTTAGAGGCAATTTTTTCTATTTGACTGTGATTAAAGGACTGAATTGGATGATCGATATTATCATCTGTAACGATATATTTAACATTATCAAAAGATTTGTAGAGGTAGTCTTTGTTATTTTTTTGTAAACTTACTTCTAACTTTATCAAATCATCAAATCTCTTAAACCCCTCGAATATTAGCAAATCACAATCTTTGTTAATCTCTAACAGACGTTCTAGGTTAATATGCGACTCAACTTTCTCTTCAATGAGTGCGAGTCTTTTATCTGATACTAATGTAGTTTTATAAGCTCCAGATTTTCTAATTTTATAGCTATCTGTGTTGGGATGATCAATGTCAAAAGAATGGTGGGCATGTTTTACCACACCAACTTTTATTTTCTTTTCTTTAAAAAATTTTACTAAATTACTCACTAAAGTAGTTTTGCCACTATTTTTCCAACCAATAACAGCTATTGTTTTCACCTTGTCACCATAATACAATCAAGAAAAAAATGACAGATTTTTTAATTAAACCTAGTGTAAATAACAGATCTTTATTTAAATTAAAAAAATCAATTAATGAAAAAGGCGAAATAACAAAAATTCCAATAATTGAAGAAAAACCACTCACGCTATACTTAAACAACCAAGAAATAGTGACAATAATGACTATAGGAGATTATCCAAAATATTTAGCAATAGGTTATTTGTTCAATCAGGGAATGCTTAATAATATAGACGATGTAAAAAAGATTGAGCTTCATAAAGACCTAAAGACAGTCGTTGTAAGAACAAAAAGTAAAACTAATTACGAAGAAAAATTAAAGAAGAAAGTAAATACCTCTGGTTGTGCACAAGGAACTGTATTTGGAGACTTATTTGAAGAAATAAACACCATTTCCTTAAATAAAAAAATAAAAATAGATCATCAACAGCTTATGAATTTATCCAAAAAAATTAATACTGAGCCAAGTTTATATTTATCTGTAGGTGCAATACACGGTTGTGTCTTATGTCAGGGAGATAAGCCTTTGTATTATTTTGAAGATGTGGGAAGACATAATGCTGTTGATAAAATTGCTGGTTTAATACTTGATAAGAAAATAGACGCAAAAGAAATGTCTTTTTACACTACTGGTAGGCTTACAAGTGAAATGGTATTGAAATGCATCAAAATGGAAATACCAATACTATTATCTCGTTCAGGTTTCACTGCTTGGGCAGTTGAAATAGCTAGAAAGAAAAATTTAACAATGATTGGAAGAATTAGAGGTAAAAGGCTAAATATTTTATCTGGAGAATTTAGATATACCAAAGATGAGTAAGCTTGTATCTGTAATACTAACAGGAGGTAAATCCTCCAGAATGGGTTATGAAAATAAGAGTTTTTTAAAAATTAAAGATAAAAGTTTTATTGAAATTTTAATAGAAAGTCTGCAAGAAAAGTCTCATGAGATTATAATTAATGCTAATAGAGATATCAGTAAGTACAAAATCTTTGGTTATAAAGTTGTAAGTGATAAAATTGGCGGTTATAAAGGGCCACTAGCTGGGTTACATAGCGCTCTTGATCTATATAAAAACTCAAAAGAGGATTTATGGTTTGCACTTTTTCCCACTGATGCGCCAATAATAAATACAGGTATCATAGATAATTTTATCTCAATTACAGAAAAAAAGAATAAAGTCTATATTTGTAAGATTGATAACATTATCGAACCAATGTTCTCTTTTTGGTCATCAAAAATATTTTCGGAATTAAATGAAGTTCTTTTAAAAAATAATGGTTATAAAATTATGAAATTTGCTGAAGAAATTGGATTTGATTATATAAATTTTAAAAAAAATAAAAAAATAGAATTTTTTAATGTAAACGACAAAAAAGATTACACAGAACTTCTAAGTTTTTGAGAAATTAACTAACATAGAACCATTATCATTAATTTTTTGTTCAGAATGACGGTATCCTCTCTCATTTAAGTAAGGAACTAAATCCTTAAAATTTATGTATGTAAAAGCTGGTAAGCCCTTTCCAAATTTTATAGGCTCTACAGTAATAAAAATTTCATCAATTAAATCAGCATATAAAAAATAATCATGAACACTCGTTCCCCCTAAAATTAAAACACTTTCTTTGCAGAGATTTTTAAATTCATCCAACTGGTTAATATCTGGATTAAAATAATATTGATTTATTGAATTTTTAATTTGTTTGATTTTTTGGTATTTTCTAGAAAAAATAATTCTTGATCTTGACTCGTTTGGATTTAATTCATGAGTCTTTCTGCCCATAACTTGCCACTTATGATTCTTTATTAAATTTCCTAGATGTTTTTTATCTTCCAAGCTAGTCCATTCAAATGGATTATCACCAGAATATTTTGCAATAAAACCATCGCTTGAACATGCAAATGCTAAAGTGTATTTAATCATTAATTTATTTTGTTAATTTTAAGTATAATATTTTATTTCAATATATGAATTTTTACCTACCTATTGCTGAAATATCCATAAATATTTATATATTAATTTCCCTTGGAATTGGAATTGGTTTTATATCTGGACTCTTTGGAATAGGTGGAGGTTTCATATCCTCTCCTCTATTGATACTTGTTGGTATTCCTCCAGCTGTTGCAGTTGGAACTACAACTGTTCAAGTATTCGCCTCAACATCAACTGGTGTTGTAAGTCATTTTCAAAGAAAAAACATAGACTATCAGATGGGCTTAACATTGGTTGTTGGAGGATTAGTGGGGACACTTTTTGGTGTAGTAATTCTAAATAATTTAAAAACTATTGGTTTAATTGATAACTATTTAAATAGTATATATATAATTCTTTTAATTATAACTGCTGTATTTATTCTTTATGAAACAGCTAAAGTTAATATTGTACATAAAAATAAAAAATTTAAATTACACCAGCATTCTTGGATACATGGGCTTCCTTTTAAAATTAAGTATAGAAAATCTAAACTGTATATAAGTGTTCTAGCACCACTTTTAATTGGTTTTTTTATAGGTGTATTGACAGGACTAACTGGTATTGGAGGTGGCTTTATACTTATTCCATGTATGATTTATTTTTTAGGGATGAAAACTATTTCAGTAATAGGGACATCTCTATTTAACATCACGATAGTATCCTTTGTATCATTATTTTTGCAAATTTACATAAATCAAAATGTAGATTTTGTGTTGGCTTTAGCATTAATTGTAAGTAGCTCTATAGGTGCTGTACTAGCTGCAAGGATAGTTGATATACTTGATCAAGAAAATTTAAAGGTTACATTTGGTATGTTACTATTAATTATTTCATCATTTTTAGCTTATGATTTATTTAGAACACCTGAAAACTTATTCATTATAAATTATGTGTAAATATATTTTAATAATCTTATTTTTTTTTAAAATTGGATTTGCATCTAATTTTTCCTTAGATCAGTTTGAAATTGAAATAAACTCAAATTTTTTAGGAAAAGAAATTGTTTTATTTGGGAATAAAGATAAAGACAGTGATATTATCTTCATTTTCGAAGGAGAGAATAAAAAAGCTAAATTGACGACAAAAGTTAAAGAAGGTTTTTTATGGATTAATGAGACAAAAGAGTTAAATAATCAACCTAGTTTCTTTGCAATCTTCACATCTCCTAAAATGACTTTGAATGAAATATTTTTATTTTCGAGTTTAAAAGATACACATTTATTAATCAGTAATCACTCTCTTGAGCTACATAAAATAAGAAGAGCAATGAAAGTAAAAAATTTGTATATAGAAGAGGAGCTTGAAAGTTTAAGTGGAGATCTATTTTTAAAAAAATTTTTAATACCAGATAATATTTCTCCTGGAAATATAAAGGTTTATATGTACGAATTAAAAAACAATGAAATTGTTAAAATTGTATCTAAAAACTTGCAAATAAAAAAAGGAGGTATTTCATATAAGTTGGAAAAGTTATTAAAAACTGAGTCTTTTATTTATATTATAATTTTGATTGCTATATCATTATTGCTTAGTTTAGTTACAAATTTAATATTTAGAAAAAAATGAAAAAAAAAAATAATAGAAATTATTTTGTAGTTATTGATCAAAGTGCTGAAATGTGGACTGCAGTTAAATTTGCTATAAGGAGAGCAAAAATAACTAAATCTAATATTACTACAGTTAGCTTTATTCAAAGCGCAAGCGAAGGTATGATGCTTACATCAGGAGCTGAAAAAATTTTGGATACAGATCAGATCGCAACTGAAAAATTAAAACACAAAGAGGTGCATAACTACATCTTAGATAAATCTAAAATTAAAGCAAAATCTGAAATATTTAAATATAATGAAATTGATGAGTTTATAAGTTTCTTAAATAAATATTCATCTAATTCAACAATTGTTCTTGCTACAAGTAAAGATATTGGTAAACCTGGGCCTTTAATTGACAAACTAATATATGAAAAATCTAATTCGTTACATTGCCCTCTTGTTATTATCAATGGCAATCTCGAGGATAAAGAAATTGAGAAGATTATTTAACTGAATAAAAAAGATTTTAAAATTTGTATGGTCTGCCAAAGACCTTTTAATTGGAGAAAAAAATGGGAAAAAGTATGGAATGATGTTAAATATTGTTCAGAAAAATGTCGAAGGTCAAAATCAAAAATAACAAAGAAAAGATAGCAAACTTACTGTTAAGTATTGGATGTGTTAATATCGACTTCAAAAAACAATTTACTCTTACATCCGGCAAAAAAAGTCCTGTTTATGTTGATTGTAGAAAATTAATTTCATTTCCAAAAGAAAGAGAATTAATTATTAATGAAATGAGCAAACAAATTAAATCGAAGTATAAAGATAATTCGACTATTATTGCTGGAGGTGAAACAGCTGGCATTCCCTACTCTTCATTTCTTTGTCAAAAGATGAAATATCCAATGATATACATAAGAAAGAATCCTAAAGGGTTTGGAAAAGGTAAGCTAATAGAAGGAGAGTTTAAAAAGAATAATCAGTCAATATTAGTAGAGGACATGGCAACTGATGGAGGAAGTAAATTACACTTCATAAAGGCTTTAAGACAAAATAAACTTAAAGTTAGAGATATTTATGTAGTTTTTTACTATGGTATTTACCCTAAAGCTAAAAAAAATATATCTAAAATGAAAGTGAATTTAAATTATCTCACATCATGGAGGGATATATTAGCTATTTCTCCAAATTACATTTCGGAAAAAGATTACAACAATTTAAAAAATTATTTAGAGTCTATTTCAAGTGGAAAATAAAATTATTAGTGTTGTTTCGGGGGGGTTTGACCCCATCCACCCTGGACATATTATGATGATGAAAGAATGTTTAGAGTTTTCTAATTTTTTAATTGTAGGTGTAAATTCTAATAAATGGTTAATCGATAAAAAAGGAAATTTTTTTATGGATATTCAACACAGAATGTATGTAGTTGATAGCTTAAAAGTGGTAAATGAGGCTTTGGAAATTGAAGATGACGAAATTGGAAGTGCAAATAATTTGTTAATTCAAGTAAGAAATAAATATCCAAATGAAAAAATTATTTTTGCTAATGGAGGTGATAGATCAGACGCTTCTAAAATTTTAGAATATGAAACAGCTAAGAAATATAATATTGAATTAAAGTTTGGTGTGGGTGGTAATCACAAAGAGTCCTCTAGTTCTGATTTATTAAAAAGATGGAGTGAATATTCTAACTAAGGGCTGAGGGTATATGATACCCAATCACTATCTTTAAGCTCAAATACTTCTCTTTTATGAATTCTATGAGGCATATCCTCCCAAAACTCGATTTTGGAATATTTTACTATAAAACCTCCCCAGTAATCAGGACGAGGGAAATTTTCTTTTTCAGGAAATTTATTTTTATAAAATTCAATTTTATCCTCTAAATCATCTCTAGAATTCAAGACCTTTGATTGATTTGAAGCCCACGCCCCTATTCGACTTAGATAATGTCTTGAATTAAAATATTTATCTGAAGTTTCATTTGAGACTTTTTCTACCTTACCTTCTATTCTTATTTGCCTTAACAATGACTTCCAATGAAAATTAAGGCAAACATTAGCATTTTTTAAAATATCATTTCCTTTATTGCTATCGTAATTTGTATAAAAAATAAAACCTTCATCGTTATAATCTTTTAATAGAACCATCCTTGAATGAGGGGTGTTTTTATCGTCAACTGTTGATAGACACATCGCATTAGGATCGTTGATCTCTTTTTCAGTGGCTAAATCAAACCATTCTTTAAACTTAATAATTGGATTTAATTTATCTGACATGGTATGAGTATTATATTAATTTTATCAAAAAATGGATTTAAAAAATAAAAAAGGACTGATAATGGGAGTGGCAAATGATAAGTCCATTGCCTGGGGTATAGCTCAACAATGTGCAAAATTTGGTGCAGAATTAGCTTTTACTTATCAAAATGATCTTCTAGTAAAAAGAATAGACCCTTTAGCTAAATCTGTTGGTTCTGATTTCTTAATACAATGTGATGTTAGTGATGAAGGATCAGTAAAAAATGTATTTAAAAAAATTAAAGATAAATGGGGAAAGTTGGATTTTTTTGTTCACGCTGTTGCGTTTGCAGATAAAAATGAGCTAAGAGGTAAGTATGTTGAAACTTCAAAAGAGAATTTCTTAAATAGTTTAAACATTTCTTGTTATTCCCTCACTGAGTCTTGTAAATATTGCTATGAATTAATGGATAATGGTGGGAGTATTTTAACGTTAACTTACTATGGAGCTGAGCAGGTTATGCCACATTATAATGTAATGGGAGTCGCAAAATCAGCACTTGAAGCTTCAGTAAAATATCTTGCTGTTGATATGGGGGATAAAAACATAAGGGTTAACGCTATATCTGCAGGCCCAATTAAAACTCTTGCGGCCTCTGGTATTGGTGATTTTAGATTTATTTTAAAATGGAATGAGCTAAATTCTCCATTAAAAAGAAATGTTACACTTGAAGATGTTGGTAATACAGGAGCCTACCTTTTAAGCGGCCTTTCCTCAGGTGTGACCGGTGAAATTCACCATGTTGATTGCGGTTATCATACAGTTGGAATGGTAGCAGTTGATGAAGCTGAGGGTGTAGCAGGGTTATTAAATGAGTTTAGTAAAAAATAATTAGTTCATGTCACATAATTCTTTTGGAAATTTATTAAAGTTTACAACTTGGGGAGAAAGTCATGGAAATGCTATAGGTTGTGTTGTTGATGGTTTTCCATCGGGAATACCTGTTAACAAAGAATATATTCAAACAAGACTAGATCTAAGAAAACCAGGTCAATCAAAATTTACAACACAAAGAAAAGAGAAAGATGAAGTTAATATACTCTCTGGAGTTTTTAACGGTAAAAGCACGGGTGCTCCAATATCAATGATAATTTACAACTCTGACCAAAGAAGCAAGGACTATTCAGATATAAAAAATAAATTTCGACCTGGTCATGCTGATTACACCTATTTTATGAAATATAAAAATTATGATTATAGGGGTGGAGGAAGATCTAGTGCCAGGGAAACTGCCATGAGAGTTGCTGCGGGTGCTCTTTCAGAATTACTTCTTAAAAAAATTTCAAAAAATAAAGTAAATGTTACAAGTGCTGTTATACAAATTGGTAATGAGAAGATAGGAAACTTAACTTGGAATAATAATTTTATTAACAAAAATCCTTTTTTCTCACCGAATAAGTCAATCCTTAAAAAATGGGAAGAGCTAATCCTTACTCATCGAAAAAAAGGTTCATCTCTTGGTGCTGTAATTGAAGTTAGAGTTTCAAATTGCCCTGTAGGTATAGGAGAGCCAATATATCAAAAACTTGACTCAGAGTTATCAAAAGCAATTATGAGCATTAATGCTGTGAAAGGTATAGAGTTTGGTACTGGTTTTGATTTAGTAAACTATGATGGCACTAATGCATCTGATCAAATTAACTATGAAAATAAAAAAATTAAATTTCATACTAATCATGCTGGTGGAATATTAGGTGGTATTTCTTCAGGACAAGATATTATTTTTAGATATGTTGTGAAACCTACAAGCTCAGTGTTAAATGAAAAAAATACTGTTACAAAGAATTTTAAAAATACTAAAATCAAAACTAAAGGACGTCATGATCCTTGTGTAGGAATTAGAGCAGTACCAGTAGGTATAGCTATGACTAATTTTGTCATAGCAGATTTATTATTAATTCATAAATCCAAATCAATTTAAAAACTTTATTAGCTTTTCATATATCGTTTTTGGAGAAATTCCTGATTTAAAATATTGATCTTCAATGTCAGATTGATCTATGAATTCATCTTTCATAAAAAAATTTAATATTTTTGGGGTATTGCTTATTTTATTTATTAAAACGTCATTTACCTGACTTGAAAACCCTCCAATTGCATTCTCTTCAATAGTGACAAAAATATCATGATTTTTTGCTAGTTTTTTTATTAATTTTACGTCAATTGGTTTTGCAAATCTCATATCAATTATGGAGCATTCCAATTTATAATTTTTTTTTATCAGTTCGTTAATCTCTAACACTTTTTTTAACCTCGTTCCTAGATTAAGAAAGGCAATTTTTTTTCCATTTTTTATAACCTTACCTTTGCCTATTAAAATTTTTTGAAAATTATTGTTGTCTTTATATTCACGTGCTAGATCTCTTGGATATCTTATAGCACATGGTTTATTATTTATACACAATGCTAAATTAATCATATTTTTTAATTCCTCACCGCTAGAGGGGGCCATAACAATGAAATTTGGAAGACAACAAAGATAGCTTAGATCAAAAGATCCAGCATGCGTAGCACCATCAGCACCTACAAAACCAGATCTATCAATCAAAAATCTAACAGGTAATGACTGTATAGCAATGTCATGTACAACTTGATCATAAGCTCTTTGAAGAAATGTTGAATAAATTGCAACAAAAGGTTTAATAGACTCTGTTGTCATACCTCCAGCAAAAGTCACAGCATGCTGTTCAGCTATTCCTACATCATAAAATCTCGAGGGATATTTTTCTTTAAACTTATCTAAGCCTGTTCCAGAAGGCATTGCAGCAGTTATTGCCACAACTTTTTTATCTTTTTTTGCTAATTTTAAAATAGTGTCACTCACTACGTTAGTGTAAGTAACTTGCTTAGATTTATTTTGTAAACCTGTTTTAACATCAAATGATGATACACCATGAAATTTATCTTTTGATAGCTCAGCAGGTTTATAGCCTCTTCCTTTCTGGGTAATTAAATGTAAAAATACTGGGCCATGTAATTCTTTTTTTTTGTATTTCTTAAATAATTGAACTAATAGCTTTAAATTATGTCCATCAACAGGTCCCAAATAATTTAAACCCAATTCTTCAAATAAAGTATTGCCTGTAAGATAACCTTTAAAATAACCCTCTGTTTTTTTAGCAAATTCTCCTACTTCACTTGGAAGTCTTTTAGTAAAGTTTTTAATAATATCTCTAAAACTCTCATATGATTTTGAACTCAATAAATTTACAAGATATTTACTCATAGCACCAACAGGTTCAGCTATCGACATCTCATTATCATTCAAAATTATTAGAGAATTTTTATTTAGGTGTCCTAGGTTGTTTAACCCTTCGAAAGCCATCCCTGCACTAATTGCTCCATCACCTATAATACTCACAACATCAAAATTCTTATTTAAAATATCCCTAGCAGCAGTGATTCCAAGACCAGCAGATATAGAAGTTGAACTATGCGCTGCACCAAAAGGGTCATATACACTCTCTGATCTTTTAGTAAAACCAGATATTCCATTTTTTTTTCTTAGGGAGTGTATTTTATTTTTTCGACCAGTAAGAATTTTATGAGGGTATGTTTGATGTCCAACATCCCATATTATTTTATCTGATGGAGTATTAAATACATAATGCAAAGCAACTGTAAGTTCTACAACACCAAGACTGGCACCTAGGTGCCCACCAGTTTTTGAAACTATTTCAATTGTGTAATCTCTTAATTCATCATTAAGTTTTTGTAATTCACTTAATGATAATTTTTTTAAATCTTTAGGTAATTTGACTCTATTTAAAACTGACATAAATTATAATTACTGAAATTCTGTTGATGAAAGTGATTTATTTTTTTTTACAATTTTATCAATTTTAATTTTTGCAGATTTTAATTTTTCTTCACAGTATTCTTTTAACTCAATGCCCTCCTCAAATAACTTGACACTCTCTTCTAGAGGTGTTTCATCATTTTCTAATAAATCTGATATTTCCTCTAACCTTTTAAGAGCACTTTCAAAATTTTTTTCAATTTTTTTATTCATTAGAGTACTCTATTAAAGCTTTTAGGTGGCTATTTAACCCATTAGATAAGCCTTTCATATCATATCCTCCCTCTAAGACAGAAATTATTGGAACATTATTTGCTAACTTTTCCAATACAATTTTTGTCACCCAATAAAAATCTTCATTTTCTAAATTGATTGATGCGAGAGGGTCTAACTTATGAGCATCAAAACCTGCTGAAAAATATATTAAATCAAAATTATTATTTATTTTATTAATTATTTTATTTTCAAATAATGATCTGAATGTTTTAGAGTCACAACCAGCTGTTAAAGGGCAATTAATTATATTGCCATTTCCTCTCTCTTTCTCAGAACCTGTACCTGGGTAAAATGGGTACTGATGAGATGATACATAGTATATATTTTTGTGGTTTTCAAAAATATGTTGAGTTCCATTTCCATGATGCACATCAAAGTCTACTATTAAAATTTTTTTAAATTTGCCTGATCTATATGCATATTCTGCTGAAATAGCTACGTTATTAAAAACACCAAAACCCATTGCTTTATTTTTTTCCGCATGATGTCCAGGAGGTCTATGTGCACAAAAATAAACATTTTTTTTATTATTTTTTTCTATGATTTTTTTTACAGCATCTACACTCCCACCAACGGCTAAAAGATAACTCTTTAAACTATTTGGACTGGCGACGGTGTCAGGATCAAAATAATTAAAACCAGAAGTAGGAATAGAGTCAAATATATAATTTACATACTCTATGTCATGCACTAAAGAAATTAATTTTTTATCAGCTATAGATGGTTCAATAAGATTATGGTTAGAATACTCTTCTTTAATTAAATTATTAACAACTTCTATTCTTTTAATGGACTCGGGATGGTTACCAGTATAGTGATTTTTAAACTCTTCAGAGAAAATTATATTTATCATTATAAAAGCTTCAATAAAAAACTTTGAAACCAATCATAATTTTTGTATTGATATTTTTTAAAATCCTTCATTATTTTATTTAATTTATCTATATAGGGATATTTTATTTTGACTATTTCATGCCATCTTTTAATTGTATTAGAAGTAACCTCAGGGTGAAATTGAAAACCATAAATATCTTTGTTTTTAATCTTAAAAGAGTCAACTTCATACAAAATGCCTTTTGCTAATAGTTCCATATTTCTATTATAAGAAATACCCTCTGTATGGAATTGTAAAAAAGTAAGATTTTTTTTGAAAAATTTGTTATTTTTTTTTAAATTTTTCTTGTAACCACACTCAAATAATTTGTCTTTTGATTTAGATATTTTTGATCCATAAATTTTTGCAATTAATTGAGCTCCCAAACATATACCTACAATAGGTTTGTTTTTTTTAATTATGTAATTAAGAAATTTATATTCATACAAAATAGCCTTTGATTTACTATTTGCGCTCTGTTTTCCTCCATGAAATATAAATAAATCAAATTGATCGATATCATTTTTTTTTAAAAAATGAAGATTTTTATAATAAATTGTAGAGGATTGATGATTTTTTTGAAAAAATTTTGAAATTACACTTACATCTGCTACTTCACTATGAATTATTTGTAGTACTCTCTTCATTTTTACTAAAGTTGATGACTGTACCAAATATTACACCATAAGAAAGCATAGATGATCCTCCATAGCTAATGAAGGGCAATGTCATGCCAGTAGGAGGTATAAGACATATTGATGAGCCAATATTTATAAAAGCCTGTAGGCACATTAAGAAACATAGACTGAAAATTGTATTTAAAATAAATAGATTTGAAGGATTATAAATTGATTTTCTAACAAGTACAAAAAAAATTGGATACAAAAAAGAAACAAATAAACCGAAAAATATACCAAATTCCTCAACTAAAATTGCAAATATAAAGTCGTTATGAGACTCAGGTATTGAATACTTTAATTGGCCCTCACCTAGACCCACACCAAATACTCCACCAGTTTTTATAGCAGATAAACTTTTTGACACTTGAGAATTATTACAATCTAAAAAATTATCAATTCTATAAGCGACATGATCAAAAGATAAATAAGCTAACAATAAAAAAAATAAACATAAAAAACCCAATAATATAAAGAGTTTGATATCTCTAAAATACAAAATAAGTATTAGTGAAAAAATTGCTATATAGATTAATAATGTACCAATATCTGGCTGAAGAAGTAGTAATGTAATAATTATAATTACAATTATAACATTGAAAATTAAATAAGATAACTTGTTAGTTTTGATATATAAATAACAAAACCATGAAAACATACATACCAATGGGCCTTTTAATAATTCAGAGGGTTGTATTGAAAAATAATTAAAACTTATCCATCTTGTTGCACCTTTAATTTCATATCCAATGATTGGAACTAAAAATAAAAGTAAAAAAAATAAAATACACATGCTATTTAAGATTTTTCTTAAATTATTTTTTGAAATTAATGAAAAAAATACTAAGACAACTATTGAAATAAATAAAAAGATTATATGTTTAAATATTAATAAAATTGAGTACTCAGTACCAATTAAAGAATAAATAGCAAGAATACCAATAAAAGATAATATAAATGGTATAATAAAAAGTTTTTTTGATAAAATATACCAACTTGAGCCTAATAAACTTTGGTCGTCTCTAAATAAAATATTTTTCAATTTATTACATGTTTAATTAAATAATTAAAATGATTACCTCGATCTTTATAGTCCTCATAGAAATCAAAAGACTCACCTCCAGGAGAAAATAAAATATGATTATATTTATTTAATCTAATAATTATTTTTAGAAAATTAAATAATTCTGTAAGGTCTGAAAATTTATAAAAATTAGAATTGATAAAATTTAAATGATTAATATATAAATCAGAGTAATTACCAAATATTAGAACTAAAGTATCTGATATATTTAGCTTAAGTTTATTTTCTTGCTTTTTTAATTTA